>NZ_WVQV01000025.1:0-2282 GCF_013110585.1 Ruegeria sp. HKCCD6119 | reverse complement strand
CAAGGCCGAGGTCGCAGACCTCTGCGCCAAATTCCCGATCTATCCGAACCTGTAAGACGAAGGACCCGAACCTATGAGCTTTCATTCCATTGACCAAGCCCCAGCACGCCTGAACCGAAGTGAATTGGCCGTGCCCGGCAGCCAACCCGGAATGTTCGAAAAGGCAGCCAAATCCGATGTAGACGTCATTTTCCTTGATCTGGAAGACGCCGTCGCGCCCGATGAAAAGGAACAGGCCCGCAGGAACATCATTCAGGCGCTGAACGACATCGATTGGGGTAACAAGACCATGTCGGTTCGGATCAACGGTCTGGACACGCATTACATGTACCGCGACGTCGTCGATGTGGTCGAACAGGCGGGTGAACGGCTGGACCTGATCATGATCCCCAAGGTCGGGACAGCCGCAGATGTGTATGCGGTCGACATGCTGGTGACCCAGATCGAAGACGCCAAGGGTTACAAAAAACGGATCGGGTTCGAACACATCATCGAAACCGCGCTTGGCATGCAGAATGTCAGTGAGATTGCGGCAGCATCCAAGCGCAATGAAAGCTTGCACTTCGGTGTGGCCGACTATGCGGCCTCGACCCGTGCGCGAACCACGATCATCGGTGGTGTGAACCCGGACTACTCTGTTTTGACCGATGCGGACCCCGAGGACGGTCGCCAGACCCATTGGGGTGACATGTGGCATTATGCTCTGGCCCGCATGGTGGTTGCGGCGCGCGCCAACGGGCTGCGTCCGATTGATGGGCCTTTTGGCGATTTTCAGGACCCGGACGGTTACAAGGCCGCCGCAAAACGTGCCGCCGTTCTGGGTTGCGAGGGCAAATGGGCCATTCACCCAAGCCAGATCGCGCTGGCGAACGAGGTGATGTCGCCGTCCGACGCCGAGGTCATCAAGGCGCAGCGAATTCTTGTTGCCATGGCCGAGGCCGAGGCAGACGGAAAAGGCGCCGTTTCGCTGGATGGTCGACTGATTGATTACGCCTCCATCCGTCAGGCCGAAGTGCTGGTGGAAAAGGCAAGCCAGATTGCTGCGGCGTGAACCAAACCAGTGTTGCGTGGGCAAACTGCCCACGCGATGTCATCGCCGGTTGCGCAAGCCGAAGAAGTGCTAGGATCCTTCCGGCGCCATCGAACCCGTGAACCGACGGTCCCGGACATCATCCGGGCTGGTTTTGTAGCAGCGTTGAAACGCACGTTTCAATGCGACGGGCGATGAAAAACCGGTGGCTGCCGAGATTTCGATCTGCGACATGTTCGTGAACTGCAACAGGTTCTGCGCCCTTTCCAGACGAAGCTCCTTGTACGTGGAAAGAAGCTTTGCTCCGGTTTTGCTCAGGAACCGTCGTTGCAGCTGCCGCGTCGAGGTTTTGAGCAAACGGGAAAGATCGGAGATCGTCAGAGGATCTTCGATGTTCTCCTGCATCGCATCCAAAGTGCGCACCACCAGAAGATCGCCTTTTGCCTTGTGCACCAACCGGGCGGCCAACCTGCTTTCGTGTTTTTGCGTAGGTTCGGTCAGGCCGATATAGCTGCGCAATGCGTCCGCAATATGCTCTCCGTGATCCAAGGACACGAATTCGGACAACAACCGCAACGCGCTCAGTCTGCTGGTCGCGCTGTGGGGGTGCCCGTCGGCGGCCAGATTGGTTGCCGCACCGCAGCTTTCCAATCCGCTTTCCAGCGCGGCCGCGGCAAAGTTCGGGTGAACCGCGACGATGTTTCGGCCCGCTCTGCCCAGTTGCACCAGCAACAGGACAGCTCCACCGACCAGAACGGTCCTTGAAGACAGGTTGAGAACTTGCGAAATCCAGCTTCTGCGCGAACCGGAGACGTCCCAGTTGTTCTCCAGGTCGCCCCAGAATATCGCCGTCCGACCTGCCCAATAAAGAGGCCCGCCAACCGAGTCATTTCCGGACACCCGGAGATTGACGACGTAAGAGCAGTTTTCGACCAGGCTGTTCAGAGCGTGATAGAACTCGACGACGATCTCGGCCGATGCCAGCGCCCGGGTGTCGCTGAGGATAACATCGATGTGTTTTATTCTTTCGGGCACCTCCGGCCCGGTCTTTGCCAGGTCGGCGCGATCATTTGCGAGGACATAGTGTTTCATTGTTCCTCCATCGAATTGACGAGAGGCAGCGCCTCGCTGGACGCTGCCCTCATTTTCGGATTTCAATCCGCCAGGGCAAACCGCGGATTGCTACGCCCGGTTCCCTATTCCGCGGCGTCTGCGTATGCGTCCATTGGGGGGCATGTGCAGACGAGGTTTC
>NZ_WVQV01000019.1:0-19601 GCF_013110585.1 Ruegeria sp. HKCCD6119 | reverse complement strand
CAGTGCTCTGGGATATAAACCGCCAGCCCCGGAAACCATCGTTCAATTGGACCAAAGGCCGGTCATGCACTAACAATCAACTTGGACCACACAAGTGGGGCTGATCACCGTCTGCCCCCCAAAAAAATTTGCCTACGCGCAAAAAACGTGCGGAAAACTCTTTCCAATTTGAGGGCATTTCGCCATTGGCCAAGGTGCCAAAGAGATCAAGATCAACCATCAGCCCTCTGACGCAACTTCTGGGCTTTTTTTGCAGTCTTTATTAAATGATTCGGCCCTCGTGTTTACCTAAAGTTCCAAACTTCTCTTCAATCACGGTATGGGCCGCTCTGTCCGTAGTCCGGATCGAACGTGTACAGCCGTTCCGGCGCTAAACGCTCTTGCAAAAGGTCGATGACCGCTGCCTCGTAATCACGTGAACCTTCGAACAACTCCTCAAAGGTAATCCTTGAACATTCAAACTCGACCTGATCGATAATCGGCATCAATCCGGGGCGCCCTTGGCGGTCAACCCAATCCCACCGGGTGATCAGTACGCCGCTTGCCGAGCAGAACTCTGAAAAGAGTTCAAATCGGACGCGCCTGTCCTTTTCGTTGAGGATCAAGCGGCCGTTGGCGACGGCATCAGCCAGAAGTTTGAACAATCCAACATCTTTATTCATCGTGTTCCCTTTGTTTTGCTGTTTGCATGAGGGACGTGTGTTCACAGCAGGAAAACGCAAAATGGTTTGTTTGCGAGGCTGAAGGTTCGTCGACCCATCAAGCTATGATGACAAGCGGCCATAACTCACTGTGTAAGAGCCACCTCAGACAGGGTAGGTTTGGGTGAAATCTTGTACTGCGGCGCACGAAATTGCAGGGAAAATTCGGGCTTACTTCCACAAACTTTGCACTCGGTTTCGATCACAAATTTGCACTCCAATTTCCAGGAGGATTTCGCATGCCGCTACCGTTTGTGGTCGGCGAAGCTCGCCTCTTCCATCGAAATTTCCGAAGGAGGCGAACGGCCCTTACCAGCCATTCGTCAGATCAGGCGACGCCGCAATGCAGCTTCTCCGAAGCGGTCATTGACCGATCTCGCAGCATTTTCGCGGGGCCGACGACTGCAAAGCGGACGAAGCCGCCGGATTAGATCGCATGCCAGGTTTTGCTTTCTCAGATTGGGAGGCCTGCTTTCAGCCATCCATCCCGCCACTGCCCCGAGCATGCGGGAACGCTGAATATGGGGAGTCTCGTTTGCTCCTTGATGTCGAGATCCGGACGAAGTTCCTTCAGTTCAGCTACCGCAGCCCTTGCTGACTCCAGGTCTCCGTTTTGAGCCAAGGATGCGATGAGCATGAGATGCGTAATCACGAATTTCGCCCTAATGGCCAAGGCGTTTCGGTTGGCTTGTACGGCTTCACCATAGCGGCCAAGTTGGAAAAATGAGGAGGCTTGCCCGACATATGCTGCGTGTCGTAATGGATCTTTCGGACTGAGATTGATCGAGTGTGTCGCGTGTTCCAGAGCTTCTTCGGGTCTGTCGAGAAAATTCAGATTGATGCCAGCAAGCATGTGAACGATCGCGGCGTTCGGATTTTCAGCTAGTGCTTGTTTGAAAACTGCGCGCGCGCGCGGCAGGTCTTGTGCAAGCATCGAGATCGAGTGTGCGGCGTAAGCCAACGCAATTCCATCCGCGCGATCACTTAACAATACACGTTCCGCTGCGGCGACGGCAGCCTTTGGCCCTTCGTCAATCGGTTTCAGCCCCTGCACCATCCTTTGGATATGCAACCACGCAAGCAATCCAGCTGCCGACGAATAATCAGGATCGCGCTCCAACGCCAAACGTGTAAGGCGAATGGCCTCACGGTTGTCTTCGTCCGTCAACAGGTGAAAATGTGACTGGGCCTGGAGATAAAGTTCATACGCATCGAGGTTTTCTGTCGGTTTTTCCCGAGCGCGGACCGTCTCGGCATGGCGAACGGACGGTTCGATCGCCGCGACAACTTCCTGTGTGACCTGATCTTGAAGGTCAAAAACATCGTCCAGCAACCCATCGAAACGATCGGCCCAAAGATGACTGCCATTCTCGGCATCAATTAACTGTCCTGTTATCCGAAGACGCTGGCCTGCGCGCCTCACCGACCCCTCCAGCACATATCTCACGCCGAGCGCCTGCCCGACTTCGCGAATGTCGGTGCTCTTACCTTTAAACGTAAAAGATGAGTTTCGCGCCACGACCATCAACCAACGAAACCGAGACAACTCTGTTATGATGTCCTCGGTTATTCCGTCAGCGAAAAACTCTTGCTCCGGGTCGCCCGACATATTGTCAAACGGCAGCACAGCAATACCGGGTTTCTCAGAATTGACAGTTGGACTTGTAACCGCCGAACCGATAGGCCAATGCCACACACCAACTGGGCGTGCAATGTTCTTCAACTCAGTCTGCTGGCCGCCAGAGAACGAGGCGGCGGCGTTCCTGTCCAGGCTGTTATGTGCTGTATCAGAAAGCAATATCTGCCCCGGTTTCGCTATTGCCTCGAGACGGGCAGCTATGTTGATACCGTCACCGAATATGTCATCACCTTCCGAAACGACTTCGCCGGTATGTATGCCGATGCGGATTTGGATTTCCTGTGGTCGGTCAGCGATCTGAACAGCAATCGCGCATTCTGTTGCGGCTGATGCAGAGCGAAACTCAACAATCCATCCGTCGCCCATGCTTTTGATCAGTCGCCCATCATGGGCTGCCAAAGCGGGTATTAGATGATCCTCTCGGAAAGCCTTGAGCGCTTTGAGTGTTCCGTCCCTATCCTGATCCATCAACGCCGAGTATCCGGCAACATCAGCCGCTAGCACCGCAGCAAGCCTCTTTTCCATAGTTCTCTCCCCGCTTGTTGGAAGCTAGCCTGCAAAGAGAGCACTGTCAGCCAGATAATCAGAGCAAGGAGGTCCTATCAGGAAAGCGCAACCGCTTTGGGCTCCTTGTCGCCATTTTATCGTTCGCAGCATGTTCGCCCGACAGGTCGCTCATCCCGACACGAATGGCCCTTAGCTGCTGTATTTGGGGCCGATTTTTCTACGACGCGACTTTCCGAAAGCGAACTTCTGAGAAGCGTTGCGGAAAATGTCGGTTAGGGCGACGCAACCGTCACGGAAATTACCAAGATTGGATAGGGACCTTTGAATATCCAGAAGACCAGATCTCCTAGCAAATCGGAGCATTAGCAGACCGATATGCCATATCTCAACACGACACCCGTACAAACTTCACTGGTGTGTCAAACCCAGACAAGCTTGCTTCGTCCCATATCAACTCGCGCTGCCGGACCGAATCCAGCAATTCTGTTTGTGCCAATTCCTGTGACAAAACTACCTCTCCACCTTCCGCTTTCGATTGAAGACGCGCGGCCAGATTTACTGTGCTTCCAAAGAAATCCAGTCCCTGGTCTGAGCGCATGGCGACACAAGTCCCCTCGTGGATGCCAATCTTGAGTTTCAGATCAGGGTGGTTATTCAGTGCATTGAACTCGGTGATCTCGCGCTGGACGTCAATTGCAGCCTGAAGCGCTGCTTCACCGTCAGAGAACGCGGCCATAACTGCATCACCGATAGTTTTCACCACGATGCCACCGTGTTTTCGCACGCACTTTTCCATGACCTCGAAATGCGAAACCACAAGCGCATATGCTGACGCATCGCCAATGGATTCATAAAGCGCAGTAGACTTCTCAAGATCAGAAAACAGGATAGCAACCTGACCAATCCCCGCCGTCTGTTTAGCCCCGAGTAATTGATCGGGACAGAAATCGCGGAAAGCTGGCAAAGTGGCAAGCCTGCCGATCGTCAGCCTGTTCTTGCTGAACTTGGCGTTTTCCACCACGATTGTCCGTAGCTCTGACCCATCATTGCGAACTGAAATTGTGCGACCAGACCGTGTCGGATCACTTTGAACAGTATCGCCCGTCAGCGTCACACCAACCCAGGACGTACCATCGTAATCCGCAACAATTTCACCACCTGCCTCAACCGTCCGAATGCGGTATTGCCCCGCTGGCACAGCCAGTTCTTTTTCAAGGGCCTGGTTCGACGCAACTGCTTCCTGCCACTTGATGTGTGGCACATTGGCAGGGGCCATCATGCAAAAGCTTCCGCGTGGCAATGTCCGGAGCCATGCAGACGGGCTAAACACCAATTCGACATTGTTCACGAAATCCCGGTCAAAATCGACATTGCACGACGAACAGTGCGCCGCGTCCGGAACATCGGCGAGGTTTTCTGCATCGGCTTTTCCATCGCGGCAACGCGGGCAAAGGATGACCCACCGCATGCTGAGGACGCCTGCCTTATGGGCAGCAATGCAAGTTTCGATAATTTGTTGTTCTGGCACGCCCCAGGCACTTGCCAGTTTCAATGGACGAATGCGGCGCAAAGAATGCGGATCAGCTTTCAACAGGAAGTTGCTTAGCGCACCGGTCAATCCGTGACCAAACGGGCCTTGGTCGATCTCCTCCATCGCCTCCGCCAAACGTTGCTTGGCCCGTCCGGATACTTTATGCAACTCGCCCCGCGGGACCGGCAGACGCAGGTTCTCGTACTCGGCCATGGTCTGGCGCATGGCTTTAACCGGCTGCTGCGTCATCCAGTGAAGGACACCGAGGCGAATAAGAGCGGTCCCGAGCAAACTACTCCATCGCGCAAGAAAAATACCTTTGACGGTGGTTTTCCCATCGTTTTCATCGAAATGGACATGGACCGTCAGCTCATTAAAGGGACCAGTTTCAAACAGGCGGGTTTGGCTGAAATACTTTTGGACAGCCCATTCCCCCATTCTCTCTCGCCATCTAAGCTTAATCAGACCAATTTTCTTGTACGCTGCGCGTTCGATTGATCCATCTGCCGTAACCACATCTTCAGCTTCATATGGAGAGAACCCGGCGCTGCTGATGGCGTGCATACGCTGTGAGTCGGACAACAAGGTCCAGACCTCATCAACTGGTCTGTCGAATGTCAGTATGTGCTCGATCTCCAGTGTTTTTTCCACTCCCGCGCCTATGAGCGACATGCCAAAACATTTTGGTCAACGGATCCGCAGATACAAATGGCTTCCCCAGAGAAAGTGCCAACCATGGCGCTTTCAAGCAAGCATTAACTACGCGCCAGTTGAGTTTGCGTTCTAACCGGAGACTACGTTTATGAGGTTAATCGAGAGACGCATGAAGTGCTGAATCTGATCGGAGCAATTGCCGATATTCCGAATTGAGCGCTTTCGCTGCCCGCTAATCCAAAACTAGGTTTATGATCATTCGCGCATCTCGTGGAGTTGGAAGACGATCTTCGCATCCAGTTTAAAATGCTTGTGGCACAAACTCGGGCGAGCTTCTATTCGGGCAGCCCCAACGAGCGAAGCCCATCCAGGATAGCGTCCCAACGTGTTGGGTCCTGAAAATGGAACCTGCGCACGCCGCTAACTCGGAAGTCCGGATTTGACGCAATTAGGGCATCCCGCGCCCTTTCTCCTTGATCAGGTAGACCAGCCTGACCAGCCGCGCTGGCAAGATACAATTGTGCGACCGGTAGTCCCGGCGAATTTTGCAGCGCTCGGTTGGCGTTGGCGATAGCTTTCTCGAAGTCGCCCATAACCAGATAAGTCTGGGCCAACGCTTGTGGGACGCGGTGATAAATCCGGTTCTTGGCCAGAGAAAACGAGCCCTTTTTGATGGACTTCAGCGCCAGCTCTGGTTGGCCCATCAAGTTCTGGATCCAGCCCAGTACCATATGCCCCTGGGCGAACTGCGGACTGATTTCGAACCCGCGTTCAACACACCGCACCGCCGCATCCAAATCGCCGGTGATACCGTAGTGAAAAATCCCCCGGATCAGGTGCACGTAGTCGCTTTGATCATTCAACGACACCGCCTTGCTCAGCCCGGCGTCAGCGGCTTCGATATCCTCCGGGCTTATCGGACGGTAGCCCCAAACCAATTCGCCAATCAACGTGTTCGCCTTCATCCCAACGGCCATGAAATTGCGTGGCTGGACCGTCAGGATCCTGTCCAACAGATGGCCGGCCGCCTCCCATTCTTCGGGCTGCGATCCCATCATGTAATGCCCCGCAAGGTTCAGCATTGCCTCGGGGTCGTTTGTCTCCGTTTCCGCTGCGCCCTCAGCAATTCGCTGCAGAATTCCGTATCGGATCGTTGTTGCGATTTCCCCAGACAACAGATCTTCTGCCGCGAAAGGGTCGGAAAGATCACCGTTCATCCGCTGGGTCAGGTAGGTTGCTGACGTGCTCGTCTCACGCAGCTTAAGTGTTGCGCGGACCTGGTTGCCGGAGGCCTGAAACACCGCCGTGGCGATATGATCCGGGTCCGCGTCGGGGGCGATCAGATCCAATCCCGTCAGATTGGCAAGCGCCGCCTCCACAGTATGATTGCAGGCTTCGGCCAGCATCTTTGCATCGTCATTGCTGCCGAGAGCTTCGAACGCAGCGAGGGCTATCGTTGGTTTTTTGGACGTAACCCCGATGGACGGTGTGGTGGCACTGTTCAGTGCACCACGTTGGTCGGGAGGCCAGACAAAGGCGCGGGTCGGGCGCGAGATGTTTTTCAGTGTCAACTCACCGACATCAGCGAACAGCTCGTCCATTACGCCAACAATCTGGTCACGGACAGCAGCAGAGATGCAGATCCCGCCCGTCGGGGCTGCGCCTTCTAACCGAGCCGCAAGATTCACACCATCGCCATAGATATCACCATCATCAACAACCACATCGCCCATGTGAAGGCCCATGCGGTAACTGATCTGCCGATCTTGAGGCACGGACTCTTCCTCTGCGCGAACGGCTTCTTGTGCAGATATCGCGAAGCGAACCGCTTCCACAACGCTTGAAAATTCGGCCAGAAATCCATCGCCTGTCGACTTGATGATCTTACCCCCAGCCTGCTCGATGCCGGGGTCGAACACGGACAGACGCAGTTGTTTCTGACGCGCCAGCGTGGCTTCTTCGGCGGCTTCCACAAGCCGCGAGAAGCCGACAATGTCAGCCGCCAGGATCGAGGTAAGTTTGCGCTTCACCCTTGGGCTCGCCTGTTCAAGGAAATCCAACCGGTTTTGTCCGGTTCGGGCATAGCGACACCATCCCCTCCGAACGATGTCGGAACCGTCTTCCACTTTGGCAGGCCATCGGCCATGTCGAAAACACGCTCGCCGTAGAAGATGTGAAAGGCCGGCTCGAAGCTCATCCCAGATTCATCCAGCGACATTGCGTAGACCGCGACGATGTCCTTTCCGGGTTTGATATTTACCAACGCCCCCCCGCATTTGCCGCAGGAAACACGATGGCTTTCATCATTCTTGTCCGATTGAACCGTCGGTCCTGACAATGAGACATTGTCTGCCGACCAGAGGCACCAAGCATTGACAGGCGCCGAATGCCATTTTCTGCAAGAGTGGCAATGACAATATGCCATGACCATCGGCTTACCGGCAGCAGAAACACTACATGCGCCACAATAGCAGATTCCTTGGTAGGTTTCAGAATCGCCACTCATCATCTTCTTCCCAAATCGGTCAAGGGCGCTCTTTGTATCACACTAGGGACACCCGGCTTCCTCAATACACTTCTACACATACATCCCAATTGTGCTGCCCCAAAGTAGCTTCTTCGTCTCCGCTGCTGAACTTCGAACAATGTCCTGAAAAAGCCTCTGTCCGGTGTCCATCGCAATCACTCGATTTCGGGGTTTCAGCCAGATTAATATGTCACCATGCCAAAGGTAACGACAACAACGGAAGCTCTTGCAACACAGATCATTGCTGCGTTTGATGGCCTTGAGCCACCTGCTGATGATGAACTTCTTCACCCCGAATGTTTGGATGACGTGGATATTCTTGCATTCTATGGCGGGGTCAAATGGCATGAGTTGACCGATCAAATGATCGTACACGGTTACGCTGCCCCCACGGCTTTCAGTACTACTTGCCCGCGTATCTGATTTGGAATCTACAAAACTCAGACAGCCCGGAATATGCCGGTGAAAGCATTCTGCTGGCACTCAACCTAGGCACATCGAATGAAATGCTGCACGAGTTCAGGAAGTCCAAGTTCAACCAGTTAACGCCTGCACAGAACGAGGCCGTGTTGAGGTTTCTGTATCATTTCAGCGACCATCCTGCTCTCGGTGAGCTTGCGGATGCAGCCTTGGTCAATTACTGGATTGACCAAGGCGTGCGGTCATCGGGTCGATGATTTTTATGTATTTGATGTGGCTCTTCGCAGCGCTATTTGTCCTAACCGGGTTACTGCTGTCAGTGGCTGAGAGTGAGTAATGGAAACGGCTATAGGGCGGGTCCAGTGCGCTGGCACTCGACTTTTTTGCAATATCGATGGCAGCAGTTGGTTTGCTTAGAGGCCAGATAAGAGTTCATTTTTCGATTATCCGCCGCTCCAGCCAGCCGCGTTTGTTCTTCAGCGCAATCGCATTGGTATTCGCCGCTGGCATCAGTGTCATCATTGCTGCTATCTGGGAAATTTTCTTTAAGTATTAGAAAGGTTTAACCGGCACGGTGTGCCTCAGAGCAACCGGACTAGTTTTAGCTAAGCTGACACGACCGCTGTGATTTCGTGGTTCGTCAGTTTTCCAAACCTTCGAACCAGTCGAGCGCCATCGTGCCCCAATCTTTTGGGTAGCCGTGTCCGCCGTCGTGCAAAAAGAGTTCAAGACTACCGTGTTCGCATTCCCACCGTTTGCGCCAGAGATTGGCTCTCACTTCGTTTTCCGCCGCGTTGTGTTGGCATTCGTTAGTTTGGCGCCACAACGCAAGACCTTCCCAGATATCGGCCTGGGTAATGGTGACATCGAATTCTTCATTGTGTATTGATCTGCCCTCAAGCGGCACAACTTTGTCAGTGAAACCGTGTGTGTGAAGCATGTGAACTGGCCCGAGGCACTCGTGCGTCATTGGGAGCCAGAAGCCACCGGAAGCAGGGGCATAGCCACGCGCCAGATCTGGTGCGAGGCACGCAACTTCCCACACCATGGAACCACCTCGTGAGAACCCTGTAAGCAACACCTGGTTCGGATTCACTTTTGCGCGGGTCGCGACATCCGCCAGCACGTCACGGAGAAACCTGACATCAGAGCGGGGATAGGTGATCCACCCATCCCGAACCGACCAGTCAGCGGGTTTGCTTTCCTGCCATGGCAGTGCGGTCGGCGCCACAAACGCATAGCCCCGCGCGGTGAATGCTTCGACGAACTGCTTGTTTTTGAGCACCTTTGCTCCGGACCCGCCATAGCCATGCAAATGTATCACGACTGGCCCGCCCCGCCATTCATCTGGAAGGGTGATATGGTACTCACCAGTGTCTATTCTGCAGGGTTTGGTTACTTCGCCGCAATCAAGCGCAATGGCCTGTCCCGAAATCAGAAACATGGACAATGCAGTTGTTACTTTTTCGAGCATATCTGGTCCTCACCTAATGTCTGACCGTACCATATTACGAAAAGGATTCTTTCGAGACGGCGTTGGTGCAGAATTCAACTTTGCGGAGCAGCCTCACCTGACTGGTTCAAGTTGATTGTTAGTGCTTCAACGGCTTTTGATCCTTCAGGATGATGGTTTGAGTTGCCGGAGGGCGAAACACGAACTCACATTTCGCGGGGACCAAGCGGACGTACGCCGCAATAATGCAAGTGATCCCGAAAGGATTTAGACCAAGCCGCGATAGCCACTTAAGACCGACAAAGTTCGAGACCAATCGAAACTGTGCAGATACTGAAGCGCAGCCGTCTTAGTCAGGGATTTCCACTGTTCCGACAATGTGAGTTCGCCTCAGGGGCAGCGCTTGGTATGCTGAGGCGATGTCTGTTGTCGCGATACCGCTGCCAGTCATTCCTTCGTAGCGCCCTGTCCCGGAGACGATTTCCCAAGTGTTTGCCTCGCCTTTTTCCCCGGCCTTCCATCGCATGATAAAAGTATCATCACCTTCACCGAATACGCATATACCATTGATCGAGTTGGTGCCGTCTTCGAACCCAAATCCCGAACCCAAACATCTGGCGGGCCCGTCATCCATTGGACCTTCAATTACTTCGAAACCACCCGTGTTGTCCGTCAGGTGAAAAATGTGATCACCAAGATCAAAGTTCTCTTGGTTCAGAGGGTAGACATTGTTGATCTCGATACGTTGCTCGTCAGCACTGGCGGGAACACCGAGTATCGCCAAAAGCTGGATGATCCATAAGATTCTCATTTGGCTCGCTAAAAAATGTCACTCATCTTAAGGGCCTTCAAAGCATTTACAATCAGCAAAAATGCTGATGACCGTCCACTTATAGTGTGTGGGGAAAGCGCTAATACAATCTCGAGATTGGGCCTTCACGGTCGTTAGATCGGACACAGAAAGTTAAGCTGACGGGTAAATCTGCCCGACGAGGTGGCCCAAATCGGCCATTGGCAATGGCTTGATGTATCCGCGGTTCAGCCCGCCGAAGGGGGCGTTCGCTGAGGTTGCGAGTTGCCCGGGAAGATGAGGTCATTCTCACGGCAGACACCCTGTCGCCGCCCTAAGGTTCACAGGAGGCCCAAGACAATGTAGGTTTCTTGTGAAAGCATAACGGCAATAGGCGTAGATCAGAATGGCCCGACAGCTCTCACTCGAAGGTGATAAGACCTTTCTGGTTTACGCCGGCACTGGCACCGACCTGATATTCAATCATGGAGTTGAGTTACCCGGTTTCGCGTCGTTTCCATTGCTGGAAGAACCTAGCACTAGGGCAATACTGGCCGGTCAAATGCAGGCACTTGTCGATCTCGCCCGTGAAATGAATGTCGGATGCATCCTTGATGCGCCCACATGGATGGCGAACGCCGACCGGGCAGCGCCCTTGGGGTACGATGCAGAACGGCTCGCCGAAGTAAACAAAGATGCGGTCAGTCTAATGGAAGAACTGCGCCAAGCTTCCGCACGCAATGATGTACTGGTGTCGGCCTGCATCGGTCCACGTTATGATCCTTACGCCGACATCCCGCCGGTATCCGTCGAAGATGCACGTCAATACCACGCCGCTCAAATGCAAAGCCTGAAAGACACAAGCGTCGATCTGGTCACCGCTTATACATTCAACCGTCTCAGCGAGGCAGCGGGATGCATCCTCGCCGCCCGAGACGCTGATCTGCCAATCATAATGTCTCTGGTTGTTGAGACAGACGGGCGCCTGGCAGACGGAACCAAACTTGTGGACGTAATTGATCAGATCGACGGGGCAACCGACTCCGCGGCGCTGTTTTTCATGGTCAACTGCGCTCATCCGACCCATTTCGGCAGAGCGCTTGGCAACCACCCCCGACTTAGAGGCCTGGTGGCTAACGCTTCGAGTTGCTCGCATGCGGAACTTGACGAAGCGGATGAGCTGGACGAAGGCGATCCAATTGAACTTGGCAAACAAATTGCCTCGATTGCCCGGCAGAATCCGTCGATTCAAGTATTTGGAGGGTGCTGCGGTACGGACATGCGCCACCTGAAATCGATGGTCGGCGAATTGGCTTAGCCAACTTGGTTCAATCTACACGTCGACGTTGAAAGCTCTGGGGATACCGAGATTTCTTTCCGCAACTTGTTAGGAGCGGCCGAATGCAATCATTGATCGCGTTCAATTGCTCATCGGTATTTTTCTCGTTCAAAGCGGACTTTCACGCATGTTGCAGCCCTTCGGGCTCTATAGGGCAGATCCAGCCGTCGCGTAGAAAGCTCTGACCGGTCGATTTAAACGCCTTGGTTCACACTATTGCTTGTGTATCATGTCGGGAAACGGTGCCGCCTTACAGATATACACCTTCCTTGGCCGCACTTCTGCGGAGTGACGTTAATGCCCGCCATCGATGATCTCTCATGGCCTGAAGCATATTTCGAGCTTCTGCCACTGATAACTGACAAGTGGTCAGTAGAGAATGAAGTTTACTTTCACCGTCAGGTAAGCGCCGGTAAGTCCGGTGCCCTTGTCTATATTGTCGACATTACATGCGATGGATTCAGTGGTCAGGCCATTCTCAAATTTGACGCCCTTCCCGATCCGGAATGGAAAGAAAAAGCCGAAAACCAAAGGCATCTGGAGGCGTTCGAGGCGGTTCCTGCGTTTGGATCAAAGCATCTGGCACGCATCGTCCATTCTTTGGAACACGACCGTAAGATCGCGATCCTTTCCACGGTCGTGGCGCAAGGACTTGAGTATTCGCTTCCCTGGAACGATTGTGGCTACGAGCTCGCCTTGAACGTTCTTCAGCGGCTGTCGAGAAGTCTCCTTGACGACTGGAACGTCGATTATGAAATGGCACCCGGATTGCACTCGCCCCGGGATCTTCTTTCCGGATGGCTCGGCTACAGACTGGATCCCGATCTAGGTCGTCTACACCAGTTCCTTTCGGATGTTTGCGGTCATGATCCGAACGAACGTTGCCTAATGTTTGAAGGTCATTGGTACCCGAATCCGTTGGCTTTTGCCTGCGACGAGAAACTGCCAGGCCGATTGAGCCTCAGAGCGGCGCAAGGTCGCGTGCATGGGGATCTCCATGGGTACAATGTACTGGTTCGAGCGCACCAAAGCCGCGATCCTGATTATTTTCTGATCGATTTGGCGCTATACGAAGACAACCAGTTTTTGTTTTACGATCATGCGTATTTTGAGTTGGCATACCTGCTGGCACGACGCGGAAACTGTAGTCCTACTCAATGGGATGCCATCCTTGATGACCTTGGCCTCTTTCATTCAAAACACCACACATTGGGGCTTTGGCAAGATGACGTCGGCATCGTCGAGTTCGTCAGAACTCTCCGACGAGGGGCTATGAGTTGGGTTGAGCGCCACGAAAGCCATCGGCTCAGCTTTATGGAAAGCCAATACTTGCTGGCCCGTGTAGCAGTGGGCCTGAATTTCGCGCACAAGAACCTCAGCGTCGGTGCACGCAGCCACGCATTCTTGTACGCAGCTCACAATCTCAAAGACTACATGACACTCAACAATGTCGAATGGCCCAGGCACGGACCTGTGTTTCGATTTCCGACAACACTGGAACCTTTGTCAGGCTCTCAACCTGAGGCCGAAACCCTTGCACCAATGACCGAGCCTCCAGCCGAAAAAGACCGTCTGTTTGATCAGATGGTCACTCAGCTTCCAACGCCGCAAAAGCCGGTAATCGCAGTGTTGCCATTCGACTGTATCAGTGGGCAAAGTGACGACAATGGATTTGTGGCGGGCATCAACCATGAACTTGTGACCGAACTTGCAAAGGTGGATTGGCTGTCGGTGGTCTCACCCACTTCCACCAAGCTCCTCAAGGATGCTTCACTAGCCGGCGAGGAAATCGCGCAACGTCTCGGGGCGCATTATTTGGTGGAAGGCAGCGTGCGCTATGACGATCAACGCGTTCGCGTAACGGCCCATCTGGTAGATACATCGAATGGGCATGATCTTTGGGCCGATCGCCTGGACCACAAAACGGATGATGTTTTTTCCCTGCAGGAGGAAATCGCTTCGGCCGTTGTTGGGCATATAGATTGGGAGTTGCGGTTCGACTTGCGTGAACAAGCCCGACTAAAACGTGGTGAGGTCAACGTTTGGGACAAAGTTCAAAAAGCACTGTGGCATCTATTCAAATTCACAGATGAAGATACTCAAAAGGCAAAGGATATATTAGCCAGAACCATCGACATGACGCCGGACTATGCGCTTGCGCATGCAGTGATGGCAAATGCCGAGCTTCGGAAACTGTTCTTTGACCAGGTCGATGATCGGGAAGGGGCGAAGGAACGTGCACTCTATCACGCAGAGCGCGCTGTGGCACTGGATGAACAAAGTAGTTTCGCGCATGCCAGCCTCGCCCGTGCATACACCCAGTTTGACAGACACGACACCGCGATAGCAGAGGCAGAACTCGCAGTCAGCCTCAACCCAAGCGCAGCAAACGCACATTTGGTCCTTGGATATGCGCATCTCGCAAATGGGCAGGCGACGCTTGCGTTACCGCATTTTGAGACCGCAACCCGATTTGGCCCATCCGGTCCATATTTCAAGATCAAGTTGTTGGCTAAAGCATTTTGTCTTTATTTTCTCGACAGATTTGACCAGGCCGAGGCTTGTGCGAGAACAGCATTAGAGGGAAAATCGGTTGATCCATTCGGCCGCTATGTGTTGGCGGCAATATTGATACGGGGAAAAGCCACAGACGAGGCGAGACGAATAATTCGCCAGAGCCAGGAAAAACGCCCCGACATGTCTTGTTCGCGCGTCCGTCTGGCGTTCGAAAACCTTCAACAACGCGATCTTGACAAATTTGTCGGTGACCTCATGAAAGCTGGTTTACCGGATTGAGCTTCGCGTCTTGTTGGCTGGGCAGTGCGGTAAAATATTCCATTCAAATCGCGGCACCCAAAAACGATGCCAGATACCGTTCCACTGGCAGCGCACCTATCAATGAGGCGGATGGTCCGTAGCAGCTGGTCGACTGTGCAATCGGGTTGCGATTAGAACACCACCGATAATCAGCACACCGCCGACGCCTTGATAAATCTGAAAGTCCATACCCTTTAGAGCAACGGCTTCGACCGCAACGAGTATCGGTACGAGATATGCAAATAGGGAAGCAGTTGATGCGCCAACTTCGTTTGTCCCGAAATTGAGCAAATGGAGATAGATAGCACCCATGCCAACTCCAATGAACAAGATCGAGCCCCAGACCTGCCAGGAATAGTCTAACGGTTGAACCGTGCCAGCTTCGTGAATCACGACAAACGGCAGCAGAACGACAATTCCAACAATGAAAATCACGAACAAGCCTTCGTCAGGCCTGGGGTGCATGTTCCATTTTTTGAGAAGAACCAAATATAGCCCGCGGCAAGCATTGGACGTTATCATCAACAGGAAGGCGAGATGCGGGTTGAAATTGAATAGGTTTTCTAGATCACCACGAAACGCAAAAACCAGCGCCCCAATGAGTGCAATTATTACGCCCAAATACTGGACAGAACGCAAGCGTTCGTTAAGCAGGAATGCAGAAAACAAGATCGTCAACAAAGGCACACTGGTGTACCCCGCGCCAAGATCTATTAGGTCATTGGATCGGAGCGCTGAATATACAAACCAAGGCGTCGCCACCACACCAATGCAAGCAAGGATTGTAAAGCGGAGCCAACTTCTTTTGAAGTGTTGGAGCGGTTTGCTCCGCCCTCTCATAACAAGAGGAAAAACAAACATTGCCGCAATCAAGCAGCGCCAAAATGTCAGTACAACCGGGTGCACTTCACTAACTGCCAGATTGCCGAACAAGAAGTTCCCAGCGCTGATCAGCATTGCGAGCAACAATGCCCCATAGGCTAGCGCGGTTCTATTCATTTTCATGATTACATCAGAGCATGACCAGCTTTTGAAACAAAGTATCAAACGATGCAGCGTTTGCGTGAATGTTGTATTAGAAAACTTGTACTGCTTCGACCTTGAAAATCGAAAACCGGCCCATTCCTGCCATTTGCCGACTGGTCGAGATGCTGCGGTCGCAGCCCGCATTCCGGACATTCGCTGCAAGCACGAACTCAGGGCTTCGTCGATCTCACACAATGCGGACCGAGACGCCATTTGGCCAAGAAGTTGAAGGTCAGATTTGTCCGGTAAGGTCGGCTTCTGCCAAGTTACCAAAAGTAAACTCGGCGCGGGTGAGAAAAGGCGCGTTTTCTGCAAGTTTTCTCAATTCTTCAAGTGATAAATACAACGGCGTTGACGGATCAAGTCTTGCTTGAGCACGGCTTCTGAAGAATTTCCCGTACTCTTCCACATAGACACGGTCCTTTGGCGGCATGTCAGCGAGATGGTTGGTCAGGAAGTTGTCGTAGTGGTGAACCGCTTCCGCAAACCTGTCCTGCCGATGCCGCGCCATTGCACGAAAAAGTTCCGCCTTGGCCAAGAAATATGGTTGCGCTTGGAACCCGTCCAGGCGGTCAAGAACGCCCTGATAGTCACCTGCTTGCATTGACTTCACTGCCTTATGAAAAATCCCAGCGGCCCTGATATCGCGGATGAGTTTCATAGGTCCGCCCCATCATCTGCGCCGCTGGCGTCTCCGAAAGGCATTATTGCCCAAGCTCCTTGATTTCCCGCTGAATCGACCATTCGATCAGCTCAGCCCAAAGCTTGTGCGCGAGGTCTGGGTCCAGCCCCTGTTCCGACGCGGTTGTGCTGACCTTGTCCAGCACCGCAGCAACCCGATCCGTTGTGCGTGCGGGCAATCCTTCAATCTTCTTCAGATCCACTGCCCGGTCGATATAGTGGCTCCGCTTGACCAGCAGGCCTATCAGGTCCGTATCGATCGCGTCGATTTGGACGCGGAGATCGGCCATGGTCTGGCAGGCATTGGGCGCGAGAAGGGTCGTCATGTTTTGATTTCCTTTGGTAGTTTTGGGTCTAGCCGAGAAGGTCGCGGAGGAGCTTTACAGCCCTCGCGGACCTCTCTTGGCAAAAGGTCTCCGATGGCTGAGGAAGGCGACCTATGACGCGCCTGATCTGCTGATCGCCAATCAACAGGTCGAGATAGAGCGCCACAGCCTCTCTGGTATTTTCGAAGTTGAGCACGCCCTCGTCCCGGGCACGCAGCAACACCCGTTCGAGCAGTGGAAACACTGCCTCCCGCCCCGCCTTTGAAAGCGTCGCGCCGAGTTCACCGCTACTATCGGCTGCTGCGGCTCGATTAAGGGCAACAGCGCGATCACCTGTTAGCAAATCCAAAAGCTTCGGACCCAACGTTCCCAGAATTGAAAGTGCGTCGTTGTCGGTTTGCAGTTCGGATTCCAGATGCGCTTTAACTTCTTCAGCGTTCTTTGTGACAAGTGCGCGGAACAACCCCTGTTTGTCCCCGTACCAGTTGTACAACGTCTCATTCGAGGCGCGCGCATGCTTGGCAATGCCCTGCATGGACGTTCCTCCGTACCCTTTGGCCTCCAACACTTCGTATGCAGCCGCCTCGATCTGTTGCTGACGCAGGGATCGCTTCTCTTCACGCAAAATTAGTCTCCAGCATGTTGACAGAAACCGTAACGATAATTACGGATATATGCAACCGTAATCACCGTTACGCTTTGGAGAAGCAAATGGGACAACCTAATCGTCATGTCATCGCCGCGCTGGCGACACTCATCCTTCTGCAGGGAATCATGCTGTCCGCCTTATATGCCGGGATCAGGCCCCACCCGCCCATCGCCACGCCTTTGTTCGGCATTGCTCCGTTTCTTGGGGCCGCGATGTCTGTCGCTTTGGGGGCTATCATCGTGCAGCCGCTGGAAAGTCGGGCAGGACGCATCATGAGCGTTCTCGCAGCGCTCATGGCCCTGGTTTCCTTCGGGCCGCAGAAATACTTCGATGCTCAATTTGGCCTGATCTACCCGGCGGTACTGCTCGGTCAATTCGCTGCGCTGGTCATCTTTGCCTTGGTCGCGTCAGCGGCGCGCCAACACCGGGAACTCGGGGCGGAGCGGGTTTAATGGCTCGGTTGCTTTTGCCGATGTCGATGCTTTCACTCCTAAGCATCGGTGCCATCTTCGGGTTTTTCTACGCCTGGGTCTGTTCGACAGTGTGGGGCTTGGACGCGACAGACCCGCGAACAGCCATCGCCGCAATGCAGGCAATGAACGCCTCGGTCCGGAACGGAGTGTTCTTCCCGGCTTTCTTTTTGACCCCGATCATTCTGGGAGTAACGGCCTACATCGCCGCTTGGCAGCTCAGGAAGAGGTCAGCCATGTTATTTGGTCTGGCCGCCATTTTTTACATCGTCGGTGCCTTCCTCATCACAGCAGCGGTGAATGTCCCCATGAACGAAGCCCTGGCGGAGGTTGCCGTACCAATTGACATCGGATCAGCCCGTGAAATTTGGCTAGATTACTCAGCCTCCTGGCAGGTCTGGAACGTGCTTAGGACTATTGTGAGTGGGGTTTGCCTGATCCTGACCGGCCTTGCCATCTACTTTCCGAATTTGGAATCCGCATGATGGAAATTTCTCTTTTGACATTCGCCTTTCTGGCGCTGGTTGTTGTTTTGACGCCAGGACCAACCGTTCTCCTCGCCCTGTCCAATGGATCACGGTTCGGCATCGCTACCGCAGGGTACGGCATCGCAGGAGCCGCAATCTCTGATGCCGTTCTGATCACAGCTGCCGGTCTGGGGCTCGGTGCGCTTCTGGCCGCATCAGTTTTTTGGTTCAATGTCGTCAAATGGATCGGTGTCGGCTACCTCGTCTGGTTGGGCGTACAAATGATGCGATCTACCGGCCAGTTGGAACCGGTCGCGAACCCATCCGAAGACAACAGATCGGGAACGCTTCACAACAGAGTTGCAGTCTTTAGAAAGAGCTTTCTTGTCGCTGTCACAAATCCCAAAGGCTACCTGTTCTTCACAGCTTTCCTTCCGCAGTTCCTCACACCGAATGAGGCGATGTTTCAACAGTATGCAACACTGGCTGTTGTCTTTATCGCAGTCGATGTCGCGGTTATGGCCACCTATGCAGGGCTGGGCGCAAAGGCAATGCACCTTTTAAGTGACCGAGGAGCGCTCTGGATCGACAGGACCTGTGGCGGATTGCTCATCACCCTTGGCTGCGCCTTGGCATTTGTCCGACGCAGCGATGTGTAGTTCGCTTTTCGATCCACGCTTTGCTGACGTTCGGGCGATGTGAAGCACCCAGTTTCTTGAGGCTCGCTGCCGACCTGGGAGGCGGTGCAGCATTGACCTCAGTGGGGCACAACAGCCCGGCCACGGACGGCCCGTTCCGGACATTGAGCACAAGTCCTGATCGCTGCAGTGCGGCCCGTCAGACCCGACTTTCGCTGCGAGAGCACGATCCAGGTTGGATCAAGCGACCGCAGAGCGGACGAAACGGACATTGAGGTCATGTCAGATTTTGAATAGCTTTGGGCAACTGGCAACCTAAAGGAGGACTCTGCATTGCGCGAAGCAATCTCAATCTCGCTTTTGCTCCTGTTGCTCGGTTGTGCCTCACCATCATCTGAAAACGAAGTCGCTGGAGCATTCTTTCCGTTTGCCGACCGACCAACGGAACAGGTCACGTTGCAACACGATATTCAGATAGTGAAGGGATCCGTTTTTCACTTCGAGCAAGACGGTTCCAGAGTTATTCATCATTTCGCTCCAGTCGCCACTACTTTAGACAGAAATACCTACGTTGTTTCAGTATCTTCTGTTCTGGACATCGTTGACTTCATGAACGGCGACTTCGATGCGGAAAGCGATGTTCGCGCCGTGATAGCCGCAGCGCAAGCCTATTGCGAACAAACGGGCTATATACGCCAAGGTAGTGACGCCATCATTTGGGTCGGTGAAAAATCATCATCTCTTGTTGAATTCTGTATTCCGAAAGGCATTGAATTACCCCCATTCTACAAAGCAGGTGATCGGGTACCAAGAGGGCAATAAGTAAAAGGCCGTTGCTATTTTTGGTCCAAAATCCAGCCACTCGGTGCGATGCTCCCGATTAGCTAAGGGCTCGTTCCAGACCTCAAATTCGGCGCAGCATCCTGTGATATGTTGCATCGGTCAACGTCGGGTTGTCGTTCTGGG
>NZ_WVQV01000018.1:0-35731 GCF_013110585.1 Ruegeria sp. HKCCD6119 | reverse complement strand
ATGAAAAAACCCGTCGCCGTCGCCGGAATCTCCGCCGACGACATGAAAGCTCAGGCCGAACTGTAATCTGATCCTGCCCCCACCCGGGCCGAATACGGTTCGGGTGGGGGCAGGCTTTGCCCAAAAGGCAGCTCAAATATTGCAAAGGAAGTAAGATGCAGGCGTTGAGTGCATCCAACTCGCCGTGGCTTCGGGCACGGTCTTTCGTTCGTTTGAACGGGCACGGTTTCCTTGTTTCCGTGGTTGTCGCCGTCGCAGCGAAGTTCTTGTCCGAACATTATGGTGCCCCGGCGATGCTGATGGCCTTGTTGCTGGGCATCGCGTTCCATTTCCTGGCCGAAGACGATGCCGGCGACTGCAAGGCCGGAATCGAATTTACCGCACGAACGGTTCTTCGTTTTGGCGTTGCGCTGCTTGGGGCGCGTATTTCCGTTGAATTGATGATGAGCCTTGGCGCTGATCTGATTGCCGTTGTGATTGCCGGTGTGATCCTCACGATCCTGTTCGGCCTTCTTGGCGCGCGTCTTCTGGGCCGTGGTTGGCGCTTTGGGGTGCTGACGGGGGGATCGGTGGCGATCTGCGGCGCATCGGCCGCGATGGCCTTGTCGGCCATTCTGCCCAAAAACGAGCATTCGGAGCGGAACCTGGTTTTCACGGTACTGTCGGTAACTGTTCTGTCGACAATCGCGATGATCGCCTACCCGATCCTCACCGAGGCTTTCGAGTTCAACGACGAGGTTTCAGGGGTCTTCCTGGGCGGAACGATACATGATGTCGCGCAGGTTGTCGGGGCCGGGTTCTCGGTTTCGGACCAAACCGGTGAGGTCGCGACTTTGGTCAAACTGATCCGTGTTGCCATGCTGGCCCCGGTGGTGCTGGTTATCTCGTTTCTTGTCCGGCGCCACGCGGAGTTCAGCGAGGAAGACGGCAAGCGCCCGCCCATTTTGCCGATGTTTGTCGTTGGCTTTCTGATCTTTGCCGTCCTGAATTCAATAGGTCTGATCCCGGATGTGGTCTCGTCGGCCATGGCCGATCTCAGCCGTTGGGCGCTGTTGGTGTCGATTGCCGCAGTGGGCATGAAAACGTCGCTCAAGCGGATTCTGGATGTTGGCGGGCAGGCCATCGTCCTGATTGTGGCCGAGACGATCTTCATCGCTGCTCTGGTTCTGGCGGGCGTCTACCTGTTTCACTAGAGGATGGCGAAATTCCAAGTCCAGCACGTGACCGACCATTGGCCGGTCACGTCATCTCGCACTACATGACCAGCAGGAGGGTATGACCTCATGACGACACAGGTAATCAATCTTTTCGATGAGCCCGCAACGCGCAGCGAAAGGCGTTTGGCCGATCTTCCCGATCGCGTTGTCGCGGGTGATCCGCATCACAAGATTGGAATGCACTTCACCAGCCCGGATGGACAACTGTCTGCCGGGACCTGGACGTCTACGCCGGGCAAATGGCACGCGTTCACGGACAAGGACGAATATTGCTATATCGTCAAAGGCCATTGCGCCCTGATCCACGAAGACGGGACCCGTCAGGATTTTCGCACCGGGGCCAGCTTTTTGATCCCCAATGGCTTTCGCGGCTATTGGGAAGTCGTGGAAGAAACGACCAAGCACTTCGTGATCCGAGATTGCGCGCCCGACGCATGATCCGATCCGTGAATGAACCTGAGGCGGCGTGAACCGGCATGCCTCAGGCGCGTCATTGGCTTTTCAGCGACGGGTCTGGTCAAAGCTGATCGTCAGTTTTTCCGCCGTGGGTATTGACTGGCAGGTCAGGATTTCTCCGGCTTTGATGTCTTTGTCTTCCAGCGCCATGCGCGCCCGCATATGAACTGTGCCGTCGGTCAGTTTGGCCCGGCACGCGCCGCAAACTCCGGATTGGCAGGAATAGGGTGGCTTGAGCCCCGCTGACTGCGCTGCGTGAAGAATGGTCTGTCCCTTGGAAACCGAAATGAGATGTCGGGTGCCTTCCAGCGTCAATTCAGCGCTTGCGTCCACCCCGTCAATACCCGTGTCCAGATCCGGCGCAGCACCATAGCTTTCCATGTGGATGCGGTTCTGGGGAACATCAATGGACATCAAGGCCGATTTGACGGCCTGGTTCATATCGCCCGGACCACAGATATAGTAACGCGCGTCCTGGGCGTAAGGTGGATACTCGGCGATCAACGCTTCGATGGCGGCCTTGTCGATTGTACCTTGCCGCCAGTACTCGGCGTTGGACCACCAGCCGGGTTTCGAAAAGACATGGTTGATTGTAAAACGTTCGGGATGCGCTTGCTGAAGCACGCTCAGTTCGTGCTGCAACAGGATGCTCTTGGCGTTTGTGTTGCCGTACACCAGATGCGCGACTGAATGGGGCTCGGCTGTCAAAACCGAGTTCAGCATTGCAAAGAGCGGAGTAATTCCAGAGCCCGCGCCAAAAAAGTAATGGGTGCGCCGCGCCGTTTCGTCGGGGTCCAGGCAGAAACTGCCAAATGGCGGCATGACGTCAATGGTTTGCCCTTCCTGAACAGTGTCGTTGATAAAGTTGCTGACACGGCCACCCTTGACCCGTTTGACGGTGATGCGAAGCGGGTCCCCGGAGTAAGGCGAACTGGAGATCGAATAGCTTCGACGGTGCTCTTCGCCATCAATATTGAAACGAACGGACACGTGTTGGCCCGGCCTCCAGGCGAATATGTCCATCAGGTGGTCAGGGACATCGAACATAACGGTCTTTGCCACGCCATCCGGCTCGACTCTGGTCCCGCAAACGCGCAATGGGAAAAAATCACGCGAGTTCATTTCCCTTCCCCCAACCATTGCAGAACAACTTTCTGGTGCGCGATGACGGGACTTTCACCGTTTGCCGCCGGACCTGCTTCAAAATACGGAGAATGCAGGGATTTCTGCTGTTGCTCGCACGCGTAGATGTCTTCACCGGTAAAGTCACCGGCAACCATCGGGTCATCTTCGCCCATCGCGTCATTGGCTTCGTATTTCCCAGCTATTCCAAACTTGGACCAGAAAGAGGACGACTTCATCGACTGTTTGGTGAATTCCCATTCCGAGCTGTTGGACACCCGCCCGCGGTTGTGAACTCGTGTCAGTTCCGGGCCAAGGGGTTCGACAATGAAGATATTCCAGCCGTCTTCCGAAGCGGCCAGACCAATCCCCGGGAACAGCATCGGCACCCAGGCGCCGTTCATGTCTTTGGGGATGACGCGCGGGGCGGTCAGTTTGCTGTCCTGATCTTCAAGAAACTCCGCCACGGGCGGCTCCCAAAACATGTAATGAGGTCCTTCCCAGTGGAATTCGGCGGATTTGTGGTCATACATCTGCAGCGTATTCGAATGCAGATGGCTCAGGTGGTAAACGTCGATGTAATTTTCGACGACAACCTTCCAGTTGGCCTTTATCTCATAGCTGGTGTTCAGGTCTTCGTACTCGATCAGCTCTTCCGGTACGTGCGGGCCGATATGGGGTTCGACGGGGCCGAACCATTCGGCGATGGAAGGCGCGTCGGGGTCTGGGTGGACGAAAATCATCGATTTCCAGATATCGACCTTGGCGGGTTTCAGGCCAAGGCAGGACTTGTCGACCTTGCCAAATTCCTCGTGCTCATCCGGCACCGAAATCAGATTGCCTTCAAGATCGTAGGTCCAATCGTGATAAGGACAGGTCAATGCTTTTTGCGTTTTGCCAACCGCGCGGATCAATTGGGTTCCGCGGTGGCGGCAGATGTTATGGAAGGCGCGCAGGCGACGATCGCGCCCCATGATCACGAATATATTGTTGAGTCCGGCCTGCAAGGCGATGAACTGGCCGGGTTCACTGACATCCTCCATAAAACCGGCGTAGCGCCAGGTTTTGGAGAAGATTTCGCGCATTTCCCGGTCGAACCAATCCTGGCTCGTGTAAGCTTCGACCGGCAAAAGGTGCAGCATGGGTTTCATTTGAGCCTCTTGTGAAAGAGTTTTCAAAACGTCCGAGGGTGAAAGTCGATAGCGGTCATCGACAGGCTAAGTGCGATCCAGGCAAGTTGGACCAGCCAAAACAGGATGGGATCCTCATCCCGGGATACGTTGGTTAAAAGCAAAGAGTGCCCGGAATGAAAACTCGGGATTGTCCAGAACATGAAAAGAATCCCCCACAACGTCTGACAGCCAAGCGCCGTCGCGACCATGAGCGCAGCGAAAGCGATGCACCATCCAGGCCAGATTTCGCAACACATCTGATCAGAGCCTGCATGATCTGCTCATGACGTTCTTCACGATTTGTGGGGCGCCGATCATGTTATTTCCAGTATTTCAGCTTCAGGTTTGCGGTGACGCCGGTGCCGACGGTGACAGCGGCATTCGCGAATTCCGGCGGCAGACCGTTCTGCCCCATACCGCCAAAGCCGTACCCTTCGGTTGGGACATCTTTTTCGGTATCCAGGTTGCTGTTGCTGTTCTCGTCGTGAATCCCGGCAATCGCATAGGTGCCAGGCGGGAGATTGTGAAAGGTGACCGAAGCCAAGCCTTTGACAGCAGGAACGGAAGCCAAGGCCGCCGCGTTCGTCATGTCCATGGCCTTAAAAGACTTTGCGTCATCGAACACGGCAATGATCAAATCACCCTCTGCATTGCGCACGCCCTGCACCGTTGCAGTGAGAGTTTGTGCGGATGCCCCGAGGGTTGAAGCTAGTGTCATCACAGATGCGACGACCAGTTTGCTTATCGGCATGATGTATCCTTTACTGTCGATATTGACAGTAAATAGGAAGGATGCAATTAGCTGTCAACTGTGACAAGCATTCACCCGATTTTCCTGAGGGTGTTTTTTTGCATTGAACCAAGCACGAGGTATCGGCCCAACGCGGACAAGGATCGGAGAAAAGGAAAAAAATATCCTAAGGCGGCTTTCCAAAGCTACTCGGGCAAGACTTGCCTCATGTAGAGATGACGCATGACCATTGGCGTCAGGTACATCGGGATTTGATACGCCCCGATGAAGACCATGATGGGTGCGGTGACCTCGGGCGGCAAAGCAACGAAGAAAATCGCGATGTTTCTGTTTCCCGCGATCAGAGAGACAGCGGTTGCTCTGGCTGCCGGCAGACGTCCACGGGTCATGCGGAACGAAAGGAATTGTGCTCCGAAATTGGCCAGACAGGCGAGCGCGATCCAGAAAGCGGCGACGGCCGGGCTTTTCAGCGCAGTGGTGCTGACGGAAGGCATCAGGCCGATGACAAAAACGGCCAAGGTGATTGTGCCCAACCCTTCCAGATTCACCAATGTGGAGCGTGATGGTGAACGCAACCAGACGCGCCGGACAACAATGGCGGCGCCGGTTGTGCAGAGTATCGTCAACAGCAGTTGCAACCCGGCCAGCAGAACAGAGTGAATGCCGCCCAGTTCTGGCATGAGCAGGAACACCGGAAACGCTGTCAATGGCAGCAGGGCGGTCCCAACCACCATCATTCGCATCGCGTGTTCAGGTGGGTAGCCCATCATCAAACACATGTTGGGACTGCCGGAAATCGAGGGCGCAGCCGCCATGATGAGCAGGGACAGAAGCACCGGCGTTCCGGTCCATCCCCCGACAAATCCAATAGCCAGAATGATCAGCGGCATCACGAATTGAAACCCGATGACGGTGAACGCGACCTTGTGCAGATCGCTCAACGATCCAAGAATGGTTTCGGGGTCCATTCTCAGGACGGTGACGAACAGCAACAACACGACCAGGGGCGGCAGCAGGCCTCGCATGGGCTCGGCCAAACCCGGCAATAAAAGACCCGCCGCCAATCCGGCGACCAGAACACGGGGCCCGTGACGGGCCGCCAGATGGAGCAGGTTCAAGGCCGTTTTACCCGCCCGGGCTCTGACGCAAATTCTCGGGCAGCCAGGTGGCGAGGTCGGGGAACCAGATGAGGATGAAGACCATCAGCACCATGATCAGGAACATCGGTATCGCTGCGCGTGCGATATAGCTCATCTCATGGTTGGTCATGCCCTGCATCACGAACAGGTTGAACCCGATCGGAGGTGTGATCTGCGCCATTTCAACAACGACCACGATGAAGATGCCGAACCAGATCAGGTCAATGCCAGCATCGCGGATCATTGGTTCCACCACGGCCATGGTCAACACGACGGAAGAAATCCCGTCAAGAAAACAGCCCAGAATGATGTAGAACACCAGCAGGACCATCAGCAGTTCGAAACGGGTCAGTTCCCAACCTGCAATCAGATCGGCCAGCCCGCGCGGCAGGCCGGTGAAGCCCATGGACAGTGACAGGAAAGCAGCGCCAGCAAGGATCAGGGCAATCATCGCGCTGGTTCGCGTGGCCCCCATCAGGCTTTCAGTGAATGTCTTCCAGTTCAACGACCCCTGGCCTGCCGCAAGCAACAGGCCGCCGATCACCCCGAAAGCCGCAGCTTCGGTCGCAGTGGCATAGCCCAGATACATTGAGCCGATGACGACCGTGATCAGAAGGATCACAGGCAACAAAAAGCGGGAATTTCTGACTTTCTCGGAGAAGCTCAGCTTGCCCTCGACATCCGGGGTCCAATCTTTGCCCAACTTGGAATAGATCGCAACATAACCCATGAACATCGCTGCCAGCACCAAACCGGGAAGGATGCCGGCAAAGAACAGCTTGGTGATCGATTCATTGATCGTCACCCCATAGACGATCAGGGTTAGGGACGGCGGGATCATCAGCCCCAGAGTGGCCGCGCCGGTCAGAGTACCGATGATCATCCGTTCGGGGTAATTGCGCTTGCGCAGTTCGGGGATCGACATCTTGCCGACGGTGGTCAGCGTTGCCGCCGACGAACCTGAGACTGCCGCGAAGACGGTACAACCCACGATATTGGTATGCACCAAACCGCCGGGCAGGGGTGCCATCCAAGGGGACAGCCCTTTGAACATGTCTTCGGATAATCGCGTGCGGTACAGGATTTCGCCCATCCAGATGAACATGGGCAAGGCGGTCAGGGTCCACGACGACGACGCCGACCAGATGGTTGTGATCATCACGTCGCCCACGGGGCGTGTCGTGAACAGCTCCATCCCGACCCAGGCGACCCCCATCAGGGCCAGGCCAACCCAGACACCGGTACCGAGCAACGTGAACAGAACAAAAAGGAAAAGGATGATGACAGACAGGTTTTCCATGCGTCTATTCTCCGTGGCTCTGGTCGGCCAGATCGCGGACAATGCGATGGTCACCTTTGAACAGGACGTGGATCAGGTGATCCGTCAGCGCGATGGCCAGGATGACGGCTCCGATCAGCATCGCGGATTGCGGAATCCACAGCGCGGTTCTGTCCTGACCCTGGCTGATGTCGTTGAACTTCCAGCTCCAATAGACGAAGCGATAGGCATACCAGCAGAAATACCACATGACGGCTGTGCCGATGGTGAAACACCAGATTTCAAGGACACGCCGCACGCTGTCCGGCACCGCGTTCAGAAGGATCGAAACCCGAATGTGGCTGCCCCGATTCAACGCATTGGCAAAGGCCAGAAAAGATGCCGCCGCCATTGCATAGCCGGCATAGTCGGGCGCTCCGGGAAATACCTCACCGGTCCAGCGGGCCAGCATCTGCACGACGATCAGCAAAAGAATGGCAATCAGGCTGACCGCCGCCATTACCCCCGCTGCCAGATAGATGAAATCCAGAACGGACCGAAGCCCCCGCAATACCGCCATGGCGTCCCCGCTTTGTTATGATTGGATGGAAAACAGGCGACGCAATGCAACGCCGCCTGCCTCGAATGGTTACTGAGAGGCGTTGAACGCGTCGACGATGGCTTTGCCTTCGTCGCCGGCGGCCTCCAGCCATTCATTGGTCATGGTCACACCAATCTCTTTCAGCTCATTCGTCATCTGCTCGGATGCCGGACCGACGGTCATGCCACCATCACGCAGACCTTGCAGAGTAAAGCCGGTGTATTCCTTGGCGCGCCAGTTGCCCGCGTATTCCGCCAGCTCTGCGCAGGCCTTGATGACGTTCTTGTTGGCGTCGGACACGCCCGACCAGACATCCGAATTCACCATCACGTAGTTGCGCGGCAACCAGGCATCGACTTCGTAGAAATAGTTCAGGCTTTCCCAGACCTTGCGGTCGTACCCGGTCGATCCCGAAGACACCATCGACTCGGCGACACCCGTCGCAAAAGCCTGACTGATTTCTGCCGCTTCGATCGTTACCGGCAACATGCCCGTCAACTCGGCCAGTCGCGAAGTCGCGTTGTTGTACGAACGGAACTTGATGCCCTTCATATCGGCGACCGAGTTCACCTCATTCTTGAAATACAGTCCCTGCGGCGGCCACGGTACAGCATAAAGCAGCGTCAGGTTCTGCTCGGCCAGCAGTTTTTCGATAGAGGGCTTGGCGGCCTCCCAAAGCTTGGCGCTGTCGTCGAACGAGGTCGCAAGGAACGGGATCGAGTCGAAACCGAACAACGCGTTCTCATTCTGGTGGCCGGACAGAAGGCGTTCTCCGATCGGGGCTTGCCCGGTCTGGATTGCGCGTTTGATATCGGCACCTTTGAACAGCGAGCCGGATGGATGCGTAACGATTTCGATCTCACCGCCGGTTCCGGTCGTTACACATTTGGCGAATTCCGCACCGGTGGCCGAATGGAAGTTCGACGCCGAATAGGCCATCGGCATGTCCCATTTTTCGGCCATGGCCGGTGCTGCCGCGGCAGCAGTCAAAGCGGTTGCCGCCAGAAGGTTTGTCAGTGTTTTCATCGTTTTCTCCCTATCGAGTTTTGGAATACCGATGTTTTTCATCGGTCTGTTCTTATGTTGCAAAGCGCGACGGCGCATAGACGCTTACGTCGGTGTTCGGGGTTCTGCCCGCAATCATCTGCGCCAGAAGCCGCCCGGTCTTTGGCCCACCTGTCAGGCCGATATGATGATGCCCAAAGCCCATATAGGCCCCTTTGATTCCGGGCACGTCGCCTATGATCGGGATCGAGTCAGCCGGGGCCGGCCTGTGCCCCATCCATTCCACTTCCTCCTTCCATGTTATGCCCGGAAACGCGGCCCGGGCATTCTTTCGCATCAATTCAAACGGTGCGCGCGAGGGCGGTGCGTCCAGCCCACCGAACTCCACGATACCCGCCAAGCGTATGCGCCCATCCATGGGCGTGGCAACAAACTTGCCCGAAGCCACCATGACCGGGCTGCGGGGCATGGCAGAAGGTGACACCAATTCAAGATGATAACCGCGCTCGCTTTCAAGAGGAACAGAAACCCCCAGTCGCTTTGCCAGCGGCCCCGACCAGACGCCAGCCGTTACAATGGCGGTGTCGCAAACGATGGTCTCACCATCCGCGCGCACACCGGTAACGCGGCCGTTGTCGCGGGTGACGTCCTCGACATTGGCGCGGATGATCCGGCCTCCGCCGGCCTCGACATGGGCGGCCAGGTCTTTCACGTACCGCCCCGGATCGATGATATGACCGTGGTTTGACAGCTTGGCAGCGAAACCGATATCCGGGCTGAACACGGGGTCATAGTCGTGAAACGCCTTGCCCTCCAGTTCTTCCCAATCAAAGCCGTTCTTCCGCCTTATTCCCCAGCCCAACGCATCTTGTTCAAAATGGGCCCGGTTCTCGTAGAGAAACAGATAGTCGCTGGGCACGATCCACTTTTCAGCACGCGTGCCTGCCGCCAATGCCTTGTGGTCATTCAGGCTGTCGCCGACGATCGGCGTCAGCGCCGCCGCGATCCGTTCAACGTCTGCCACGTTCGCGTGGCTTAGATATTGCCGGAGCCATGGGAGCAACTTTGGCAGATACCCCCATTTCAAAAACAGCGGCTGCGACGAACTCAGCAACATTTTGGGCGCTTTGCTAAGCAGTCCGGGAACCGTCACAGGTATGATGGAACAGGACGCCAGCACACCGCCATTGCCATGAGACGTGCCTTCACCCGGTCCGGCCTTGTCGAACAGGATCACGTCGTGCCCGTCCCGTTGCAGCCAGACCGCGGCCGACACGCCGACGATACCGGCGCCGATGATGGCTATGGTTTTCTTGTCACTCATTCTGAAACCGCCCTGGCCACTGCGTAATGGTTTAGTTTGGCCATCTCGGGCCTGCCGCCAAGCCCGGGGGTTTCGGGCACGCAGACCTGTCCGTTCTGGATCCGGAAGGGTTCTTCCAGAATGTCTTCTTTCAGGAAATAGGACGCCTGATAGAATTCGCAGCCCAATGTGATCTCGGGCGTTGCAGCAATCATATGGGTGCCGGCAAGATGGGCCAAGCCGGCCTCGAACATGTCCCCGCCATATGCCGTCAGACCATGCGCGGCCGCAATGCGGGCGACCGTTTGCCCGCGGGTCAGGCCGCAAGACTTCATTATTTTCACCGAAACACCATCGCAAATACGTTCACGCGCGGCGCGTTCCATATCTTCGGGGCCAAAGACGCTCTCATCAGCGAGAAGGGGAATATCGGTCATTTGGCGCAGCTTTGCCATCATGTCGAAATGGTGGGCGCGAACCGGCTGTTCGATGAAATCAGGATTGAACTGGGCCACGTCCCGCACCCGCGCCGGGGCGTCATCGATGTTCAGCCCCTGATTGAAATCCACGCGGACCGAGAATTCAGGACAGTTCTGCGCCAGATACTCCAATCGCATGATGTCAAAGGCGTGATCCTTGAACCCGGTCTTGAGTTTGACAATCCGCACGCCATCCTCTCGCAACCGCGCCAACAGGTCTATGTCCTGGGAAAAGTCCGGGTTGGCGATGGAACAGCTGAGCGGAATGGCGCTGCGGCAGCGACCGCCCAGCAAAGACCAGACAGGGATGTCACTGATACGGCCGGCCAAATCCAGCAGCGCGGTTTCCAGCGCGGCCTTGGCCTCGGTGCAATGCGCCACGGCACAGGCCGCGCGCGCCATGATGGCTGACCGGTCGCCCACGCTGGCGCCAAGAACAAGAGGGCGTAAATAACGATCCAGTGCCGCGAATGTCGCTTCCGGGGTTCCGGTGAACACCGACCAGGGTGACGCTTCGCCAAATCCCTGTGTGCCATCCTCGGATGTCAGTCGCAGTATGACGACTTCGCAGGCACCTTCGACGGATCCTATACCGTGATCCCGGCGGGACGTGACCGGAAGCTTCAGGTGCCAAAGGTCGTAACCGATTATGTTTTGTGACAGATCGTTCATTCCGCCCCCTGTGGCTAAGCGAAAGCCTGCCTTGACGGGCATATCATTTCAAATACTATATCTTCGACAGTTCATCAGAAAAAATGATGCGGTAATCCATGTCCCTGCGCTTTCGCCAGCTTCAAGCGTTTCACGCCATCATGGAAACCGGAACCGTAACCGGTGCGGCGTCGGTACTAGGGATATCCCAGCCTGGTATCAGCAATCTGTTGGCTCAGTTGGAACGCGAAGCGCGACTGCCTCTGTTCGAGCGCAACAAGGGCCGTTTGCTGCCCACCCCGGAAGCCGAGCTGCTGTTCCGCGAAGTCGACACGGTCGTGCGCGGGCTGGATCACGTGGCGCAGGCCGTGACGGATTTGCAGAACAAACATCCCGGTCAATTGCAGGTTGCGGCACCGCATCTTCTGTCATTTGGTTTCATGCCGCGCGAGATCGCTCGTTTTGCCAAAAGCCGCCCCAACCTGTCCGTCAGTTTCCAGTCGCAGTATTCATCCAAGATTCAGGAATGGGTGATTTCAGGCCTGTTTGAAATCGGCATCGTCGAGATGCCCATCCTGCACGACACTCTGAATTATCAGGTGTTTCAGTTCGAAACGCTTGCGACTTTTCCAGAAAACAGCCCCTTGGCGGATTATGACGTTCTGACACCGGAAATACTGGAAAACGAGCCCTTCATCGTGATGGGTCCGGAACACCAAACCCACCGTCGAACCCGTGACATCTTTCAGGCATCCGGGCGCACGTGGCGGACACAGATTCATACGCACCTGTCTGAGAACCTGCTGAGTTTTGTGAAACAGGGCATGGGGGTTGCGATGATCGATCCCTTTACCGTGACGTTCGATGGTGAGAGCGGGTACCAGACCCGCCCGTTCAGGCCATCCGTCATGCTGGATCTTGCAATCATCACCGCAAAGGGGCGCCCCCTGTCCACGATTGCGCAGGAATTTCTGGCCCAGCTGACCCCGTCGATTGCCTCTTACGCAACCCATTCCGACACAGGTGCAGCGGCCTTGTGAAGCTGTTGCGAATGGATGTCGACCAATGTGGGGCCGTCATGTTCGACGGCCTGTTTCAGCACCTTTGGCAAGTCCTCAGGGTCTTTGACCGTCCATGATTTCACTCCGAAGGCGGCTGCGACGGCGGCGTGGTCGGTCCGGTTGAAATCGACGTTGTAATAGCGTTGATCAAACCCAGCGTCCTGACCCGCCTTGATCCATCCGAAGACCGAGTTCGAGAAAACGATCGAGGTGATCGGCATTTTGTGCCGGACCATCGTTTCAAATTCACCGCAGGTGAACCCAAACGAACCATCGCCCATGACGGCCAGGGTCTTGACCGAGGGCCGCCCGACATGTGCACCCATGGCCGCCCCCAGAGAATAGCCCAGTGCTCCATGTGCGCGATTTGTGATGAAATGCCGCCCGGGCTGCCGCCAACGGTAATGCGCGCTGAAATAGGGGCAGGGGGTGCCGGGATCAGCGACCACAATCGCATCGTCGTCCAGAATGTCCATCAGGGACGCCATGACAGCCTCGGGCCGTATTGGCGTTTCCCGACTTGCAGCCAAGGGGGCAAATGCCGCCGCCTTGGCCGCCCATGCGGCGCGGGCCTTGGTTGCTCCGTCTTGTCCGTTCAGGTCTTGCCGGTCCTCCAGCCCTCGGGCCAATGCCTCCAGCGCGAGGCGGGCGTCAGCGCAGATCGCCACTTCGGTCTGATAGTTTGCGCCGATCACCATGGGGTCGCTGTCGATGTGAATGATCGTGGCGTTGCGCCCGGGGCTTCTCCACCGTTCGGTCGTGACCGAACCGGCGCGGCACCCGATGAACAGGACGACATCAGCCTGATCCACCACGGCGCGTGTCGCGGGGATGCCGCCGTTCGATCCGACGACACCCAGGGCCAGAGGATCGGTTTCGGCGATGGACCCTTGGCCTGAAACGGTTGTGGCGACGGGCATGTCCAACAGTCCGGCGACGCGGCGCAACGCATCGGTCGCGCCGGACAGAACCGGGCCGCCGCCACAGACCGCGACGGCGGATGTGGCCCGGGCAAGAATGGCTGCGGCCGCTTCGATGGCATCCGGATCTGGAGCAGCCCGTTCGGCGGGATAGCTGCGATGCCGGTCGTCGACCCAGATTTCCGCTTCGTCCACCTGTGCCTTCTGCGTATCAAACGGCAGTGCCAGATGGGTCGCGCCGGGTGTTCCCGTTGTCATCGCCCGGAACGCCGCACGAACCATGGCCGGAAGCCGGGCGGCATCATCCAGAGACGCGTTCCACTTCGTCAGCGGGCGGAACAACGCCGGCTGATCCAGTTCTGTCAGAGGGTATTTCCCGCGGCTGGTCGTCGCCACATCAGAGGTGATCGCCAGGATTGGAACCGAACTTTCATTGGCCTCGACCACACCCGGCAGAATGTAGGTCGCGCCACCGCCGGAAGGGCCTTCGCAAACGCCGGGCCTGCCTGTCACGCGTGCATAGCCATCCGCCATGTAGGCGGCGTGCCGTTCGTCGCGGGTCAGAATGTGCTGAATGCCGTGATCCATTCGGGCGAGCGCGTCATAGAACGGCAAGGTGGTATCGCCGCACAGGCCGAACATATGCGTCACGCCATGCGCCTCGAGCATACGCACCATCGCCTCGGCTCCGGTCAGGTAATTCGTCCCTGTCATGGTTCGCGATTCCTTCGAGTTATAATTGTACACATAACTGTATACAGGCTTGCATATTGATTTCAAGAATGGAGTGTGGCACCTGTGAATCAACGGAAGAAGGGCATTGTTTATGGCGGGTCCACGCGTCGATGATATCTATGATCAGGTCAAAGCGATGGCGGTCTCCTTCCGCCTGCGCCCCGGTGACCGCCTGAACGAGGTCGCTCTGTCCAGGGATCTGGGCGTCAGTCGCACGCCGTTGCGAGAAGCGTTGAACCGATTGGTTGCCGAACGGCTGTTCGATTTCCGCCCGGGGCAAGGGTTCTTTTGCCGTCCCTTGGATGCGCAAAGCGTGTTCGACCTTTTCGAGCTGCGCCAGATCATCGAATCCGCGGCGGCCCGATCCGCCTGTACCAAGGCGACGGATGAAGGCCTGCAAAGGCTGCGTGATGAACTTTATGAAACGGGCATCGACATCACTGGCCTGACGATCGAAGAAGCAGTGGCCCGGGACGAAGCGTTCCATCTGGGGATCGCAAGGCTGTCAGGGAACATGGAGTTGTTGCAAACTCTGACGCGGATCAACGAGCGTATCCGCTATATCCGCTGGATTTCCATGAGCATGGACCGGGTGCAGAAGTCCAAGGACGAACATAAACATGTGATGCAGGCCCTGCTGGATCGGGACGCGGACGAGGCGGCCCGGGTTCTGGCGGCTCATATCACAAAACGAATGGATCAGGTTCAGGACGCAGTGCGTCACGGAATTACCAACATCTACATGGAAGGGGCCGAAGACATCTCGACCCGCATTGTCGAGGAGGCACAGGGATGATCGTGCAGGGCGGCAAGTCCATTTACGGCGCATCCGTGGGAATCCTCATGCTGGACGCGCAATTCCCAAGAATTCCCGGTGACATGGGCAATGCGCAGACATGGCCGTTTCCGGTGCTGTACCGCATCGTCCGGGATGCCTCGCCTGATCGGGTGGTTCGGCATCGGGCCGAAGGTATGCTCGAGGTCTTCATCGACGCCGCGCAAGAGTTGGTCCAAGACGGCGCGGACGGAATAACAACCAATTGCGGGTTCCTGTCCCTGTTCCAGAAGGAACTGGCCGAGGCCGTTCCGGTTCCTGTCGTCACGTCGTCCTTGATGCAGGTCGAAATGGTGAATCGTATCCTTCCCAAGGGAAAGCGCGCGGGCATTCTGACCATTTCGGCCTCCACCTTGACCAATGACCATCTTCAGGCTGCCAATGTCCCCTTGGACACGCCAATCGGCACTACCGAGGGTGGGCAGGAGTTCACCCGCGCAATTCTTGGCAATGAATCGCGTCTGAATGTTGAGAAGGCACGGGAGGACAATGTTGAGGCCGCAATCGCGTTAGCCTCGGACAATCCCGAACTTGGGGCAATAGTTCTGGAGTGCACGAATATGTGCCCCTATGCGCCGGATATTCGGCAGGCGACCGGGCTGCCGGTGTTTTCGATCGTGTCCTTCGTGACTTGGTTCCAAGCCGGTCTTGTTCCGCCGGTGTACCGGAACTGACCTCTGGCCTTTCATCAAGACGGATTGTGTTGGCCGCAGGCAAAACTCAAGCCAGTGTCAGATCACCGGGTATCGAATTTCGGATCACGCGCTGTGCATTCGGCAGATCGTTCGACTGCGCACGGTCCTTGGCGGCATTGGCGTCCAGTCCATGGCCGATCCATCTGTTGGTCAGGCGGGTTTCGAGTGTTTTCAAATCGGTGTCCAGAAATACCTTGAATGCCCACAGTTGGTGAAGGTCCGACCAACCCGGCTCGTTCAAGAGAAGGTAATTGCCCTCAACCAGAACAACGCGCTGATCCGCCGTGATCATGGACCGCGCGGCAATGGCCAGATCCAGTTCCCGGTCAAACTCGGGTATTGCGACTTCTTCTTCCGCGCGCAATCGATCAAGCAACGCATGAAAGCCGGCAAGATCAAAGGTTTCAGGAGACCCTTTGCGGCTCAGCAGGCCGCGATCCTTCAAGATCACGTTGTCATAGTGGAAGCCGTCCATGAAAACCAGTCCGGTTGCGACGCCGCGCAGATTGAGCTCTTTGGTTGCAAGGCCCGCTGCAGTCGTTTTTCCCGAACCCGGCGGCCCGGCAATCGCGACAAGATGCCGGTCTTGCAGCGGCGGCAAGGCCTGGACGGCATCCGCGATTTTGGTTGCAAGCGCCTCGGGGGTGGCAAGTTTACCCGTCACGCGGCTTGGTCCTCGGCGGGTGGTTCCTTGGCACCGGTCATGAACGCCACTGCGTCGGACATCGTGTAATCCTTGGGATCAACGACGCAGAGGCGTTTGCCCAGCCGATGTACGTGAATTCGATCGGCGACCTCGAAAACATGTGGCATATTGTGGCTGATCAGGATGATCGGAATGCCGCGAGACTTCACGTCCAGGATCAGTTCAAGGACCCGACGGCTTTCTTTCACGCCCAGCGCAGCTGTCGGTTCGTCAAGGATGATGACCTTCGAACCGAACGCAGCTGCCCGCGCCACGGCAACCCCCTGACGTTGACCCCCGGACAGAGTTTCGACAGCCTGATTGATGTTTTGGATCGTCATAAGGCCCAACTCGCTCAGTTTGTCGCGGGCGAATTTCTCCATCGCCGGGCGGTCGAGCATTCGAAACCACGAGCCCAGCGGCCCCTTGCGGCGGATTTCGCGACCCATGAACATGTTGTCCGTAATTGACAGGGCAGGGGACATGGCAAGCGTTTGGTAGACGGTTTCAATACCAGCTTCGCGCGCGTCGATCGGGGAATGAAAATTTACTTTCCGACCTTCCAGCCAGACTTCGCCTTCATCCGGCATCACCGCGCCGGACACCGCCTTGATCAGTGTAGACTTGCCTGCCCCGTTGTCACCGATCACGGCCAGAATCTCGCCCGGCATCAAATCGAAATCGCACTGATCCAGCGCGGTCACCTTGCCGTAGCGCTTCACAAGGTTCCGTCCTTTGAGAATAGGTTCCATCAGGCTGCCACCTTTCTGATCCACTGGTCGACCGCGACCGCCGCGATGATAAGGATGCCGATCAACAGAAACGTCCATTGCGCGTCAGCGCCCAGCAACCGAAGCCCAAGCGTAAAGACGCCCACGATCAGGGCACCGAACAGCGACCCCAGAATAGACCCGCGGCCACCGAAAAGGGATATGCCCCCGATCACAACCGCCGTTATGCTTTCTATATTGGCCAACTGGCCTGATGTCGGAGACACCGATCCGATCCGGCCGATCAAAGCCCAGCCCGCAAAGGCACAGATCAGCCCGGACAACATGTAAACGGACATAAGCGTTCGGTGCACATTGACACCTGACAACTCGGCAGCTTCCGGGTCATCTCCGACCGCGTAAACATGCCTGCCCCACGCGGTATGGCGCAGGGCGTAGGAAAGCCCGAGGATCAGCACCAGCATGAAGATCACGCCGACGGTGAATACCGCCCCGCCCACGTTGAACTTGGCCCCGAAAAGTTGCAGAATCGCGGCGTTTTCTTCGATCTCCTGTGACCGGATGGTTTCGTTCTGAGAATAGAGGAAGTTCGCCGCAAGAACGATTTGCCACATGCCAAGCGTCACGATGAACGGCGGCAGTTTGATGCGGCTGACCAGATATCCGTTCACCGCGCCGATTGCGGTTCCAACGAAAAGGCCGCAAACGATTGCGACCGTTGGTGGCAGCCCATATCGGAAGGTGAACTGTCCCATGACAACCGACGACATCACCATGATTGCTCCGACGCTCAGATCGATACCTGCGGTCAGGATGACGAGGCTTTGCGCCGCCGCCACGATCCCGACGATCTGAACCTGTTGCAGGATCAGGGTCAGCGCGAATGGCGAGAAGAACTTGGAGCCCAGCAAAGCCCCGAAAATGACGATGGCAGCCACTAGAACGATCAGCGGCACCAGAGAGGGGTTCACATGCAAAAAATGTTGAACCGTTCCGACAAACCCGCGGTGGTGATCGTCAAATTCAGCAATCTGTTCCGGGCTGCCTTTTGCAGCGGCTTCGAAGTCGTCTGATCGTCGTGAAGTATCGGACATAAAGGTTCCCCCAAAGCGTCAGGTTACTGACGACTTTAGCAAGTTTTCGGGCGAATGGGTGGTTTGAAAAGCGGAAGGCCGCCCTCTGCGGCCCTCCGGGTGGTCAGGTTAACCCCAGCAGAGGTCCATGCCTTCTTTGACCGAGATCGACTCGACGCCTTCGGCAGGCTTGTCCGTTACAAGCGCCACGCCGGTGTCAAAGAAATCCTTGCCAGGCGTGTTTTCAGGCTTCACGCCTTCGTCCGCCCATTTCTTGACGGCCTCAACACCCAGCGATGCCATCAACAGCGGGTATTGCTGCGACGTCGCGCCGATAACACCATCGGCAACGTTTTGGACACCCGGGCAGCCTCCGTCCACGGAAACGATGAGCACGTCATTTTCGCGCCCGATGGCTTTCAGCGCCTCGTAGGCACCTGCCGCGGCAGGTTCGTTGATGGTGTGAACAACGTTGATCGTGGGATCTTTGGCCAGAAGGTTTTCCATCGCGCGGCGACCACCTTCTTCGTTGCCGGCAGTGACATCACTTCCGACCAGTCGTGGGTCATCTTCATCACCGATTACGTTCGGGTCCGCCAGATCGACACCAAAGCCTTGCAGGAAACCCTGATTGCGCAGCACATCCACTGTCGGCTGACTGACGGCAAGATCCAGTGTCGCGATCTTGGCGTCGTTGGCCGCGTCGCCCAGCGTGGCTTTGGCCCATTGTCCAATCAGCAGCCCGGCAAGGAAATTGTCCGTGGCAAAGGTTGCGTCAGCCGAGTCAATGGGTTCCAGCGGCGTATCCAGAGCGATAACCAGAACACCTGCATCCCGCGCCTGCTTCACGGCCGGAACGATGGATGATGTGTCCGAGGCCGTCAACAGAATGCCCTTGGCGCCGTCCAGAATGCAGGTCTCAATGGCTTGCACCTGCGTTTCATGGTCACCGTCAACTTTGCCTGCAAAGGCTTTGAGCGTCATTCCCAGCTCTTCCGCCTTCGCTGTCGCACCTTCCTTCATTTTGACAAAGAACGGGTTGGTGTCTGTCTTGGTGATCAGACAAACGGTTTCGCCTTCCGCCATTGCACTGCCAGCCATGGCAGTAACCCCGAGCGCAGCAGCACCCGCAAGTCTTGCAAGTTTCATCGATTATCCTCCCAGTTTTTCCTGTGCCGTACAGGGCACGAAGGCGATCAGGCAAAAACCCTGATCCCATAAGAAACAATCACAAGATTCGAAATTTGAGTCAATAAATAAATCACTCTTATTTATTATTGACAGGGCGGGCGGGCTTTCTCATTCTTCAGCAGGAAAGGGGTGGTCGTGCCGGAAAATTCATCTCGGAAAAATTCGATTGGCCTGCACGGGTCAGAGGTGCGCGGAACCAATCAAAGCGGGATGCGGGCCCGGAACGAACGGCTGGTGTTGTCGCTTGTCCGGCGTCATCAGGCTCTTGCTAAGTCCGAGATTGCGCGCATGACCGGACTGTCGGCGCAAACCGTTTCCGTCATCATGCGGCTGCTTGAGAAGGACGGTTTGCTTTTGCGCGGTGAGCCGGTCCGCGGGAAAGTCGGGCAACCTTCCGTTCCCATGCGCCTCAACCCGGATGGTGCGTTTTTCTTTGGGCTCAAGGTCGGGCGCCGCAGTACCGAGCTGGTATTGACTGACTTTGTCGGAAATGTGCGGCAACGCGAGCGGCGAACCTATGACTATCCAACGCCAAAAGCCACTTTGGAGTTTTCTATACAGAGTCTGGGGAAAATGATGTCATCCATGTCGCCCGAGGCCAAAGGCAGGATTGCGGGTCTTGGAATTGCCATGCCGTTCTACCTGTGGGACTGGGCCCAGACCCTTCAGGTTCCTCAGGAAGAAATGGACCCGTGGCGCGTATCAGACCTGAAGGCTGACCTGGCGCGTCGCCTCGATATGCCGGTTTTTCTGCAAAATGACGCCACTGCGGCTTGTGGGGCGGAATTGGTATTCGGTCCGGCCGATGGACCAAGGGATTTCCTGTACTTCTATATCGGGTTTTTTATTGGCGGCGGTGTGGTTCTCAATGGTGCGATCTTTTCCGGGCGTGGAAACTCGGGCGCAATCGGCCCCCTACCTGTACCGGATGGTGCGGGTGGTGTCAGACCGCTTATCGACGTGGCCAGCCTGTATGTTCTCGAGCGTGCAATCACCACAGCAGGGGTAACGTCGCATTCCATTTGGGAAACGACCCAGCGTTGGGATGTGCCAAAAATTCAACTGGAAAACTGGTTGAAACGGACGGCAAGCGGGATTGCTTATGCGATTGTCTCATCCTGTAGCCTGATAGATTTCGAATGCGTGAAGATTGACGGCTGGATGCCGCAGGACATCAAGGCGCGTTTGGTTGAAATGGTCGAAGACAAACTGTCCGAGCTGAACCTGACCGGTCTCGAGCACCCCGTGGTGCTGGCAGGGACCGTGGGCCCGGATGCACGCTCACTGGGCGCGGCAAGCCTGCCATTGTCGGAAAGGTATCTTTCAGAAGCTTAGATGTGAAATCACCCTGTTGCCTTGGATATTTCACAAACCGGTTCACTCTCGCAAACTGCCGAGCTCATAATTTTCGATGGTCGTAACACATTTTCGTTGACGGAAGGCTGAGTTGTCTGGCATGCCGCTCGGCATGTCCGGTTCCGGGGCTTGCTCTGGAATCAATAGGGAATGCGGTGCGGGCTCAGGCCCAATTCCGCAACTGCACCCGCAACTGTAAGCGGCGAGCAGGGCTGAAACGCCACTGGGGTTTGCCCCGGGAAGGCCAGTCCAACGCTTTGACCCGCAAGTCAGGATACCTGCCGGACATGTGTCCTCATAAGGGGCACTCCTAATCGGCGACGGGATGTGCGTCGTACCAGGATGCCTGAAAGGGTGATTTGGCGTTGAATGTCCCGTAGTCAAAACGAATTTCGCGCCGGGATTGGCGCGACGGGACAAGGACGACTGTTCATGAAAACGCTGCTCAGCGCAGCCGTTGCCGCGGTGGCTCTTCCCGCCATCGCAGATGCGCATTTTCTTTTGGAATACACTACCGATACCATGATCCAGAAACCGGGCGATGTGCCGGTCAAGCTGATTTTCTGGCATCCGTTCGAGAACGGCCACGTCATGGATCTTGAAAAGCCGCAGGAATTCTATGTGATCCACAACGGTGAAAAGACCGATTTGCTGGACACGTTGGAGCCTATCCGGTTCACCGGCGGGGAAAACGAGGGCGTGGCGTTCAAAGGCAGTGTCCCGGTCAAACGGTCGGGCGACTATGTGCTGGTGACGGTTCCTCAGCCTTATTACGAGGAATCCGAAGACATCTATATCCAACAGCTCACCAAAGCCTTCCTGAACCGCAACGAATTGCCGACCGACTGGATGAATCCCGTAGGTTTGCCGACCGAGATTATCCCGCTGAACAAGCCGACCAACATCATCGCGGGTTCGACTTTCACGGGCCGTGTGCTGGCTGATGGTCAGCCGGTTGCGGGGGTCGAAATCGAGATCGAGTACATGGCCGCCGAGCCCGACATGGAAAGTTCGGCCGCTTCTGCACCGAAAGTCTCTCCGATGCCGGGTGGTGCGGTGGTCGCCATATCTGACGACAACGGGTATTTCTCGTTCGGCGTTCCAAATGCCGGTTACTGGGGTTTCGCAGCACTTGGTTCCGGTCCGGCAACCGAACATGAGGGCAAAGAACTCAGCCAGGATGCGGTCATCTGGATTCGCTCCTGGGATCTGGAGTAACCCAAGATGCACATCGTCGACGGAGCCCTTTCCAACCCAGTTGTAATTGGCGGCGCCATAGCCGCCGCGGGCGGGATCGCCATGGGTCTCAGGTCTCTGGATCTTGATCGCATCCCCACTGCGGGCGTGCTGTCAGCCAGTTTCTTCGTGGCATCGTTGATCCACGTACCCATTGGTCCGTCGTCGGTCCATCTGATCCTCAACGGCATGGCCGGGCTGCTGCTTGGTTGGGCCGCATTCCCGGCTTTGTTCGTCGGGCTTTTGTTACAGGCGGTCTTTTTCGGCTTTGGCGGGTTGACGGTGCTGGGGATCAACACCGTCAATATCGCCCTGCCCGCGGTGGTGGCCGGAATGCTGTTCGGTCGTCTGATCGCGCGCGGGACACCTTTGCATGGTGCGATTTGGGGTGGTGTCGGCGGCGCATTTGCAATTGCGGCGACAACCGGCATGGTCGCGATTTCCCTGGCGCTGTCGGGGGATGAGTTCCTGCCCGCTGCCAAGCTTGTTTTCTTCGCCCATATTCCAGTCATGGCCATCGAGGCGATTTTGACCGGGTTCGCCGTGTTGTTGGCGCGCAAGGTCAAGCCCGAACTGTTTTTCAGAGGAGCAACCACATGAAGCATCTGGTTGTCATACTGGCTGTGTGCTGTGCGCCCGTGCCTGCCCTGGCGCACAAGGTCATAGCCGGCGTTTTCGAGTCGGGAGACGTGATCGAGGGCGAGATCGGCTTTTCCAACGGTGATATGGCAAGCGGGACCGAGGTCATTGTCACCGGCCCGGACGGGGCCGAGCTGGGTCGATCGGTCACGGATGCGGACGGTTTCTTTGTCTACACGCCGACCTCGGCCGTGGCGCACACCTTCTTTGCCGACCTTGGCGCCGGGCATGTGGCCGAAGTCACGATGTCTGCCGAAGATGTCGCGCGGGTCATGGGCGTTGCCGTGGCAGAAAACGGTGACTCATCTTCGGCTGCTTTGACACCGGCCAGCGGTTCGGCGGCTTCTCTCAGCGTCGAAGAACAGCAGGTTATCGCCAAAGCCGTGCGTGATGAATTGCGCCCGCTCAGGCGCGAGATTGCGGCCTATCGCGAACAGAATGACCTGCAAACCATCCTTGGCGGGATCGGGTACATCGTTGGTCTGTTCGGTCTGGGCTTTTACATGGCGGCCCGCCGCAAGCTGGCGTCCTGATGGCACACGTTCTGGGGCACCAAGAAAAAACACTGGCCGAAGCCGGTGACGGGCCGGACGGTCTGATCAGCCAGCTGGATCCCCGGATGCGTATCGTCATGGCGGTTGCTTTTGCTGTCGTGACCGTGGCGCTGTCATCCCTCGGCGCGCTTTGCGCGGCGCTGACAGTGTCGCTTTCGCTTCTGATAGTTTCCCGTCTGCCGTGGCGAAAGACGTTGAAGCGAATGGCCATGATGGATGGGTTCATCCTGTTCATGCTGGTCCTGCTGCCCTTTTCCATGCCCGGAGCCCCGATGTTCACGCTTTGGGGATTCCCCGCAAGCTGGCAGGGTTTCTGGAAAGCGGTCGAGATTGCTTTGACCGCCAATGCCGTGATCCTGTCCCTGATGGTTTTGGTCGGCACGATGGAGCCAGTCACTCTGGGTCACGCCTTGCATCGTCTGCGGTGCCCGGAAAAGTTGGTTTACCTGCTGATGTTCACGATCCGGTATATCGAGGTGTTGCGGGAAGAATACCTGCGCTTGCGCGCGGCCATGAAGGTGCGCGGTTTTCGGCCAGCAACAAACTGGCACACATATCGCAGCTTTGGCTACCTTGTGGGCATGATGCTTGTGCGCGCGATCGAAAGATCGGAACGCATCCTGGCCGCGATGAAGTGCCGGGGGTTTTCCGGGCGTATGCCGTTGCTTCAGGAATTTGCCCTGACCCGCGCGGACATTGTGTTTGCGGCTGGCTTCAGCGGTCTCTGCCTGGGTCTGATCATTCTGGAATTCGCATGACACTGATCGCGCTAGAAGACATCTGTTTTTCCTACCCCGGCCAGCCACCCGTTCTGGACGGGGCCAGCCTGAGCCTGAATGCCGGGCAGCGCCTGTCTCTGACGGGTCCGAACGGTGCGGGAAAATCGACGCTCCTGCGCATCACGCTTGGGTTGCAGCGCCCGAGTTCTGGCACCGTCACCGTTTTTGGTCAGAAACGCGTGGAAGAGGCCGATTTCCACGAAGTGCGCCGCCGGGTGGGGCTTGTATTTCAGGATGCGGACGATCAGCTGTTCTGCCCGACCGTCGCCGAAGACATCGCCTTTGGGCCGCTCAATCTGGGCAAGACCCGTGACGAAGCGCTTGCCATTGTCGACAAAGTTCTGGGCGATCTGGACCTGATACACCTGAAGAACCGCATCACACACAAATTGTCAGGCGGTGAAAAACGGCTGGTGACATTGGCGACGGTTCTGGCGATGGATCCCGAAGTGCTGTTGCTGGACGAACCGACGAATGCGCTGGATACGAAAAACGAAGCGCGCCTGCTGGAAATCTTGCGCGCGTTGCCACAGGCGATTCTGCTTGTCAGTCATTCGCCGACGTTCCGCTTGGAATTGGCACCCGATGAACTGGATCTTCGCGACGGGAAGCTGGTGCCGGTCTGAACTGTTCCCGCGATAACCGGACATGGTGGTTTCAGAAATGCAATCACACCGCCTGAGCCTGGCCATGAATCCGACAGCAAGCCCAGTGCGTCGTCAGGCCTCGGTTATGTGCGCTTACGGCTCATCGGCCCATATCTGACCGCCCATGCCCGAAAAGACCCGCGTTTGCGCCTGTCCTGTTTCACAGGTTGCCTGGATTGCGCACCGCCTTTGCGGTTGAATTCGAACACGTCGATTATCCGCTCGGCACAGCCACAGGCTTCGCCCATGCCGACTTTGGCGAAGTAGAATTTCTCGAAACGTTCCGGGTTTTGCATGGCTGACCTCCTGAATGCATTGAACCTCATGAAGGGTGCTCTGCCAAATCACTTTCCTGCATTTCAGGCAGCCGCGCTATGGCGCGGCGAACTCGTTTCCTGTCCAGACATTGTCCAGTTGATTGAAGACCGGTGAGGTGATGAGCATTTCAGCGGAATAAAGCAGTTGCAGCTCATCCGCAAACCGCGTGACGCCCGGCACAAGCCCGGTGATATTGCGCCATTCAGCCCAGGTTCCGGGATTTGACAGGCTGGTCGGATTGCCGGGATCAGCGGGCTGGTGCCACCCGGCGGCGTTCAGCAGCGGCGTGAGCGCAAAGCGCGCATCATTGCTGTCGACCTCGGTACAGGCAGCGGCATCGCATTCCCAACTGGTCCAGTCCGCCGCCGCGATGGTTCCGGCGATCGGAGCGGCGGCGTCGATGACCCGAACCAATACCTCGAAACCGCCACCAGCAGTCGGGCGGCTGAGCGACAGGGGATCGGTTGCCACGGCGTGCAAAGCCGCAGTTGGCGCCAGGCTGAGTGTTCGGCCGATCAGAGCCAGCTGCGCAGAGCCGTCTGTTGCGGGAGCAGACCCCGCAGCAGGCAGTGTTCTGACAGGTGTCAAAATCGGAACCGCGCCACCACGGATCGTGATTTCCTGCACCGCATTGTCAAAGGCCGGAACAAAGTCGCTGCGGATCGTATAGGTCAACGGGAAGCTGGGTTGTTGTGGCCCCGCAGGTCGGGCGCCATCACGGGTGACAAAGGACAGCGGTGGAACGGCACCGGGCTGTGGCAGCGAAATCTGCGGCCCCGCTATGCCCAGAGCGGCTGCGATCATGCGCGCGCGCTGTTCGGCCTCTCCATACTCGCTCAGCAGATTTATGTAGCCGCCGATCTCGGTGATATTGCGCGGCGCAGGGATGCGGGATGGGGCAATGTCGCCAGCGATGGCCAGCCTGTGGGCTATAACCTCTCGGGCGCGCTGAATCGCCGGGGAATTGGTGGTTTCAAGAATATTGATGATGGCCTCGGCAAGGCTTTCATCGATGCCCGGTTCGGGGGTTGCATTTGTGCTGGTGTCAGTCATCGTCGTCCTCCGCTGGGGCGCTCAGGCCATTGAGGAAATCCAGTACGGATTGGCTGCCGGCCTTGGTTGCGCTGCCGTCATCCGCATCCGTATTGGCTTTGGTAAAGGCCCCGAAAAGCTTGGCCAGAAGCAACGTGTTGGAAGGATTGGCCAGAGCCGCAGCACCACCGGGGAAATCCTTGAACAGGTTTTGAACGAAACCGGCCCGGTTGCCATCCGGTTGCCCGCCAATCAGCGCAGAAACTCCCGAAGCGTTCTTGGCGATATCCTCAAACCCCTTGAGCTTTGCGGCATTGTCGGCAGCTGTCTTTTTCTTCTCGGCGGCTTGCTTTTTGGCTTCTTCCTCTTTGCGGGCCGCAGCGATCTCTTGCCCCTTGCCCGCAAGCTCAGTGGCCTTGCCGACAAGCTCTTTGGTCAGATCCGTCGCCGTGTCTATGGCTTTGTCCCGACCGGCGGCGACCGATTGCGTTTCAAGGGCCAGTTGCGCCTGCAACTCTTTCAGGCCCGTCAGATCGGTTCCCGCCCGTGCAAGATCAGGCGCGGCTTTGAGGATCTCGGCCAGTTGCGAAGTGGGCACGGCCTGGCCTGTACCAATGTCGCCACCGGCGATGGTGAGCGTGTTCGAAGGTTGATTGGCCGGCAGGTCTGATGGCGCACGGGCGCCAAAGATCGCATCGCTGTCCGCGGGCAGGACCGGCGTGTCGCCGACCGGGGGTGGCGTCGGGCTGTCCTGCCAGTTCCAGAAGCGGCGATGGTCGATCATCTCGCAGGAATTGCAGCGGCCCAGAACGGCCTCGCCCAACAGGCCCCTGGTCGGCAGCGAGATCGTGCGGCGCGGTGGTCGGAAGTCTTCGCGATGGAAGGCCAGCAGGCTGTCCTGAATGTCGCCGGTCCGCATCTCCATTCTGTCGGCCAGATCGGGCGGGATCGAGAACGGCATGATCATTGCATTGCCATAGAAGCCCAACACCTTGTTCTGGACCGTGCTGAGCAGCGATATCTCGCTTGAGGCGTCATCCAATCCGCCATCGGGCACGCCGATGGTGAAGCGTTCCAGCAGGATGGCCCGTTCCTCATCCGTCATACTGGCCCAGATCACGCGGGAATAGCGAACGGTGTCGGCAACGATATGCTGATACATTTCCTCGATCCGCCGCAGATCACGGCGTGACAACACATCCGGCACTTCCTGTACCGAATAGGGTAGGGTCGCAGGCAAAGCCTGGAATGTGTTGTCGTCGACGATGGTCTGTGCGTCCTCATTCATGCGCGCTTCGAACTCGCTGATCATCGGCGCGCCGACCAGATCGTCGAAATCCGAGCCTGAAATCGTCGTGTGAAGGCTCCGGTTGATGTTGCGTGTGGCGCGATCCAGATCATCCGCATCTTCCAGGTTCGAGATATGTTCCCAAATGTTGAAGATGTTGATCGGGTCCGGGCCGGTATAGAATGAATAGGCAAAAGAGCCCGTCCGCCTGCGCAACTCGACGCGGGCGATGTCGGAACGTTCGACCGAGCGGGGCAACGCCACGGATCCGGTATAAGTCCGCCGGTTGGTTGGATCACGGCGCGCGTCAGCCAGCCGAACCAGCAGGTTTTCGCGTGTCTCGGCAGGCAAGTCATGCAGGTTGTCGATGTCGATCGGCGATCCGGTCAGGGGCACTGGCCCAACGCGGTCGCCATCCTGCGTGAAGATCACCGCGGATATGTCATCATTGGGCATGAAAGTGCCCTGCGCCTCGAAGCTGACGATGTCCTGCGCGACACCCGGAGCATTCTGCGGTGTTGCGTCCTTGTCCGCGTAAAACTCTTCCAACAGTTTGAGGGCGGTGCGGAATCTGCGACGGTTTCGGAATACGCGGCGGAACACGTCTGCGTGGCGCAGGATCACCTTGTACCGGCTCAGCAATCCGGACCGGCTGACATTGCCCGGCAATTGATCGCCTTGCCCCAAACGGCGAAAGCGGATGAGCTGCATGGGAACGAAGACCACCAATTGAACGCCTTCGATCCGCGTTTCCAGGGAAAAGTCGCGCAGAACCTCGAACCATTGCATCGTCATTGCATGACAGTGGTTGCGGTTGGCCACGAATTTTGTCGTCGCCGTCCGCCGATCACTTGCCGTGGCTGTACGAACGCTTGTTCGGGCCGAACTTCGCTTGACCGAAGCGGCCCGTTCCAGCGCGGCCGAGAATGTCTCGTGCGTGTCTGACAGAAAATCGCGTGACGTGTTCTGCGTGTTGGACGAACTGCCTGACGAGTTGGAGCTGGAACGGGCGCCGCTGAAACCGACCCCGCCCACTATGGCCCCGATGCCGCCAAACAGACCGCCACCAATGCCGCCGGCGCCCCCGAAGCTTTTTGTGGACGCCTTGGTCGAGAAAGAGGATGTTCCACGGATCACTTCGTCCAATGCGGTTTCGAATGTGCTGTCGAAAGAGGTGTCGCGCGCCTCTTCGAATTCCTGTTGTTCCTCGAAGGTCAGGCTTTCGCGTTCGCGCACGGTCAGGGTTTCGCGCTGTTCCGACACGACGATCCGTTGCTCTTCGCCCGGGGCAAGCGGCAGGGAATAGACCAGACGCCCCAATGACATTCCGGCGTGAACGGCGGTTGAACGCATCTTGGCGATATAGCCAAGCGCCAGGCTGGAAGCTTTTGGCACATCCTGCGGGCGCTGTTCCAGATCTTCGAAAAAATCCTCGATATCAATGGGTTCGTCAATCGGTATCCGATCGCGGAAATCCCAGTCTCCGCCGTCATTGTTGAATGCGCTCAACAGTGTTTCGGCAGAAAGATTGGCCTGTGCAAAGGTGCCGCCCGGAATTGTCGTGACAAAGCGATTGCCGCCAACGGGGCGGGTGCGAACGATGTTTTTCGGCCCGACAAGCGGGTCGATCAGCCGATAAAGAACCGAATATCGCCGCCGCGAAACCGTGCCTCCTTCGGTTCGGTATTCCGAAGCGCAATCACCTTCGCCCAGAACGATTGGGGCCTGCGTGCCGGCGAAGTCGGATATGTTTTCTTCCGCATCCTCGGGATCCACCGGCAGAATATCGGCAAGCTCACCCAGGATCGAGCGCTGCAAAGGGAGGATGGTGCGATCCAGCACCACGAGGCCCAATTCGCCATCCATTGCATCAATGCGCGGCACTGCCTCGGTCAGAGTGGTGTTCTGCCCGCGAATCCGCAATCTGAGGCCATTTTGCGGCAGGCGCAGATTGGGCAGATCAAGCGAAAACAGGCCCCGCGCATCCGTTACGGCGGCTTTTACAGCCCATGGAAAATCCGCGTTGTCGATGCCTTCACTGGCGGTAAAGGTTGGGCGCAGCGCTTCAACGATTACCCGCTCGGCAGGGGTGCCGTCGGGATTGATCAGTTCACCGCGCAGTTTCGGGGCAAGGGTTGGGACGACAGCGCCCAGAAACCCGTCGGCCAGATCCTTGCGTATGGTTTCAAGCTGACGAAAGACGGCACCGGTGGACTGAACGCGCTGATCGACCAGATCGTTGATCACCTCAGCAGACAGGTCAATGCCGACACCACGGCGCAGCGCCTTGAGCTTCTCGGCTTCGACGCGCCTGAGATCGTCAAGGCTGTCAGCCGTAAAACCGGCCGATCCCGAGAGTTCCGCCGAGATCGTGGGATTGGGTCGAGAGGTCGGAAGGGACAGTGTAATGCGCGGGGGCTCACTGCTGGAGTCGGACATGAAGTCACCTCGTAGGAAAGCGCTGCAAGAAACTGAGTGCCGGGAAAAATCAAATCTCGAAAGTTGACCCAACGTAACATGTTTCAGGGATTCGCAAAAGAAAGGCCCGGGCCCGCCTTCTCCGCGACGCGTTTCGAACGCAGGATCCAAAATGCCTTGCAGCAATGGATCTGGTGATTACTTCGTGAAACCGGTTGCCTTTAGCTTCTGCGCCAGCAGGCTCATATGCTTGTAAATTTCACCTGCATCGCGGTGCCACGCCGCTACATCCGCGCCCTGCTGGGCAACGACCTCTGCGTCCCCTCTTGCCGCCGGACCGGTCAGAGCAGAATGCGGGCCAAGAAGGTTAACGTTTTCGACTGTGCTGCTCAACAAACCAGCGTTGAGCTTGCGGGCAGTTTCGTCCGGCACGCCGGCCTCGGCCCACGCTTCGCGGGCGATGGCCTGCAAGACAACGGCGAAGTTGTTCGATATCACAGCGGCTGCATGATACAGGCTTTTGCTTTCAGACCGGATGGGAAAACAGGTGGCTCCCAATCCCTCCAGAAGCTGCTGAATGAACGCTGTGGCGTCTTCATCGCCTTCCAACCCGCACAGCGCCTCTTTGAATTGCGCGGCAGCGGCCTGTGGATCGGCGAAAGACAGGACGGGATGAACGCTGGCCAGAGACCATGAGAGGCTTCGCAACGGCGCCAGGTGCTCGGCAGGATAATAGCCGCTGCAATGGAAAGCCACTGAAGGCTTCCCGGTTTTTTCTTGGTTTTCGAACGCCTCTTTCAATTCGTGGGCCACCGCAGAAATTTGCGTGTCGGGTACTGAGAGGATCCACAGATCAGCTGGCCGCAGATCGGCATAGCTTGCGGCAACGCGCCCGGTTTTGGACAACTGGGCGGCTTCATTTGCCGACCGAAAGGATGTGCTCAGAATATCCTGGATCCGGCAGCCATCAGTGCCATCCAGAAGGCTGATCAGCGTTTTGCCAACCCGCCCGGCACCGACAACGTTAATTTTGATTTCAGTCATCTGGGCTCTCTGTTCTTGTCGTTTAGTCCGCCCCACGGTGGGACGAATAGAAAAACGCAATGGCTTGAGTTCTGTTTTTGACGTTCAGCTTCTCATAGATATTGGACAGGTGGAACTTGACCGTGTTGGTGGATATCTGAAGTTCCTTGGACAGTTCCCGGTTCGACATCCCCTGTGCCAGGGCCTCCAAAATGGCGCGTTCCTTGCGCGACAGGCTTTGAATCGGATCCTGTTTCATCTTCCGGACGTCGATGAACGGAAACACCATCTTGCCTGCTGCCACTTCGGTGCAGGTCTCAAGAAGGCCTTCGACCTCGCCCGAGCGGGCAGCAAATCCAGCGGCGCCCGCCTGCATCGCCAATCGCGGGACATCCCCAGAGGTATCGCCATAGATGACAAAGCGCGGTGCATCGGCCTGATCGCGCAGCACCTCGATCAGTTTTGCGGCGCCCAGGGCCGGAAGCGTCCAGTCCACGACACCGACCTGAACGGGTATCCGCATCACCGTTCCCAAAAACCCTTCTGCCGTTGCCGACGTGGCGACCAGAGAGAATCGGGGATCACGTTCGAAAATTTCCGACATGGCCGACAGAACCAGCGGGTTGCTGTCCGCAAGCATGATGTCGATGGGTTTGTCCGATGTCTCAACCATATGATTTTGCCCATATTTTACAAAATACTACCCAAAAGGGTGGGGTAGATTTCGGTATACCGCCGTATTTTTGCCAAAACGGGTAGGTAATTACCCACACTATTAGCCATCCAAAAGCAGTAGTAAGTTACGTTGCGCCATCCGGCAAGCTCGCGTTTTCTGATCGGTATCTTGAACCATCAGGCCGCAATGCCCGGCCAACAGCCGAGGATGTCAGACCATGACCTTTCAGATTTTCCCTCCGCTCGAAATTCCCGAGACCCTTGCCGCAGGGCCGGGGCCGGGCAATACGGATGTGCGTGTCCTGAAAGCCTTCGCCGGCGCAGGGGTCGCCGATCACATGCAAGGCGATGTCCTCAGGGGCATGATCGAATGCAAGCACATGCTGCGGAAAATCTGGGGCACCCGGAACGCTTACACCTTCGCTGTCGCGGGCACCGGATGGAGCGCGCTGGACACCATGTTCTCGGCCGTCATGCCCGGTGACAAGGTTGTTGCATTCACCAACGGCACATTCTCGGGGATCGACGCGTTGACGCTGCGGATCAAGGCGGCAACGCCCGCCGAGCACGCAGCCAGCCCGCTTGACCCACAGGCGGCGAGTGTCACGGTAGTCGAGGTTCCACATGGCCAGCCGGTGACTGCTGAACTGATTGAAGCGACTCTGGCCGAGCACAAGCCGAAATGGGCCTTCATGGCGCATTGGGAAACCGGATCGGGCAGGGTGAACGATCTGCGCGGTTTCTCGGACGCATGTGAACGTCATGACACCATGGGGCTGATCGATGCGGTCTCGTCTCTGGGTGTCGAAGACTTTGCGATCGATGACTATCCGGGTGTGGCAGGCTGGGCATCTTGCCCGCAGAAAGGCCTGTGCTGCTTGCCGCTGACCTATGCCCCTGTCAGCTTTACCGATGCCTATATCGAGGCACTGAAATCCACAGGTGCTTATACCTATGTGCACAATCCTATCTTCGAGGCCCGCCACTGGGGCATCGTCGATGGGCAGGACGTGGAAAAGGGCACCTATCACCGGACCCATTCCGGATATGCGGTTGCGGCGTTCCACGAGTCATTGCGTCTGACCTTGCAGGAAGGTCTGGCCAAGCGGTCGATGTCTTACCGGACGCATGAAAAGGTTCTTCGGGACGCGGTGACCGAGATGGGGTGCGAGGTCACCTCGGACATGCCCAGCCTGATCGTTCTCAACCTGCCTTCCGCGCTTTCTGGCCGCGAGATGGAACTGGTGCAGAACTGCCGCGCCCGCGGGTTTGGCATCTGGCCCACCTTGAGCGAACCGGTGCAGGTGCGCATCGGCATCCTAAATCAATTGAATCGCGAGGCCGTCAGCCGAATTGTGCGCCTGTTCGCCGAAGCCATTCGTGAGCTGGGGGGAGAGGTCGATCAAGACGCGATCGAAGCTCTGCTGGAAAGCCGTTACGGCACTTCAATAGCTGCTTAAACAGGAGCGCATCAGATGGATATCCACGAATACCAGGCGAAAGAAGTTCTTTCGAAATTCGGCGTCGACGTGCCCGCCGGCGCGCTTGCCTACAGTCCAGAACAGGCGGCCTATCGGGCGCGCGAACTGGGTGGCGACAAATGGATTGTCAAGGCGCAGGTCCATGCAGGCGGGCGCGGCAAGGCCGGAGGGGTCAAGCTCTGCAACAGCGAAAACGAAATCTACAAGGCTTGCGATGATCTGTTCGGTCGCAAACTGGTGACGCATCAAACGGGTCCTGACGGCAAGGGCATCTATCGTGTCTACGTCGAAGCCGCAGTGCCGATTGACCGGGAAATCTACCTTGGCTTTGTTCTGGATCGCTCCAGCCAGCGGGTGATGATCGTCGCCTCGTCCGAAGGCGGGATGGAGATCGAAGACATCTCGGCCGACCGCCCCGACAGCATTGTCAGGTCCATCGTTGAACCGGCTGTCGGGCTTCAGGAGTTTCAGGCCCGTGAAATCGCCTTCAATCTTGGGGTTGAAGCCAAACTGATCCAGCAAATGGTGCGGACGCTGCAGGGCTGTTATGCCGCCTTCAGCAATCTTGACGCCACGATGGTCGAAATCAATCCGCTGGTCATCACCGGTGACGACCGGGTGCTGGCGCTGGATGCCAAGATGAGCTTTGACGACAACGCTCTGTTCCGCCACCCGCAGATCGCCGAACTGCGCGACAAAAGCCAGGAAGACCCGCGCGAAAGCCGCGCTGCGGATCGCGGGCTGTCTTATGTCGGGCTTGACGGCAATATCGGTTGCATCGTCAACGGGGCCGGTCTGGCGATGGCCACCATGGACACGATCAAGCTGGCAGGCGGCGAGCCTGCAAATTTCCTCGACATCGGCGGTGGCGCGTCGCCTGAACGGGTGGCCAAGGCGTTCCGGCTGGTCCTGTCGGATGACAATGTTCAGGCCATTCTGGTCAACATTTTCGCCGGTATCAACCGCTGCGACTGGGTGGCTGAAGGAGTCGTTCAGGCGTTGAAGGAACTTGACCTCGATATTCCCGTCGTCGTGCGGCTGGCCGGCACCAATGTCGAAGAAGGCCAGAAAATTCTTGCCAAATCGGGCCTGCCGATCATTCGCGCCACGACGCTGATGGAGGCGGCAGAACGCGCTGTGGGCGCTTGGAAAAACGACCTTACTCAGGGCACCAAAATGAGGGTTGTGTAATGAGCATTCTTCTCGATCGTGACACGCGTGTCATCGTGCAGGGCATCACCGGGCGCATGGCGCGGTTCCACACCAAGGACATGTTGAACTATGGCACAAACGTGGTGGGTGGCGTCGTGCCCGGCAAGGGGGGCGAAACCGTCGAAGGCGTTCCGGTTTTTGACACCGTCAAACAGGCCGTCGAAGCCACCGGCGCCGATGCCAGCCTGGTCTTCGTACCGCCCCCGTTTGCGGCGGATTCCATCATGGAGGCCGCCGATGCGGGCATCCGCTATTGCGTTTGCATCACCGACGGCATTCCGGCACAGGACATGATCCAGGTGAAACGGTACATGTATCGCTATCCGAAAGAGAAACGCATGGTTCTGACCGGTCCGAACTGTGCCGGCACCATCTCGCCCGGAAAAGCTTTGTTGGGCATCATGCCGGGGCATATCTATCTTCCCGGACATGTGGGGATCATCGGCCGTTCGGGGACATTGGGATATGAGGCGGCGGCCCAGTTGAAAGAGCGCGGGATCGGCGTTTCGACCAGTGTCGGAATCGGGGGCGACCCGATCAACGGATCGTCATTCAAGGACATCCTTCAACGGTTTGAAGACGACGAAGACACGCATGTCATCGCCATGATCGGCGAAATCGGAGGCCCGCAGGAAGCGGAAGCCGCCGAATATATCCGCGACCACATCTCCAAACCGGTGATCGCCTATGTCGCCGGCCTGACCGCTCCGAAAGGCCGTACCATGGGGCACGCGGGGGCGATCATCTCGGCCTTCGGCGAAAGCGCCAGCGAAAAGGTCGAGATCCTGTCCGCCGCAGGTGTCACCGTGGCCGAAAACCCTGCCGTGATCGGTGAGACGATCGCCCGCGTGATGGAGGCTGCGTGATGGTCAAACCATCGGTTCTGGTTACCCGTCGCTGGCCTGCTGCCGTCGAGGCGCAGCTGGCCGAGAACTACAACACCGTTTTGAATACCGGCGACAAACCCATGTCCCCGGCTGAAATCCGGCAAGCGTTGATATCCTATGACGCCGTGCTGCCCACTGTAACGGACACGCTGAGCGCCGAGGCACTGGATGTGCCGGGTGTGCAGACAAAAATCCTTGCCAATTACGGCGTCGGCTACAGCCATATCTGCGAGCCGTCGGCACGCGAGTTGGGTATGACCGTGACCAACACGCCCGACGTTCTGTCTGAGTGCACCGCCGATATCGCCATGACGCTGCTTTTGATGGTGGCGCGTCGGGCGGGTGAGGGCGAACGCGAGCTGCGTGCAGGTCAGTGGACAGGATGGCGGCCCACGCATCTGGTCGGAACCAAGGTCAGCGGCAAGACACTGGGCATCATCGGATATGGCCGCATCGGACAGGAGATGGCCCGCCGTGCGCATCACGGGTTCGGCATGGACGTGCTGGTTTGCAACCGTAGCGCCGTATCGCCCGATGTTCTCGCCGAATGCAACGCAAGACAGGTGGACACCATTGATGACCTGCTGCCGCAATGTGACTTCGTTTCACTGCACTGTCCGGGCGGCGCAGCCAACCGCCATCTGATCAATTCGCGCAGACTTGGCCTGATGAAGCCTGACGCATTTCTGATCAACACCGCACGGGGCGAAGTGATCGATGAATGGGCGCTGATCCAGGCCTTGGTGTTCGACATGATCGGCGGCGCTGCATTGGACGTTTTCGATGGTGAACCGCGGGTCAGCCCGGACCTGTTGCAATGCGACAACCTCGTCATGCTTCCGCATCTGGGCAGCGCGACCCGCGAAGCGCGCGAAGCGATGGGGTTCCGGGTTCTCGACAATCTGAGCGACTTCTTCGACGGCCGCGAACCTCGGGACCGCGTGATCTGAGGCCACCTTCAAACTTCACGCAATGGCGTCCAACGCAGCCGTGGCTGCGTTGCGTTCCTCAATTAGGAGATATGACCAGTGAATGCCCCGCACCGTTCAGACGGATTTTTCACCCAGTCCCTTTCTGATCGTGATCCCGAGCTTTTTGGCTCGATC
>NZ_WVQV01000017.1:0-49632 GCF_013110585.1 Ruegeria sp. HKCCD6119 | reverse complement strand
CCGCCATCGCCCTCGCCGCAACCGTCATTTATTGGTTATGAGTCCTGACCCTAGGCGCACCAAAGCGGCTTTGATATTCAGAAAGACCGGAAACCTACGTGCCGTTCAACTTCTGCTCGGTCACAGCAAAGTGGACAGTACGGTGCGTTACCTTGGCGTCGAGCTTGAAGACGCGCTTAGTATTGCCGAACGTATCGATCTTTAACGATTTAGGCGGGCGGGATCGTCCGCTCGCCGCTCCCAAGCAGACTTTCGGAATCTCCCGTTAATCTTCCGCTTCGAGCCCAAAGGCGACTTTCACAGCGATGACCACGTCTCACAAACAGTCTATCTAACTGCCGGATTCGGTGAATAATGCCCAATCTGCTATTCTCGGTTCAAACAAAGGGGAGAAACTAGATGGCGAACGCGTTTTCATATGCTTGTCGGGATTGTGAAGGGATGGCGGCCTGTCCCGCAAGCGTGGTCGCCGAGACCAAGGATGAAGTTTGGAAACTTATGGAACTTCATGCGCAAGTTGCTCATGACGAAAATCCTGCTGATTGGGATGGTGAAACACGGGCCTATCTGGCGACCTTGATTAAACCCGTGAACGTCTGAAACGTGCTCTGGCACAGACGACTGGAGGTCGACATGGCGCGCACATTTGCTCAAATGGAAGAAGAGGAAATTTCGGCTGCTGAAGGCATCTCCGCTGCCGAAGCACTCGCAACATTAGAGAATGACCAAAAAGTACTCTTGGTCGATGTAAGGGACACCGCGGAAATGAACGCCACCGGTGTGTACCCAAATGCTGTAGCTGCGCCCGGCCGCGCAGTTGCTTGGATGGCAGATCTGGAGAGCGAGTATCGGAGTTCGGAATTGCAGGACCGAACCAGGACGATCTTCACAACGTGCGGCGGCGCTCCAAGCTATCGTGGCGCTGCCGCAGCAAACGTCCTGACCTCAATGGGGTTCCAACATGTTCGCTTCGTCGATGGGGGCATGGCAGCTTTGATCAATGCTGGGGCCACCACTCAACGACTTTGATGGTGCTATCTCGTCTTACCAGCCGTCACTTGAAAGGGCGTGGTTACCGCTCCGAGCCCTTACGGACGCGCAAAAAAAATTGTGCTACGATGCGCCCGATTTAGGCAGGCAAGTATCCAGGCATCGCCGTTGTTGGAGGATGCACACATGATCATGCGGATTTTTTAGGTGCTTGTGAGGCCAGGCAACGAGAAAGAGTTCAGTAAATTCTTTCACGAAACTGCCATTCCATTGATGAAACGGACCGAGGGCGTCGTCCAAGTCTTTCCGGGCGCCGCAAGATCAGGTTCCCCGAGAGAGTTCAGCTTTGTGATGATTTGGGACAGTCTGGAGTCTCTAAAGGCGTTTGTAGGGGAGGACTATGAAAGCCCCCACATCGATCCGGCAGAAGCCGCACTTGTCGAAGCTCGGTCAATCAAACACCACGACCTGGTGGAGTTGTAAAGCAGACCACCTGCTATCGGCCTCGGGCCCTGGCGGATGTTGCTGTGCGCGTGGGTCAGCACTTTCTGAACGACCAACCAGATAGAGCCTGTTACAGATATGGCGTCCTTTGGGGGCGCACTGTGAGTTCCGTGACGCAGGCGTTGTTGGGCAGCATTACTGCAGTCGAGATTAGCGTTGAAATTTCTTCAAGCTGAATCATTTTGGAGCGGTCTTTGCCTGCGTCGGACACGTCTGGAGTGTTGACAAACCCCGGGTGCACAAGGGTGACCCGAACACCGTCTTCGCGGACATCTTCGAACAGAGCCTTGGCGAAACCAGCCTGCGCATGCCGCAGGGCACAATGAATGGCGTGATTTTTCCAGCCCAGCCAGGATGTAGGCCCGCAGATATAGACAAATGCCCCCTCTGTTTCACGGATCGCAGGCAAGACATGCGCGGTCAGTCTGATGGTTGCCCGCAGCACTTGGTCGATGGATGTGTCCCAATCTGAAAAGCGGTCAATCGAAACAGCGCCGTAGGTGAACTTGGCGGCGCAGTGAACCATCGCGTCCAACCGCTCGCTTTGCAGCGCCCAGTCTGCGAGAGCGGCCACAGAAGTCATGTCGCCCATTTCTGCGGCAAACCATTCGCCCGTGCCACCTGCGGCCTCAACCATGGCAATTGTTTCTTGCAGCGCGTCCTCGCGGCGTCCATGCGCGAGTATGTTCCACCCTTTCGAAGCCAGGTCGATGGCCGTTGCCCGGCCTATTCCACTTGAGGCACCCGTAATCAGAGCTGTTTCAGCCATGAGCATTCCCCGATTTGCTTATGGAAGATTACCACAAACCGCCACCCCACTTAAGAAAGGCCAAACCTGACCTGTTAGTCAAAGCAGCTAAACTGGAAGGCGCGCGTGGATTTCAATTGGGGCAATCAAACCACGTTCGATATTCCTGACCATATGTTGAACCTTAAGCGCGGTGTCATCGCCCATTATAAGATGAAGACCCAAAGGTGGAGGGCCATCTGAACGGCTTTGCGCAGCTGCCAGATCTGCAAAGAACTGTTTGGCGAATGCAGTGCGGTCGATCCGGTCACTCACCTCGAAACCGGCAGATTTCAAAGCAGCTTCATATGTCTCCGGAGAAGTCAGTGCGCTTTGATCTGCAGATGACGCCCAGGGTGCGGGATAGTCCATTTGCCCCTCTCCGACTTGCATAACATCGTAAATCGCAAAAATTCCGCCTGGCCTGAGCACTCGCTTCGCCTCACGGGCGATGCCGACTTTGTCTGAGATGTTCATGCCGACGTGGATCATGTAAGCGGCGTCCATGGAGCCAGTGTCCAGCGGCAATTCCAACACGCTGCCTTCGATGAGTTGAACTCGGTGTGACAAGCCCGTCCATTCTGTAAGAGCGCGACCGGTTTCCACAAACTCGGCGGTTAAATCGACACCGGTCATATACGCCCCGGTGGCCGCCGCCACATAGCGTGCCGGACCCCCGAGCCCACAGCCAAAATCGACAACTCGGCTTTCAGGTGAAAGGCCGAGAGCTTTCACAAAAGGTTCGGTCGCGAGACGCCCGCCAATGTGAAACTCGTCAACCGGCGCCAAAGCGTCGTGGGAAATTGGCGGGGTCAGGTCCAGTGCTGCGCAACCATCGGAAATCCGTTTGAGCAAGTGACCGGAATGGTAATGGTGCGCGACTTCGTTGGGATTGGTCATATTGAAGCTTCCCTAATCGATGCCGTCAGGATACACAGGGTGAGCCAGAATGTCAGCTTCGTCCGCAAAACGGTCATCCATACAGAACGCAGCGAACGGCTGTTCTGAGCCCATTTTTCCGGATACTGCACGATGTTCCAATGACTGTTTTGGGCAGAAATCGGGCTTTGCAAAGCTCCGTGAATCGGCCCGTACTGGACCCTTGATGATGCTCCACCAAGCTTCAATTCGGCTCCAAGAAACGGAACTTGTTTGATAGTGCAGAGATTAGCGATTTTGTTTAAGGATTGCACCGTTTCGCATAATCAACGAAAGCTCTGACACGGGGCGGCATATTGCGCTTGGATAGATAGTTCAGGGAGAACCGGGGCAAATCAGCGGTCTGGCCTTCCAGAACCTGAACCAACCTGCCGTCTTCCAGCAAGCTCTCGACAGAGCTTGCAAAGATATAGGCCAGCCCAAGCCCCGCCTTTGCGCCTTCAAGGATGGAGGTCACGTCGTTGGTGACGATCTTGGGACGCGGCATGACCGAATAGGGGCCGTCTGTGCCTGCAAATACCCACGGGGCCAGCTTGTCAGCACCTGTAATAGCAAAACAGACCCCGCTATGTGCCGCCACATCGGCCGGTTTCTCTAGGGGCGGGCAATTGGCGAGATATTCGGGGGACGCGACAATCGTCATCTTCAGTGTAGGGCCAATTGCGATGGCATATGTATCAGGATCAAGCAGGGTCTCAGCACGGATAGCAGCATCAACCCCGCTGGTTACGAGATCGACTTTTGTTTCGTCATAAATTAGTTCAATCGCCACCGCCGGATGTTCTTTTGCAAATCCTGTGATTAGGGCATCCAGAAACAATTGGCCCGCGGCGGTCGGGGCCGTTAGCCGAAGCGTGCCCGACAGATCTTCGTTTAGGTCGTGAATACTTTTCAGTGCTGTTTCCAGATCATTGATTGCTGGCAGGCTACGGCGAAAAAGAAGTTCGCCCGCTTTGGTCAGGGCGATGGCCCGGGTCGATCTTTCGATCAGGCGCACGCCAAGGCGATCTTCGAACCTCTGGACAGCTTCACTTACCGAACCCGCTCCAAGTTTCAGTTTTTCAGCCGCCGCGCGGAAACCGTTCTCTTGAGCAACCGCCACGAATATCGACACGTCGTTCAACTCATTTCGCCTCATTGTTAGATATTCCTTACATCGCGATCTAAAAATGGCTGTTTATCTAACAAATATCCCTGACTATCTTGCTTGGCAATGGAAACCACACGCTTCGCCACACGCAAAACCGGAGCGAGAAAGTCAAAAGGACAAAGCTGATGAGCACGATGAAAATCTGGGACCTACACATGACATATGACGGCCCCATGACCGAAGAATTTGCCGAGGGCACTAAGCGGTTGGCTGAAAGCATTGCGCAGGAAGCTGGTGTGATCTGGAAAATCTGGACCGTTGATGAAAGCAGTGGTGATTTCGGTTCGACCTATTTGTTCCGGGATCTCGCCGCCCTGGAAACCTACAAGGCGATGCACGTGAAGCGTCTGGCGGCAATCGGTGTCACCGTAACGTCGGACCATGTGTTTGATATCATGGAAGACCTCAGCTCAATCACCAACGCCCCCTTGCGCGAGGTAGTCTGATCAGGATCCCTCTTAAACTTGCGCACATACAAGGAGCTTTCAAATGAGCAATCGAACATTCCTGACCCTTCACAGCACAATCTATGCGTTGTTTGCCTTTGCGCTGTTTTTTCTGCCTGGTTTTCTGTGGCCAAACTACGGATTGGAGCTGAATGACCGCTACGCCTGGTTCCTGTCGCAGCACAACAGCATTTTTCTTGGAGGGATTGCCATTATTGGCTTTCTTCTTAGGGATGTGACCGACGGTGCAACCGCCCGGAAGCTGCTGACCGGGCTGATGGCAACCAACGCACTTGGTTTTGTCGTAACGCTATATGCGGCGCTGACAGGTATCTTCACTGGCTTTGGTTGGTCGGATCCCGCATTCTTTGCGTTTCTTGCGGTGATGAGCTTCCTGCAACTCAAGAAACTTAGTCAGTCCTGATGGTAGGGAACGCGGCTCGGAGCTTTCCGCTCCGAGCTTTCTGCCAATAAGAAGTGGATTTATGTTAAGATCTAGAGCGGAGCTTTCAACAAAGCCACGTGTTTGCCCCCGCAATTAAGGTTCGCTACCTTTCCTGCATGTGAGAATGTAATGTCTGTATTGGGCGCATAGCTGTCTTTGGAGCGATCACATCAAAAGTCCGCTTCGTCCGCAAAGCAGTTATTGGAAGTTCATCAAGTCAATGTCTGCTTCGCGGACAAAACAGCCTTTCGAAGCACTGCGCTGACGATAGTATGAGAGCCTAGGTTTTCCGATTGAATCGATCCAGCTTGCTTGGTTCAAGAATTTCAATTCGGGCGTATCCAGGACGCAGCCAGCCGCGCTGCGAAAACTCCTTTAAAGTACGGACAACAGTGTTTCGCGACACGTTAGCCATGCGGCCAAGGTCCGCTTGCGACAAGAAGATGGGGCCTCGTTTCATTTCGCCGCGACATTGTAACAACGTCCCAGCGATGCGTCGCATGGGGTCGGGATCAAGGAGTATCTCGATTTTGCGGAATGTTGTGTCGACGTTCTGAGCGGTGATCTGCGCAAATCGGCGCATAGCTTCACTGTCGTGTTTAGAGAGACGCTCCATGGCGTCGAGCGGTAGGAAAAACAGATCAGCCGCTGCGACAGTTCTGAATGTGATCCGCCGTTTTTCTCCCGTGAAGAAAGATATTTCTCCTAACCATGCTCCGGGTGCACTAACGTGTACGAAATGCGGCCCGTCTCTGGCTGGCGCGATTTCGATGGCGGCGGCGCCTCGGAGTATTGCGTAAGCACCGCCGGGTGGATCACCGACGGAAAATATAGTTTCTCCACCTTCAAAATGCAGAATCTGGCCTGCCGCCACAACAGCTTGCTGAAAGCTCTCAGGTTGTAGAGCAAGCCATCCGCGTTCAAGCAATATGCTGTGTAACATTCGCAAAATTTAAAAGAATTGCACCGTGTGGGGCAATTGAAATTTTCAAGAACCTTATCATCAGTGACCTAGCTTGTTTTCAAAATAAGGGGGACTCCAATGAATTTCGGAAAACTGATTTGCTTGTTTGCTTTGACGGCAATTGGCAATACCGCAATCGCGCAAGAAAATGAACGTCCCAATATTTTGGTGATCTGGGGTGACGATATCGGATGGCAGAACTTGTCTTCGTACGGTATGGGCACCATGGGATACACCACGCCCAATATTGACAGGATCGCAAACGAAGGCATTCGTTTCACGGACCACTATGCCCAGCCAAGTTGTACGGCAGGGCGTGCCGCTTTCATCACTGGGCAATATCCAATTCGGTCCGGCATGACGACCGTGGGTCAACCCGGCTCTCCATTAGGTTTGCAGCAGGAATCCCCGTCACTTGCAGACTACATGAACCAGGCAGGCTATCGCACCGGCCACTTCGGCAAAAACCACCTCGGTGATCGCAACGAACACTTGCCGACAATGCATGGTTTCGACGAATTTTTCGGCAATCTCTATCACCTGAACACGCAGGAAGAGGCTGAACAACGCGATTACCAGCGGTTTGGAGAGGAGTTTGCGGGCTCGTTGGAAGCCTATGAAGAACAGTATGGCACACGCGGAGTAATCCACAGCTTCGCCTCGGAAACCGACGATCCGACTGAGCATCCGCGATTTGGCAAGGTAGGAACGCAGACCATTGAGGACACGGGGCCGCTAACCCAAGACCGGATGAAAAACTTCGACGAAGGTGAAGTGATCCCTTTGGCGCTGGACTTCATGTCCGCTTCCAAAGAGGCCGGCGAACCTTTCTTTGTCTGGCTCAATACCAGCCGCATGCATCTTTATACTCGCTTAAATGACGAATGGCGCTACGCAGCCGAAAAATACACATCAGAAGCGGACTTGCACGGCAGCGGCATGCTTCAGCACGACCATGACATTGGCATCGTGCTTGACTGGCTAGACGAACAGGGGCTGACTGAGAACACAATCGTTTGGTACTCGACAGACAACGGGCCAGAGCATTCTTCATGGCCTCACGGTGCGACCACTCCTTTCCGCGGTGAAAAAATGACCACTTATGAAGGTGGAGTCCGGGTGCCATCAATGATCCGTTGGCCAAGCACTCTGGAAGCAGGAAAGGTACTGAACGGCATCCAGGGACATCAGGATATGTTTACATCACTGGCGAGCGCTGCCGGCATCGAGGACATCGCCGCACAAGCTATGGAGCAGGAGCAACAGTTCATCGACGGTGTTGACAACCTCGGCTATTGGAAGGGTGAGCAGGAGCATTCCAACCGTTCTCATATCTTCCACTACTACGAAGCACGCCTCATGGCGGTTCGCATGGGACCTTGGAAGTTCCATTTTGCCACCAAGGAAAACTACTACGATCCCGTTGCGGCCCGCACCGGTGCTCCTTTGGTCTTCAATATCCGAATGGACCCTTTCGAGAGCTTCGATTCAGTCGATTCTTACGGGCATCTCATGCAGAAAGTGTCCTGGCTGATCCAACCAATGGGCACTCTTATGGGCATGCACTTGGGATCTCTTGCGGACCACCCTCCGGTTCAAGGGGGTGAGTCCTTCGACATGTCCAACGTGGTTGAGGACTTCATCAGCAAAGCACTGCAGTAGCTGGTTTTAGACTGTTGGAAACGAAGATTTTTTAGCGAGTGCCTCGGTGAGAGGGGCGGATATTCTCATTCGTCCCTCTGTAATGTCTCGGTTTGCTCAATCGTTTTAATGGGCTCCTTTTGGGCTCTCAGCGGACACCCTCAGCTCGAATATCAAAATTTGAACGACTGAGAAAAACCTGACTGTTAGAAGTCGAGCAGTCAGAGCATCCACTCGACTGGCAGCCACCTTACGACCACTGTCAATGCGCGCTGGAAGCCGTTTGTTTCCGGGTCGTTGGTGTGAACGGTAACTGTTCCGTCTTGTTCTACTTGCAGCCAGATTATCTCGCCGTTGTCGTCAAGCTCGACGCGATACGAAAACTCGGGCTTGTTCAATTGCTCAGCGAGCGAAGCAGCAATTGTTGGACTTTCTATCATGAGGCCCATTTCAGTGTTGAGACGTGCGGATCTGGGATCCAGATTATATGAGCCAATAAAAACCCGTTCTCTATCAGACCCAAAAACTTTTGCGTGCAACCCAGATGCTGATCCGGCCAGAATCTCTGGTAGACTTCGATCGCGATGTTCCTGTCGCAAGGCTCGCAGCTCCAAAAGCTCTACACCGCTGTTCAGAAGATCATCCCTGTATCGCATATACGCCGCATGAACCGGCATCACATCCGTAGCATCTAAAGAGTTGGTTAAAACGCGCACCTTTACTCCGGACTCAGCCAACGATCGCAGAACATCAGCGCCTCTTTCGCCGGGAATAAAATACGCCGATACAAGGTCTAGTGAGATTTGTGATGTATTGGCGAATTCGATCAGTTGTTCGACGATCAGGTCTCCACTTTTGACTTCCCCCAAACCTTTCGCCGGGTCGTCTACAAAAAGGGTGACTTCGCTCCATTCGAATTTCAGATCATGTGCGGCTATTCGGTCGGCCAGTTCGTTTTCCTGGATCGCCTTTTGATAGCCGGCGCCAGCAGCAGTCTGACGCGCTGCGTCGGCCATGGCTTGAAGGCTTTGTTTTAGCGGAGGCTCCAAAAAAAGGTCCGCGTCATAGGATGAAGCACTGTTCCAGTACGCGTCGAATGATTGAGAAACCTCTTCAACAATTGGCCCAATGGCTATCGCATCTACATCCAGGTAGTGCGTTCCAGTTCCATAATCGAAATAAATGTCACCGATGTTTCGTCCGCCGACAATTGTAGCCACGCCGTCTACTGTCATAGACTTGTTGTGCATTCGTCTGTTCAGGCGACTGAAATCAAATACGTAAGACAAAAGCTTGGGGTTTCTCAGCGTAAACGGATTGAAAATGCGCACACTCGCACTGGGCAGAGCGTCCAGTTCGGCAAGCAAATTATCCAATCCGGAGATGCCGTTATCGTCGACCAGCAACCTGACTCGTACGCCTCGCTCGGCTGCTGCCCTAAGCTCGTCTAGAAGCATCAGGCCCGTAACGTCATCCTGCCAAATGTAGTACTGAGCATCGATTGAAGATGTCGCTTCCCTCGCAAGTATGGCCCTAGCCGCAAAAGCGGCGCGTCCATTTCCCAAAGGCCGCACCCCGTCGAGCCCTGGATTCCTATCCAGAGCATTTTGAATAGTTGCTCCCAAGGGTCCGGCCCAATCGGCACCTTGTCTATGTGTCAACTCAGAAAAGTTTTCTTCAGGAAGAGGAAACGCCAACCTTAACCCTACTATGGCGATTGCGATCAACGCTACCACAATCAATAAAATCCTAATTAGCCGCATTTAGGGTCCCGTTGTATTAAATCAGCGTGGCTTTGTTGATGAACTTGAACTATCGACAGACAGTTTTTCAAGAGCTTAGACCGGGGCACAGATTCAGCGCAGCATTTTGCCCACTTTGGGCTCGAAGCCGTCTTCCAAGCATTTTTGATTAACGTCAGCTTTCGGGTTATTTGCAGCCGCTGAATCCCTGCGATTTGGATGGCAAGGTCACGCATTTTGCGGATGGGTCACACCTTTCTGATTCAAGCCACATAATATCAATAACTTAGCCATGGCATGTGTCACGCCTTTATTGGCGGCGGGCACAGATTTTAGAGATCCGAACCCTCACTTTGTTCAACAGAAGCGGACCGAACTTCCTCGTGCCGCAGTGAGCAATTGAGGTTGATATGCCCAAGTTGACACAAGATCAGCTGGCGGAGCGGTGGCACATGTCGCCGCGGACGCTGGAGCAGTGGCGCTGGCTCGGAAAGGGAACTACGACGCCATCACGCAGGCCATGCAGACGAAGAATTGCCCCCAAATCGGCGTGACTGGTTAAAGCAACAAGGAAAGGGGAGCATGAAGGTGTGTTCCCTTTTCTTATGGCGCTTTGCCAACATCTGCTTCTTGAACAGTGCGACACGCCTCAATGGTCGTGCTCAAGAAACTCAGCGGTCGCTGCCTAAAATAGGGGAACCTCAGCACTGATGGTTGTCCAATAACGTTACCTTACATAGGGACAATGGCAAAGAATTGAGCTCCCTACGTATAGGTTACGTTACATAGGGCACCACAAAGCGGCCATAAGATATCATACAGGCTTGGAACACATGCTGGACAATCACGATAAGAAGCTTGAACTGGACCTTGAGCATATGTGGAGCCAGATGCAACTACCGTTACCCGTCGCTAAGGGCTTTGCCACGGATATTGAATATATTGCTCGACACTATCGCCCCAAAGACCGGCGAATAAAGCCGCTTCCAGCAAAAGAGCGAAAAGCGATTTATAGCAAGCTAGACAAGACCGTCAGTTCTTTGCTGGACCAACTCTCAAACCTGCCTCCTTCTATTCAATGGGAAATTGAAGAAGTTGGAATGGCGAATGAGCCGGAAGACTATTTTGAGAACGCGATTGGTGCTGACCACGAAGGGCTGGACTACGGAGAGTATTTGATTGACGTCCTGAAAGGGAATCTCCCCGAGATAGCGTTCCTGATCCAAGAAGGTCTGGACCATCACAAGCGCCCACGCGCCCGCCCTAAACAAAATGAAAGCTTGGAAGATACAATCCAACAGCTTGCGAAAGTGTTCCAACACTACACCAGACGCAATCCAATAAAGACCTATCGCTATGACGAACTGGACGAAGAACAGCCCTACAAGAGCGACTTCTTCAGTTTCATGTATGCGTTTTTCTGGATCGATCAGAATCACAAGTTCCCGACGTCACACACTCTCGGAAACGCGACATTGCGCGTGTTTGGCCTTAAAAAATAGGGGATGTCATAAATGGACAAATTTTGAGCCATATATGACATTAGATTGATACGGACCTACGCTGCATATTGGCTGCAATGAAACGATATGCAGCGAGGCAACCATGCAAGCACAGATTGACCCTGACTACTTCGACCGGCTCATCGACGAGAAAGAAGCCGCCAACTATCTCTGTTATTCCGTACGCGCATTGCAAAATTGGCGTGTTCGAGGTGGTGGGCCTATGTTTGTAAAGGTCTCTGGTCGGTCTGTCCGTTACACGCGCAGTGACTTGAAAAAATGGATCGCTGAAAAGCGCGTCGCCAATACCAGCGCCGCACCTTCCTAACACTTGAGTTTTGCCCGTTCAGAGTTGGCAGCGCTGAGCGGGATTTTGGGGCCGGATGGCTCTCAGGGGCGCGGGGTGTCGCCACCCCGCGCCCTTTCTGTACCTGCCAAATGATTCAAACAAGGAGTTCTCCATGACACAGCAACCCGCTTTCAAATTCAAAATCGGGCTGATCACCGCAACGATCTGGGACAACGACGGGTTTTTCTCCGTCGATATTTCACGGTCCTACAAGAACGGGGAGGGCGACTGGCGCACCACCAGCGCGTTTTCTCACAATGATCTTCTGAACGTCGCCAAATGCGCGGAACGTGCAGAGAATTGGATTTCGCGCAAGCAGGCAGCAGCCAGCCAATGATATCCGCCGGGCGTTCAGCCCGGCCCCAAAACAATAGCTGCCCCGCCGGAGGCACTATCGAAGGGCGCTTTAGCGCCCGCCCCTTTTCCCAACCTCAACCAAATCGCGCGGCATTCGCCGAAGGAGGGGGGTGATTGTAGCACCCCCCTCTGGAAATACCGGAACTCAAGGAGACCCAAGAAATGCACGTTGTTCACCGTGGATTCGACACTATCGCTCTTTCAATTCAGGCGAGTATCTCTCAGGAGTTGTTCGACCTGCTGAACACTGAAAGGGAAAGAGCCGAAGAAGAGCGGCATCCCGTCCCATTCAACTACGGAGGTGCGGATTTCGACTTATTGCCACATGGCGGCAACGGGTATCGCTTTATCCTCAAAGGTGGGCCTTTGGATGTCCATTGGTCCTTCAAGAAGCCAAATGCACGCGATCCTTGGGGCATTCGGATTTCGGTTGGTTCAACTCTTCTAGCGACACAAGGACTCGGATACGCGCGTTCCTACATAGATAAGACCCTAACTAGGCTTGGAATCCGCTTTGAGTCGCATCAGGTCAGTATCAGTCGTGCCGATTTCTGCGTCGATATTCTCGCGCCGGAATTCGAACTTGTTCCTGAAAACTTCGTCATTCACAGCCACACCAACCGCGCTGACTATCTTACCGCTCAAGATGACATGCGCAGCAACGGTAAATCTGGTCAGTTCACATCTGTCACGGTTGGCAAAATGCCGGGACGGCAGGTCATCATCTATGACAAGCGTCGCGAAGTGATTGATAAGAAAAAGCCGATCTGGTGGGATGTCTGGAACACCAACCTAGAGCGGGATGGTTTGCCTCCTTTGGAACCTTCTGATGCGTCTCAGAGGCGCGTGTGGCGCGTTGAGGTGCGTGCGGGGAAGGACTTGCTCAAAGATCGTTGGCAGATCAGGACGTGGCCTCAGTTCGATGCCATGTTCGGCGATGTCATCGCAGAGGCATTAAAAAAGATACGTTACTGTGAACCTGATCCTGATGATGGAAACCGCGCGCGCTGGTCCAATCATGAAATCTGGAACTTGGTTGCCGCGTCGTCAGAGGATGACCTGCTGGAAATGCGCAGCCACGTCGATGCAACAAGCATTAAGCACGTACACCGTACTGAGCAAATTAGGTTGATATCAGCACAAATGGCGGGCCTTGGGATCACGCTGGCCGCGCTGGAAGATACTCAGGAAAGTGAGCTGGGTGAATTTATGGAAAGTGTAGGGGGCAGGCTCGCAGAGAATGTACAGGCTGATCCTGAGCGCGCCGCAAACAAGCTGCATGAAGCGAAGAACAGATATCGATTCATTGCGTAAACCACTGACAAGTAACCGCCTCTATTGTGGCGTATCCATTTGGGCAGGTTGAGCCCCCCAACAGGACCTTCGCTTACACGTTTTAATTTTCTTACGCGGAGAGTCGTGATGCGGGCGGAGCGGGTACGCGCCTCACATCGATCAACCACAAGAAGTGCTTGACGGCAAAGTCCCGTCCGACCATTTTCCCATCAAACAGCAACCCGCGTGGGGAATGCTGGGTCAATCTCAAGTGATAAATTGTAAGGAAATACATATGCTTAAACGGATACTGGCAATTGGGTTTACGATTATGGGAACCAGTGCGCATGCCTATGACTCGGAGGCAGCTGCCGCCGAATACGACAAATCCTATCTCAAGGTTGAGGAGTGTTTTGAAAGCGATTCAATTAATCGCGAAGCATGTGTCATATCGGGCATTCAAGAGTGCGTGAAAGACTTGGAGGAAGTTCTCGAAAGCAAAGGTCTCTACATACCCGGAGGAGCCGCAGTGTCCCCTCACGAGTATTGTAACTACATCGGTTTGGAACGAGCGGACGAACATCTGAACGCTGTTTATCAACGCATAATGAATCAAGGACCATTGGGTTCTCAGGACGAAGCGGGGATAGACGAGGAAGGGGTAGCCGATCTGCGCGCTGCTCAGCGCCTCTGGCTTCAGTTCGCGAATGAAATGTGTTCCGAAGACAATATTGTCGGTTGGCATAAAGGGGGCTCGGGCTGGGGCGCGGTATTGGCTGAATGCACCACGCGCCTTTCAATCCAGCAAGCTGAAAACTTGGATCGCTTCTTTACCATTGGTAACTAAGGTTGGCGGTCCATGAGTGGGTTTAATTAGATCCCGAACACTGAGGCTTATATCTTAGGCATGTAGCAAAGAACTAGCCGCCGAATGTGCCTGCAGCATCGGCGGCAGCTTCGAACCCTTAGCTGCCGTCGACTACGTGTTGATCCGATGCTAATGTAGCAAGTCGCGATCCGCACAATCCGGTCGTTCGGCATTCCATGACAAAAGGCAGTTGAGCGGACGGAAGCGGATATTCAACAGACCCGCTTCGACGTCTGTTTTCGAGCGCCGGACAACCATTGCTTTTCGATACGGAAGTAACCTGTAGGCTCTTATCGCAGGACAAGAGATGATAACTGGTTACATGTTACATAGAAGTCTGGCTCGTCTATATTTTGCTGACCAAATCCTGCACGTGCTGGAGCGCTTCCTGATAGTTCCCTCTAGGCACGGATACGGGGGTTCCATCGGGCATGATGTAGTTGCTTTGATCTGGCAAGCGGTGCAATGGGATACCTAAGCTCGCGGATACTTTCCCGGATGTGTGAAAGTCTTTGACATCAGAGAAATAGAGACTTTGCCATTCTTTGCGAGTAATCGGTGCTGACCCTGTGGGCGCGAAAATTGTTGAATCAGCCTGATACTGCTGCCACCCAAAGTCTATAATCTCATTTCTGACAGCATTGTACGCAGTCGCAGCGCCTAAATTACTTGTATAACTATTGAATGGAATCTCAAATATTGTTGGAAGCCGAAGGTTGTTGTTTTGGATCTGATTAGAAAACGTCAGGACATTCCGAGCGTAGTTTCGAACAGCGGCGGAAGGGTACTTGCCATAGAGCAGCATCAAAATACCCTTGATGCCTTCAATCGAGCTATAGTCAGCCATCACTGGAACGACCAAGAAGTCGGATGAGACTAGGGCCATCTGCGTGTAGATTGAAAAGCTTGGATTGCAGTCAATAAATACTTTCATTGAGGAGTAGTCTGATCTTTGAAGTTCGAGTTCGCAAAGCCTGCGGATCGCCGTAACGAACTCGCTCCACGCGTTAACGTTAGCAGGGTTCATTGTGGCAAAGTTCAACGCAAGCGTCAGAGACTCCAGAAACGTATCGCCTGCGAGCAAATGTAGGTTGTTTGATATAATGGGATTGTGTCTACTAACCTGCACCAAATAGCTTGATGGCGTGCTGGTAAAACCAGAGTTACCGCTTACTAGCCAGTCCATAAACCCAACGATGTTTCGACGCGACGCTTGAGATTGAAGGCGTTGATTAGCTATGTACCCTTTGTGACCGCCGCCTAAAAGAAACTGGGAAATATTTGACTGTGGGCAAAGGTCTATGACTACTACTTGTTCATCAGGGTTTGCTTCTGCATAAAGACAAGCAACATTTTGGCAAAGGGTGGTTTTTCCTACGCCACCTTTGTTGTTGTAAAATGAAAAAATTGAAATGTTCAATGATTTGCCCTCTCACTCAATTCGCTCTTTGTCTATATTAGCGAAGCTTCGGTAGCGCACCCCCACAATTGCATTGTTCCCAAATTACTCGCCGAATGACTGTACCTTCAGTGCCAGCAATAAACTCAAGGCCCACGTTGCGCTGCATAACTACGCCTTGCGTGGCGGGATATGCGTGAGTCTGCATCAACCCTGGAACGTTGTACTGAGTTTTTCTGCTAGAAACCGACTTTTCTACACAGCCCAGTATTCGGCAACGGCCGGTCAGCCTGCGAAGCGGTCATCACAAATCAAGGATACTGCAACGGCAGCGAACGGCGACTGTGTGGCCGACCTGCTCAAGTCCTGCTTGAGTTTGTCCGGGGCATTGCACACCCGTGTCCAAAAGCTTCCGCCGCGCGATACCATTGTGATCCAATAAGCACACTTCAGTCTTTGTCACAGTGCTTCCGTATTGCTTCCGGTAGGCCGCACGTCACGAAGCGCACTCTGCACGGCCTCGTGTAAGTATTTATTTTTATTGAAAAAAGTGGTGAGCCGTGCAGGATTCGAACCTGCGACCCACTGATTAAAAGTCAGTTGCTCTACCAACTGAGCTAACGGCCCACTCTTTTGTTGGATCTGTTGATCCGTGGCGCTCTTTACGGCAATTCCCCGACCGGGTTCAAGCCTTTATTTTGCGCCTCGTTTCGCCGTAACAACGCGTGTTTCCGGCAACCCGATAGGCGGCCTAATTAGGCAGGTGGCGCTGGAGGGTCAACCCCTTTTTTGAGGAATCTTCGCGACAGGGTGGATTCATGTTCGGACCGACGTTATATGCCCGCCATGCAACAGAGACTCGACACCGGACTGCCCTTCATAAAGATGCACGGGCTGGGCAATGACTTTGTCATTGTTGACGCACGCGCACAGGATGCCCCGATCACGCCGACGCTGGCCCGGGGAATCGGGCATCGGCAATTTGGGGTGGGATTCGATCAGTTGGCCGTTATCGAAAAGGGTGAAGCCGACGCGCATCTGGTGTTCTACAATTCCGATGGATCAACTTCTGCCGCCTGCGGCAACGCCACCCGCTGTATTGCACGGTTGCTTATGGATGAGACGGGGCGCTCTGCCCTCAAGCTCACCACGGAACGGGGAACCCTTCATACGCGGGATGCCGGCGATGGGCTCACCTCGGTCAACATGGGGCACCCGCAGCTGAACTGGCGCGAGGTTCCCCTTGCAGAAGAGATGGACACGCTGGAATTGCCGATCGAAGGCACCCCGACGGCAACGGGAATGGGCAACCCGCATTGCACGTTCTTCGTTGACAACGCCGAAGCGATCCCGTTGGCAGAATTCGGCGCGCGTTACGAATACCACCCGCTTTATCCCGAACGCACTAATGTCCAGGTGGCCCAGGTCATTGGTCCGGATCACATCCGTATGCGCGTATGGGAGCGCGGAGTAGGCATCACTCTGGCATCTGGGTCTTCGTCCTGTGCAGCGGCCGTGGCCGCCGCGCGACGGGGGCTGACCGGGCGCAAAGTGCGGATTGATTTGGATGGTGGCACGCTTTGGGTCGACTGGCGCGACGATGGTGTCTGGATGACCGGCCCGACATGTCACGTTTTCTCTGGCACTCTGACGCCTGAATTTCTGAGGTCTCTGGGATGAACCCGCCCAAGTTCACCACGTTGGGCTGCCGCCTGAACGCCTATGAAACTGAGGCGATGAAAGAACTGTCGCAACAGGCCGGTCTGACAGACGCTGTGGTGGTGAACACATGCGCAGTGACGGCTGAGGCCGTGCGCAAGGCCCGGCAGGAGATCCGCAAGCTACGGCGCGAGAATCCGAATGCCCGCCTGATCGTTACAGGCTGTGCCGCCCAGACCGAGCCCGAAACCTTTGCGCAGATGGACGAGGTCGATGCGGTCATCGGCAACACCGAAAAGATGCAGCCCGAGACCTGGCAAGGCATGGCGACTGATTTCATCGGTCAGACCGAGGCGGTGCAGGTGGATGACATCATGTCGGTCACCGAAACGGCCGGCCATCTGATCGACGGATTCGGCACCCGCTCGCGCGCCTATGTGCAGGTCCAGAACGGTTGTGACCACCGCTGTACCTTCTGCATCATTCCCTATGGCCGGGGCAACTCGCGCAGCGTGCCGGCCGGTGTGGTGGTGGATCAGATCAAGCGGCTTGTCGACAAGGGCTATAACGAGGTCGTGCTGACCGGGGTCGATCTGACATCCTGGGGCGTCGACCTGCCCGCAAGCCCCAAACTGGGCGATCTTGTCATGCGCATCCTCAAGCTGGTGCCCGACCTGGCGCGTCTGCGCATCAGCTCGATCGATTCGATCGAGGTGGACGAGAATCTGATGCAGGCCATCGCAACCGAGCCGCGCCTGATGCCGCATCTGCACCTGTCGCTTCAGCACGGCGACGATCTGATTCTAAAGCGCATGAAACGCCGCCATCTGCGCGACGACGCCATCCGCTTTACCGAAGAGGCACGCAAGCTGCGCCCCGACATGACCTTTGGTGCGGATATCATCGCAGGCTTCCCGACCGAGTCCGAAGCGCATTTCGAAAACTCGCTGAAGCTGATCAGCGACTGCGACCTGACTTGGCTGCATGTCTTCCCCTATTCCAAGCGTGAAGGCACACCGGCAGCTCGCATACCGCAGCAGGTGAATGGAACGGTTATCAAGGATCGCGCCGCCCGGTTGCGCGCAGCAGGCGACGCTCAGGTCACAAAGCACTTGTCACAACAAATCGGCAAAACCCATCACATCCTGATGGAAAGCCCGCACATGGGCCGAACCGAGCAATTCACCGAAGTGTCCTTTTCGGCCCCCCGGACCGAGGGCGAGATCGTGACGGCGGCAGTCACCGGTCATACTCAAACCCAGCTGATCGCGTGATGGCGTCGGCTGCCGGCGGCATTCATTGCCCGGTCACGGCAGCGAGGGCGGCCGTGTCGTAGAATTCCTGATATTCGCAGACCCGGTCGCCGCAGAACTTGCAAATGACAACGACCGGCGTTTCGACCTTCTGGCCGCTGGCTTTGTGTGTCCAGGCCGTGACGCCCACCCCGACGACCCGGTCGTCCTGGGCTATGGTGTCCTTCAACGTCCAGTGGACCATTTCGAAGGCATCCGTCAATTCCTTCAGATACTGGTGCATCTGACCCTGCCCCTTGCGGGCGCAACTGAAGTCCAGCCCGTTTTTCCCGTCGCCAAGGGACCGGATGCAGATATCGTCGGTCGTGTAGTCGTCCCACATTTTCAGGTTCGAACCCTTGGATTCGTTCCATCTGGAAAAGGCCTCGCGCAGTTTCGCGGCATTCGACAAAGCGTTCATGACAATTCACTCCAAAATGACTTCTACAATGCAACCAGCGTCGTGTTGCACGGGGTTCGCGTCAAGGAACAAGTTTTCGAGCGGTTTCAAAGAAAAAGCCCCGTGCGACGCACGGGGCCTTTTGAATTTTCTTAAACCTACCCTGACGGATCAGGCGGATTTCTTGCCCTTGTGCGGAGCCCACAGGCGCTTGTTGACCAGATAGAGAAGCACCGACAGAACGGTGAGGAAAATCACGCCAACAAAGCCGGCGTTCTTGCGCTCCATCATCTTCGGCTCGGCCGCCCACATCAGGAACGCCGCGACGTCCTCTGACATGTGTTCGACAGAGTTCGAGTGCCCGTCAGCAAACTCGACCTGTTCATCCGCCAGCGGCGGTGCCATCGAAATCCAGCCGCCGGGGAAGGCCTTGTTTTCGTAGAGGACAGTGCCTGCCTCTTCCTTCTCTTCACCAGTATAGCCGTCCAGCAGTGAGGCGATGTACTCGGCTCCGCCCATGCCTTTGACCAGCTGATTGATGCCCAGACCGTAAGGTCCGTGGAAGCCCGCGCGGGCCTTGGCCATCAGGCTCAGGTCCGGCGCGCCGACACCGTTGTTGGCCGGGAAGTGGTCAGTCGGAATCGCCGGGCGGAAGTCGTCCAGCTCGGGGTCAAACACTTCGAAGTTGCCCGCTGCATAAGCGATAACTTCTTCTTCCGAATAGCCCAGCGCTTCCAGATCGCGCAGAGGCACATATTGCAGACCGTGGCAGGCTGCGCAGACCTCGGTATAGATCTGCAGGCCGCGCTGCAGCTGATGCTGGTCCCAGGTACCGAAGGGACCTTCGAACGAGAAGTCGAAGTCTTCGATATGCTGCTCACCCCCACCTGCTGCAATGGATGCAACAGGGGTCAGGGCCAAGGCAAACGCGGCGCCGATTGCAAGTTTCTTGAACATGTTTCCGGTCCCTCTTCTTACTCGGCCGGCGTGGCTTTGGCGTCAGCCTTGCCATAATGCGCGTTGAAGTCTTCTTCGATGGTCTCGGGCTGTGCCAGAGGCTTCTCGATCACTCCGAGGATCGGCAGGATCACGAAGAAATAGGCGAACCAGTAGGCGGACGCGATCAGCGAGAAGGTCGCATAGGGCTCTTCCGCGGGCATCGCACCCAGCCACATCAGGGCAAAGAAGTCGATGACCAGCAGGTAGAACCACCATTTGAACATTGGACGGTACTTGCCCGAACGCACGTTCGAGGTGTCCAGCCAGGGCGCCAGCGCCATGGCCAGGATCGCACCGAACATCGCCAGAACACCGAAGAACTTGGCATCAATGATACCGCCGGTGATGAAGCTGGCGAATTGAACGACCCAGACCTCACCGGTGAACGCGCGCAGGATCGCGTAGAACGGCAGGAAGTACCATTCGGGAACGATGTGTGCAGGTGTCACCAGAGGGTTGGCTTCGATGTAGTTGTCCGGGTGGCCCAGATAGTTCGGCATAAAGCCCACGACGGCCCAGAACACGACCAGGATCACGGCTAGGGCGAAGAGATCCTTGATCACGAAGTACGGCCAGAACGGCAGCGTGTCTTTCTCGGCCTCAGCTTTCGAGCCCCGGCGCACTTCAACACCTGTCGGGTTGTTGTTGCCGGTGGTGTGGAAAGCCCAGATATGCACCACAACCAATGCCGCAATGATAAACGGCAGCAGATAGTGCAACGAGAAGAAGCGGTTCAGCGTGGCGTTGTCCACGGCGGGCCCACCCAGCAGCCAGGTCTGCAGCGCGTCACCAACAAACGGGATCGCACCAAACAGGCCGGTGATCACAGTCGCACCCCAGAAGGACATCTGACCCCAGGGCAGAACATAGCCCATGAAGGCGGTGCCCATCATCATCAGGTAGATCAGCATACCAATGATCCACGTGATTTCACGCGGGGCTTTGTACGAGCCGTAGAACAGGCCGCGGAACATGTGGATGTAAACCGCCACAAAGAACAGCGACGCGCCATTCATGTGCAGATAGCGGATAAAGTGACCGCCATTCACGTTGCGCATGATGTGCTCGATGCTGGCAAAGGCCAGATCGACATGCGGGGTATAGTGCATCACCAAAACGATACCGGTGATGATTTGCAGCGCCAGGCAGAACGCCAGAACGATGCCCCAGATCCACCACCAGTTCAGGTTCTTGGGGGTCGGGATCATAAGGGTATCGTACAGCAGGCCGACAATCGGCAGGCGGCTGTTCAGCCACTTCTCGCCGTTTGTCTTCGGCTCGTAATGATCGTGGGGAATTCCGGACATAAGTTTGGGTCTCCCTTAGCCGAGTTTGATTGTGCTGTTGTCCACCCATTCTGCGGGCGGGACAGGCAGGTTCTCAGGCGCGGGGCCTTTACGGATACGACCGGCGAGGTCGTAGTGCGAGCCGTGGCACGGGCAGAACCAGCCACCGAAGTCGCCGGCATCCCCCAGAGGCACACAGCCGAGGTGCGTACAAACGCCCATCTGAACGATCCAAGCACCCGGCGCTTCGCCTTCCGGTGACGGCATGACACGGTTTGCGTCAGTCGCAGGCGCATCTGCGCTCAGGTTGAAGTTGCGTGCCAGCGGATCTGGCAGCGCATCAACACCTTCGGCGTCCTGTTCCTGGGCTTCCTGAATCTCGGCACCGGTGCGGTGACGGACAAAAACGGGTTTTCCCAGCCATTTTACCGTCAGTTGCGTGCCCGGCTCGACGCCGCTCACATCCACACGGATCGAGGACAGCGCCTGAACGTCTGCCGACGGGTTCATTTGGTTGATCAGTGGCCATACGGCTGCACCCGTTGCAACGACACCTGCGCCGCCAGCGACGTAGTACAGGAAATCTCTGCGGGTGCCTTCGTGGTCTTCTGCGTGGGACACGAGGTTATCTCCGATTATCTGGCGCCCGCGGACGGGCAAATAGCTCGCGCACCGCACGAATGCGGTGTCTTAACCGCGCTTACTATCGGGGAGAATAGTGTTCGTCCAGCGTTCATAAACGCGCAATACGCCGCATGTGTCCCTTCATGCACGTGACGAGGGGCTTTTTTTGGTGATTCTCGTCCGCAACTTTGCCTGCGACTTCGAATCAACGGGGGTTGATTCGAACTGCGAACTCCGTTTTGCAGGCGAAATCCAGCCCGATTCTGACCACCAGTCGGCCAATCATTTGAGAGCGTATTCTTGACAATCAGCATCGCGAAGCAGCGATTGTCTGCTGGGTAAATCATATTTGCCAAATAGATGATTTAAATCGAAAATTGAGCGCAATTACACAGTTGCACTTTTTGCGTGAATACCGGACAGCGCAAAAACGCGCGAACTCCTGCAAGGAGACCCCAATGTCAAAAATCACCCTGGCCACTGCGATACTCACATTGGCCCTGTCCTCGCAAACACTTGCGGCAGGTGATCCAGCGAAAGGCGAGGCGATGTACAACCGCTGCTCATCGTGTCATGCGATAATCAAGGACGGCGAAGTACTGGTCAAAGGCGGAATCACCGGCCCGAATCTCTATGGTGTCGTCGGACGTGTCGCCGGGTCCGAAAATGACTATCGCTACGGCAGCGAGCGCCTGCCGGTCGGTATGTTCACCGATGACATGATCCGTGCCGGCGAAGAAGGTCTGATCTGGACCGAAGAAAACATTGCCGCCTATTCCAAAGACCCCATCGGTTTCATCAAAGAGTATCTGGATGACGAAACCGCCCGCCCGAACATGAGCGTCAAGCTCAGGAAAGGCGCGGAAGATATCGCCGCCTATCTGGCAACTTTCAGTTCCGAGTAATCCTGTTTCCCGGTGCTGGTTACGCCTTGTGCATCAAGGCGGCCAGCTGACCGGTTTCACTGCCAAATCCGCCGGGCACTTTGTCGGCAGCAGCGATTCTTGCATCCTCCGGCTTGTTCTGGCCCAGTTTCCAGGTGCCCTGGATATCCTCTACCTGCATCCGGCATGGTACGATCATCCGCATCATTCTGGCCAACGCGTCATCAGACATTTTCCCTGTGACCCATGGCGCTTTGGGCAGCAGTCGATCTTCAAAGAATGCCGTTTGTCGATCCAGCAAATCACGCAGCTCGTCCTGCGGGCGCAGTTCAAGCCGTCCGGTCAGGTGCACGGCAACATAGTTCCAAGTCGGAACCTGATCGGCGACACCGTACCAGTCGGGCGAGACATAGCCATCAGGCCCCTGCACCGCGATCCTGACCTCTTTCGGCCCGTGCAGCATACGGACAATCGGGTTTGATCGCACCAGATGAAGATCGACCACCGCACCGTCCTCAGACAGCAGAAAGGGCACGTGACTGATCAATGGCGCGCCGTCGCCGGAAATCGCCAGAACGCCAAAAGCCCGGTCACGGGCGAATTCAATATGACGCGCACGATCCTCGGCGCGGAAGGCTGGATTTGGGTGCATGGGCGACCTCCTGCCAAATCTCTTGCAGATGGGGTTGGTTCTTGGCAAGGTCTGCCTCGTTCTCAGGGCGGGGTGGAATTCCCCACCGGCGGTATGCGGGCCATGACCCGTAAGCCCGCGAGCGGCTCTGCCGTGTCCACGATCCGAAAGGCAGGAGCCGGTATTCGGACAAAGTGTGGAACCACGAAAGAGTGTCAGCAGATCTGGTGAGAGGCCAGAGCCGACGGTCAAAGTCCGGATGGAAGAGAACGTGCAAGTCGTGCCGGTGAACCGGCGCGCCTGCTCGTGATCGCCTTGGGTGACGTGTCATGCCGGGCTGGCAGCAAAGGTTTTCGCGACCGCCAGCAGGCCACCGAACTGAAAGGAGATCACGATGACACACACCCGCTATGCTTTTGTCAAAGCCAACTGGCATTCCGACATCGTCGACCGCGCGCTGGACGGGTTTCTTGAACTGATCCCGGCCGATCAGGTCGATGTTTTCGACGTTCCCGGCGCGTTCGAGATGCCGCTGCTGGCCCGCGATCTGGCCCAAACCGGCCGCTACGCCGCTGTCGCCTGCGCCGCATTTGTCGTGGATGGCGGCATTTACCGGCACGACTTCGTGGCTCAGGCCGTCGTGGACGGGTTGATGCGCGCCGGCATGGATACAGGCGTGCCGGTCCTGTCCGTTTCCCTGACGCCGCACCAGTACCAGGAGACGGATCATCACAACGCCATTTACAGCGCGCATTTTGTTGAGAAGGGCCGCGAAGCCGCACAAGCCGCGCTGAATATCACAGCGACCCGAGAGGCGCTGACGCAGGCCGCCTGATCTTCATCTTTTCAAAAAATACTCATTCGCGCCACCGCAAGGTGGCGCCCACCAATTCGCAAATCCGCTTGAGGCCAAGGGTCTTGCCCGCTAATCACGATCCCAAAGGAGCCCGCCGCATGTCGATGAACAGTTTTGGCCATCTATTCCGTGTCACCACCTGGGGTGAAAGCCATGGACCCGCTTTGGGTGCCACTGTTGACGGCTGCCCGCCGGGTGTCACGATCGACGAGGCCATGATCCAGCACTGGCTGGACAAGCGCAAACCGGGGCAGAACAAGTTCACCACCCAGCGGCGCGAACCCGATCAGGTGAAAATCCTGTCCGGTGTGTTCGAAGGGCAAACCACGGGAACGCCTGTGCAGCTGATGATCGAGAACACCGATCAGCGCTCGAAAGACTATGGCGATATCATGGAAAAGTTCCGCCCGGGGCACGCCGATATCACCTATTGGCAGAAGTACGGGATCCGGGATTATCGCGGCGGCGGGCGGAGTTCTGCACGCGAAACAGCATCACGTGTTGCTGCGGGTGGATTGGCGCGTGAGGCGATCAAACAGATTGCGCCCAACGTGCAGATCACCGGATACATGACCCAGATCGGGCCGCATAAGATCGAGCGCGACAATTTCGACTGGTCCCAGATCGAGCAGAACCCGTTCTGGACACCGGATGCGCAAGCCGCCGAGAAGTGGGCCACCTATCTGGACGATCTGCGCAAGTCCGGCAACTCGGTTGGCGCAATTGTCGAAGTTGTGGCGCGTGGCGTGCCCGCAGGGCTTGGCGCGCCGGTTTATGCCAAGTTAGACACTGATCTAGCCGCTGCGATGATGTCGATCAACGCGGTGAAAGGCGTCGAAATCGGCGAAGGCATGGCCGCGGCTGAACTGACGGGCGAGGCCAACGCGGATGAGATTTTCATGGGCCAGAATGGCCCACAATACAGCTCGAACCATGCGGGCGGGATTCTGGGCGGCATCTCAACCGGACAGGACATCGTCGTTCGCTTTGCGGTCAAGCCGACCTCGTCTATTCTGACCACACGCAAAACCATCACCAAATCAGGCGAAGAGACCGAGATCATCACCAAGGGCCGTCACGACCCTTGTGTTGGTATTCGCGCGGTCCCGGTAGGAGAGGCGATGATGGCCTGCGTGATCCTCGACCACCTGCTCTTGCATCGCGGCCAGATCGGAGAGAACCGTGGACGGATCGGCTGATCTGCGCTCCCGCCTGCGGGCTGTGGTCGCACATCGCATGGAAACGGATCCGGCCCATGATCTGGCCCATCTGGATCGTGTTTGGACCAACGCCCGGGCCATCGCAGATGATCAAACCGATATGTCCGTGCTGCTGGCCGCAAGTTACCTGCACGATCTTGTGAATCTGCCCAAGGACGATCCCGCCCGGCATCTTGCCTCGCGCAGATCCGCAGCTGAATCAGAGCCTATTCTTAAGGAAATCGGGTTTGAGGCCGATCAGGTCCGTGCGATCCAGCACGCGATCGAAGCCCATAGTTTTTCGGCCGATATCCCCCCTGAAACGATCGAGGCACGCATTCTGCGCGATGCGGACCGCCTTGACGCCCTAGGCGCCATCGGTATCGCCCGCAACTTTTCCGTTTCCGGAGCCTTGGGGCGTACTCTTTACGATCCGGCGGACCCTTTTGCCCAAGCCCGGCCACTGGATGACCTTCATTTCTCGCTCGACCACTGGAAGGTGAAACTTCTGCGCCTGCCAGGTGACATGTTGACCGAAACCGGAAGGCGGATTGCAGAACAACGCACCGCTCGCATGATCCGCTTTCTTGAAGAATTCGCCGAAGAGATCGGCTGTTCCCTGCCGCAATCCTGGGTGAATTGCTGAATCCACCCGTTGATCTTTGCCCGTCAAAGACGCAGGTTCGCGCCGATGACAAAACCCTTAACTTCGCATCGACCTCTGCTTGCCGTAACGCTGAAGCTGTGCGCCTTGTTCCTGTTCACGTCGATGTCCGCGCTGGTCAAAGCACTTTCAGATGAATTCCCGCCGGGCCAATTGGTGTTTTTCCGATCCCTGTTCGCAATCCCCGTGATCATTCTTTGGCTCATCGCGCGGGGGGAGTTGTCGAAAGGCTTTGTGGTCAAGAAACCCATGGGCCATTTCTGGCGCGGTGTTCTGGGGACAAGCGCCATGGGTCTTACCTTTACCGGCCTCAGCCTGTTGCCCCTGCCGGAAGTTACTGCCATCGGCTATGCGACACCGATCTTCACCCTGATTCTGGCCGCCGTCATGCTGGGCGAACGGATTCGGCTTATCCGTATCGGCGCTGTGGCTTTGGGTCTGCTGGGCGTCCTGATCATGATATGGCCACGTATTGGCACCACCAAGATGGAACTCGCCGCCACCATCGGCGCGTTATGCGTGTTGGGCGCAACCCTCGCCCGTGCCTTCGTTCAGATCCATATCCGGCAATTGGTCAAGGTCGATCACCCTGCGGCCATCGTGTTCTATTTCTCGATGACCGCGACGCTCCTGTCCGCTCTGACAGCATTCTGGGGATGGACGATGCCCACCTGGAATCAGGCTCTGATCATGGTCATGATGGGCCTGATCGGCGGCGTCGCGCAGATTTTGGTCACATCTTCCTATCGGTTTGGCCAGGCCTCGATGCTGGCGCCTTATGACTATGCAACCATGCTTTTTGCGATCGTGATCGGCTATGTCTGGTTCGACGAACTGCCAACGATTGCAATCCTGATCGGGGCCGCGCTGGTGATTGCAGGCAATGTTGTCGTCATCTGGCGCGAACACCAGTTGGGGCTGGAGCGCGGCAAGGTCCGGTCGGTTACAGACCCCAAAGCATGACTTTACCTTTTGCAATCTTCCCCTAGGTTGGGCCGAACAGTCAAAGAGGTTCCCAAATGAGCGACGCGCAGGATCACAAGGAAAAGATGCAGAAGGTGCAGGCCCAGCACCGCAAGAAAGTGTCCGAGGCCGTGGATCCAGGCCGCGGTCTGGTCCTGATCAATACCGGCAAGGGCAAAGGCAAGTCCTCGGCCGCGTTCGGCGTGGTCATTCGTGCCTTGGGCTGGGGCCAGAAGGTTGCTGTGGTGCAGTTCATCAAGGGCAAGTGGAAAACCGGCGAGCGCCGTTTCTTCGAAGAGCGCGATCTGGTGACATGGCATACGATGGGCGAAGGTTTTACCTGGGACACACAGGACCGGGAACGCGATATTGCGGCTGCCAATGCCGCCTTTGACAAGGCCCGCGCCCTGATGTCCAGCGGCGAATACGATCTGGTTGTGCTGGACGAGATCAACATCGCCCTGCGTTACGAATACCTGTCGGTCGAACAGGTCATCGAAGGTTTGAACACGCGTTCGGAAAAGACCAGCGTATTCCTGACTGGTCGCGACGCGCCGAACGCGCTGCGTGACTATGCTGATCTGGTCACGGAAATGACCGAGGAGAAACACCCGTTCCAAGCGGGCATCAAAGCACAGCGCGGCGTGGATTTCTGAAGCAACGTTGCTGCAAGGCTGGCGGTGCATAGCCGCCAGTTCCGATTATCGCCCTGCTGCGTTGACCGATTCTGTCATGTCGCAGGTTCCGGGAAACGCTGGCGTGTTCGGTTGGCGAAAGCCACAAGCGACAGCATCACCGGTACTTCGACCAGGACCCCCACGACCGTCGCCAGTGCCGCGCCGGAATGAAGACCGAACAAGCTGATTGCGACGGCAACGGCCAGTTCAAAAAAGTTCGATGTCCCGATCATGGCACAGGGCGCTGCGATCCGGTGGGGAACCTTCAGCGCATAAGCGGCGCCATAGGCAATGGCAAAAATCCCATAGCTTTGGATCAGAATGGGAACGGCGATCAGAACGATGACCGTAGGTTTCGCCAGAATGGTCTGACCTTGCAGGCCGAACAAGATGACCACGGTTGCAATCAATCCCATGACGGACCACAGTTTCACCCGCGAAGAAAAGGCTTCTATCGCTTGTTTAGAGCCTAATCTGCGGCGGGTGATCAACCCGGCGGCAAGCGGCAGCACCACATAAAGGACCGTGGCCAAGACCAAAGTCTGCCACGGCACTTCGATGTCGGTGACATCCAGCAAAAAGGCCACGATCGGCGCAAATGCCACGACCATGATCAGATCATTGACCGAGACCTGAACCAGCGTGTAAGTCGCGTCGCCTCTGGTAAGCTGCGACCACACAAACACCATGGCGGTGCAAGGGGCGGCCCCCAGCAGGATCAGACCGGCAGTGTATTGCGCGGCATCTTCGGGCGCGATCCAGGGTGCGAAGACATAGTCGAAAAACAGGACGGCCAGCAGTGCCATGGTGAAAGGCTTTATCAGCCAGTTCACTACCAGCGTCACAATCAGACCACGTGGCTGGCGGGCGATTCCGGCGACTGCGCCGAAATCGACGTTGACCATCATCGGGTAAACCATTGCCCAGATCAGCACCGCCACCACCAGATTGACGCTGGCGATTTCGGCGTTTGCCACCAGGTGCACCAGCCCCGGCGCGGCCAGCCCGATCAGGACGCCACCGATCATCGCAAGTGCAACCCAGATCGTGAGATACCGTTCAAAAATGCTCATGACAGCGCCTCAGTCGTTTGATCCGTAAGTTTGCCAGAGGTCAGCGCGGCAAGCCCGACCATCACGGCCGCCGTGCCCAGCACCATGGGCAGCCCTCCGACCTGATAGGTCAGGCCAGACAAGACGGTGCCGGCCAACCGCCCCGTCGCATTTGCCATGTAGTAAAAGCCGACATCCATCGTCACACGCTCGGACCGGGTGAAGGCAAGAATCAGATAGGAATGCAGCGATGAATTGACCGCGAAGATCGCACCAAAGACCAAAAGCCCGACGACCAGTGTCAGGGTCAGCCAGGTCTCGGGCCCATTTGACAGCAAAACTGCCAGTGTCAGAGCCGCAGGAACGCAGAACAGGATCGCCGCCCAGCTGCGTGCGGCACGGATCAGATCACCTTCGGTTCGATCTGACGCACGAAGAATCCTTGGCGCGTTGGCCTGCACGGCGCCATAGAGGATGATCCACACCGCCATGAATGTTCCGATCATGAAGAACGCGGCCCGATTGCCCTGTTCGGTGCCATCTGAAAGAACAGCATAGAAATAGATCGGGATGCCGACCACGAACCAGACGTCCCGCGCGCCGAACAGGAAGACACGCGCCGCGGACAACCAGTTCACATTTGCGGATTTTGAAAAAACCTCAGAGAACTTTGCGCCCTTGCGCCCCTTCGGCAGGCCCGCTGGCATGAACAGCATCACCGCGACCAGGATCACCGCCAGAACGGCGGCCATGGCAAGCACTGCCGGAAGGAAGCCCAGTGTTGCAAGCATGGCGGCACCCAACAGGAATCCCAGCCCTTTGACCGCGTTTTTCGAACCCGTCAGAACCGCAACCCATCGAAACAACGCGCCTCCTTCGGAAGGAGCCAGCAATTTGACCGCCGATTTCGAAGACATCTTGGCCAGATCCTTGGCTACTCCACTGGCCCCTTGCACGATCATGACAAAAGTGACCGAAGCCGCGACGGTCCAGTTCGGGTTAAGCTGCGTCATGGCGAGCAACGCGACGATCTGCACCCCCAGCCCAGCATAGAGGGTCGAGGTCAGCCCGAACCGTGCGGCGATCCAACCGGCGGACAGGTTGGTGACAATCCCGGCGATTTCATAAAGCACAAACAGATAGGCAAGCTGCACCGGTGAAAAGCCCAGTGTGTGAAAGTGCAACAGCACCAACATCCTGAGCGCCCCGTCGGTCAGCATGAAGGCCCAATAGGCAGCCGTGACCGCGATATAAGCCGACAGTCCTTCGGGGCGTTGCGTCACAATGATGCCCCGACCATCAGCGCGACATCCACCAGCCGATGCGCATAACCCATCTCGTTGTCGTACCACGCATAGATTTTCACCTGCGTCCCGTTCACAACCATGGTCGAGGGCGCATCGACGATCGAAGAGCGTTCGTCATTGGTGTAATCGGTGGACACCAGCGGGCGCGTCTCATAGCCCAGAATGCCCTTCAGTTCGCCTTCGGCAGCGGCTTTGAAGAAGGCGTTGACCTCTTCAACCGTGGTTTCACGCTCAACCTCGAACACGCAATCGGTCAGCGAAGCGTTCAGCAACGGCACCCGAACCGCATGGCCGTTCAAACGACCTTTGAGTTCCGGATAGATCAGAGTGATGGCCGTGGCCGAGCCGGTCGTGGTCGGGATCAGAGAGTTCAGGGCCGAGCGTGCGCGCCTGAGGTCCTTGGCAGGCCGGTCCACGATTGTCTGCGTATTGGTTACGTCGTGAATCGTCGTCATCGATCCATGGCGGATGCCCAGGTTTTCGTGAATGACCTTTACGACAGGCGCAAGACAGTTTGTCGTGCACGAGGCCGCCGTCACGATCCTATGCGCCGCAGGGTCGTAAGTTTCGTCATTTACACCCATGACGATATTGGCCGTCGGCCCGTCCTTGACCGGAGCAGAGACAACAACCTTCTTTACCCCAGCGTCAAAATACGGTGCCAGCTTCGCTTCGGTCTTGAACACGCCGGTACAGTCGATCACCACGTCAACACCGTCCAGCGGCAACGCGCTCAGGTCTTTGGTGCCAATGAATGGCAGACGGGTTCCGTTGACCGTGATGCTGTCTGCGTCATGGTCGAATTCCGCGTCCCAGCGCCCATGCACGGTGTCGAATTCCAGCAGATGCGCATGCATCTCGGGATCACCGACGGCATCGTTGATCCAGGCAATCTTTGCGCCTTTTTCAAGCAAGGGCTTCAGGGCCAGTTTTCCCATACGGCCAAGGCCGTTCAGTGCGTAGGTGGTCATTTCATTTCCTCGGTAGGCGTACGCCCGATTTCATCGACGGCGGATTGCAATGCGATCCGGTCAAGGCTTTCGACCGGCAATGATGAAAAGGCCTGAATCCGGCGCTTCAGTGCGCCATAGGCGGTTTGAAAGGCCAGGCTTTTCTCGGCGTCGGTGCCTTCGGCCTTGACCGGGTCTTCCACGCCCCAATGGCCACTTATCGGTTGGCCCTCCCAAGCCGGGCATTCCTCGTTGGCGGCCTGATTGCAGACAGTAAAGACAAAATCCATGGCAGGTGCTTCCGGCACCAAAAACTCGGACAGAGTCTTCGGCCGCAGGGCCGAGATATCGTGCCCCTTGTCGCGCAGAACCTGCACCGCAAAGGGATTGAGTTCTGAACTGGGCCGTGTCCCGGCTGAATAGACGTTGAACCGGTCGCCGCCGATCTCTCGCAGCAAGGATTCGGCAAAAATCGAACGTGCGGAGTTTCCGGAACAGATGAACAGCACATTGAACTTTCGGTTCGTCGCGGTGTCTTTGGGAAAGGACATGCAGATATCCGGGCGGCCACGGCAGCAATCCACGATCAGGAAATCGAGCATTTTCTGCACATTCTTCATTTCAATCGAATAGAGCAGAGACGTCCCGGATCGTTCCTGTTTCACCAATCCCGACCGCTGCAAAGCATTCAGGTAGTTCGACATGGTGCTGGGTTTGATATCCAGCTCCGCCGCCAGCTCGCCCGCGGGAATCCTGTCAGGAAACCGTCGCATCAACATGCGAAACACGGTGATGCGCTGCGGGTGGCCAAGGATGGTAAACTGATCGATTATCTTTTCTATCATATTTCATGAATTATTGAAATAAAGAAGATGGGTCAATTTCATTCCGCATCGTCACAAAAAATTCACGGATCAGAGCGCCAATTTGAAAGACTGGCCGCAGGCTTTCGGTTCACAACTCGAGGCCCAGCCGTGCTGAGCAACGTCAAAACGGTTACGACCGGGCTTGCAGGCGCCAGACTGACGGTTTAAACGAAGCTTCGCATCCGGTCATAATCAGTTCCATATGACCTAAGGTGCCGCTGTAGCTCAGCTGGTAGAGCACGTCATTCGTAATGATGGGGTCGGGGGTTCGAGTCCCTTCAGCGGCACCAGATATATCCAGGTCAAACGGAATTCGGCCCTCGCAACCTCCGCTGCCCTGCCGACTGGCGCGCTAAGCGCGTTTCTCTCCGATCGAGGCAACACCCAGAACGTCCAGAACTTTCGCTTCGATATGCTCGGCATTCATGCCGGCCACCGCATACATGTCCGCGGGGCTGGCTTGATCGATGAAAATATCAGGCAAAACCATCGAGCGGTATTTCAACCCCCGATCAAATACACCTTCATCCGCCAAAAGTTGAGCGACATGGCTGCCAAAACCGCCAACGGCCCCTTCTTCTATGGTGATCAACGCCTCGTGGCGGGATACCAGATCCAGGATCAGGTCACGGTCAAGAGGTTTGGCAAAACGAGCATCGGCAATCGTGGGCGTTATGCCTTTGGCTGAAAGGGATTCCGCCGCCTTCTGAACCTCTGCCAGACGTGTACCGAATGAAAGCAAAGCCACCCGCGCACCTTCCCGGATAACGCGGCCCTTGCCGATCTCCAGAACCTCGCCGCGTTCGGGCAAGTCCACCCCGACACCTTCGCCGCGCGGATAGCGGAACGCAATGGGGCCTTCGTCATGCGCTGCGGCGGTCGCCACCATATGCATCAGCTCGGCCTCGTCTGCGGCAGCCATGACGACCATACCGGGCAGGTTGGCCAAATAGGCAATGTCGAACGACCCCGCATGGGTGGCGCCGTCAGCACCGACCAAACCTGCCCGGTCGATTGCAAAACGTACGGGCAGGCGCTGAATCGCCACGTCATGTACCACCTGGTCGTAACCACGCTGCAGAAAGGTCGAATACATTGCGCAAAACGGCTTCATTCCTCCTGCGGCAAGCGCAGCCGAAAACGTCACGCCGTGCTGTTCGGCAATCGCCACATCAAAGCAACGTGACGGATAGCGCTCGGCGAACAGGTTGAGGCCTGTTCCGTCGGGCATCGCAGCGGTCACGGCAACGATCTTGTCGTCACGCGCGGCCTCATCCACCAGCGCCTTGCCGAATACAGACGTATAAGAGGGCGCGTTTGAAGGTGCCTTCTTTTGCTCCCCAGTAACCACATCGAACTTGGCCGTGGCATGGCCTTTGTCGCGGGCCTGTTCGGCGGGGGCATACCCCTTGCCTTTTTTCGTCAATACATGGATCAGAATCGGCCCGGTTGCCCGTGCTTTGACCGTACGCAGAACAGGCAGCAGCTGGTCCATGTCATGGCCATCTATCGGGCCGAGATAGGAAAACCCAAGCTCTTCGAACAGCGTGCCGCCCACCGCCATGCCTTTCAGCATCTCCTTGGCGCGCTTGGCACCCTCCCGGAATGGCTCGGGCAGCAATGAGACAGCGCCTTTTGCAGCAGCTTTCAGATCGTGAAACGGTTCTTCGGAATAGATACGCGATAAATAGCTGGACAACGCACCAACTGGCGGCGCGATGCTCATCTCGTTGTCGTTCAGAATGACGATCAGACGCTTTTTCAGGTGGCCTGCATTGTTCATCGCCTCAAAGGCCATGCCCGCAGACATCGAACCATCGCCGATCACCGCAATTGCGTCGCCCAGCCCTTCGGGCGTGACACCACCCAGATCCCGTGCGACAGCAAAACCCAAAGCAGCGCTGATCGACGTGCTGGAATGCGCAGCGCCAAATGGGTCATAGGGGCTTTCGCTGCGCTTGGTGAAACCGCTGAGGCCATCCTTCATGCGCAATGTGCGGATGCGATCACGTCGTTCGGTCAGGATTTTGTGCGGATAACACTGATGACCCACATCCCAGATGATCTTGTCTCGGGGCGTATCAAACACAGCGTGCAACGCGGTGGTCAGTTCAACGACACCCAAGCCGGCCCCCAAGTGCCCGCCGGTCACGGCAACCGCCGAAATTGTTTCGGCCCGCAACTCCTGTGCGACCTGGTGCAGCTGCGCGTCCGAGAACTGCTTGAGATCCGCTGGGCGGTTCACAAGATCCAGCAAGGGCGTATTGGGGCGGTCAGACATGTGTCGCGTTCCTGGCTTAGCTGTCCCGGGCAATAACGAAGCGGGCGGCTTCCTTCAAGGTTTCCGCCCTCGGACCAAACCCGTCCAAAGCGGCGCAGGCCTGATCCACAAGTTCACTTGCGCGGGCTTTGGCAGCAGGCAGACCCAAAAGCGAAACAAAAGTGGCTTTCCCTGCCTCGGTATCCTTTTGCAATCGCTTGCCCGCCTTTTGGGCATCGCCTTCGATATCAAGGATGTCATCTGCGATCTGAAAAGCAAGACCCATTGCCCGGGCATATCGGCGCAACGGGTCAGGATCGGATCGGGCCATAACGGCGCCAACGCAGGCAGACCACTCGATCAGGGCGCCCGTCTTGCCGGCCTGAAGACGCGTGATTTCGTCCAGCGTCAGCGGTTTGGCGGCCGTTTCCGCCGCAATGTCCAGCGCCTGTCCCAGCACCATACCTTGTGCGCCGCTGGCTTTGGCCAGGGTCAGGGCAAGGTCTGCGCGAATATCTGCGGACCCAACCTGCGAACAGGTGCAAAGTTCAAAAGCAAGCGTCTGAAGGGCATCCCCGGCCAGAACAGCCGTGCCCTCATCCCACTCTACGTGAACGGTGGGCCGCCCGCGGCGCAGGTCATCGTCATCCATGCAGGGCAGGTCGTCATGCACCAGGGAATAAGCGTGCAGCGCCTCTATGGCCGTGGCCGGCCAGATCGCACGGTCTTCTTCAACACCGTGCAGTCGGGCACTTTCCATTGCTAGAAACCCGCGCAGCCGCTTTCCGCCTCGGGTGGCATATGCCATGGCCCGGGTTACATCCACGTCTGCAAACGCGCCCAAAACCAGATCAAAATGGCTTTGAATGCTGGCAGCATCCTGCGCAAGTCTTTCGGGGAACATTCACATACCTTCGACGGGCGTCGTACCGGTCGGCTGACCACTGGCGTCCAGAGTGATCGCTGCGACTTTTTCTTCCGCGCGCTTCAACTCGTCTTCGCACCGCTTTTTCAGCGCCGCGCCGCGTTCGTACAGCGCAATTGATTGATCCAGCGCGACATCACCACGTTCCAGCTGGCCGACTACGGCTTCAAGCTCTTTCATCGCCTGTTCGAATGTCATCTGGTCTACGGGAGTCTGGGTCATCGGGCTGCCTTTATCAATTCTTCCACATGGGCGCGTGTGGCCTGGGCCAGTGCGTTCAGATCATACCCGCCTTCCAGAGTCGAGACGATACGACCGTCGCAAACCTCGTCGGCAATCCTGCACAGCTCTGCGGTGATCCAGACGAAGTCATCAGTGGCCCAGTTCAGATTGGCCAGCGGGTCGTCCTGATGGGCGTCGAACCCGGCGGAAATGATGATCAGTTCCGGCCTGAAGGCCCGCAAGCGCGGAAAGGCCTTCGTTTCATAGGCGGCACGCATCTCGGCGCCGCCACTGCCGGGCGCCAGGGGGATGTTGAGAACCGTATCATGAACACCCGTTTCCTCGGGCCGGCCCGATCCGGGCCACAAAGGCATCTGCTGGCTGGTTATCACCAATGCCCGCGCTTCATCCCACAACAGGTCCTGGGTTCCATTGCCGTGATGCACGTCAAAGTCGACCACCGCCACACGATTCAAGCCGTGATGGTCCAGCGCATGTTTCGCCGCCAATGCTGCATTTCCAAACAGGCAGAAGCCCATGGCCGTTTCGGTTTCCGCATGGTGCCCCGGCGGGCGAATGGCACAGAACGCGTTCGATGCTTCACCGCCCAAAACCAGATCAACGGCCCGCACCGCCGCACCCGCCGCGCGGTATGCTGCGTCCACCGATCCCGGAGACAGGAACGTATCCCCGTCGATCTGGGCGAACCCGTCCGCAGGGCGCGCGGCCCGAATGTCGCGGATATAGCTCTCGGGGTGAATGCGCAGAAGATCGTCATCCGCAGCCAGCGGAGCCGTCACCCGCTTCAGCTCCAGCGCTTCCAATGCATGCAATATATGCTCCAGCCGCGCCACCCGTTCCGGGTGCCCGTCAGGTGTCACATGGCCCAGACAATCGGCGTGGGTCAAAAGGGCGGTTGTCATTGGGATCCCATCTTCATCTGGCTACAAATATCCTCGCCGAAGGCCAAAAAACGCCGCGCAGCGGCATCTCAATCCGGCGCAAGCATATACCCCGCGCCCCGCACAGTCTGCAAATAGCGTGGCTGCTTGGGGTCCTGTTCGATTTTGCGTCGAAGGCGCGTGATTTGCACATCCACCGCGCGCTCCTGCGCCTGTCCCTTGTCGCGGCCCAGATCCTCGACCAGCTTGGCGCGGCTGATGGGCTCTCCGGGCTGGGCCGAGAATATCTTCATCAACTGGCTTTCGGTTGCGGTCAGACGGACCGGGTCTTCGCCCTGCCACATCTCACCGCGTTCAATGTCATAGCGGATGGGCCCGAGGTTCAGGATCTTCGCCGTGGTTTCTTCTGCCGGCGTTTCCGGCATCCGGCGCAGGATCGCATTGATCCGCAACAGCAGCTCTTTCGGCTCGAACGGTTTTGCCAGGTAATCATCCGCCCCGGCCTCGAGGCCCGCGATCCGGTGTTCCGTCTCGCCCTTTGCTGTCAGCAGCAGGATCGGTGTCGTATGCGTTTCCCGCAAAGCGCGGGTCAGACTGACACCATCCTCGCCCGGCATCATCACGTCCATGACGATCATGTCGAAATCCAACCCCGACAATACGCGCCGCGCGTGGGCCGCATCCCGTGCCGCAGTAACCAGAAACCCGTTTCGCATCAAAAACTTCTTGAGCAGATCACGAATGCGCTCGTCGTCGTCAACAATCAGCAGATGGGCATCCATATCGCTCATGTGGTCGTATCCCGAAGTTTCGTATAGGCATGACGCATATCAGCATCCATCATTGCTTCAAGCACTTTGCGAAATCCGGCCACGGCTTCGGGACCGGCATCCTTGTAGGCGGCGCGCATTCTTGCCCGCTGAGCATCCGACAACGTGGTTTCCAGCGACTGCCCCTTTTCTGTCAGAAATAGGTGGCGTTCGCGTTTGTCCACTGTACCCACGCGGCTTTCCACCAAACCATCCTCGATCAAGGTTCGCAAAACCCTGTTCAGAGACTGTTTTGTCACGCCAAGGATGGCCAACAAATTGTTGACCGTCGTGCCCGGCGCGCGGTTGATGAAGTGGATTGCCCGGTGGTGGGCGCGGCCATAGGCCATCTCTGCGAGGATGCGGTCGGGATCAGCCGTAAAGCCGCGATAGGCGAAGAACATGGCCTCGATCCCCTGCCTCAATTGCTCATCGGTCAAAAACAAAAGGCTCTCGCCCCCATAACGCGGGGCCGGACGGACGTCGGACATATCATGCCTCATTCGTTACTACCGGGGCCGAGTTTATGTCAGCGTTATTGACATTCCAAGAGTAGAGCGGTATCGAATTGCAGTTTTTGCGCAATATTGTGTCCGCACCGGACCTAAATCGCGCAACAATCGAAAACTCAACCCGGTTCAGGAGGTTTCGCATGGCGGGGTATGATGATCGTGATGGCACCATTTGGATGGATGGCAAGCTGGTGCCCTGGCGTGAGGCCAATGTGCACATTCTGACCCACGCAATGCACTATGCGTCATCGGTATTCGAAGGCGAGCGCGCATACAACGGTAAGATCTTCAAAAGCCGCGAACATTCCCAGCGTCTGATCGCCTCGGCCGAAGCGCTGGACATGCCGATGCCTTATTCGGTTGATGAAATCGAAGCTGCGAAGGAAGAAGCGCTGAAAGCCAGCGGTTTGCAGGACGCATATGTGCGGGCGTTGGTCTGGCGTGGCTCGGGCGAGGATATGGGCGTGGCCTCGGCGCGCAATCCGGTGCGCATGGCCATCGCAGTCTGGCCTTGGGGCGCCTATTACGGCGATGCCAAGTTGCAGGGCGCCAAGCTGGACATCGCCGAATGGAAACGCCCCAGCCCGGAAACCATCCCGGTCCATGCCAAGGCGGCGGGTCTTTACATGATTTGCACCATATCCAAGCACAAGGCCGAGGCCAAAGGATGCTCGGACGCATTGTTCATGGACTGGCGCGGTTATGTCGCCGAGGCCACCGGCGCAAACGTGTTTTTCGTCAAGGATGGCGAGGTGCACACCCCGCTGGCAGACTGCTTCCTGAACGGCATCACCCGCCAGACGGTGATCCAGATGTTGAAAGACAAGGGCATCACCGTGCATGAGCGCCGCATCAAGCCCGAAGAAATGGCTGACTTCGAACAGTGCTGGCTGACCGGCACCGCGGCCGAGGTCACGCCTGTCGGACAGATCGGCGAATATACATTCGAGGTCGGCGACCTGACCCGCCAAATCGCCGAAGATTACGAGAAACTGGTTCGCTCGTAAGACATTGCCCCCGCTTTGTCGGGGGCTTTTTGTTGCCAAACGTGCAATTTTTTGTGCAAACCGTTCGGCCATCTGGACGGATTGCACAGATTGCGTATCTTCGGCACATGTTGGACCTTCTCAGCGATATTCTCACCCGCCTTTCCTTGCGCGGCACGTTTTACTTCCGCACGTCATTCACTCCGCCCTTCGGAATTCAGGTGCCGGGGTTCGAAAACGTGGCGCGGTTTCATTTTGTGCAGCGTGGTGAGCTGAAGGTTCATGTCTCGACCACGGGCGAAACGCTGCGGTTGAGGCAGGGGGACCTGATCCTGATCCCCCACGGGGCGCCACACGCATTGCTCTGCGCCGAGGTCAAGCCGTTGGACGCATTGCCTCTGGAGCAGGTGCTGGAGCGCGCGGGCTACTCGGGCGAAGGCGTGCTGGTCTATGGCGGTGATGACGAGGAACGGGATACACAGCTGATCTGCGGTCATTTCTCTTTTTCCGGCCCGGCCGGCCGAAACGGCACCGGGCATATGCTGATCGACCGCCTGCCGCCCTATATCCTGATCGAGAATTATGGCGAAGAGGCCGGATCGTGGATGGAAGCCACCCTGCGCATGATCGGCTCTGAGGTTTCAGGCGCAAAAATCGGTGGCGACCTGATCGCGCTGAAACTGTCCGAGGCCCTGTTCGCACAGGCGATCCGGGCCTATCTGGAGCGTCAGAGCCCGCAGGATTCCGCATTGGCAGGATTTGCTGATCAGCGCATCTCGCGGGCCTTGACCGCGTTCCACCAGGCCCCGGCCAAGGACTGGAGCGTCGCGTCTTTGGCACGTGTGGCGGGTATGTCGCGCACTGCCTTTGCTCAGCGTTTTGCTGAAAAGATGGACACTACGCCGATGCAGTACCTCACGGATTGGCGGATGCAAATCGCGTGCCACGGCCTGACCGAGGCAAGATGGAACGTTGCAGATGCAGCGGCCGAGGTCGGGTATGCCTCCGAGGCGGCTTTCTCACGCGTGTTCAAGAAACAGGTTGGGTTGTCACCGGCTGCGTACCGGGCGATGCATTGATCCCCCAGGTTTTTTGAACGATCTGCATGGTATTAGAGACGATCAGGAATTCAGCGTTCGGCTTGGGCGTCCTACCTTCCCTTTATCATTGATTGAGAAAAGGAAGATCTGATGTCCCTGCGTTTCGTTACCCGCTCTGTCCATGCTTACCTCGACTACCCCGTCGCCATTGCCCTCATGACGTTGCCGTTCCTGTTGGGATTGGGCCAATCCAACCCCCTGGCCCTGTGGCTGTCGGTTGTCACCGGTGTTGCTGCGTTTGTTCTGACGGTACTGACGGATCACCACCTTGGGATTTGGCGGGTCCTTCCCTACAAGTTCCATCTGGCCGTAGACTTGATTGTCGGCATCACATTCCTGTTTGCACCCAGCGTCCTAGGGTTCTCAGGACTGGATGCGGTGTTTTATTGGCTGAACGGCGCGGCCGTGGTGCTTGTCATCTCGCTCAGCGCGCCCGAGCAGGAAGTTGCCGCATAAAACCGCTGACCACGGTTGTCCCAGTTTCACCGTAAAGCGCCAAGGTCCGAGCCGCCGGGGTTTTCATCCGGCGGCTCGTTTTTGAAAAAGCGGCCGGGCTTCAAAGGAATGCTCTCACTGTCACAACAGGCCATCCGGCTGCGGCTCGCAGCTGCCTCCGCGTGATCTGTTGTTTCAACTGACCCAGGTTCGCCCCATTCCAGTCACTGATTGAACCCGCACTGAAATTGGCACGTTTCACCGAGAAGATAAGGTTTTCAGCCTTTGATGAGCCGCTCGGACGAGTGTGACGTTGCAGGTTTGTCGTGGACCTTCAGCAGCCAATACGGTTGGATTTCGCCATTTCCCTTGATATTGATAACCTCTCGTCTCTCGCAATCTACATATTCGGCTATCTCGTCTCTTACTTCGGGTGAGATTTGAACGCGCCCGGGTTCTCCGGTGCTTTCCATTCTTGAGGCGATGTTGACTGTATCACCCCAAACGTCAAAAAACGGTTTGTCGCCGCCGATTACACCTGCGATTACCGGGCCTTTGTGAATTCCGACCCGCAGGGACACCTTTGGATGCAGTTTGTCTGTCACCTGCTCGACCGTCGCAATCATATCAATCGCCAACGCCGCCATGCGAACAGAATCCGGTTGCCTCTCTTTGACCGAGGGGTCCAAACCACCTGCAACCATGTAACTGTCACCGATGGTTTTGATTTTCTCCAGCTTGTAGCTCAAAACCAGTTCATCGAATGCTGAGAACACGGAGCCCAGCAATTTGACCGTCGCCCTTGCCCCATTGGCGGCCGCGAATTCAGAAAATCCAGACAAATCAGAAAACAGAATTGTGGCGTCATCAATTCTTTCAGCGATTAACCTGTCCGGGTGCGCTTTGATGCGCCTTGCAATGCGCGAAGGCAAAAGAACATTTATCAGCCGCTCGGAAACAGCAAATTCCCTTTCCAAAGCATCTTCGTATCGATCTATTGCGGCATTTGCAGAATAGGAGGTGAAAAAAAGCGCCGAGACGATTCCCAAAATCAATACAATGAAAATAACATCCTGAGGCTGCCTTACAAATCCGTCCCGATATGACTGCGCAATAATATCCCAAATCGTTTCGCCGGGCGGTATATGCAAAGGAACGACAAGCGATATGTAAATAAACAAAGCTGCGCTGAGGATCGTTATCAAAGTGATCCAGCGCCAATATGCGGCCCCCAGAAAATAAAAAAGCAAGGGCGGGCCAACAAGCAAGACCAGATGATCTTCACCGTTTTTGCCGACACTGATGTCATGGGCCAGAAACAGGAATAACCACACTGTAAAATAAGCGACTTTGACCTCAAGGCCGAAGCGATCCAACGTCATCGTCAAAAGTGCCGCGAAGCCAAGACCAAAGTTTACCCATGCGAGATATCTCCAGTCTGGTCCAAGTTGGAACTGGTAGAAAGCTGTGAAACCGAACCCAAGCGACGCAATAAAGGCTGCAACGTTAACAACTTGCATTTTTCGTCTTATTTTTCCATCGTCGATCGGATTTTCAGAGTCCACAATGTGTTTCAGCAAAGCATCGCCCCCGCGCCAGCTCTATGCAAAATATCCCTCAAATCCCTTTCTTAGTCGATAAGCCCCAGGTTGTTTGTTCAGAAGCTACTTTCGCGTCGCGACGCCAACACAGCCTGAACCGCTTTTGGCCTCGCGCCCGCAAACGGGTGCCGTACTGCCCTGAAAATCGGCCGTTGGATCAAGTTGGCAACAACAATTCAGGTGGTGCTGTTTTCAGAGCCTCCAGTTTGCTCTGAATGATATTCGGCGATTTCTGTTCCAGATAGTAAGCAATGGTTTCCACGCGAATTCGGACAGAGCCGGCAGGTTTCGTCTCATCGAGATCCTGAAAAACAAAGAAAAGCGTTCCAAGCGCTTCGGTAATTTCCTGGACTGGTGAATAAGTCGGCTGGTCCATTCCGCATTCATAGCTTGAAAACCGGATTGAACAGGTTATCCACGGCATAATAGATCCATAGCGTGCAGCCCAAAGAAGTTCGTTGGTGTTTGCACTGTGAGACGTTTTCCAAATATCCGAAATGTCAAAAGGGCTTTGAATTCGGCCAGCTTTGATCAGATCGCCGTATAACCAATCCAGTATCTCTGCGTCCAATGGCAGGTACTGACCCCAGAGGATCGGATAACCAAAGGCCTGCAACTCACTTTCAATGGCGTGGCCAATTCCGGTGTCCATGTGGTAGGGGCGGCCCAAGGCTAGGATGCAAGGCCGATGTTGCGTGGCGCACTCGGACAGTACCGCCAGACTTTGCCGCCGCAGACTCTGATCAAACTCTTGAAGGGCGTCATAAGCTTTGGCAACCGCAGCGCGCAGTTCAGCCAAGCGCAAGTCGGTGATTACGCCCTTCAGGGCATCGTACAGCTGCCGGGTCGCAATTTGTGGGTCTGCCAAGGATACGGCGGGCGAAAGATAATGTACGCCCACTTCCTTGAACACGTCCTTTTCCCGCCGAAATCCGGCTCGTGTACTTTCGGGGCCGGCAATAACGCGCGGGCAGGCCATGTTTTCCCGGACATGACCCCGCAAAAAGGATGGGACAGTCAGGATTATGGGAACGAACAGGATATCAATGGGGCGCTTTTGCCCGTCCAGCAATTCACCATAATGGCCGGACATGCACTTGACGGGGTAACAGCAATCAACAGCACCACGCCCTTTTCCGAATTTCAGCTGTTGTGCTTCTGATGTGTCCGACGAATAGACGATATTGCGGCGATTGATTCCCAGTTCAACGAACAATGTCGTCCAAAACCTGTGCGTCGACCACTGGTTCAGGACCCGAGGGATGCCGATCCGAAAATCCCGCTTGGGTGGTTTGGACTTAGCGAAAGGCGCCTTCGCGAACGCTTTCTGCAATATTTGGATTGGCATTCGCTTCCTCGTCGATTTGCTTTTTTCGCGCTTTCATCTCGGCTGCGTCTTCAATCAACCCTTTCGAGCAAGAATTGCCGGTAATCACCCGCTCCCACCCTTCCGCCAGAGGAACCTTGCTGTTTGCCCGGCCACGACCGCCGGGGATCTGAACATCCACAAAGGCCCGGCTACAGTTCATCGCACACCACTTGCAGGTGGTTTTGCTGTTGGTTGTACTGACATATTCCAACTCTTCGATGCGGTCGTGCCCGACGAAGCGGGACGTTTGCCCGGTGTTCACATGTTCGAGCGCCAGAAGGGCGGCGCCCAAAGCGCCAGCCTCGCCAGCATGAGGGTGCACGGTAATTTCCGCGTCAGGAATTTTACCCCTGATGAAATCGATCTGGGCTTTGACGACGGCCAGGTTTCGATGTGTTCCACCTTGCAGGACAAACTTCCTGCCGATGGCCTTGAGGTTCTGAAACTGCCCGGCATAGACCCAAACATTCAGGGGCAGGACCGCAGCAAGGCTTGCCATGATTTCTTCTGCCGCCCACCCTTTGCGTTGCTGGTTCACGATGTCGGACTGAAGGAACACGCCGCACCCCATCATCAGTTTCGGCATCCGCTTGGCGCTGAAGGCTTTTTCGGCGTAATCCTCAAGCCGGACATCATAGCGTTCGGCAACGCCTTGAAGAAACGCCCCATTGCCGGAAGAACATTGGGAATTGAGCCGAAAATCGACGACCGCTTTCTGCCGCAACAGCATGATTTTGACATCGGTCCCACCGACGTCGCATATCGCGTCTGCGTCGGGATGTATGTGCATGGCTGCAGCCGCATGTGCGACCGTCTCAACCACTGGCACGTCCGCCCCCAAAATATCCTTCAGCAGATCTTTCCCGTACCCCGTCAGGCCAAGAGCGCCGATATCCTCGATCCCTGCATCGCGCAACTTGCGGAAAACGGACTTGGCGTCTTCGATCGGGTTTCCCTGACTATGCTGATAAACCGAAGCCTTAATTTCAGCGTCGCAGTCCAACGCCACCGCCTTGACCGTAGTGCTGCCGAAATCGCACCCGACATAATATGTCTCGGCCACAACGGGCTGGGGCATCTGGATCACTGGTTGCGTAAAATCCTCCAGGAACCGGACGAGTTCACCGTTCCGGGCCAAGGCCTCTTGCCCGGTCTTGGCCTTTTCACCGTGTTGGCCTGTTTCCACCCACCATTTCAGGCCATCCGTGCCGGAATAGGCCCGGGATACATTTTCTTCCCGACGAGATATCTCGACGCAACCAAGGCTTGCATAGTACAAGGCATCGCCGGGAACCAGGATTGCATCGGTGACGCTCTGTCCTGCTTCCAATACGACATTGCGCTCGTCCCAGAGCGCGGCCAAATGGCTTGCCCATGCCTGCTGAAGACCTTGAAAGAACATGTTCGGCCCACCCAGCAAAAGCACTGATGGTGTGGGGGTGTTGCCTTTTGTCAAAGTCGCCAGATTCTGCCGCACGACTGCGTCAAACAAGCTTGCGATGATTTCGGTCTTGGGAACTCCGGCCTTGACCAGACTGTTTGCGTCCGTCTCTGCAAAGATCCCACATTTGGCGCTGATCCGATGAAGGGTTTGTCCATCGAATGGCAGAGTGGTCAGCTCGTCCGGGGAGATGTTCAGTTTTCGTGCGGACTTTTCGATAAAGGTGCCCGTACCGCCGCTGCACGCTGATTGCATATAGACCTGCTTGGCCTTGCCTGCGGTAGTTGGCGTGAAGAACAACGTCTTCATGTCTTCACCGCCAATTTCAGACACGAAATGCACATCCGGATGCAACGCTTCGACTGCGGCCGCGACGGCGACAACTTCCTGGATTTGCCGCGCGTTCACATGATTTGCCAGTGTCCCAGCCCCGGATCCCGTAAACGTGACGACATCGCGACCGGCGGTCAGGCCGGCCTCCAGCTCCATTTGCGACAACAGTTCAAGGGTTTTCTCGGCCTGGCGTGTTTTGTGACGACCATAGGCTTTCCAGATGACTTCGCCATCTTCTACCACGACGCCTTTTACAGTTGTCGATCCGATATCTATCCCCGCGTATTTCACAACGTGGCATTTCCCAGCTCAAGCACGACATTGGATGCGGTGCCCACGGCGCCACGATGGGGAACTTTCCAAAACGGCGTGTTGACCTTGGGATGCTCTTTGGCGCGCTTTCTGGCCTCGTCCGCAGTCAACCCGGCAGCGGCAAGAGCAGATTCAAATTCCTCCTGCGCGCGGATCTTGGCGTCTGCCAGCACCATCTGGCACCGCGACAAAGCGTGTACGTCACTGTCCCCTTTTACCTCGATTGGGGCATACAGCATATCGGGATACCGGCCCTGTACGGCCGCCATTGCGCCGATGCTCATTGTGTTGGGAAGGCATCCATAGGGCGACAGCTCGCAAATCATATGTGCTTTTCGCTGGGTATGCGCCCAGATCGCCTTGGCGATCAGCAAATCACCCTCACCCCCGTTGATCATGTTGTCAAAAAACGGAGCCGCCAATTTGCCCAGCTTGTCCTGATCGGGCATCGGACGCGGAACACTCCCCAGCATCCGGCGCATCTGATCGTATTTGAACCTGAAAAAGCGCTGCCCAAGTTTCAACAGAACATAATTCTGACGCGCTTTTTCTTTTATCCCGAAACCCAGCTCCAGCTTTTGTCCGCCATACCGCATCAGGTAGTCGAACCATACGACCATCGGCGCCGGCTGAACTTCGGCGCCTTCGCCTTCAAGCCAGTTATGCATATTGTAGTTTTGCACCCCTTCGGCGGTGGCCAGATAGAACTCGCCGGTAATCTTGACCATCGGCTTGACCCTCAAGCGATCAAGCTGGATGTCTTCAAAATGGCCGCGCGCACGCCTCATGGCCTTCAGAAAGCGTCTGGTCGTCGCATGCCACAGGACTGATCCCCATTTCGGCATGTGTTTCGGCCTGCTCAACATGACGTCGTATATCTCGGAAACCGCCTTCTGAGCCGCCCGGTCGGTCGCTCCTTGCTCTAGCTCATAGGGTCGCAGCTGGTATTCCAGATCCTGAATGGCATCCGCAGCCATCATGCCCAAGGCCGTGCTCAGCAGCAGGTGAATGTCAGTCTGCAAACCGGCGTCTTTGCCTTTCGACTGATCGATTTCATGCTGCTGAACCAGGAACATCCTGAACGCCTCGAGCCCCAGGTTCTTCAGCGCAAGCTCATAGCTTTGGTGATATTGACCGAAACGGCAGGCTCCGCAGGCCCCGGCGGTCACATAAACATATTTTTCGGCCACTTCGTCAGCCCCGATGGCCTCGGCTTCGTTTCTGAGGAAACTCGACAAGTTGCCCGTCGTGAAAGCTGTGGGGCAGCACTGTCCGACATCCGCCAGTTCACGTCCCAGGTACAAGTCTTCAACTGTCACATCAGGCAGGCGCTGCGCATTGTAGCCCGCGCTTTTGAACAGGCCTTCCAGCAGTTTTTCGGCGCGCCACGTAACCCCACCAAACAACAGGGTGACATCCTTGCGCTGATCCGCAGTAAAAGGACGAGGTTCGTAAGCCCTATAAGACTCTTCCAAAATACGACTCATAAAAATACCCCCCAACCAACATAACATGTATTTACAATGCACAATATATTATTCAGAGATCGCCTCAGGTATTGGGAGTCCGTGTGAAACAGGACCATCGGAAATTCAGGTTGTCATGGACGCCGGTCAGGCACTCTCAGCCTGGAAATCCATCAAATACCCAGGAATTTTTTTGCATTTCCTTCAAAGAAGTTAGGTGCACAAGGACTGATCTGTGGATCGCTGAAGAACTTGTCAAATTCGATCAGGTATTCACGGGTTCTGCCGACCATCAGGGGCATCGCCCAATCCGTTCCAAAACACACTTTGTCCCGGAAATGGTGCGGTGCGTTCTTGGTTCTCTTGGCCACTAGTACTGATTTCAATCGCTGAAATATCTTTGGCTTGAGCTTTGAATCCAGAATTCCCAAAAAATGACCCAAGCCAAGATAGACATTGTCGAATTCCTCAACCAAGCGAATAGCACGATAGGCAAATGTTTGGTCAAAATTGTTGGTTGCTGCCCATCCCATCCAATCTACTTCTTTTGCGCCACCACCATGAGCCAGGAACAACCAAAGGTCCTGGGCATTGTGGGTCTCCATCGCGTGCTTCCACAACTCTGGATCGGAATAGACGCCGTAACCTTTCTCCACCTCAAACCCCATCGGGCTGCAATGGGCAAACAAACGCAGGTTGTGGCTGGAGAAATGGCGAATGATGTCACCCATCTTGGCCTGTGCCATCGGGTAGGGCGCAGGATTCTGCGCTTTTTCTTTGTACTTGTCCAGACTTCGCCCAGGGGCGACCGGGGTCTGGTAGCCGCGCATATCGATCGGCCGGATCCCCAAGGGCGGATAGATTTTGTATCCCGTTATCCCTAGTGCAACGCCTGAATCGACAATCTGTTTCCAGTTCCCGCCTCGAAACGGGTCAACTGCCCCAAAATTGATCAATTCATTCGGGTTCTCAGCTGCGAGTGACTGCATCCGGTCCATTTGTTCGGTGAAGTCATAATACGGCGGTAGGAATCCGGGCATCCAAAATTCCTTGAGCTTGTCGAAGGCACGGCGCATATCCAGCAGGATACCCACGAAAAGGCTGGCTTCCGGGTCGCTCGGCTGACCATTCTTCTTGAAATCCCTCTTGAGCGCTTTGAACCGGTTTCGCTCGGACAAGGTCATGATGACAAAGAATTCAAGAAACTGAAAGATAATGCCGATTTGACCGATTGGAATGTCGACGGCACGAAAGCCGGCATCAGATCCAGGTTTGTACACCTCACCCGACGGCAAGTGTGCAGCTTCATGAAAGAAATCGCTTTCTACCGCTTTTTGACCAGCGGTCCTGAAGGCCTCGGCCAGAAAACGGTCCAGCAAATCAGGGTCCGTGCCACTGTCTCCAAAGACGGACCTTTCAGAAATTCTGTCGCCGCCCACAAGCTGAACACCTATTGGGAGGTCACCCGCCCTTGAATAGTTGATATCACGGTCAATATCGTTCAGGGCTCGGATCAGCTCCTCTATGTCCTTCCAATCTTGGTGGCTGGGGTTGGGTGTCGATTGATACTCTCTGATTTTCTCGCGAACTGGATGTGCAATGGCCCGCATAAGCCGGTCCACATCGTGATCGAGCAACGCGTCGATCAAATCGTCCTGGTCAGGTTCTTCCGTCGCGAGTTTGCTGAAGTCACTCATGCGGGTCAAACGAACCGCCAGAAAGGCCAACCCAAGCGAAAACCAATACAGTGAAGTGAACGAGTAGAAGATACTGTGCAACGGCAAATATCGCGCCGTGAACAGGTGGGTGTGCATGTCAATAAAGGTGTTTTTGTCAGTCATATTTTTGGCTCCACGAAATAAAATTCAGCCGGGAATTTTCTGTTTTCGCATGACTTTGCTGTCAAAAACCGGAAATGGCTTTTGGCCTTAATCTGCTGAGTTTAAGGTTTTTCGAAAATTTTTGCAATTTTCAGCCCCGGCAACCCGCTTCACCAAATCCAAGTTGAGCAGGGCATTTTGCTGTCAGTCCATGTGAGGTGTTGGCAGAGTTCTCAACACCTTTACCGCATCCGGCCATCGCCGATTGGTCCGCTATCGCATGGGAGATGTAGAAGCGTTCGAGATCGCGCGTCTTCAGGAGGTGGTTACAAATGACTGGTAACTGGAAGCCCATCGAATTTGCGACCATTGCTGCACTGGCCCGGATCAATCTGCAAGTTTTACTGGCCTAATGGTTGCCAGATGGCCGGATCATTGGGCGCGAATGGGTGGCGCCGAATCCCACCCGCGCAGATCGGTCGCGGGGTTCGTTTCGGATCAATCTCGACAGCGGACTGTGGGCAGACTTCGCGACGGGTGAAAAAGGCGGGGATGCCATCAGCCTTTTTGCCTATCTGAACGAGGTGCAGCAAGGTCAGGCCGCACGTGCGCTGGCTCGGCGCCTAGGGGTGCAGGCATGAGCGCGCTGCCCAACCTTCGCCACCCGACAGCCGGTGTCGCTGATACCCAGCATGTTTATCCCAGCAGAACGGGTGCGCCCGCTGGAAGGGGTGGCTCGGTTCGAAGGCGAGACCTACCCCGTGTCCAGCCGCTTCGCCTCCATCGGGCGCACGGTCTATCTCGACCTTGGCAACACCGATTGGCGGGCTGTGGCGATCACGTCCGAGGGCTGGCAGGTGGTCAGCCACCCGCCCGCGCGGTTTCGGCGCTCACCAGCCATGCAGGCGCTGCCAGTGCCGGAACGGCATGAGAATGGCATCGAGTTGCTGCGCGGTTTTCTGAATGTGGACAGCGAAGATGATTTCCGCATGTTGGTGGCATGGGTTCTGGGATGTTTCCACCCCAAAGGCCCCTACCCTATCCTGATCCTGTCAGGCGAACAGGGCAGCGCCAAAAGCACCACTGCACAAACGCTGCGCGACCTGATCGGCCTGGCCCAGCCCCCGTAGCACGCCCAATTCCGAACAGGATTTGGTGATCGCCTCCATGCACAACCATGTTCTGAGCTTTGATTATCTCTCAACCATCCGCCCGATGATGGCGGACGCCTTCTGTCGGATCGCCACCGGCGGCGGGTTTGGCACCCGCAAGTTGCACACCGACAGCGACGAGGTTCTGTTCAACGCCACTCGGCCTTGCCTGTTGAACGGGCTTGCTTCCACAGTGTTTCCAGCGGGGTTGGCACAAATTGCAACACCGCCTTGAGGCGGTGCGTAACATACTGTTTTATGTAGGTAATATTGGTTGCGGGAGTAGGATTTGAACCTACGACCTTCAGGTTATGAGCCTGA
>NZ_WVQV01000016.1:0-52564 GCF_013110585.1 Ruegeria sp. HKCCD6119 | reverse complement strand
GATAATCCCGCTCAGCACCCTCTTGTCATCGACCCGTGGCTTGCCATGCGACCGCGGGAAGAAAGGGGAAAGTTTGGCCATTTGCTCGTCAGTCAGCCAGAAAAGGTCGCTCATATCACCGCTCCGTTTTTCGAACCGTGAATCATGCAGCGCTTTGAAAATCAATGCATCCTGACCCTAAGGAGTAAATCCTTTCGGCACACCGAATATCGGAGAGTCTACGCTGCGACCTGTCAACGAATGCAGAAAAGCAATCAGGTTTTCGATTTCCAATTCCGCAAGCTGGATCGGATCAATATCAATTTTCTTGCGTTGACGTGCCATTTCATATTGGTCCTGCCAAACCAGAAAATCCGTTTTTTGCAACCATGGCACCTTGGGTAAGGCAGCCATTTGAGGGGTCCATTTGTCCAGGCTGGCCTGCGGATCCAAATGATGGCGAATGACGCTTTCAAGATCGGGGAAGGCGCCATTGTGACCGTAAGGCGCGGTCAGGGCAACATTGCGTAGCATAGGGGTACGGAACCTGTAGGCATCCTCAAGGCGGTTGCTTTCACCCATGCGGCCGACATCCCGGACGAAGGGATCCCACTGCCGGGTGCGACCCGGCCCAAAGGGTGGCAAGCCCAGTGCATGGAACTTCTGATCTGACATGAGCGGTCCGCGGTGGCAGGCGGAGCAGCGGGCTTTTCCGTAGAACAGCCTCATCCCCTCGATTTGCGCAGGTGAAAGGGCATTCATGTCGCCCGCAAGATAGTGGTCAAACGGGCTGTCAGTGCTACGCCACTCGATCGCCATGAAAGCGGCCAGAGCGTTGGCGACTTGCGTGATCATGATGTCCTCGGTCGTCTCGACCTCATCAAAGGCGGCGACGATGGCCGGACCATAGCGCGGATCGGTGCGGACGCGTTTCGCCAGAATGGGCCAGCCGTTGTCGATACGATCATGCACCGCGCCTGTGACTTCATTTTCGGCCACATTGCCCGCCATCTCGAATTGTGAGGTCAGGGGGAACAGAGCCTGTGCCGCCAGCAGGGAGTTCAGGCCCTCGGGCAGCCACTCCTGCGCCGGGGAATTGAAGCCGTTGCCGTAGACGTCGGAAATGCTCAGCCTGCCGTCGTGAAAGACGGTGTGTATGTCCTTGGCCGCAAGATTCCACAGGCCCGGAGAGTTCCGAGGGATGCGCTTGCGTATTCTGTCGGCCCCGGTGCCGGGTGTGCGGTCCGGCCCCAACCCCTGCCCGCCTTCTCCTATGCCCAGCGACAACCCGTCCGAAGTGCCGAAATCCGGGTGGTGACAATGGGCGCAGGCGATGTTGCGGTTGCCTGACAGGATCGGGTCGTAAAACAGTTGATGACCGATGGCGGCCTGTTCCATATCAAAGGGGATAAAGTCATCATCGGTCAGCGGGCGCGGCAAATCCTGTGCCACAGCGGCCCCGACCCAAAAGAAGGCAACCATCCCATGCGCCAGCTTGTTTTTGCCCTTTGCGTATTTGCGTCTCCGGCTCTGGCTGAACTGGAACAAGCGCGCGATATGATGGAAGCCGGACAGTTTGCAGCTGCGCGCGAGGAACTTCTTCCAGCCGCGCGCTCGGGCAACGCCGAGGCTGAAGAGTTGATCGGCGTGATGTACGGGCTGGGTTTGGGAGTCGAGCAGGATTACGAACGGGCCTTTGAATGGTATCTGCGCGCCTCGATGAAGGGGCATCCGGGGGCGCAATCGGGCGTTGGCTGGTACTATGAATTGGGTCTGGGCATGCCCGCGCCCGATCTGGTGCGAGCGTATATGTGGTACACGCTCAGCGCCATTGGCGGCGACCCCGACGCGGCGATCAGCCTTGAGGAAGTGGTCAAGAAAATGTCGCCGGAGCAGATCGAAAAGGCGCATGTTCTGGTCAACGACTACAAAGGGTGGATGTACCCGTTTCGGTGAGGGCCAGGCCGCAAAGCCCGGCCCAACCGTTCACTTCAGATCCGCATCACGAGCGGCGTTGACGTCCGCCTCAGCCGCCGCGACCGCCTCGGTCAGTGCAGCAAAGATCTCGTCGCCACGCGCAACGTTGGACTGGAACCAATCATAGACTGGCGTTGCGGCCTCTTTGAACGCAGCCTTCTGATCGGGTGTCAGCACATAGAGGTCTCCGCCACCGGCGACGAAATCTTCATAGGCTTGGATCGACTTGCGCTTGGGGGAGGCGAAAGTGGCCTGTTGCAGGGCATAAAACCCGTCGACAACGACGCGGCGCAGATCCTCGGGCATCTCCTGGAACTTGGCGTTGTTCATCCACCACAATGCGCCCATATAGGCGTGGCCGTCCAGCGTTACGTATTGCAGGCCCGCATCCGGGAATTTCATGCCCATGATGTCGGTGATGCCGTTCTTGGATCCTTCAACGACACCGGTCTGGAAGCTGGTGAACAGTTCCGGCCACGGGATCGGGGTGGGCGACGCACCCAGCGCCTTGACCAGTTCCTGCGGCAGGTCGGCGACGACGGTGCGGATTTTCAGACCTTCCATATCCGCGGGCTCGGCAATGCGGCGCTGTGTGTTGGCGAAGTTGCGCCAGCCGCCGGTGTTGCCTATGGTCATCAGACGGATCGCGCCGCCAGAGTCCTCAAGCGCCATGTCGCGCATTGTGCGGGTGAAATCGCCCGACAGGACATGCTCGGCAACGCGGTCATCTGCCATCAGATAAGGCAGGTCCAGAACCTGCACGTAAGGAAAGATGCCTGAGGCACCGCCCGAGGTCGAGATGTAGATGTCGATGGTGCCGTCTGCCACGCCCTGCAAGCATTCGGCCCCGTTCGAGCAGAGCTGTGTGCCGATGAACAGTTCGACCTCGATCGCGCCGTTCGAGGCAGATTCGACATAGTTCTTGAAGACGATCAGACCGTCATAATCCTCATCGTTTTCGTTCGAATTTGCGGTTGCGCGCAGCGTATAATCGGCGGCTGTCGCAGCCATGGCGGACGCCGCCACCAGCGATGTGGCCACCGCTGCGGTTTTGATAAATTCTCTGAGCATGCGTTTCCTCCCTGTGGAACTCAGTTAGTTGGCAAATCCCGTTATCCTCGGGATCGTCATGGATAGTGCGGGTATGTAGGTGATCAGGAAAATCACGATGATTTCGACCGCCAGGAACGGCAGGATCGCCTTGGCGATGGTTTCAACCCGTTCGCGCGATACGGCGGCGGCCACGAACAGCACAAGGCCCATTGGCGGGGTGGCGAGGCCGACGGTCAGGTTGACGCTCATGATGATGGCGAAATGGATCGGGTCGACGCCGAGACTGGTGAAGATCGGTCCAAGGATTGGTCCAAGGATGATGATCGCGGGGCCTGCGTCCAGGAACATGCCGACGATGAACAGCAGCAGGTTGATCAGGAACAAAAGGATCAGCGGGTTTTCTGACAGGCTGAGGATCAGCGAGGCCAGTTGTTCCGGCGCATGGCTGAGGCTGACGACCGTCTTGAACGCCATCGCAGCACCAACCAGCAGCAGAACAACGGCTGAAGTCATGCCTGCATTGCTGAGCACCTCGGGGACCTCTTTCCATGTCAATGTCCGCAGGATGAAGAACCCGATGATGAAGGCATAGCCCACGGCGACTGCCGCAGCCTCGGTCGGTGTGAAGATACCACCCAGAATACCGCCCAGAATGATGACCGGTGTCATCAATGGGAAAAAGGCCTTCAAACTGGCCTGACGCCGCTCGGGCCATGTGTATTTGCGGCTGGCGACGGGGAAGTCATAGCGGTCGGCCATCAGTTTGATCATCAGCATCAGACCGACACCGACCATCACGCCCGGCACGATCCCCGCAAGGAACAACGCGGCCACGCTTTCGCCCATCACATAGGCGTAGATGATCATGATGCCCGAGGGCGGAATGATCGGCCCGATCACGGAACTTGCCGCCGTGATCGCGGCGGCGAATTTCCGGGTATAGCCCTGTTTCTCCATCGCCGGGATCAGCATCGACCCTAGCGCCGAGGTGTCCGCCACGGCGGATCCCGAGAGGCCCGCAAACAGGATCGAACTCAGCACGTTCACATGCGCCAGACCACCGCGCAGATGACCCATCAGAGCCTGCGAAAACTCGACAAGGCGGATGGTGATGCCGCCTCGGTTCATGAGCTCTCCGGCCAGCATGAAGAAGGGGATCGCCATCAGAGGGAAGCTGTCCATGCCGTTATAGACATTGCGATACAGCAACGTGATGTCGTTCGTCTGGCCGTTCAGCCACAGCAGGATACCGGGCGCCGCCAGCAAAGCGAAAAAGACCGGCAGGCCGATCAGCAGGAAAATCAGGAAGGTGGGCAGGAACCAGATCAGCACTTATTCGGCCCCCACTGCCGCATCAGGAATTTCAGGCAACAGGTGGCCGCCGCCCAGCAAGGTGATGAAGGATCGCAGGATCAGCTCGATATTCACCGAGATCAGCAGGATGATCCCCACCAGCAGCGATGCCATCATCCAACTGCGCGGAATGCGATACCATTCATCGAACCCGAAAGAGGTGGGCAAATACAGCGCGGCAGTGGCGAATTTTCCGCCAAAGCCGGTAACCTCGGACCAGCCGATATTGACCGCGACCAGCAGGACGGCGAACGAGAGCAAAAGCAGGAACAGATTCAGCGTTTGACCGATGATACGGGGAAGGAAGCGTTCCAGCATGTCTATGGCCACAAAGCCGCCACGCCGAAAGGCGGTGGGCGCCATTAGACCGGTCATCCACAACATGCAGAACCGCGCGGCCTCATCCGGCCACGGCAGCGCATTGCCCAGAACGTATCGGAAAAACACCTGGATCAAGATTGCGATCACCATGAGCGCAATCGCAACAACACCAAACGCCCGGCCCAGACGCAGCACGGTTTCGTTCACGAATGCAATCGGTGCAAGCACCGATGCCAGTCCGCCCATGCGGATCCTCCCTTGGTCAGCCGTGGGTGTCCCCCACGGTCATCAAATCGCGCTTAGACTTTCGCGAATTGGCCGAGTTTCCCGGCATAAAAGGTCAGCGCGTCTCCATCCGACATGCTGGCCTTGAGAACCTTTCCAACCACAATAACGTGATCGCCTGCATCGTGATACGCGTGCTGTTCGCATTCGAACCGCGCAAGGCAATCTGCCAACACCGGCGTCCCATTCTCACAGCGCTCGTGGCTGATGTCCCGCAGTGCAAATGCGTCTTTCGAGCAGCCGAAGCACAGCTCGGCCTGGTCCGACGACAGCACATGCACGCTGAAATGGCGGGCCTTGTGGAAATAGGGGAAGCGACGCGAGTTGCGGTCTCCGGCCCACATGATCAGCGGTGGGTCAAGCGACAGGGACGAAAAGCTGTTGGCGGTGATGCAGACCGGACCGTCCGCGCTGTCGCAGGTCACGATGGTGACACCGGTTGCAAAGCGGCCGAAGGCGTCGCGCAGAGTACGTGTGTCGTCCTTATGTGGAATGAAGGTGCGAGTCATGTCCTTTGAGATTGCGTTCATCATGGTACCTCATGTCCCAGTGCCGCCTCGTACAGGCGGAACCAGCTTTCGCGATCCAGTTTGACTTTCAATGCGTCCGAGGCGCGTTTGATCCGGTCCAGATTGTTGGTGCCCAGAACCGGCAGGATGTTGGCCGGGTGGGCCAGCAGGAACGCCACAGCGACGGCGGCGCGATCTACGCCGAACCCGGCTGCGATTTCATCGGCAACGACCCCAACCGGCGGGTTTCCGGCCATCAACAAGCCTCCACCCAGCGGCGACCATGCCATCAACGGATGGCCATGCTGTTGGTGAAAGGCCAAATCACCGTTGGTGAATGGGCTGATCTGACCCAGAGAAATTTCGATCTGGTTGGTGACCAACGGCGTATTCATCGCCGATTGCAGCAACGACCAATCCCACGGGCGGAAGTTGGACACACCCACCGCGCCGACCTTGCCGCTGGCGACAACCTCATCCAGGGCGGCTCCGGTTTCATGGTGGTCCATCATGGGATCCGGGCGGTGGATTAACAGCAGATCGATGTGGTCAATCGCCATTTCCGACAGCGACGTGTCGACCGATTTCAGAATGTGGGCGCGCGAGGTGTCGTAGTATTTTACCTTCGCATCCGCGTAACGGCCAACCGGCGCGACGATGTCGCATTTGGTGACGATCTCCATCTTCTGACGCAGGTTTGGATTGGCGCGCAGGGCGGCACCCAGCACGGCCTCGGCCTGGTAGCCGCCATAGATGTCGGCCTGATCGAAGGTGGTGATACCCTGATCCAGACAGGTCTGAATCTTGGCCTCGACATGGCCCGCGGACGTGTCACTGTCATCGCCCAACCGCCACATGCCATAGACAAGGCGGCTCATCTCCAGCGAGTCAGATAGTTTCACACGTTGCATCAGCGGCGTTCTCCGTTGCCCAGCGGTGTGGCCGGGGTCGTTTTGGGAACCCTTCCGTAAGCTTCGGGAAGAGAACAGGTTTTCAAATTCGGCAACACCCGAGCGCCGAAATGGCGGGCTTCGTCCAGATGCGGGTAGCCCGAGAAGATGAAGGCGCGGATGCCCATCTTCTGGTATTCCTCGACCTTCGACATAACCTGATCCGTCGATCCGACCAGAGCGGCACCGCAACCAGACCGTGCCCGGCCAACACCGGTCCAGAGACCGGGTTCGACATAGCCGTATTCATCCGCCAGATCGCGGTTTCTGGCCTGATGCGCCACCCCCAGCGAGGTCGAATCCAGCGCCCGTTCGCGGATAGCGCGACCATATTCGTCGTCCAGCTTCGAGACGATGTAATCCGCGTATTCCTGTGCTTCAGCCTCGGTATCGCGAACGATCATATGGACACGCAACCCGTAATCCAGCGTGCGGTCGTAGTTTTCAGCGACGGCGTGAACGGCCTTCATCCGTTCAGCCAGTTGATCCTTGGTTTCAGGCCACATCAGGTAGACGTCACAATGCTCGCCGCACAGGTCCAGGGCAGAGGGAGAATAGCCGCCGAAATAAAGCAGCGGCCCGCCGGTCTGATATGGCTTGGCCGGGTCGGTGGTCAGGCCCGAGAAGTTATAGACCTCGCCTGCATGATTGATCTCATCCTGCGTCCAGGCCTGTTTCAGAATCTCCACCACTTCGCGCGAGCGCTGATAGCGGAACGCGCTGTCGGCCTTCTCACCGGGAAAGTCGGATGAGATGATGTTGACCGTCAAACGCCCCTTCAGCATGTGGTCCAGCGTTGCGATGGTGCGGGCCAGCATGATCGGTTGCATCTCGCCACAGCGTACGGCGGCCAGCAGGTTGATCCGGTCGGTGATCGGAGCGCAGCCGGCGACAAAGCTCAGCGTGTCTTGACCGACCTGATAGGAGGACGGGCAGAGGATGTTGCGAAAACCCTGCGCTTCGGCCTCTTTCACAATGTTCGAGCAATGCTGCCAACTCGACCGCAGGTCACCGTCGGGAACGCCAAGGAACTGGTAATCATCGGAACACAGGGCAGCGAACCACGAAACTTCGGCCGCATCCAGATCGGGGGATGTGATGGGGACGATGCTCATTTGATTCACGCTCCGTACATCTTTGACTTTCCTCTTGCGTAGCAATCGCTTTGATGTAGATCAATAGTGTATCAATTTTTCCTGCGACCGAGTGAAGCGTCTGCCGTGCCTGCATCCAACCGAAACCCCAATGCCCTGCCGGTATATATTCAGATCGCGGAACTTCTGATCCGTGACATCGCGGCTGGTCGCCTTATTGACGGTGAACGATTGCCGCCCGAGCGCGAGATGGCCGCAGAGCTGAATGTCTCGGTTGGGACGCTGCGAAAATCGCTCTCAGAGCTAGAAAAAAAGGGGATGTTGGAGCGAATCCAAGGCTCGGGGAACTACATACGCGAGACCGGTACGCAAAGCAGCGTCTATGCAATGTTTAGGCTGGAACTGCCCGAAGGGGGTGGCCTGCCTCGTGCGGATATCCTGTCGGTTGACCATCTGAAAAAGCCGGTTGATCTGCCAAAATTCGGTGCTTCTGACGCCGGTTCGCGTGTCCGGAGGATGCGCTACCTGAATGATACAATCATCGCTGTCGAAGAAATCTGGCTGGACGAATCAGCGGGCCTGATCGACCAGAGCCTGCTGTCCGACTCGCTCTATCGCTATTATCAGCGCCAGTTGGGCTTTTGGATCGCAAGAGCCGAAGACAGGGTTTCGGTCCGGCCTCTACCGGACTGGACGCCTTCTGACTTCACCAAGCCAGCCGGCCAAGCAGTCGGTTACATCGAGCGGTTCAGCTGGTCGGAAAGCGCCGAACCCGTCGAATTCTCAAAAACCTGGTTCGACCCGGATCAGGCCAACTACGTTCAACGTCTGAAGTAGAAGGAAACGCATATGACCCGGACCATCAATTACGGGCTGATTGGATGCGGCATGATGGGGCAAGAGCACCTGCACAATATCGGATTGCTGGAAGGTACCAGTGTGGCTGCGATCTTTGAACCCGATCAGGAAATGGCAAATGCCGCCAAGGCAATTGCGCCGACCGCAACCATGGTAGGTTCCGTGCAAGAGCTTCTGGCGGTAGAGGAACTGGACTGCGTCGTAATTGTCAGCCCGAACCATCTTCATTTGGACCAGATCCGCGAAATCGCGGAAACACGTCCTCTGCCGCTTTTGGTAGAAAAACCATTGTTCACCGACCCGCAGGACGCGCCCCGGCTCGAGCAGTTGCAGCGCGACTACCCCTGCCCGATTTGGGTTGCGATGGAATACCGGTATATGCCCCCTATCGCTGCTTTGATCGACAAGGCCGAGGCGACAGGTGGGGTGAAAATGCTGTCGATCCGCGAGCATCGTTTTCCCTTCCTCGACAAGGTCGGCAACTGGAACCGGTTCAACCGAAATACTGGCGGTACTTTCGTCGAGAAATGCTGCCACTTCTTCGACTTGATGCGTCTGATATTGCGATCCGATCCGGTGCGCATCACGGCAAGTGGCGGGCAGGCGGTGAACCATCTGGACGAAAGTTACGACGGTCAAACCCCGGATATTCTGGATCACGGCTATGTTCTGGTCGACTTTGTCTCGGGCGCGCGCGCGATGTTGGAACTTTGCATGTTTGCCGAAGGCGCACGCTACCAAGAAGAAATATCGGCCGTCGGACCGGACGCCAAGATCGAGGCGTTTGTTCCCGGACCCGGACGATTCTGGCCCGACCATTTGGGTGCCCCGCCGCTGCCGCAGGTGATCCTGAGCCCGCGCAACCCCAAAGGTCCGGTATCAATGGACGTTCCGGTCGACCCCACCCTTTTGGCGGCAGGGGATCACAATGGGTCGACCTATTATCAGCACAAAGGGTTCCTGGCCGTGCTTCGTGGCGAAACAGCAAAACCGGATGTAAGTTTGAAGGACGGCCTCTGGGCTGTCAGGATGGGGCAAGCGGCACAACAGGCAATTGAAACCGGTGAAACGGTTTATCTGGCCTGACCCGCTCCCGCTGGTCCCTGCCCGGCCTGCTGGTCGGCTGGCCGGTCTGCCTTTCCCTGGCGCTCTTGAACAAGTGCTAGTAACCGACCGTGAACGCAGCACACTGGAAATTGGCTGATTGTGCCTCGTCTACCAGCGCAACGGCAAAGTCTTCCATCGATATCTCCGAATTGCCCAGTTCATCGACCAGCAGCGTGTCGGTGCCGGTTCTGAACGCGCCCAGGCGTGGGCCGGGCTGCAAAAGGGCTGGAGGGCTGGCATAAGTCCAATTTGCCGATGTTTCAGAGGCGCAGAGCTCCCATTGCGCCATCGATGCGCGGGCTGTTGGAACGATGTTGTCAGGCAAGAAATCCGGATCTGACAGAACCGTATGCGGACTGCCGTTTGGCAGATGCAGGCGCGCGGCGCCGCCAACGATGATCACCCGAAGACCCGTGCGTGAAGCAGCATTTAGGATCGAACGTGTCAGAGCCACGATCTCGCCTTCGCGCCCGGGCGCAGAGCGCAACGCGCTGATCGCAAGGTCCTGAGACTCCATGGCTGCGACGAGGGTTGCGGGATCTGTCGCATCCGCGATAACCGGTCTGACACCCTCGGGCAGCTTGGCAATCGCTGCCTCGTTTCGAATAGCTGCGGTTACGAGATGCCCGCGAGCAAGCGCTTCCGTTACGACGCGAGAACCGACATTGCCGGTGGCACCAAATACTATGAGTTTCATCGGAGTTCTCCTTTACAATGGGTGGCGGATGGAGCTTTTCAAAAGCTCAGATGGGCGGGTACGCGCCGCTCTTTGACCAACCCAGATTGCTGCAAAGACAAGCGCGGCGCCGGCGATTTGCATCTGTGTCAGCGCCTGACCCAGCAATGCCCAACCGATCAGAACGGCGGCGAGCGGGCTGAGAAAACCAAGCGCCGAGACGGCCCCTGGCTCTATCCGTGAGATACCGCGAAACCACAGGATATAGGTGAGCGCAGCCCCGATGAGCGCTAGGTAGAGGATGCCTGAGAGGTTCCGTGCATCCAGTGTTGGAAGCGGCGGCTCGATGAAGACGGCCAGAAGCACCAGCAACAGACCGCCGGCGGTCAGTTGCCAGGCGGTGAAGGTAAGCAGCGGCACCGGAGGTTGCCATTTCCGAGTCAAGACCGTGCCTGCCGCCATCGAGGCCGCCCCGCAAACTCCGGCAATCAAACCGATGGGATCAAGCCTTATACCTGACCCTAGGACAAGCAGCCCGACACCAAAGATGCCGATCAAGGCAGCCATCACGGCCGACGCTCTGATCGCTGTCCCAAGCAGCAGCGCGGCCAGGAACACGACGATCAGAGGCTGTATCGCACCGACTGTCGCCGCGACCCCTCCAGGCAGCCTATAGGCTGCGATAAACAGAAAGGCCCAGAAAAGCGTGAAGTTGAGCGCGCCGAGAACGAAAATGCGCAGCCACCAAATTCCTTTCGGCAAGCGCGGCGCCATTACCAGCAGCAGAAGGCCGGCAGGCAGAGCGCGCAGGGCGGCCATCGTCACCGGATACCCTGAAGGAAGGAATTCCGTCGTCACAAAGTAGGTGCTGCCCCAAACCAGCGGCGCAATGGCTGTTAGTGCAATGTCGAGATGTCTCATCGCGGATCTCCATTATCTTGAGGTCAAGATATATCCATTTATCTTGACGTCAAGAGATAACTTCGCAATATAGTTTCATGGACCACGTAGACCGCATCATTGCCCAATGGAACAAGGCCCGGCCCGACCTTGATGTCGGACCGATGGAAATCATCGGTCGGCTGTCACGATTGACTTCCAAGCTTCGGGGCGAAATGGAAAGAACCTGGAAGGCTCATGGGTTGAACGCCGCCAGCTTTGATGTCCTGGCGACCCTGCGCAGATCCGGAAAACCCGATGGCTTATCCCCTGGAGCATTGCTGGATCTGACCATGGTGACCTCGGGAACAATGACCAATCGCATCGATCAACTCGTCAAACACGGCCTCGTCGAGAGGGTGCCAAACCCTGAAGACAAACGCGGGTTTCTGATCCGTTTGACAGAAGCCGGATTTGCGACGATCGAGAAAGCCGTCGTCGATCATGTCGACACACAGCATCGCCTTTTGCGCGGACTAACCTCGGCAGAAGCCAAAGACTTGAACAGGCTTCTGAAAACGCTGGATGAAAGGGTGAACTCCGAAAGCGGGGCGAATTCAAGCGATTAATCGTCGTTCAAGATGCAACGCATGACCACGACCTTTTGGTTCTATGACGCATCGATATGGGCGGCCCAGACCGGTCATCGCTTCTGCGGCGCCCGCCAGACCGGACTTTGGCCGCAGGTGCAAAGTCCTGAACCTTTCGAAGGTGCATTTCGCGGTACGAAGCGGGCGTTCGCGATCACGCGTCAAACGTCTGCTTTGTAGTGCGCCAGGAACATCACGACGCAATCGTCCAAAACATCTTTGGGCGTCGGGTTTTTACCGAGGAAGAACTCTGGCCAGAAAAAGAAGTTCTTTACCAGCGCCAATAGCTGGTTGGTTGCAAAAACCGGATCAGCCTTTCGGATAACGCCCACATCCACGGCTTCGCTGAACAGCCTGGTTATTGGGTAATCAAGTGTCGCGGTTTCAGTGAAGAATTGCCGGGGCCGGTCAAGGTCACGGATCAATTCTGAGATGACCATCCGATTCAGTCCGATGGCCGTCTCTTCCGTAATCACCCCAATGCAGCGCCGCAAGGCTTCCTTCAATTGCTCGACGAAGTCACGATCCGGGTCAAAGGGCCGAAGGCGGTTCCGACCTATACCAACATGCTCATCGGCGGTCGGGGCATGCAGTCTCTGTTTTCCATCGGAGAAGTCTAAGCCGACAAGATCGTGCAGCCATCCCTGACCATCTACAGCAGTACGGCCTTCACCGCCCCTAGCTCAACGCAATTTGTCGGAAAGCTAACGAATAAGCACGAGGAACTGGCATTTGATCAGTTCTCGCACGTGGACTTCTACTACAAACCCGAGGCGGTAAAAGCATCGTCGGATGCGGTGGTTGAGTTCTTTGGCAGATAAACTGACAAGGCAGAGTCAGTCCGCGACCTCTGCCATTTTGGTTGGTCAATTACAGGATCGCTTGACCGTTCCCGTATGAGCTTTGCCGTCATCTTATGTGCGGGTTGCGGAACTCGGCCTTCGTTTCGGGGTGCTCGCCAAAGAGGTTACAGCCGATGAAGCGTCACGTATCGCCGTCCTCGACCCAGTGTCGTTTCTTGTCGTCGCCCGGGATCAGATCATAGGTTGTCTGAACGTCTTTCCCAATGTTTTTGGCGTGGAACGCGACAAGAAACGAAGGCGGCACGGTTGCACCATGCATGGTCTTCGCAGCAGCCGGGCCGATATCGTCACCACCCATTGTTTGAAACCCACCCCACTATGCAATAAGTTGTCCTTTGCTCACTTGCTGTCTGTGCAGAACATGGCACTTGGGGCCGACCAGGTTTATAGCGCCGCCCGCCGTACCACGCGCAGAACGCGCCGGATGGCAATTTGCAACACGCCTCAGAAGTATTTTCAACCTCCCAGACGCGATCACCAGGACCGGAGCAACAGGTCAAATGTCTCGGCTATCATCGGGTTGTCTTTGCGACGTTCCAATGCCGCGAAACTCAGACACGCAGGAACAGACACGGAATTGCAGACGGCAAGCCCGAAGGATTGCTTTTGATGCAGCGCGATGGACTCGCGGCAGAGGCTCAGGCCAATGCCAGACCTGACCATTTCAAGCATCGAAGCTTCTTGATCCACCAGCGCAACCACATTCGGGCGGCAGGCGTGACGTTCGAAAACTTTGGCCAGAAGGCGATGGTGAACAGAGGCTTCGGGCGTGCCGATCCAAGGAAGGGCTGCAAGCGAAGACCAGTCGGACTCTTCCACCTGCTTCTGCCAGCCAGCCGGTCCGATCACGCGATACGTGAATTCGGCCAACTTGATGGCATGCACCGGATGGTCTCCGTCCGACCCGATGCTGGATAGGTCATCGGGCCCACATAAGTAAAACCCGGCATCAACCCGACCCCGCTTGAGCCATGTCAAAATATCTCCGCTGACCCCGTGCTTCAGTTCGGTTTCAACATCAGGATGCTCTGCGCGCAAATTCGCCAACAGACGCCCCAACCGGATGAACTCCGGATCGACGATCGTACCGATCGTCAGTTTTCCACTCAAGCGCCCAACGCGCAGGCGGGCGCTGCGTTGGAAATCACTGACTGCATCGAGGACGTGTTGAGCCTTCGCTAATACCGCAGTGCCGTCATGAGTGATCTGCAACCCGGTAGCGGTTCGGTTGAACAAGGTAAGCCCCGTATCTTCGGAAAGACGCTTGATTTGATGGCTGATGGCCGGCTGTGTCAGGTTCAGCACCTCGGCTGCGCGTGAAACACTGCCTTCCCGGGCCACCGTCACGAAGGCCAGGATGGTGTTAATGCTCGAAAACCGGTCCATATAAAATTTACTAATATGGTATTGTGCAAATTGTCATTAGCTTTTTGCCTGCCGCTCCCGCAGAGATCGGTAAAACCAGCGTTCCGGGAGGGGGCGTGAACCACATCGTTGGCTTGTGGCGGAGAAAACGTGCCGCATAATCGTGCAGCCTGCAAGAGAACAGCATACCTTGTTCCCTCTGGCGCACAACTGGCAACGAAAAGACAGAACAGGTGGAAGACAAAGATGTCTGATGGCGCAAACAGGTACGACTATATTGTGATTGGCGGCGGTTCGGCCGGGTGCCTGATGGCCAACAGGCTGAGCACCGATCCAGGGAACCGGGTTTTGCTGCTTGAGGCGGGCAAGCCCGATACCTATCCTTGGATACACATTCCGGTTGGCTATCTCTATTGCATCGGCAACCCGCGCGCAGACTGGATGTACAAAACCGAACCCGCTAAGGGGCTGAACGGGCGCAGCCTGCTTTACCCGCGCGGGAAAGCGCTGGGCGGGTGTTCCTCAATCAACGGGATGATCTATATGCGGGGCCAGGCCCGTGACTATGACAACTGGGCCAAGCTCACCGGTGAAGAGGCATGGAACTGGGAAAACGCGCTGGCCGACTTCAAGGCTCATGAGAACCACTACCGGTTGGATGACGGCGCCGATCCGCGCACCGGCGACAACAGTCGGTTTTCCGATCTGCACGGGCATGGCGGCGAATGGCGGGTGGAAAAACAGCGACTGCGCTGGGATGTTCTGGACAGTTTTGCCGAAGCCGCGGTCGAATACGGCATCCCCAAGACCGATGATTTCAACACCGGCGACAATGCCGGGGTTGGCTATTTCGACGTCAACCAGCGTTCTGGCTGGCGTTGGAATACCTCCAAGGCATTTCTGCGTCCCGCCAAGTCGCGCCCGAACCTGACGATCTGGACCGAGGCGCAGGTTGAGAAACTGACTTTCGAAACAGGCGAGACCGGTCGGTTGCATTGTTCCGGGGCAGTTGTCTGCCACAAAGGACAGCCCGTTGCGGTCGAGGTCTCAAAGGAGGTGGTTTTGTCTGCGGGCGCCGTGAACTCGCCGCAAATCCTGCAACTGTCGGGGATCGGCCCGGCGGCGCTTCTGAAAAAGCACGGAATTGATGTCGTTATGGATGCGCCCTATGTGGGCGAGAACCTACAGGATCACCTGCAAATTCGCGCGGTCTACAAGGTCAAGGGCACCAAGACGCTGAACACCCTGGCCAATTCGCTGATAGGCAAGGCCAAGATCGGACTGGAATATGTGCTGAAGCGCTCTGGCCCGATGAGCATGTCGCCCAGCCAGTTGGGGGCTTTCACCCGGTCTGATCCGGCAAGACCACACGCCAACCTCGAATACCACGTCCAGCCGCTGAGCCTTGAGGCGTTTGGCGAAGACCTGCATGATTTCCCCGCCATCACCGTCAGCGTCTGCAATCTGAATCCGACCAGCCGCGGGCATGTCCGCATCGCGTCTTCGGATTTCCGTCAGCCGCCCCAGATTACCCCCAATTATCTCGACACAGACGAAGATCGCAGGGTTGCCGCTCAAAGTTTGCGGCAGGTACGCGAAATCATGTCTCAGCCCGCGATGGAAGCTTACGAGCCGGAAGAGTTCAAGCCGGGCATTCAGTATCAAACCGACGAGGAACTGGCCCGTTTGGCAGGCGACATCGCCAGCACGATCTTTCACCCGGTTGGTACGATCAAGATGGGCCGAGAGGATGATGAAACCGCCGTTCTCGATTCGCATTTGCGCATGAAGGGGGTGATTGGGCTGCGCGTCGTTGATGCCTCGATCATGCCAGAGATCACCAGTGGAAACACCAATTCGCCCACGATCATGATTGCAGAAAAGGCCGCAGGCTGGATGCTGGCCGGTCAATAAATCCTGTAGGCATCCGGGTGCAACAACTTCCCAGAGGAACCACGCGCAAGCCGTTCTCCGATCTTCCGGTGACCGGCGTGAGAGTCGCCAACTTTGGCCGGTATATCACCGGTCCTGCTGTCGCAATGTTGCTGGGCGATCCGGGCGCGGCATCAACGATGTTCCGATCGCTCCGCAGCGACGCGACATCCACTTCCCGATGTCTTTGTCCAATCAACCGGCATTTGGCGCGGCACGCATGACCCTGCCGGGCGCGAATAAAATTCAAGCCCGGGGGAATAAACCCGATCGCCTGCGTGTAAGTGTCATGTCTGCGATGATGCAGACGCCCGACACGGAGGAACACCCGAATGACCCGCACTTCTTTTGCGCTGACCGCATCCACCCTGATGGCATGCGCCCTTGCAACCGCCGCCGCAGCTGGCGACGCCCCGGTCCTGACCGGGAAACTGGGCGATCAGACTATTTTGATGGATGCCAACAAGATGACTCTTTATACGTTCGACAAAGACGAAACGGGCAAGTCCTACTGCTATGATCAATGCGCAGTGAACTGGCCGCCGCTGACCGCAGCCGCGGGAACCGAACTGCCCAAGAACTATTCGTTGATCCAGCGCGACGATGGAACAATGCAGGTCGCCTACAAGGGCCAACCGCTGTATCTGTGGATCAAGGACAAGCAACCCGGAGAAATGACCGGCGACGGCGTTAAGGGCGTGTGGCATACCGCGCGGCCCTGATTGCGGCGCCAGGGGGCGGTCCGACCGGGCCGCCTTTGGCTTAGACGATGACACGGACATTCGACCAGCAACTCGAAGACGCCTTGCCCGATCTGTGGCGATTTGCGTTTTCACTGACCCGGAATCGCGACCTGGCCGACGATCTGGTGCAGGATGCGGTCTTGCGCGCGATCCGAAAAAAGGGGCTCAGATGGCCGGGCCACCCGGTCAAGCCCTGGGCGATGAAAATCCTGCTTAATTGTTTTCGCAATGACCGGCGGCGCGCTGCGATCCGTCCCGAAACCGATCCTCGGGCGTTGGATCAACTGGTCTCGCCCGAGGCGACCGCCGAAGAGCGATTGGAACTGCGCTGGCTGTGGCGTCGGATCGACGCCTTGCCGGAGGATCAGAAACTTGTTCTGCTGGCGGTCACCATCGCGGGGTTGACCTATGCCGAGACCGCCCGATTGCTGGGCGTCCCGCAGGGCACCGTCATGTCTCGGTTGTCCCGGGCCCGGACACGGCTGCAAGCCCCGGAAGAACAGGCGGGCAAATCACGATTGCGGAGCATGACATGACGACCGAACCGAACATGGACACTCTGATTCAGGCCGCAGTCGACGGCCAGTTGACGCCATCTCAGCAGGACCGTCTGGACCGGCACCTTGCCGCACATCCCGCCGACCGTGCGCGGCTGGCGGCAATGATCCGGCAGGCGGGAATAATGCGCATCTCGGTGCCGCAGCCCGATCCCGCGCAACTGGACCGGCTGATGCACAGGGCGCGCGAAGGCACCAGTCACGGTGTGTTAGGGCGGCTGGCCGCAGCGGTGGCGATCTTTGCCTTGGGTCTGGGCAGTGGTCTGCTCCTGTCGCGGGATTCTGTCAAGCCCGAGAAATTGATGGCGCAGGCACCAATTCAGGCGGCAGCGGCACACGCCCTTTATTCACCCGAGGTTCTGCACCCGGTCGAGGTGTTCGCCGATGAGCGCGAGCATCTGCAAACCTGGCTCAGCAACCGGCTGGGCGCGTCGGTGATCGCGCCGGAACTGGGAGAGACCGGCTACCGGCTGATCGGAGGTCGGCTGCTGCCACTGGGCCAAGGCCCGGCGGCCTTCTTCCTGTACGAAAACGAATCCGGCGACCGCCTCAGCCTGTTTGCCAATCTGACCACGGACCCAGCTCGAACCTCGTTTCAATACCGGCGCGACGGGGATTTGGGCATCGTGTTCTGGCAGGATGGGCGGTGGGAATATTCCATGGTGGGCCGCTCCGGTCGCCAGGTCATCGAAACCATCGCGCGCAAGGCCCATGAAGAACTGATCTGACAGGGCTATTCTGCCGCGCGCACCGGTTCGCGGTCGGTCAGGGATTTCCACGCGTCATACTGTGACAGAAAGACCTTGCCGTTCAGGTCGTCGAGGAAGTGGGACTGTTTCAGCCTGTCCATGACCGGGCCTTTGACCTCGCTCAGATGCAGACCGACGCCCATGTCGCGCAGGCGGTCATTGATCGCCTCGAGGCTTTCCAGCGCCGAAAAGTCGACCTCGTTCACCGCCGAGAACATCAGAACCACGTTGCAGATCTCGCAGCCTTCGGTCACGCGCGACTGGATCAGATCCTCGAGGAAGCGGGCGTTCACAAAGTACAGGCTTTCATCCACCCTCAGCGTGACCAGCGTGGGGTCGGTCTCGACCTTGTGGCGCAGGATGTTGCGGAAGTGCTGGGTGCCCGGCACCAGCCCCAGCTCGGCCACATGCGGGCGCGAGGTCTTGTACAGATGCAGCAGGATCGAGATCGCCACACCGCTGGCCACGCCGGTCTCGACCCCGGCCAGCAGGGTCAGCAGGATGGTGGCGGCCACGGCGGCAAAATCGGCCCGCGAATAGCCCCAGGTCTTTTTCAGGATCGAGAAATCCACCAGGCTGAGCACCGCCACGATGATCGTAGCAGCCAGCGTTGCCTTGGGCAGGAAGTAGACTAGCGGGGTCAGGAACAGCGCGGCTATCGCCAACCCGATGGCGGTGAAGGCACCGGCCGCAGGGGTTTCGGCGCCCGCATCGAAATTGACCACCGATCGTGCAAATCCCCCCGTAACGGGGTATCCCCCGGAGAACGCGGCGCCCAGATTGGCCGCCCCAAGGCCGATCAGTTCCTGATCCGGGTCAATACGCTGGCATTTCTTGGCGGCCAGCGTCTGCCCAACCGAAATACTTTCGACGAAGCCGATGATCGAGATCAGTATGGCGGGCACCAGCAGCGCGCCGATCAGGTCCGAAGACAGTCCCGGCAGGGTCAGCGGCGGCAGGCTCTGAGGCACCTCGCCGACGATCTTGACACCCCGCGCGTCCAGCCCGAAGGCCCAGACCGCAACGGTGGTTGCCACAACGGCCGCCACTGGCCCGGCCTTGGTCAGCACATCCGCCAGCAGCGGTGGCACCCCAATGCGTCGCAGCGCGGGTTTGAGGTTCTTGCGCACCCAGAACAGGAAGGCCGTTGCCAGCACGCCGATCACCAGGGCGATCCCGTTGGTCTGGCCGAGATTCTCAACGATCGATCCCAGCATCTCGGGCAGAGTATGCCCATGCGCGCTGACCCCCAGGATGTGCTTGAGCTGGCTGGTGGCGATCAGGATGCCCGATGCGGTGATGAAGCCCGCAATTACCGGATGCGACAGGAAGTTGGCCAGAAAGCCCAGCCGGAACACGCCCAGCAACACCAGGAACCCGCCTGACAGAAAGGCCAGTGTCAGCGCCGCCACCGCATATCCGGCGGTGCCCTGCTCGGCCACCTGCCCCACGGCGCTTGCCGTCAGCAGCGACACCACCGCCACCGGCCCCACCGCCAGCGCCCGACTGGTTCCAAAAACCGCATAGAGGATGATCGGCACGATAGAGGCATAGATCCCCGCCTCGGGCGGCAGCCCCGCCAGCAGCGCATAGGCCAGCGATTGCGGGATCAGCATGATCGTGACGATCACTGCGGCGATCAGGTCGTTCGACAGCGCCGCCCGATCATACCGGCGGCCCCAGTCGAGAATGGGAAGGTAACGATAAAGGCTCTGCATGGGGTTTCGTCCTGAAAAGGCGGCGGTCAGCACGAGATGGCTCTGACCGCCAGATCAAGGCCTGACTTGCGCGAAGACAGGACAGAACTTGCGTCGGTTTCGGGGGTGGGCGGCTTATTCAGCCGCGACTTTCAACGGTTCGGGCTTGGCCATCCATTCCTTGCCCTTCAGCATTGCCGACCAATAGACCGGTGGCAGCAGCTTTTCCTTGAGGAACCAGGCCGCGCGGCTGGGTCTGGTGCCGTCGATCAGGAATTTTGGGAAACTGGGTTTCAGAACACCGCCATACCCGAACTCGGCCAGCACGATCTTGCCGCGCTCCACCGTCAGCGGGCACGAGCCATAGCCGTCATAGGCCGCCACCGGCGAGCGCCCTTCGATATCGGCCAGGATGTTGTCGGCCAAGGTCGGCGCCTGCTTGCGCGCGGCGGCCGCGGTTTTGGCGTTTGGGGCGTTCATCACGTCGCCCAGAGACCAGATGTTGTCAAAGCTCTTGTGCCGCAGCGTCGCCTGATCGACATCGACCCAACCCGCCGCATCGGCCAGCGGCGAGACCCGGATGAAGTCCGGCGCCACCTGCGGCGGGCAGACATGCATCATGTCGAACTCGACCGTCACCTGCTCGGGCTGCTCATCGGGTTTGGCCACCGTGAACGTGGCCGTTTTCGCGGGGCCGTCCACTGAAACCAGATTGTGAAAGAAATTCAGCGTGGCGTCGTATTTCCTGACGTACTCTATCAGCGCCGGGACATAGTCCTTTACCCCGAACAGCACCCCGCCCGCGTTCATGAACTGGATGTCGATATCCTTCAGAACCCCGCGCCGGACCCACGCATCGCCCGACAGATACATCGCCTTCTGCGGCGCGCCGGCACATTTGATCGGCATCGGCGGTTGGGTGAACAGCGCGCGGCCCGCCTTCAGCCCTTCGACCAACTGCCAGGTATAAGGCGCCAGGTCATAGCGATAGTTCGAGGTCACCCCGTTACGGCCCAGCGTTTCCTCCAGCCCCTCAACCGCGCCCCAGTCCAGCTTGAGCCCCGGAGACACCACCAGACGGTCGTATTTGACGACCCGGCAACCATCCAGAATCACGGCGTTGTTCTGCGGCTCGAACGCGGCCACAGCGGCCTTGATCCATTTGACTCCCCTCGGGATCAGCGAACCCATCGTCTTGGCCGTCTGTTCGGGCGTGAATACGCCGCCGCCCACCAGGGTCCAACCGGGTTGATAATAATGCACGTCGGACGGGTCGATGATGGCGATCGACAAGCCGGATTTGCGCGCATGCAGGCTGGCGGCGGTGGCGATGCCCCCGGCGCCGCCGCCTACGATCACCACGTCAAAGGACGCGTCCCCCGTGTCGGTCGGGGTCTTGCCGCCATTGGCGATTCGGCGGGCGACGCCGCTCATGTCGTAACCGGCGACCTTGGTGGCCGTCAGAATCTCGGAGACGGACCGCTTGTGCGCTGCCTCGTGCAGCGACCACAACGTGGCCGAGCGCGTGCCCGTCCGGCAATAGGCCAGAACCGGGCCCGGCAACTCGGTCAGGGTACGGCCAAATGCCTGCGCGTCATCATCCTTGACCATCCCGCTCTGTACCGGGACATAGCGCGCCTCAAGGCCATGTTTCCGGGCCGCAGCCTCGATCTCGTCAAAGCTGGGCTGATCGGCACCTTCGCCATCGGGCCGGTTGCAGATGATCGCCCGAAACCCCGCCGCCTTGACGGTTTCCATGTCGCCCGGCGTGATCTGCGGCGAGACCGACAGTGCGTCTGATATTTTCCTGATATCCATGGTGCCTCTGCAGATCAGAGTTTGTTGACGGGAACTTTGAGCATCTGATTCCCATCCTGATCGGTCGGGACGTCGCCCGCGCGGATGTTGACCTGAATCGACGGGATGATCAGTGTCGGCATGGCCAGCGTCGCGTCACGCTCGGTGCGCATCTTGATGAACTCGTCCCGACTCTTGCCGCCGCCCACATGGATGTTGTGCGCCTTCTCCTCGGCCACGGTGGTTTCCCAGCGGATGTCCCGCCCGTTGGGGCCATAGTCGTGACACATGAACAGGCGCGTCTCGTCCGGCAGGCTCAGCACCTTCTGGATCGAGTCATACAGCGTGCCGGCATCCCCGCCCGGGAAATCGGCCCGGGCCGAGCCGCCATCGGGCATGAACAGCGTGTCACCCACAAAAGCCACATCGCCCATGACATGCACCATGCAGGCCGGCGTGTGGCCCGGCGTGTGCATGGTAAAGGCGATCATGTTGCCGATCTTGTAGGTCATGCCATCGGTGAACAGCGCATCGAACTGGCTGCCGTCGCGCTGGAACTCGGTGCCTTCGTTGAAGATCTTGCCGAACACCTCCTGCACGATCTTGATGTTCTCGCCGATGCCGATCATGCCGCCCAGCTTCTGCTGGATGTAGGGCGCCGCCGACAAATGATCCGCATGCGCATGCGTTTCGATGATCCATTCCAGCTTCAGACCCTGCTTTTCGATCTCGACGATCAGCAGGTCGGCATGGTCGAACGTGATCCTGCCGGCCGCATAGTCGATGTCCATCACGCTGTCGATGATCGCGCAGGCGTTCGACGTCGGGTCCTTGACGATATAGCTGATCGTCGCCGTCGCCTCGTCATAGAACCCCTGAACCTCGGGCTTGACGCTTTGGTCAACAGGATAGGCGCCAATCGGCGTCGCGATCGCGTCTGTCATCCTTTGGTTGTGCGTGTCAATGGACTTCTGATCGTTCATATTCGTGCCTCCTCTTGGGCGCGAGTCGAGCCTTTGTCAGCCGCGCGTCAACATCATTTCGTGAACGGCCGCCATGACCCGGGTATCCGGTGACCGGGTGACGGTACGGATGCCGTCCGGCAGGTTTTCGACATTTCCCGTGATGGGATCGAAGTTGCGGAACATCGCTGCCAGTTTGGCTATTTCCTCGGGCGTCGCATTTCGGCCGCGCAATCCCGGCGTGTTCACGTCGTCATGGCCTTGCCCTTCCGCTGTGTGGCGATGCCGCATCGGGCTGCCGGCCCTTCCAGCCTTGCGGCCGGGTGCATCGTGCCGCAGAAAACAGGTGCCGAGCGCACCGACCGCCGCAGCGGCAAGCGCCGCAAGGGCAATGCCGCCGAGCTTCGGGATGTTTTTGCGGTCATCCATTTCCGTCTCCTGGGTTTTGGTCCGCCGGCAACCGAAATTCTGTTCAGGGCCTCGATACCTTGGGCGCGAATCTAAAGTTGAAATGCAAATATATCTTTCAAAGCACCAGTTCAGTGACAAAGTCACGAAACCCGAAACCCTTTGGCAATTGTCAGACGCCCTGAGCCTGTCTTTCCAATGCAGGCTTGTCGGTCAAAGTGATCCGTCCGCGCGATTGGCTGATCATCTCGCGCTTTTGGAAATCCTGCAAAATCCGCGTGATGACTTCGCGCGCAGTGCCCAGCTCGCTGGCAAGCTGTTGATGGGTGGCCCGGATTTCATCGCCCCCCTCGGCCAAGACAAGAAGACGCTCGGCCAAGCGCACGTCCAGATGCCCGAAGGCCACATCATCCACCACCCGCAACAGATCGATCAATCGGCGCGAATAGGCCTCGAAGACAAACTGGCGAAAGGCATCCTCTTCCGAGGCCAGACGATCAAACGAGAGCTTCGGCAGAACCACGGCAACGACATCGGTCTCGGCAATACCTTCTGCATTATAAGCTTCTTCGGCCAACATGCAGGCTGTGGTCAGTACACAGCTTTCACCGGCCTCGACTCGATACAACACAATCTCGCGCCCGGAAGCCGACCTTTGAGAGACCCGGACCCGGCCGTGATACAGAAAGAGCAGGCTGTCGGGCACATTGTCGGGCCCGAATACCTGGGCACCCTTCGGGAAACACAGGATTCGGGCGGCTGTCCGCAACCTTTCCCGTACCGGTTTGGGAAGGCGGCTGGTGCCGTGGAAACGCTCGGTCCAGTCGGTGATCGTCATCTTGCCTTGCGCATGGGTGCCACGATGCCCTCCTCGATCGGCGCGATGCGGTTTAGCAACTCACCCCGGTTTGCGGCGATGTCGGCGAGGGTCAGATCATCGAGCACCGCCATGAACGCCCGGGTCGCTTTTTGAATCGCCTGTGACAGCTTGCATATTCCGATCAGCGGACAGGTATTTTTTTCAGGATTGAAACACTCGACCACGTCCAGTGGCCCTTCGGTCAGGCGAATGACATCGCCGATGACGATGTCCTCGGCCGGTTTGGCCAGCCGGAACCCACCACCCCGACCCCGCGTGGTTTCCAGATAACCGGCGCGGCCCAATTCGTGCACGATCTTCACGATATGCGGTCGGGCCAGCCCGTGCACGCGCACGACATCGTCTACGCGGATGCGGTTCGGCGCCTTAAGCGCCGCCAACTGCAACGAACGCAGAGCGAAATTGGAATAGGATGTGAGTTTCATGTACGCCTTTTTTTCGAAACCTCTATTCTAAATATAACTTATTAGCAAGCTCGGCGATCTTGTCACTGACCGGGATGCGGCACGGAACTACCTGAACCGATGAAATAAAGCCCAAAAGACCGAAAGGAAGACCAATGACCTTGCTTCTTGGGGACGTAGTTCCCGATTTCCAAGCGGACACCACGACCGGCCCGTTTTCCTTCCAACACTGGATCGGCGACGACTGGGCGTTTTTTTCAGCCATCCCGCCGACTTTACTCCGGTCTGCACCACTGAAATGGGCCGCATTGCGCAGCTGGCCGACGAATTTTCCGAGCGTGGCGTGAAACCCATCGATCTGCGCACCGACACCGTCGCCGAACACCTGCGCTGGATCGAAGTCGTCAACGACACCCAGCATACGAACCTGACCTTTCTCATCGTGGCCGACCCTGATCTGAAGATCGCCAAACTGTATCAGATGATCCACCCGGCGCAGTCCGAAACCGCCGCGGTACGGTCGGTGTTCATCATCGACCCCGACGAGGTGCTACGCCTGACCATGACCTATCCCATCAGCGTTGGGCGCTACTTCGAAGAAATCCTGCGTGTGATCTATGCGCTGCAAACCAGCGACGCGAAATGCGTGGCCCTGCCCGCCGATTGGGTGCCTGGTGGTGCGGCGATCATTCCATCATCAATTCCGAATGAAAACGCCAAGGAACTGTTCCCGCAAGGTTGGGAAGAGATCCGGCCTTATTTGCGGAAGGTGAAACTGGCCGGCTGAAAGGTCGCCGGACTTGCGCGGGTTCTGTCGCAAATTTCTTTGAGAGTTGTATAGACGAAACTTGAGAGGCGAATACCCCACCAGCTGGATAAATTGCTGAAACGGACGAAGCCCGGGCGCAAATTGACCTTTGCGGATCATGTTTGCCAATTCTATGCCTGCCAGGACAGATGCGGCTGAAACGAGTGATTTGAACCCCAGCATGAGTCTGATCCTTCGTTTGATGAAGCGGTGGTCTTGTTCAATGATGTTGTTGAGGTATTTCAGCCTGACCGTCTCAATCAGGATCGGGCAACCAAAGCTTTTGAGCATCTTGTTGATTGCCGTGATGCCAACTGTATTGGCAGCACTTTTGTCGATGACGATCTTGCGCGGCAAACCGTTAACCTCACGTGCGCGGGCGAAGAACGAGCGGTGAACATGTCTGATCTGTTTTGGCTGACCGACGCCCAGGTAGCGGGTGTTGAGCGGAATAGTCTTCATTAGTCGCAATGGTTTGCGCTGGCGCGATGCGCCGAAGGAATACGGCCCGCACAGTTGAAGGGGACTGTGGCCCCAGTGGGGCCGCGTAAGCCCGGGAAACGCTCTACAACCACTGGAAACGGTGGAGCGGCAAGGGCATCTTCGCCCGGATGATAGCCGGGTTGGCCGCTAAGCACGGAGACGATAAGACCGTGATGATCTCCTCTCATCGAAACTGCGTTTCGACTGCCGGGCAGTGGACGCGACCTACCTGAAGGCGCACCGCACAACGACCAGTTTGGGCGTCAAAAAGGGGGGCGTGGACGCCTGATTCACTGCCCAGCAAGCGCATCCGAAGGATGCTGCCGAGAGGGCGCGATCATGCTTTTTTTGAGCAGGCGCAGTTCCAAGTCCTGTTCTGCCACAACTTCTTTCAGATCGCGGACCTCACAGCGCAGGCCTTTGACCTCGGTCGATGTCGCAGCACGTGCCGTGTCGCTTGCCAGACGTTTCTTGCCGGCTTCCAGGAACTCCTTGGACCAACTGTAGTAGAGGCTCTGCACTATGCCCTCGCGGCGACACAGCTCTGCAATGCTGTCCTCGCCCTTCAGGCCGTCCAGTGCGACCTTGATCTTCTCTTCCGCTGAATACTGCTTGCGGGTGGCGCGGAGGATGTCTTTGACGACCTTCTCGCCGTGGCTCTTACACGTTCCGGTCATGCGCTACATTTGATCCACTGGATCAAATGCTAAACGCTTTGACCTATATCATCTCCACTCCTTGGTGGTTACGATGTGCCAGAAACCCTCTCTTATCAAATCGACCTAAACTGTCCCATTGGCGCTGACGTCCGACACGTGGCAGTCCGCAGCGCCACCAGCCAGGAACGAACCCGGTGCATTGCGTGCAGGTCCAACTGGTCCTGGCTCTTCTCAGTGACCGTGTGCAGGTTTGGACGCATCACTGCTTCTGCAATTGCCTCCGCATCATTGTAGTCCTTCTTTTGTCCCTTGTTGAATGGCTTCACATAGGTCGCTGGGATGATCCGAGGCTCAAAACCGAGCTCTCGCAGCAGTCGGCTGACAAAATGCGCGCTCATGCAGGCTTCCATCCCAACGATGCAACGCGAAAGTTTCTCAAAGATCGGCGTTAGTTCTAACCGCTCAATCTTCTTGCGCAAAACGCGCCGGCCTGCATGACCAAAGTCGACGAGGTGGCTTGTGTCTTTACCGATGTCGATGCCCATGACTGCGATCTTTTCCATGTCTTCTGGGATTTTTGGCAAGCTCAAGGATTGGAGACGCGTGACGACACGCTATGACCGATCACCAAAGGTGTTCCTCTCGGCCATCGCGCTCGCCGCTCTCGTCATCTATTGGTTATGAATCCTGACCCTAGGATTGCGCGGGCCAATAGAAGAGAACCAAATCCACCGGCATGCCCGGGCTGATCAGTGAATATTCAAACACAGGATCATCATAGAGGTCATTCATTCCCGAAACAGCATAACCTTCCGTTGGCATCCAGTTTTCGTCAAAACCCATCTCATAGTCGCCATTTTCGTCATGGTAGGCCACAACGCTATAGTAATCGGCATTCAGATCAGGGAAGTCCACGCGTTGCGGTTCCATGCTGGCCGGAAGCGCGATAAAGCCAGCGGCTGCGTTGTAATCCAGTATGTCGAAGGCGGCAGCGTTAACAAAGGCCATGACAACAAGTTGACCTTTGTCACTGCGTGCGCCGCGCAGGTTGATCACCAGCCCATAGTCGGAAGGCGTTCCTGTCGAAGAGGCCGAGGTCACGGCGATGTCGGTGCGAAGACCTGAGGCGACCCAGGCTCCGCCAACAAACAGGGCGGCTGTGGCCAGAACCCCGAAGATGCGTTTTGAGTTGGACGGCATGGCTTGGTCCTCGCCTTAAGAGTGGTTCGAAGTTTTGGCGTCTTGTTTCTTGGGCTGCCAGCCGGGCGGACGGAACAGAACCCCCAGCTTGTTCCGGAAACCCGGCATACGCCACGCATCGCGAAAGACACGGGTAAAGCCGTGGAAAAACGCCACAAACGGATTCACCGAATTGATGGGCGTAACCAGACCATAGGTGACTTCCTCGTTCTCCTCTTCGAATGTGCCAAACATACGGTCCCAGATGATGAAGATCCCGCCATAATTCTTGTCCAGGTACTTGCGGTTTGACCCATGGTGCACACGGTGATGCGACGGCGTGTTCATGATGTACTCAATGGGCTTCCAAAGCTTGCGAACCACCTCGGTGTGCAGCGCCGTCTGGTAGAGCTGCACCAGAAGTTCCGCAATCAAAACAACGAAGGGATTGAAGCCGAGAAGAACCAACGGCAGGTGGAAGAAGACGGGCCAGAAGCCATCCAGCGGACCATGCCTGTAAGCCACCGAGATGTTGAAGAAAGGTGAACTGTGATGCACCGAATGGGTGGCCCACAGAATATTGATCCGGTGCAGGATTCGGTGTTCCCAGTAATAGGCAAGGTCCGCAAGAACCAGCACAATCAGGAACGACGCCCATGTCGTGGGAATGTCGAACACAGCATATTGCGACGCCCAGACATACGCTCCGACATAAAAGCCGGCCATCAGCACAAAGGTAATCGCAATGAAAAAGCCAAGAGTGATGAAGTTGGTGACCGTGTCCCCAACCATCTCGAAGCTAAGCTTTTTCCCTATGGCGTAGCGTACAAGCTCAAAGATCAGGAAACCTATTGCAAAGACGAAAAACCACTCGTCGATCATTGTCTCCCAATAGTTGAGCTGAAAGTCGCTAATGTACGTGTTGAGGAGTTCCATTCTCATCGCCTCCTAATAAGTTGTCTTTTGTGACAAGTAATGGATTTCAGACCCATGTCAAGTAGACCGCTCGACAAATGAAGCTCTGGTTTAAAAACGCATTCACTGCAGGAAAACGCTGCTTAATAAAGAAAAGGGTTTGGCCGCTCTCGAGCTCAGATCTTCTTCCCGAGCACAGCATCGTCGTTTCGCAATATAAAATACAGCCCGGGCCGGAAACTTCGGACGGGGGTTCACCAGAACGAACCATCCCCGGTCGGATGGCAATCTCGATGACGAATGGCATCTGGACGAAGTTGTTGTCTCGATCGTGGGAGCCGACGCCTTCAGAACCAATAGCGAGCAAGCATTCAAGTGTTTACACTTGGCCGCCTGCGGTCAAACGAATGCCACGATCATTGCGGGGCATTTCATGCGATCACCGCTTGAAAGTATGGTGTTACCCAATCAACCCAAGTCGTTCGCCCGGAGCCGCAAAACGCCGTAGATTGGGGAGTATCTCAGTTAGGGCCGCATCCTGAACACCAAACCAACGAGAAAGGTCTGCATAGAGCTGATCGGTGGAAGTCGTTGGGATCAGCACGCCGTCACCCACATCCAGCGGGTTGTCATCGCCCAACCCCAGGACAGGGTAGTTACCGAAAATTCGGCCACCGACAATGGGACCCCCCATCACCAAGGTATTGCCGCCCCAACCGTGGTCCGATCCGTTGCCATTCGATGTGAGCGTGCGGCCAAAATCGGAACCGGTAAAGGTGACAACCCTGTCCGCCAGCCCCATGTCTTCGAGCGCGGACTGGAAGGCGCCCAGAGCTTGGGACAACACGGCAAGCATGCTGGCATGGGTTTCAAGCAACTCATCATGATGGTCCCAGCCGATGTAGCGCACAAAAAAAGTCTGCTGCTCCAGCCCGAGACGATCAGAGGCGGCGATGGTGCGGCCACCATCTTGAGTTGCTGTGCGAGGTCAGTTTCAGGGAACCTGCCCGGGGCCTCAATGCCCTTGGTGGCGGCAGCGAAAGTCTCGTGCTGGGCCTGGGCGTTTCGCGTCAGGCGCAGGTAGGTTTCCCTGAAGGGATCTCCGGACTGATCGGCTGACATCATACGATTGAAACTGTCATTCAGCAGATCATTGAGTGGGGTAAAGCATGTTTGACATTGGGTGCATTCCTCTTCTGGAAAAGTTAAGCCACCGATGGAAAGAAGTCGCCCGGCAGCATGAAAAAACCCAGCACAACCCTGGCGATCTGGATACACCAGAACAGGACCGGCTCAGTTGCCATGCAGACATCGGTCAACAAGAAAGCTTGTCCAGACGATATGCCAAGGACGCTCCAATATAGAAACAACAGACCCCAAAGAAATTGATAGCCCAGGAGAACCGAGGTCATCAGCAGGGCGAACACAATGTAGTTTGCGGAATGGCTGCGTTTTATGCGGGGTCTGCCAGATTTTCACATAGCGAAATTGCCATCGCCTTCGACTGGTTCACCCACTCTGCCGGCATCTCCAAGGCAGCAAGCGATGCCGTGTTGAAGTAAAGCGCCACTATGCCATGCGCTGCGCGCTGGGTGTTGACCTCTGAAGCCCCGGGATAGTTCCGCTGCAAAACCTCAGTAACCTGCGCTTCAAATCCAAGGATCGAAGCCCGGCAGTTTAATCTGAGTTCACCATCCTCTTTGGCCCGAGCCGTAAGAGCCGCAAATGCCAGAACCAGATCGGGTGACGAATCTGACTGATCGGAGAATAGGTAGTTCACCAAGGCATGCGCGGGCTCTGAATCCGGCAATGCGGCAACCAATTCGTTCGCAGCACTGTTGAACTGGTCCAACACGTAATCCTGCAAGGCCACGATCATCTCATCCCGGTTGCCAAGGTGGTGACGGATCAGTGGGCGGGTCAACCCCGCCTCTTTTGCAATCGCACTCAAGGTGGCACTATCCAGGCCCATCCGTGCGACACAGCGCACAAACGCCTCCATGACCTGACCATAGCGCTCATCGCGATTTGAAGGGCGTCCCATTGTTCTAATCCCAATATTTCAGCCGCAATGACGACTGAGCGGTTCCACCGGATAAGACAGCAACATCCTTGAATTCTGGAGGCAGGCCCTCGGTCGGGACCTGGACCTTCATGTCCAGGTCACCATCCATGTCCTCATCGTAAAGAGCGGCAAAAGCGTAGTCTCCCAGGGGCAAATAATGAAACGTGAAGGCGGTCTTTGAGCCGGACGCCGGTATCTGTGCCATCGCTGCCGCATTGGTTACGTCCATTGCCTCAAATGCGTCAGCTTTATTGAAGCCGGCTACGATGATTACTCCATTTCCGTTTCGAAGGCCTTCAACAGTAGTCAGAAATGGTGCGTTATTGGAGGGTTGAGCAAAAGAGCTGTTTGCAATGGCCAAAAAGGCTGTCATCGCCGTGTATCTCAAAAATCGCATCAGATCACCGAAAGCTGCCAAGTGTAAGCGAACATAGGTGAAGCACGATTAATTCTCAAATGCGACAGCAAACTGCAATCCCAAACCCCTGAACGTTCAAATCGGTCATAAGAACGTTGGTTTCCACACTCTCCCACACACGAACTAGGCTCCAGACTCATTGAATTACAGCCAGAACAGCACGGTAGCTGCTAGAGCGATGGCCAAAAGGAATACCTTTGGGCATCTGTCATATCGGGTTGCCACACGCCGCCAATCCTTCAGGCGTCCGAACATGATCTCGTATCACTGCCCGGCAGTGCATTGCACAGCAATGTCACGAGAGGGGCGGTTGCGTCGTTTGTAGCGGCGCTTGTGGCGACCGCTAAATTTCTTTTCATCATCTACAACCGGCTCAAGAATCCCTGCTTTCAACTATTGCTGCGCCTGCGCCCTCTTGCACTCGATGTAATCCGGAATTTTAGCTACAGGCACAGCTCGGACAAATTTTTTGATCAATTTCTCAGCTTGCTAGACGCGAGCGGTTTGACGCATTGAAAAGTGGTCGTTTGGGCCGCGAAGCAGTCCGGACTTTGTCAAAGCACTCCTAACCGTTTTCGGATGCAGAGCATACTTTCTGGCAAGCGACGCTACTGAGTGAACCCTCGCTTGATCTACCACTGAGCCAAATAGCAACGTACCTAGCTCTACTCGGACGTTGTCCAAAATGAACTCCCGAAAAACCTCTTTGAAAGGTCCGATGTGCTTAACACCGCGTTCGGCCTAGACCCAGTGAAAAAGCCCTCCGAATGTTCCCTGCGGCCCGGACTGCGATTGGTTCTTTTCAGAGCTATTCAATAGGTATCTCAGGCCGTTTCGAATTCCCTCCTCGCCCCTCGATGTGAACTCGTAACCTACCTTAGCGGCGTGATCCCAGTTGTCTTCGTTTAGCTTCGAAAACGCGGTATGAGCCCCAAACTCAACACATGCCCCAAGCATCTCGGTAGAACGGCTCGCCAGGTCAATCGGCTGGCTATCCATCCAGCTCGATACCATATGACCTTCCAACCGTTTCTCCACATAACCTTGAAGTTCAGAAGGTCTTCGAGTTTTTGAGTGCGCCAGGATGTCCTCAAGATCCGCAATGTCAGGTTTCAAGTACGACGCGTCGATCTTCGCACCATTGCTTGTTGCCTTACGCGCTCGAACCAAAGGTACGTTGTGATATCGACAGGTTCGAACCGGGCTAAATGTCCAATTGATGCGTGCTGCGCCCACTCTCAATCCGTCTCGGTTGGTCTCAATGTCCGACAGCAAGCAAGCCGGGCAGAAAGTTTGCCTGTTTCTTAAGAGAAATTCCTGAAAGAAGTTCTCGCTGCGATAACCGTAAGCGGTATTCTCTCAGGAAGGGCTCAACTATTTGGGAAATAGCAAGGTAGCTACAAGTCTTACGCCCCAACCGTCAGGTCCACTATCTGGGCCGTCGGCCCAGTAGCGTACTCCCCCGCCTACGCTGATAAGTTGAACCCCGAGTTGGGTAACTTTGGTGACAACACCGTTGATTGGCACAGACCATTGATCGGTTTCCCAGTTGTAGGTGGACTCAGTGTTTAATGTGAACGTCCACGCGTTCGAATTTGTGTAGGAAATAAATGGCTGTAAGAACGTCTGGTTGATGTCGGTATCACCATCAATGTCCCAGATGTGATTTGTAAGGCCACCATATGTCCACTGACCCTGCTGTTTGAGTGCCACGCCGGTAACTCCAGCACCCCACTCTCCGAGACCTAAGCTGTTATCTGTCGACGTTGGCAGCAGAAAAACGGGGCCAGCCCCCCAGATCCAACCGCCCGCACTTGGTTTTTTGGGCGAAAGGAATAAGCTTTGAACAGTATCTCCTAGCCCAGTCTCGGATCCAGAACCCGGCAGGCCACCATCTATGGAGGCAATTGGAAGAATTGTTCGGGATATGAGGTTCCAATCATCCGTAAGATCAAAGGGAACAACCGGTTGTACGTTTAATATCCAATGCGAACCATTTCTGTCGGCACCCAAATTCTGATCATAGTTCAGCTGGAATGGTACACTAATGAGAGCGGCCACGGGGTTAGCAAGTTGCTTTGCTAGTTCTTCTTCCTGGGACTCTGCGCACGCAGTACCAGAAAGGGCACCAATCCCGGCAAGTATGGAGCAGCGTAGCAACCTGAGGTTCATAGGCGGTCTCCTCTTAGCTGGCCGTTTTCTCATGGGTGGCTTGCACTTGAGATCGCCAGGTAGGCAATGACGTCAATGGCCCACTCACAGTCCGCCGCCGCCGAACTGGATGAAATTATCCAGCACGGTTGACTTATAGCCAAAATACTTGATCGAACATGGCTTTCAGACTGTCTCCATAAGCGTATCCGAAAGCACATCCTCGGAGAGGGCCCCCGGTGCGCCTATCGCGACAAGCCTTGTTTCGGGTTTGCGGTCACCCCATGTTCCATCCCGTGCGATGTCCATACGTTTTCCAACGACCTGAACAAGAATGCGATGATCCGGATCCTCCTCACTGAAGACAAAACCCTTGAGACGATAGACATCACCGGGAAGCTTCCGAATAGCGCTGCGGAGAGAGGATAGGCTTATGGGGTGTTCAGCTTTCATCATAGTTGTTGAAAAGCTGTCTGAATGATCAGTGTGGCGGCAACCGCAGTCGGGGCCATGTTCATGATGATCGGGTATTTCTGTTTGTAGCTGTTCGGCGGCAAAGCGACCGACTGAAAGAAGTATATCCAGTGGGACGTCCGCATTGACAGCTTCGACAAGACGATAGCGACGGAAGCGAGAGCCAAGCCAGTCGTGCACCTTCTGAACTGTGGCCCTGTCGACAAGATCAACCTTGTTCAAAATGACCATGTCCGAGAACGCAATTTGACGAAGCTTCAGTTCCATTTGTTCTGGCGCAGCAAATAGCTGTTCCGCATCGACAAGACACATAAGGCTGTCCAAGCGGATCATGTCCCGGAACCGTTGATCCGTAAACGTCATCGCGATTGACGATGGATCCGACACTCCGCTTGCTTCAAGGACGATGTATTCTGGTTTCTCAGGCCGAGCGAGAACAGCTTCTACCGTTTCAATCAGATCATCTCGTATCGAGCAGCAAACGCACCCATTCGCGAGGCTCATGACGTCATCTTCGAGGCCGACCACCAAGTCTGCATCGACGTTTATGGATCCAAAGTCATTTACAAGAACCGCAACCCGCAACCCGTGATTGCCGGTCAGGATGCGGTTCAAAAGTGTTGTCTTACCGGCTCCAAGAAAGCCGGTAAGGATCGTTACGGGGATCGCAGAAGTCGAACCGAATTCAATCATGATTGGATCTCCTCTCAGTCTTCATCGCGCGAGCCGATTATATCAGAAACTTTGATGGTAAAGTTCTGCGGCCAATCTCCGCCGGGTGCTCGGAAAACGTCAGTTGGGTAGTATTCGCGTGGATCGATCTCCATATCACGGTACTTCTGGTCTTGCTGATCTGCTCGGGTGAGCCTCGGATTCGGTAATGTGATTTCATCCGGAAGCTCAATACGCCCGGCCTCGGCTGCCGCAGCCAGTTCACGAAATGGTGGCACAGTACCGGATTTTCCGGGCAATGCAGCTTTCCTGTACCAGATTGCATCCTTGGTCACGTTCACAACGGCTACATCGAGACCCCATTGGAACAAACCGTCGTAGTGGGCGCGAATACCAGCCAGCATTTCAGCGTCAATGTCTTCGTCCTGGGTATAGTGTGTCACCATTCCCAAACGCGGCCTTGTGTCAGCAAAGAGCTTACCCACGGCATAGTGGGAGGTGTGATGCGTATCGATAGTGTAATTAAAGAGATCCTGTGGGATACCGTATTTGTAAGTCATCAACTGACCAATATCCTGTCCCGACATTTCGGTTACAAAGACATCAACGCCTTCGCCGTATTTCCGTGAAAGCTCATCCGGGCGTCCATCGCCGGTCCATACAAAGCTCAGACCGTTCCAATCAAGCCGATAACCAACTGCGCCGTCCTTGGCATGACTGCGCGGCCAGGACCGAACAGTCACACCGTCTTGGTCATAAACGATGCCACCTTCTTGGCGGAAATCGAACTCGTTGACCTCGATCTCATAGCCGTCCCCAATCGGGAACACATCAAAGGCCTCCAGATGCCATTTGAGCATCTGTTGCATGCCTTTGACCATTCCAGCTGTGCCAAGTTCGGGTGTCCGACCAGAGGGACCATGGATGCGCAATGGTGTATACCCTCCAGACCAAGCCCGGAACGGATAGATATAAGGAATGTCGGCGTAGTGATCGACATGCAAATGAGAGATGAAGATATCGTTGATCAACTGCCCAGGCACTTGCATCGCAATGATGTTGCGGACACAACCGGACCCAAAGTCGAAGAAGAACCGTTTTCCATTCCCCAACTCCACCATGATACAAGTACCCGCCTGATCTTCGCGCGGCGGATATGGTGTTGAGCCGCAGAATGAGATGCGCATCTCATCTGGCCCCAACTCCTCACTAAGCGGAAAATAGTTCGCATTTGAACCAGTCATGTACTTCGTAGGACGGAAGTACTCTGGCAAAGAGATGCCGCCTGCGGGTCGACCACCATATGGGTTCTTGAGTGTTTCTCCCAGTGGACCGCCTCCTTCGTGGGCCTCGGCACTTCCTGCCGCAAACCCAGCTGCCCCTGTCGTAGCCGCTCCAGTTGCCAAGCCCTTAAGAACACTCCGCCGCGACGGGTCTTCAATTTGATCTGATGCCCGAACCTGTTTGTCGTCCTGGTCTTTTCTATTGTCTTCCTTGGTCATGGATTGGTCCTCAGTTGGAAGTATCTCAAAGGTTGCGCTTCAACATCCGGCGAAGCTCGTTGATGAGTTCAGATTTGATGTGGGCCCATTCGGCGCGCTCTAAGGCCGAGATCGATGCGTCTTTCGAAAACGCAGATGCTTTCTTCAGGTCTTCGATGACCTCGCCGAGTAGCGCATCCGTTCCGATACGCCCCGACAGCACATCAGAAAGTTCTGGAATTTCTTCAATCAGGTCGACCGTCACTGGAAAAGTCCCGACACCCACTATCTATTCTCAAATCAAGATGAGTGCGGTTGACCGCAAAGGCCAAGTGAGTCACCGTGAGTTGGGGGTGAGTTGACATTGAACAAATCCAACGATTTAACAATAAATCAACATGTTGGGCAGCCTTCTCCGGAACTCATTCGGGAAGCTCTGAGCCGAATCGTATCAAGCGACGGGTTTCAAGCTTCACCACGACTCACGCAATTTCTCACCTATATAGTCGAGGAATCTCTATCTGGTCGAAGCAATCAGATTAGAGGCAAAGCTATCGCTGTTGAGGTCTATGGGCGGCGCATAGATGGTACTGGTGGTCAAAACCTGGTTCGCGTTGAGGCAAGGCGGCTGCGTCGTCTTTTGCATCAGTTCTACGAAGATCACTGGGACGGCAATGGAGTTCGCATTTTTGTTGACCCCGGCGGATACAAGCCGCGGTTTTCATTCGAACCTACAATCGAAGACCGCACATCAAGTGAGCTGAAGAGCGACAATCCAGTAGGCCGTTGGCGTTCGCGGCAACTGCTGCATGCAGGACTGGGTGTTCTTGCATTGGTCGCTGTGCTTGGCATCTGGATGAGCCAGGATAGCAGGGAGGTTGTGCCAACAACTCGATCCATCGAACAAGCAGAACGTGTGGCGCTTGGTGAACAATCATTGACACGACTCCAGGCGGTCAACCTTGCGGATCAAGCCCGCGGCATGTTTTTCCCCGTTTTTGATGTCAAGCGTCAGCAAATAGCGCTGGGAATGTTCCAGTACGCCAGGGAACTCGACCCGGGTCTGTCCGACGGCTATGCCGGATCAGCGCAGGTCTTGGCGATCCTGGCGGTGTTGTCGCCGGATGAAGCACAAAGGGATGATCTCTTCAATCAAGCCTCGAAAATGTCTGGAAAAGCGCTTGAATTGTCCCCCTCTGATGCGTGGGCAAACGGCGCAAATGGTTGGGTGCTGGCTGTCAAAAACCAGCCAAACGAGGCATTGAAATACGCTAGAATGTCCGTCGAACTGGCGCCGAAGGATGGCCATATTCTCGACGTTGCAGGTATGACCGCCATCTTGGCTAACGCCCCGGAACTTGCTGCCGAGGTTAGCAACCCAGAGAGACCCAAATCAGGATCTGGTAGGTTTGGTGCGAGAAACATCTGGGGCGTTTCACAACTAATGCTCGGGAACTATAAAAGTGTTGTTGAAGCCTTTCAGGGAGCGCCAGCTGCCGGAGCGCCAGTCAGTGCGCCTTCGCTCTTATTCCAAGCCGTTGCGTATGATCAGTTGGGAAATTCAGAAGAAGCACGACGGCTCGTCACTGAAATGCGCAGGACATGGCCTGAGTTTCCGTCCGAGTTTCTCGCCGGCAGGATTTTCCACAACGACGTCAATACGCGGAACATAATACTGGAGACGCTGAGTAGATACTGACGAAACGTATCGCGCCTATTGCCTAGAAACGAGCGTCAAATTCTATTCATATAATTCCGCTTTTAAATCACACGGCGTTGATAAAATCGGTGATAGAGCCAGACCACGCCGTCTGTCGATTGAGGATGGGCTTTGCAGATTTGCAAAGCCCGCATTCTACGCATTGCAGACGTTCGCGAGAATCCAAGCAAAAAGGCCGCATGGAACCCAAGGTTCCTTAGGAAGCCCCTTTGCGTGATCGAGCAACGCAAAGGACCATAACCGCAACGACTGAGCCAAAAACTGATTGAATTCATCGTTAAGGCAGACAATCGTGCCGCGCAATACTATGGGCAAACTACGCAAACTTATTGGGTGCGCGAAGTGTTATTCGCAAACCTACACATGATGTAGGTGTTCTCATAACGATGCATTACTATCGTTGATTTCATTCAGGAAATTCGGCTGTGTTCGCCCATAATTTTGCGCGGCATTTGCGCATAAGTTTGCACGATTTGCCCATAAGTTTGCACGATTTGCCCATAAGTTTGCGCGGTTCAAGAAACGCGCTAAATTGAAAGTAGTCACCGCACATCTTCTTCAACTAAAACCGGGCGCCTTTCAATCAAGAGTGCATTCTGATTGGAAATATTCAACCCTGATCATAGGGAAGCAGTTAATTCGCAGGCTAGTGATAGATCCTCGCTTCAAGAATGGGCATTTCCGTAACTGCCAGGTGAGCGCGTTCAAACCGACGCGCTCACTTTGCTTGGTTTTGTTTGTCACTACGGAGTTAAGAGCGATGTATCACTCTGCGGCAACCGCTTCCTCTTCCAGTGCCGGGTAATCGGTGTACCCTTTTTCAGTGCCGCCGTAGAGAGTGGTTGGATCGAGCTCATTCAGCGCGGCGTCTTTCTCCAGCCGGTTGACAAGATCCGGGTTGGAAATAAACGGCCGACCAAAGGCCACCAGATCGACGGCTCCGGTTTCAACCGCTTCAACCGCCATTTCGCGGTCATAAGCGTTGTTGCCGATTTTCGCACCGTCAAACAATTCATAGAGCGCCTTCAGATCGCCACCTTCCGGAATATCGCGCGGGCCGCCGGTCTGTCCCTCCACGAGATGGAGATAGGCCAGCCCATAGCCATTCAGCAATTTGACCGCATGGGTGAATGTCGCCTGTGGGTCGCTGTCGGAGATGTTGTTGGCGTCCGAGAATGGGCTGAGGCGGACACCAACGCGGTTGGCGCCCCAGACATCGACAACCACGTCCATGACCTCTTTCAGGAACCGCGCTCTATTCTCGACAGGACCGCCGTATTCGTCTTCACGCTTGTTGGATTCGTCCCGCAGGAATTGATCGATAAGGTATCCGTTGGCTGCGTGGACCTCGACACCGTCGAAACCGGCCTCTTTGGCGTTTTCCGCAGCCCTCCGGTAGTCCGCAACGATGCCAGCAATTTCTTCGATGGCCAGAGCCCGCGGTTCAGATGTTTCAACAAACTGCTCACCATCAAACGTCTTGGCCTTGGCTCCAATTGCGGATGGTGCAACAGGGGCGCCACCATCCTGCTGCAAGCTGTAATGCGAAATCCGGCCCACATGCCAAAGCTGGATTACAATCTTCCCGTCCTTGGCATGGACGGCCTCAGTCACTTTTTTCCAGCCGTCGATCTGCGCTTCGGAATAAATGCCGGGCGTCCAGGCATAGCCCTTGCCTTGGGGCGAGATTTGCGAAGCCTCCGTTATGATCAGACCTGCACCCGCCCGCTGGGCGTAGTACTTGGCCTGCAATTCATGGACACTGTCATCCTCGGCTCTTGCCCGGTTGCGGGTCAATGGCGCCATGACAATGCGGTTTTTCAGCTCGATTGCACCAGCTTTGATGCCGGAGAACAGTTTTTCATCAGCCATTGCTGCTTCCTTCTTTTGTAAACTTCGTTCAGATATTATTGGACCGATTAGTCCAATATTAGGATCACCGTCTCTTGTTTGAGTTTGTGTTAGGTTTCATTTCCTTATGGTGGCGGGGGGCCTTATGGCGAAATCACCAACCGGGCTTGTTTCAGGGTTTGCGATATCTGCTCATCGGGAACGCCCGCCTTGCGCAAGGCTAGCGTGCCAATTGCAAGGGAGGCATAGGCGCGCGCCTTGTCGAGAGCCACACCCGGATCTGAAGGCTCAAGCGCTCTCGCAATAATCTCGTCAATACTCTCCAAATGCTGTCGCCCGAGAGCCGCCACTTCATCATCATGAGGAGCAAGCTCCGTAAGGCAATTGATCAGCATGCAGCCGTCACGACCACCTTGTGGGTTCGCCAAAACTTCCATTATCGCACCAACGGGGTCATTTCCGCTCGCATCTGCAACGTCACGCAGATTTTTCAAACCACGCCTTGAATAGTGCCTGAGAGCTTTGTGAAATAAAGTCTGCTTGTTGACGAACGTTCCATAGAAGCTGGACCGGCTCAAACCCATGGCCTTGGTCAAATCGTCCACGGACGCGGTCTCGTAGCCCTTGTGCCAAAATACGCACAAGGCTTTTTCCAAAGCCTCAGCTTCGTCAAAGGCACGAGGTCTGCCTGGACCTGCGGATGATTTGATGTCGCCATTGGGTAGAGTTTTTTTGCTCATGCGCATGATTTGGAATGATTGATCCAGAAAATCAAGGTGGCGGTAGGAAATTTTTGGAATGGTCAGTCCGTATTGTGACCAGAGAAAGGAATTTAGGTCGGTAGAAATACAGAACCTTCCCATCCCGCTTGGTGTCACGCTAATCTTGGGATCAGGACTGTTTGTCTTTTTGCGGGAGTGTCAGACGAAGAGGATCGTGATCGTCGAAAAGAGAGCCCACGCTCGGTACTAGTTTCCAACACTGGACAGAGTGACTGGTGGCTTTGTCCAATGCGTTGATGTTGATCACTCACAAACCAGAGATTGGTTCGGTAGATCCATGGCCAATGACCTCATTGCGTGCCACAGAGAACTCATCGAATAAACAGGCCGTCAGGCTTATCTGCGGTGCCCAAATGCAGCTCACTCCCAATCGCCAGCAGATGAGCGCCAAGTGTCGGCTTCGCCATCCCAAACACTAGCGCTGACGCATGGCGTTGGGTTTATTCCGTCGCAATTGGATCCATGAATATCCGCTACGACAACGCGTCGACGCCCAAAATCAACGACCGTCCAGCCTTGGTTGAGCAAGGAGTGCACCTCTTCGCTAACCCAAAAGTGCGACATGCATCCGCCAGTTCCGCAGTAAAGAGATGCGGCGCTCGAACACGCAAAACCAGACTCATTCAAAACCCAGTCGCGTTGTAGATCTCCGTTGAGATCGACCCTTTCGACCGCGCCCCAATCTAAGCCAAACTGACCGTTGTTGAACTCCGCGCAGGCTCGTGCCGCCAGATCAACCTTTGCTCGCAAACCGGTTGGAAGTTGCGAAACGTCAGCCGCGACAACTGGTGAGGTCCAAACCAGGCCCGAACCAAGCAGGATCGCAGATACCAAACGTTTCAAGTACTTTGCCAATTGGGAAGCCGGTTGGAAGGTGGCTTCAGTTGCATTGATCATACCTGTAGTCCCCGTATTCCAGCCAGTTTGACGAGCCTTCGCTAAAAATCAGAAACTCGGACATGTCTTCCCCAAGCAGGGCGACGACAAATCCGGCCGGCGGCTCATAGTTTCCGAAGTAACTATAGGCCGTCATGGCTCTGATCGACGCGCCGTTGACCGTTACTCGCGCGTCCCATTCTCCGTCCGGGTTGTCCAAAATTACCGGTTCGATGACACGCTCTACCGCTCCGCCACCACAATAGACGATGCCTTCTGGGGGTTCGTAGGAGGCCCCTTGGCTAGCTCCTGAATCGCAGGCGGAACGAAGGGACCGAATTGCCGCGCTGGAACCTTTCAAGTCAAAGATTCCGTAGCTGACATCTTGATCAATCATGGACAGGTTAACGGATGCATTGGCCGCGAGCTGGTCCAGTACAAAACTATAATCCTGCTGACTATTGAAACTGACCTCGACAGGATAATTGTCGACGATCTGCAAAGCCGCGTTTTCTGCGCCAACCTGAAATGCCCCAACTTCGGTGGTGCCATTCTTTAAAAACCGAATGGAAAGCCCTTGCTTCTGTACAATGTCCTGGCTGTCCTCATATCCAGCCGGAGCAAAGCGGATACGGTCACACTGAAGCTCCAGCGTCATGTTTCCGGTCTGAATAAATGCATTGGGATTAGGCCCGGAGTTGAACGACCACTCCGCTGATGCTGTGGTCGCCATAGCCATCAGTAGCATTCCAATGGAAATCGTTTTGAACCTCATTTTTTTCTCCAGGGGTGTGGTTCGTACTGTCATTCGGCCAAAGTTTCCGGTCCGTTACCCGGGCAACAAGGTTAGGAAACAGGTGCGCCGTATTCGTTTGCGCCTTCTTGGGAAGGTCGCGTCAGCCACCAGATCATCAGGATGGACAGAATGAATTGAAGAATTGAGACAACAACAATACCGGTCACGCCCAGGACTGCCGCGGGTCCTCGTAATGCATCGGGGTTTTCCGTCCCTTGCTCCAATACCGAGAAGAACGCCACGCCGCCCAGCATAACAAAAAGCGTTGTAATGCTGAGCGCCATCGGCAGCAGCAAATACCAGCCAGGTCGTCCTGTATCATGCAGCCTCCGCCAACCGGCGGCCAGCATGGGTATGAGAACAGCCAGTTGGAAAACAGAGGACAGAACCCGAGATCCCTGCCCTGTTTCGGGGTTGGTCCCGAATATGATCGTATCCAGCACAGCTAAAGCAGCGCTCGCGAGAACCACGAACAAGAAGAACCACCAGTATTCTGAGCGTAAAGCCCGACCGGAGAACTGAAAGTATTTCGAGAAACACGTTTTAACGGCTTCGCTAAATCCCATATTTCACTCCATTCTTAACTTCTGTGCGGCCTTAAACGCTGCGCCGCTTAGGAGAGCGAACTCGCCCCTACGGATGCTCCCTCTTACCTTTGTTTGAAAGCAGAAGCCTATCGCACGAGAGCGTAATGAATTTTACGCGCGGAAAAAATATTGATTTTTTAGAAAATAGATTCAAACATGCGAATTCGACACAGCTTTCATTTTACCTCCGTTGTTGTCGCTGTCGCCCGAATTGTCGGGCCCTTCCGACTGCTGGTGTGAGTGCTGGCGGTCGGAAGGCATTTTACACGGATCAGTCGTTGGGAGGGCGCGATGCTTAGACTTAACGTACTCGCCCTCTTTCCAGAGTTTGCTCTAGCATTTGCTAGTGACGTCATTCGGCCATCCCACGTTGTTGGAGGTCTTGGCAGTCAACGTAATAGTGATCTGCCCGCCAAGCTCCCCCGCAGCAAGTTTTGGAAAAGGTCGTCACAGGATCGAGGTATGTTCTGTCGGCTGCCCAAACGCGAGATCCTCAAACAAGCGTATCCAACTTCGTTAATTTCAACAGACTCAGAGGGAGAAGAAAATGACCAACAAGATAGTGATGATTGCGGGCGCAACTTGTTTCACACTGCTTGCGGCCTGTGAGGACACGGGTACATCCAGTGCGCCCGCCGAACTCACACCCGCTCAGCAGGCGTGTTTGCGAGATGTGGCCAAAACAACGAACAATTCGCAAGTCGTGGTGCTCTCATCCGCATTCAGCGAAGCTGGAACACAGGTCACCGTCGGCGTTGGAGAGGATCGGGCTCCGTGGAATTGTATTGCCTACAGTGATGGCGCGACGGCTGGTATCGAGTTCCTGGGCGACGAAGGCGCATTGTGAGCAGTCTGATGCGTGGCCAATAATGGCTGCGCAGCACTGGCTTGATCTGCTGAGGCTCGACTTGGTTTGTAGAACCACCATCATCGTATTCTCGATCCTGTACCTGTTGGCGTTGATTGCATTCTTGACCGGCACATTTGGCTGGTTGGGACAGGAACGAGATCCCTTGTCCGGGGTGTTCCTTTTGCCGTTGGGATTGCCTTGGATAATTCTAGTGGATTTGGTCTCAGAGTCAGCCAAACCGTGGTTTGCGGCGATTGTACCGGTGCTCAACCTGTTAGCGCTGGTCTTGATTTGCAGATGGGTACGCAGTTTGCGCCAGAAGTGAAGGCGGAGCTCTGTCTCACCCAAAAGGAGGAAAACATGGGAAAAGTAATCTTGGGAATTGTGATCGGGCTCGTCCTCGGCGTGGTTGGAGCGATGACCTTGGGTGGCGGGGCCGCAATGGGGGTCGGCGTTGCGACAGGCTTGTCCGCCGGTGTTTGCACCACATTGAAAGGAGCACAAGCCGAGAACCTGATCACCGCCGAGCAAGCGGATCAAATCCTCAATCGCGTAAATTCCGAGATGGCATCTCTGCAAGGAATTGAAACGACAGATGAGATCGTCGGCAGCGCACAGGCATGCGATGAATTTCTGTCAAAGTTACGAGAAGCAAAGTGAGGTTCCGCTTTGTACGGAACAAAACTGTAAGGACAAGCCAACAGGGAACCATCTGATGCAACTCGTTTTACTCAAACTCCTCACACCCATGTTCGCAATCGCGAGCACAGCTGCTTTTGCAATGTCAGAAGCCGACGACGCGTGTGTCGACCATTTGCGGCTGGTTGGTGGACCAGACGGTCAATCCGGAACGATTGAAAGCTCTCAGTTCTCGGAAGCTGGTACGCTCGTTGTGCTGCGTGATGCAGGTGGAACACTTTGGCGCTGCATCGCTTACAAGGATGGAAGCATCGGCGAGATGTCGGTTGTCGAAGCGATGGATGATGGCGGTGGAGCAGTGGCAGGCGCCGCCGGTTCTACCGGTAGCCAACGTGTCAAATTCGATGCTGATTCCACCGGCGCCGAACTAGTTGGTGAACTCGCGCCCGGAGCGTCGCAGCAATATGTTCTCGGTGCAAAGAACGAACAGTTTCTTTACGTCCGAGTTGCGCCGCGAAATGGCTCCTTGGACTATGTTATTCGTAACCCTGATGGATCTGAATTGTTAGGATTGATGTCGGCGGACAAAGAGTATCGAGGACAGCTTTGGCAATCCGGTGATCATGTTGTGGAGGTTATCAATCGCAGCAACTCTTCTGTCGACTACAACGTCATTTTCGGAATTGAATAGGTGATCAATCAGAAACCCTGGAACGCAAGTCCAAACAAGCGAGGGAAAAACAGATGAAACCCAAGGTCCTATTGGTGATCGGCACGGCGTGTATTACTGCGCTTGCAGCATGCGACGACAGTGTTGGATCAGTGGATGCAAGTGCACCAACTGTGGGCAGCTCTAGCGATCTTTCGTCATTTGAAGGGGCAAGAGCGGGCCAAGCTGAAATGGGCATCCAAAGTCTCGGATTTGAACTCATCCGCAGCGAAGGGCTGACCTCGTACTGGTTTAACAGAGATACTGGTGCATGTGCTCGGATCACGACATCTGAGGGAAGGTACTCAGATGTAACTATGCTGCCATCAGGTGACTGCTGACACATTTTTCATCAATCAAACATCTGCAAAAGGGAGCTTCAGTTTGCATTTCGACTTGGCACATGCGGCGGTTACCATCGTCGCTCTAATTGTAACAAACCTGGCCTTGAAATTGGCCGGCGTGATAAACGAAGAAAACAAAGACCAATTGAACTGGAAAGTATTTCTGGCCTACTTCGTGGTCGTCTTTATCATCAATCTGGTGTGGCCAATCTAAAGCTTCAGTTCGGAAAGTCTATCGCGCACTTGATACGGCTGCTGAGAATGAGCCGCTCCAATAGATTACCAAGTGGGAAGAGTTTGAGCATATAGCGCTTAAGAATAGAAAGGAACTGGCATGCGGTTTTTGACGTCCCTCATATTCATCGGTGTTCTGGCAACTGCGGCGAATTCTGACGTCACCAGTCGAAACGGTGGCCCAAGCAACAGCCAGATGCTCTCAAAGGGCAGCGACGGAGGCGTCGATGGCGTCGCTTTCTTTCGCCCAGTCCTAAGCGGAGTTTTGTATCGCTCTGGCTTCAAGGGCGGCGACAAGGGTCGAACGGGCTTGAGCAACGCTCAGCGCGAAACACTGTGCGATGAAGGGTTTTCGGCCGGGTTTTATGCGGACTTCGGCAAGAACACCGAATACGGCCGCACCAGTTGCGGAAACGGATCCTTTGACTATCAGAGCGCCAGATCGTCCCGACCCGGCACTGTCATGGCCGCCATACACGAGGTGATTGAGGACCCTGGAAAGGGTCCTGTCCTGGTGCACTGCATGTGGGGCGTTCATTCCTCTGGTGCATTGTCGGCAATGGCGCTTGTTCAGTTTTGCGGATGGACGGAAGAAAGGGCCAAGGAATATTGGAATGATGCCCGAAACGGGGCCCCATGTTCAGGCGGGTGTGACCAGTGGATTGACTCGAAGTTCTCTAACTTCAGTGTCGACCCCAGTTTGAAGATCTCCGGCGAACAACAGGCCGCGATTTGCCCCAAATGACATCGGGAGGACTATCCAAATGAGGTTCAATCTTCTGGGATCACTGGCTTTCATTGCGCCCACTGCCTTGTGGGCGAGCGACGATGTTCGCGGAGAAGCCACGACATTTGATAGTCCCAATGGTGTTACGGAACACTGCATTCGGATCGAAAAAGTCCCAACGGGCGAGTACAAGAACAGCGATCTTGAGGAAGAAACTACCTATTGCGAAATCGATTTCTATGCGCCCGAAATCGCCATTTGCCCAAAAACCTGGAGCACCAGCCCAGGAATGGCCGTCTACGATATTTCGGAAGGACCCTACACGGGGAACCGTTCTGAATTCGAGAGAAACGCTTGCAAAGAGGGAAAGGCGGCGAAAGATCTGGCCAAGGATAGGGTCGCTAAATTCAAGTCCACCATGAACCAAAAGGGCACCAGTGGAACGTTTTCCACTTCGTCGCTGCTTTACTATCATTTCTCCAGATATTTCGACGCGACTGTCAAAGTTCCAGTCGCCGTTTGGCGTAGCATGGACGCCCAGGCGCATTTCTCCGAGGTTGCAGAGCCTGGCCTTGCGATTTCTGGCGGCTCTCGCGGCGGGCGCATGAACCATGAAGGCTGGCGGGTCTTTGCAGCTGCGGACGCCGACCCGAACTCATACCAACCGACCGATGATCTGTTCACCGCAGACCGAACGCAAATATACGGTGTCCTGCTTGATAGCCCTGGGCATCGATACGGTTCGGAAATCAACGGCACGCGCAAGTCTGGATGGGGAAAAGGTCAAAACCGCGATTTTCAGGAAACGCCTGCTTTTTTGGCTTTGCGGTCTTCAAAACCAATCTCAGAGGCCATTGCAGAGGGCGTTAGTGAAGGCCGAAAAGACAGGATGATCAACAAGGATCTCGGCCCCGATGTCAGCGACCAACAGATGGCATTTTGGATGCAAGAACTTACCGAGATTGTTCTACTCGACTTCATCTTCAGCCAGCAGGACCGTGTAGGAAACATAGACTTCACACCCTATTGGTATTGGGTCGAAGACGGAAAGTTGAAGCATAAGAAAGCCAAGCACCATCAGCCGAACGATGGAGATATTCCCGCCGAGGCATTATTGATCCGTCGCAGCAATCTAAACGACAACGATGCTGGTGGGCGTGTCGAGTATGCCAACTTCGCGAAATCTACTCAAATGCTGCAGAAAATTCGCCACTTCTCTCCAAGCACGTATCGGCGCTTGGTTGCTTTGAATAGTGATCTTCAATCTCAAGGTCTCGTCTACGGCTGGTTGTCGCGGAGCCTTGGGTTGTCAGATAGGCAGATTGCCCAAGTTGTGAATAACACCGAGCTGGCAACGTCCATTCTCTGGGACAATTGTTCTAATGGTGATTTGATGTTCGACTTGGATCCTGTCGCATTCTTTTTGAACAATAATACCGAGGCGGAGGGCCTGGACTGCAATGATCCGTAAGCGTTCGATCACTGTCGCGGCGTTCGTTTGGACGGTCGTGCTCGCCTGCAAAGCGGCCGCTTTGGATGTGATCGTCATATCGGATCTGAACGGCAGCTATGGCTCGGTCAGATACGATGCGCGCATCGAAAAGGCGATCAAACGGATAGTCGAGATTGATCCCGATTTGGTTATTTCGACTGGAGATATGGTTGCGGGACAGCGCATCCCCAACTTATCCGACAAACAGGTCAGGGAGATGTGGGAGGCGTTTCACGAGGCCGTATCAGACCCTTTAGAGGCTGCCGGCATTCCATTTGCGGTCACGCCAGGAAACCATGATGCCTCTGCGTACCGTGGGTTCGAGCGTGAACGAAAAATATACGCAGAGGAATGGGCGCCGAGAAAACCAGGCGTCGACTTCCTGATTTCAGATGACTACCCGTTCTTCTACGCATTCAAGATGCAGGGCATTACGTTTGCGTCTCTGGATGCAACGACCTTAGGGCCGCTATCCGGTAATCAACAGGACCGACTCGTGGAACTGGGCGCAAATGGGAATCCGGTTGTCACTTTCAGTCACCTCCCACTTTGGCCCTTCGCGATCCAGCGCGAACGCGAAATCATCGGTGACCCAACACTTGAAAAAATTTACCTAGAAAGCGGTGTCGTTCTGCATCTGTCAGGCCACCATCATGCCTTCTACCCAGGCTGGAAAGACGGTGTGGCTTATGTTTCCCAAGCTTGTTTGGGAGGTGGCCCGCGACGGCTTATTGGTGACAATGCCAAATCACCTCACAGCTTCACTCATGTTACGTTCCAACCAAACGGAGAGTTTGGGATAGCAGTATATCGAGGGCCTGATTTCGAAAGGTCAGTAAACTTCAAGTCGCTCCCGAAAGAGATCAGATCCCCGAATGCGGTGTTGAAACGCTTAGACCTTGTGAAATGATTAGAGGTTGAGTTTCAGCTCAACTTTTTCAGGGACCAGATCGTTTATCATCTCTTCGATCCGAGCTTCCGACAATCCACCCGAAGTGATGAAAAGCAAAGAAACGCGAGATTTTCCGGGTACGTGGTGTTTTCGGACCAACTTCCAGCCAGCGTCTGCGGCCATGGCTTCAATGTCCCCGCTGACTTTCAATGAGTGCTCTTCGTTTGAAGCCTTGAGCGAAATTTCCACGCCCTTGTTTCGCCCACCGAGCCAAATGAAACACCAACATACAACCGCCACCAGTGTGGCCATCAAGGGTAAGCCCAGCCCTACCGCCAGCCCAAGCACGGTGACTATAATCATTTCCACCGTGTCGACCGGGTCATCCATATTTGATCGGAACCTTAACAGAGCTCCTATTCCAAAAATCACAAACCCGATCATCGATCCGTGCTGTACGACCAGAAACCCAACCGCCATGCCGACAAGCGCATAAAGGAAGAACAGTCGCGGCATGACGATATCGCTGACACTTCTACGGGCTTTACGTCTCACCGGATGATAGACGATCAAGCCAGCCAGAATGATCGTTACGATCACATCGAGAGTAAAGAAATACAGTTCCTGTTTGCCACGAAACTGCGTCCACCGGCGTTCGATAACGATTTCCGACCCCGAAGCCCCGGCCAGCATCGTCGCAGGGTCGACTTGTGACACCGCAGCACCTGGCAACAGCAGCATCAACAACACGGTCACAAATGTGAGGGTCGTATTCAACTTGTCTTCCTTCCTGCTCACGCCAAAGGCTTACGCTTCACCAAAGGCACATCGTGCCCTATTCAATTCAATCGCAACAGGCGGGATCAGGTAAAGAGATTACCGTGCATTCTTCGGACATCGCGTCCGGACTGTGATACGAACGCTGATACAAGGATATGGTCCAAGCGCGAGAAAATCCAATGTCAGAACACAAACTGCTTCGGTCGAAACTTGGGTTTTCACGGTGCTTACCCAAGCTTGGAGAACTCGCTTCTTTTGCAAGCGCTACTGTTGCATTTCTGGCATGGATCGAGCTCGCCCACGCCGAGAGTCCCGGTTTGACTCTCATCGACTCCTTCAAGGTGGCGGATAAATCGGAAGGCTTCTCGGAGCCTTCCGGATTGTCTCTGTCCAACGCGGAAGGCTTCTTATGGTCAGTAAGCGACGCTGAACCTAAACTGCACCTACTTGGAATCGATGGGGCATTAGGAAACTCATTCAAGCTGCCTTCATTGGCGGGATCAGATCTGGAGGGCGTCGCATCACGAAAAGATGGGTCTGTTTTAGTACTTCAGGAAACCGATCGATCAATTCTAGTCGTTCACCCGACTGACCCCATTCAACTAACTACAATCCCTCTAACATCTCTCAAAGGCTACTCGGACGCCGCTGAATTGCTCGTCGGTAACCCTTTGAACAAGGGACCTGAGGGCATCGCCGTCGACCCGGAATCCGGGCGGGTCTTCATTGGCATTGAGGGACAACCAAGGTTGTTAATGGTCGTATCACCAGAGCTAGATGAAATTATTGAGATGATTCCTTTAGCCCGCGATGCAGGTTTTATCTCCGAGGTTGTAGATAATGATGAACTGGATTTGAGCGGCCTGGCATGGTCCCCGTCTTCACGTTCTCTTTGGATTGTAAGTGACAAAGGCCGTCAAATTTTCGTCTATAATCCAGAGTCCAAGTCCATAAAATCCATCAGTTTGACGTTCACAGAAGATGGCAAACAAAAGGAAGTTAAACATCCCGAAGGTATCGCTCTCGATGAGACCAAAGGGCTTCTCTACATCCTGACAGACGACGCCAAGAAATCGCGGCTTTATGTTTTTAATATCCCCAAATTTTAGTCGCTAGAGAATGACGCTCACATTGCCACGATAGCTTCCGCAAGTTGTTGCAGCTAGCTTACCACTCCTCTTCGTTGGTCCGCCCTAATCAGAACCGAACACTTAAGTTTGCACCGAGGCCATGCTCTTGGCCGTTGGAGCGAACTGAATAGCCATATCCTGCCGTTAGTCTGGCCAGATCAGATATCTGATACCCTAGCCCCAGACCAAGCACGAAGCCATTTGCCCCTCGGTTTTGTCCGACTTGTGTGAAAGTGCCAAATATCGGGCTCGTTACAGTGATATCGTGCTCACTATCCTTGTTGGCAAAGAAGTCATACTCATAACGAGCAAAGGCAATTGGGGTTAGCACACCATTCTCTGTCAAGAAGTCCCGTTGGTAGTCAACTCCAATGGACGCGACCAGAGACTCTGCATCCGCTTTTTCAATTGAGTAGTTGAAGTCACCACCGCCAGTCTCTGTGCCTGAACCTTGTTGAATACGCCCGTAGTTCAATCCAAAAACCGTAGAAACCCTTGCACCGCTGTCCAGGTTAAACAACTTCCGTGCCTGGATACCGGCGTGGATTCCCTCTTGGTCCAAATCCGATTTAGCCTCGCCTCCCGTAAAGCCATCAACAGAAGGGTTGTTTCGCTTGGCGTCGGTTTCACCGAACATGTAACCGATCAGTCCGGAGAACTCCCAAGTTCCGGTTGTTGTTCGCCCATAGACGCCCACGTGATAGTTGTCGGTCGAAAAATCTTGGTCGACTTGATCGTGCTCATCCATGGAGGACGTTCCGAAACCTGCATACACGCCGACCACACCTCTATTGGTACTTGCGACATCCGCTCCAACCAAAATGGTGCCCAGCGAATAGTCGAATGTGCCAAGGCCGTTACTTCCATCAACGTCCCCGCTCACATAGGCCGTGTCGATCCACCAGCGCCGATCAGAGCAGTCGATTGCGCCACTAGGGCTGCGGACCGTGTCGATGCCACCTGATGCAACGGGTCTGTTTTGATTGTTGAAACCAACTGCTTGATATTTGCGGCAGTCAGCATGGCTCAGAACAGTGTTTGTTATCAGGTCTAGTTGCTCAAGCCCAATAGTCAGGTTTGAGGAATAGGGTTCTGCATGCACGCGATTAAACCCAGCCAGACCTGAATTGGTGAGCGTATTGACAGCGGCACCAATTGTTGAACCGCTACTGAGCCCCGTCCCCGGTGATGTGTTTGTGGTATTAGCAACCGCTCCAGCGAGGTTGCTGGCGTTTGGCGAACTGGTAACCGCCGGGTTCTGCGGTAAGCTTGAGACCGGTTGTGCGGTGAATGCAATGTCGACCTGACCATCTGCGGTGGGCGTATTGGCTATCGTCAGATTAGACAAAGCCGGCAGAGATCCACCTGCAACAAGTGTTGGCGAATCTCCATCAATACTCGAGGCTTGAAGGACCGTGTAATTGTTGCCGGCCGCATAGTCTTGCGCAGTCAGACCGGGACGAGCGGCTTCGACTTGGATTGTGGCGTTGTCAATCCCTGTCACCCGCCCGCTGGATGACACCAAGTCAGCTTTCTGCCCGGCAGTTGGATCGACTTCACTTAAGAGCCTTGACCCAGTTTCAAAGGCGATTCCGCCACTGTTATTAAGTGTACCAATTGAAAAGCCCGGCGAAAGCACCCCCCCGTTCTTAACTGTGAAGTTGAATGCGTTCACGGTTCCCGTGCCGGCCAACGTGCCAAAATTCTCAAAGTTTACGGTGTTCAAACTACTTGCTGCATCAAGCCGAACAGTCGTGCCTGCCGCTATCGCCAGGTCACTGGTTGAAGAAATTGAACTATTCGTCAGTGTGAAATCAGAAGCCTCAGCAACCCGAGTCTGAATATAGTAGGCCCCAAAAACTACTTCGGTCGCTCCCATAACGGTAAGGTTGTCATAGGTTAGCGGGCGGTCAGACTGGAAGTAGACTTCAGTGGGGTCGATATTCGCGCCGTTGAAGGGAGCGAACGTCATTGATCTGCCGGAACCAATCGAAGTTCCAATGAGGTTCACTCTGAGCTTTCCATTGATGTTTGTTGCCAACGCTTCCCGAGATACGAAGTCTCCGCTGCCTGCGGCGACATCAACATTCAGAAGAGTTAAAACTGAAGCATTGCTTGAAACGGTATTTTGGCCAGGAACATACAACTCAATTTCACCTGAGGACGTGATCGAGGAGTTTCCAATTGTAAGTCCTGTAATGGGTCCGTTTGGGATCGGGAGACACGTGCGTTCCGTCGTTGAGATTGTTTGATTAACGCGAATGCTTTCAGATCCAGAAGAGTACTCAATTCGAGGAGCACCTAATTCCACGCAGGCCTGTGAGCTTTGGGCTTGCACTTTGGTTGGCGACATCAAATAAGCCAAGATTAAGAATGCGATATTCGCCAGAGTGATGCGCTGAGCAATTCGACTTAGTGGGAACGGCCTATTATTTATCACCAACTTTCTCCTCTCGCGGTACAAGCGAAGCTACCTCAACTTAGGACTAGAAAAACAAAGTTTATCTTTTTGGATTTTTTGTTGTGGCATATGAGCAAGCTCACAACACGGGAAGGTCTGCGCAACGCAGACCTGCTCGTGCATTTACTGCGAGACAAGACAAGCCGGGTTTTACATTCCGACCATGCCCACCTATGCGCAGAAGCAATCGCAAAAGGTCAAGCCTTGAAACGATTTTGCCGAGCTTGATGGGCGCTGAACAGCGCCATTGAGTGTAGGCATGGATCATTGGATTTCGGAGTCGATAGCTAGGGTCAGGACCCATTGATTTTCAGCGAGCGGCATGATTCACGGCTGAAAAC
>NZ_WVQV01000015.1:0-59851 GCF_013110585.1 Ruegeria sp. HKCCD6119 | reverse complement strand
GTGCATCTGCAAAACCTTAACAAAGGCCTCTTCCGTCGTCATTTTCATAAGGGTGCTCTCCAACCAAGAGTGAGTGAAACCGGGCACTGCACCCGGCGTTTGATATGGTTTTGGCGCAAGGGTGCGACCTGCGTTAGGGCCAAAACGAAAGCCGGATTAGGTCCAGATAAGGCTCAAACGGCCCGAATTGCGTCTGCGATCAGTTTCACGCCGGTCGCGATGCGGTTAGTTGGAATTGAGGAATAGCCCAGGCGATAGAAATTCTGTGGTCTGTCCGGCCCCGAGAAGAACGGTGCGCCGGGTTCGATGTGAACACCCTGGTTTTGCAGTCTTAATGCCAGTTGAGTTGTGTCGACATGCTCAGGGGCTGACATCCACAGTGAAGAGCCGCCAATCACACCCCGTCCAGCCACGGTCAGCCCACTTTCCGCGATGGCTTTGTCCATCGCGTCGCGCCGCTCTTGCAAGGCCTTTGACATACGCCGAATTTGCGCGTCGTAGTGGCCCAGCGACAGGAAATACGCCGCCGTGCGCTGAATGTGGCCTGGTGGGTGACGCAGAACCAATGAACGCAGCGCGCGTGCCTCGCGGATAAAGGGCTCTGAGCCGACCATGTATCCAAGTCGCAATCCTGGAAACAGCGACTTGGAAAAACTGCCGACGTAGATCACGCGCCCATCCCGATCCATGGATTTCAGCGCCGGCGAAGGGGCGCCTCGGAAGGCCATTTCAAACTCATAGTCATCCTCGACGACCATCGCGTCAAGTTCGCGTGCTCGGTCCAGCAACTGGTTGCGGCGGTCGATCGGCATCGTCGCGGTTGTCGGGCTTTGATGGCTGGGGGTGGTAAAGATGACGTCTGCTTCGTCGGGAATCGCCTCGGGCGGCAGACCGTCCCGGTCCACACTCAAGGGCGTGACCGCACAGTCCCAATGGTTCAGAAGGCTTCGCAGCGCATAGTAACATGGGTCTTCTATCACGGCCGTGCGATTGTGGGTCAGCAAGATACGCGATGCCAGCCAGAGGGCGTTCTGCGCGCCCAGAGTGATCAGGATCTCTTCGGGGCGGGCCGCGATGCCACGGCGAGGTAGAGTGTGACGGGCAATAAATTCGATCAACAACGGATCATCCTGATCCACGTAATCTCCGGTCAGCGAATCGAAATCCTTATGTCCCAACGCGCGGACGGCGCATAACCTCCAGTTGGCGTGGTCAAACAAGGTTCGGTCAGCCTGCCCGTAGATGAACGGATAACGGTATTCTCGCCAGTCGCTGGGTTTTGGCAGCACGTCGCTGTCCAGAAAGCGACGCGCCAGTGCCTTGTCCCAGTCAACGGATTCTGTGCCGCGCTGGACAGGCGAATACTTGGGGGGGACAGGTGCGTTTTGCGAAACGTAATACCCGGACCGTCCCTTGGCGGTCAGGTAGTCATTGGCCAACAGTTCGGTGTAGGCCAATGTCACCGTTATTCGGCTGACCCCCAGATGCGCGGCCAGTTTGCGTGACGAAGGGAGTTTTTCTCCGACGTGAAAGCGACCGGACAAGATGCCTTCGGCAATCATCTGCTGGATCTGGGCCTGCAATGTGCCCTGACCATTGAGCTCAAGAAAGAACGTATCGACCGAAATCCCCATGCCTGCTTATAGGGTGGACTTAAGGCCGGGGCAATCTGGACTTACATCGCAGTCACGAAATTTTGTCGGCGGGGTTGACCGGAGAGTTTCTCTGGACTAAATAACTATAAAACTAGTTTAATGGAGATAGTGGATGTGGGAAGCTGCTGCTGCCGGATTTTCTGCCATGGGCTCTGAAGCTCGGCTGAAAGTCCTCAAGACGCTGGTCCGGGCTGGCAAAGCCGGATTGACCGTTGGCGAGATACAGGACCGGACCGGGATTGCCCCGTCGACCCTGGCCCATCACCTGCGGTTTCTTGCGGCCGGTGGAGTGGTCGAACAGGAAAAGGTCGGTCGAACCACGATCAACCGCGCCAATTACAACGAATTGAGAAATCTGGCGCAATTCATTCTCAGCGAGTGCTGCGCTGACGAAGTTGGAAAGGCTGCGAACGATGGCTGAATTGACACAGAACCCGCGCATGACTGCCAAAGTGGCGCTGGACCTGATCAAGACACCCTGGACGCTGATCGTCGTCATTCTGGCGGCGGTGGCAATCCTGGATCCCGGAAACTTGCCCGAGGTGGTGACATTTGCAGCCAAGGCTCTGGCGCATACAGGGCAATATATTCTGTTTGCAGTGCTTCTGCTGTCTTACCTCAAGGCGACCGGCGCAGAGGTGATGGTGGCGCGTGCCTTTGAGGGGCGCGAAACCCGGATGATCTTTCTGGCTGCCTTGTTCGGTGGTCTTGCCCCCTTCTGTTCTTGCGAGGTTATTCCCTTCATTGCGGGTCTTCTGGCCCTTGGTGCGCCGTTGTCCGCGGTCATGGCGTTCTGGCTCAGCTCACCCTTGATCGATCCGCCTACGCTTTTGATTACCGCCGGTGCGCTGGGATGGCCCTTTGCCATCGGCAAGGCTGTTGCGGCGGTTGCGCTTGGCCTGTTCGGCGGGTTCGCGGTTCGGTTGCTTATGCGCAAAGGCGCGTTTGCCCAGCCTTTGCGCGAATACAAGCCCTCCGGGTGCTGCGGATGTGGTCCGAAAACGGATACCAAGCCGGTCTGGACATTCTGGCAGGAGTCCGAGCGTCGCGCCCGGTTCCGTTCGGAATTCGTGCACAACGGTCTGTTCCTGTTGAAATGGCTTGCGCTGGCTTATGTCCTCGAGGCGCTTTTGGTTAATTATATCCCCGCTGACCTGATCGCCGGCGTGGTTGGCGGAGAAGGCGTGCTGCCGATCGTCGTTGCTGCGCTGGTGGGTATGCCGGCATACCTGAACTCGTACGTGGCGCCGCCTTTGCTGGCAGGGTTGATGGAGCAAGGTATGACAGCGGGAGCGGCCATGTCGTTCATGGTTGCCGGTGCTGTCAGTTCCATCCCGGCGATGGCTGCGGTCTGGTCATTGGTCAAACCACATGTCTTTGCAACCTATCTGACTCTGGGGGTCGGTGGCGCAATCGTGGCTGGTATCATCTTTCAATTGGTATGAACGCAAAAACCGCCCGGTGTCACATCGGGCGGCTTTTATCCGTTCGGTGCCGTCGATCAACTACCGTCGCACAGACGTGGCAGTTTGAGCCGGTACCGGGCTTCTCCGCTTTCGAGGTAAACGCGTTTTTCGATACAGGCCGTCGTGCCCACTGTCTGCGAAATCTGCGCATCTGTAGACGTAATCGATGTGGCGGACCCATCCGGCAAGCGGACAGATGCCACGACGCCGTTCTTCAGATCTCCGTTCACCGGAGTTGCAGACAGAACCGGGACGGTCAGAAACGCCTCATGCTCGTGTTCGCCTTCATCCCCCAGCAGAAACAATGTCGTGACGATGGCAATCGTGACAACGCCGCCGGCCAGACCAAGCCCCCACGTTTTCAGAAAGGCATAAATCGTGACGGCGCGATGCGGGCCAAATACCGCAGATAGAACGTTCAGCATGGCAAGTCCGTGAAAAAAGCCCCAGCCGTCATGGCCGAGGCTGTTTGCGCGTTACGGGCGAAGATCGTCTTCGTCTTCGTCATCCGCCCCACCCTTGGGCAGGTTGAAAAAGCTGTCTGCGTCGATGATCGGCTCGTCGTCTTTCTCTTCCGACGGTTCGTCGGACAGCGAGAAGGTTTCCAGACCTTCAATTGCGGTCGGGATTTTCGGCGCTGCGTCCATTTCCAGCGACTGCTCGGTCGAGACCAGCTTGCGACGTTCGTCATCGCTCATCACGCCGCCTTCAGCCGCTTTCTTGGCCGCTGCTTTCTGCACGGCGGTGTCCAGTTCGGACTGTTTGCACAGACCCAGAGCAACAGGATCAATCGGCTGCATGTTGGCGATGTTCCAGTGCGTGCGTTCGCGGATCGACTGGATGGTGGGTTTGGTGGTGCCCACCAGCTTGGCAATCTGGCCGTCGCTGAGTTCCGGGTGGAACTTGACCAGCCACAGGATCGAGTTCGGACGGTCCTGACGTTTCGAAAGCGGCGTGTAGCGCGGACCACGGCGCTTTTCCTCGCCGGCGGCCGATGGGTTGAACTTGAGCTTCAGCTTGTGAAGCGGGTTGTTCTGTGCCGCGTCGATTTCTTCCTGGGTCAGCTGGTTGTTGGCGATCGGGTCAAAGCCCTTGACGCCGGCGGCGACGTCGCCATCAGCGATACCCTGCACTTCCAACTCGTGCATTCCTACGAAATCCGCGATCTGCTTGAAGCTGATCGTGGTGTTGTCCACCAGCCATACGGCGGTTGCCTTGGCCATAAGCGGTTTTGCCATCAGCCCGTCTCCTATACATACATCTGTCCCGTCGCCGGAATTCGGCGGCCCCTTGGTTTTGGGGCAGGTTTCCGTTGTCGGGGAACTTGGCCCGTATATAGTCGCGCAAAGGCAAGAAGGGAAGAGGCGAATGCGCCAAGGGATTACGGGGCTGGTTTTGTGGGTCTTGAGCGCGGTCGCTGCGCCGGCCGAGGGCGAAAAGGCGGGCGAGTTCGATTACTACGTGCTGTCGCTCAGTTGGTCGCCCAACTGGTGCGCCCGCGAAGGTGACGCGCGCGGCTCGGATCAATGTGACGATCGGCATGATCACGGCTGGATACTGCACGGGCTATGGCCACAGTTCCATCAGGGCTGGCCGTCCTACTGCCGTACCCCGGAAGGCCCACCTTCGCGACGCACGACGCGGGAAATGGAGGACATACAAGGCAGTTCCGGCCTTGCTTGGCATCAATGGAAGAAACACGGCACATGCTCGGGATTGTCGGCATCCGACTACTTTGCCTTGTCCCGGCGGGCTTACGAAGCCGTCAAGCGCCCTGAGGTGTTCCGCAAGCTGGATTCATCCGTCAGACTGCCGGCTTCAGTGGTCGAGGAGGCATTCCTGAAGGCCAACCCGGAGTTGGAGCGCGACATGATCACGATCACCTGCAAACAGGGCTATATCGAAGAAGTCCGCCTGTGTCTGTCCCGCGATCTTGATTCCGTACCCTGTGGCCGCGACGTGATCCGCGACTGCACGGCCAAGGACGCGCTGTTCGATCCGATTCGTTAAAGCTTTTTGTTCTGGCAATCCCGCGCATAGTCCAGCGCCTTGGCGGTGCCTTTCAGATCGATGGCCATCACCACCTCACCTGCCGGATTGTAGACGGTCATCGTTTTGTTCTGAGCGATGGCGTTCACAAAGCTCCGGTCAGTGAAAAACACGGTTGCGCCCGGCACGTCGCGTTCGTTGAACCCGATGGCCGTCGCATCATAGCTTTTGCCGTCCAGATCAAAGCGGATCGGATAACTCTCACCCTGTTTAATGTCGCCCCATGCCTTGTTGTACACGGCGAAATACCCACGATTGCCCAAGGCATCATAGCCCAGCCGCACCACCGAGAGATCCTGATACACCGTCTGGATCAGGCACCCGTTGCCAAGCGCGGGGTCCATCATGATGTTCCAGCCGTCGACAAAGCCCTTGTCGATGAGGTCTTGGGCTAGGGCGGAGGTGGCTGTCAAAGCGGCGAAGGCGAGGGCGAGAAGGCGGGTCATAGCATATCCACAAATCAGACAATCTATTCATGTCATTGTAAATTGTTGTAGAAGTTAGACAATCCATTTATTTCCCGCGGGCCGTGTCAGGTCTCCTCGCCGTTGGAACAGATCTCAAGTCTCAGGTTAACAATTGCCTGGTTTGGAACGTCTTCTGAATTCAGCGATCCTCCGACAGCTAACCATTCGGAGAATTCAGGGTTAATGCAATCAACGTATAGAACGCCGAAAAAATCGCCGTACTTACCTTCACCGCGAACATAGACGTGCCTGTGTGTTTGTTCATCATACCTTTTGTCTTCTGGAATTGCGCTCCACCATTGTTTGTATGGCGGCGGTAAATCGTGCGTGTCTTCGAATAAGTAGAGAGTTTCAGCGGCCAAGGGCGAGGCGAAAGCACCAACAATTGCAAAATACGCTAAGTGTTTCATCGTGTTTGATAATCCGTAGAATTAACAGAAAGAAACTCATCCAATAACTGTACAGCTGTCAAGCCAGTTACCGCGATACTTGAGCGTGCATCGTGCGTTGCGCTGGCGCCGCCTAGCGCAAAGGCCTCGCGAAAAAAGAACCGGTAAGTTAGAGCTACAGTTCCTTCCGCGCCCTGAGCGCGGCCGTGATCGTCCCGTCGTCCAGATAATCCAGTTCGCCGCCAATCGGCACACCCTGCGCCAGCGAAGTCAGGCGGACCTGCCCCTCAAGCTGATCGGCGATGTAGTGGGCGGTGGTCTGGCCATCGACGGTGGCGTTCAGCGCCAAGATGACTTCGGAAATTCCTTCGGCCACAACCCGGTCCTTGAGGCGGGGAATGCGCAGCTCGTCGGGGCCGACACCGTCCAGCGCCGACAGCGTGCCGCCCAGAACGTGATAGCGCCCTTTGAACACTCCGGCACGCTCCATCGCCCAGAGGTCGGCGACGTCTTCGACCACGCACAGCTCGCCGGTCGCTCGGGCCTCGCTATTGCAGATGTCACAGATATCGGTGGTGCCCACATTGCCGCAATTCAGGCATTCGCGGGCGGTCACGGCGACTTGCTGCATGGCATCAGACAGGGGCGTCAGCAGCAGGGCGCGTTTTCGGATCAGGTGCAGAACCGCGCGGCGGGCCGAGCGCGGGCCCAGGCCGGGCAGTTTGGCCATCAGGTCGATCAGGTTGTCGATGTCGCTGTTCGAACTCATGGCCAATCCTGCATTGCGCCGGAGGGAGCCTCCGGCGGGAGTATTTGGGAAAAGATGAAGCTCAGAACGGCAGCTTGATGTCTTTGGGCAGGCCCATGCTTTCGGTCAGCTTGGTCATTTCAGCCTGCGAACGTTCGGTTGCCTTGGTCTGCGCATCCTTGATGGCGGCCAGGATCAGGTCTTCGACCACTTCCTTGTCATCGCCGTTGAAGATGGAAGGGTCGATATCCAGACCTTTGAGTTCACCCTTGGCCGTCGCCGTTGCCTTGACCAGGCCTGCACCGGATTCGCCGACAACCATCATGTTGTTCAGCTCTTCCTGCATTTCGGTCATCTTGGTTTGCAGGTCCTGCGCGGATTTCATCATCTTGGCCATGTCGCCCAGACCGCCAAGCCCGCCGAGTCCTTTCAGCATAGTATTCTCCTGTGTCTCCGTTTGCGCTCTAGATACGGGCAGCAGCGACATGGCACAAGGGTTCTCCCGCCGGTCGGAGGCTCATCCGTTCCGGTCGGCACGTTGATCAGCGCAGGCGTCAGCAGGAACGTGCTAACCATCTGCGACACCATATTTGCCAGCAGGCCCGACAAGCGCAGATCGTCCTTGGCGCGCATATGGTCTGCTGCCGAGACTGATTGCACGGAACACAGGAAATCTGGGCGGGGTTCGAATGGCTACGCAGCATTCGGATCAGAATGGTCACGGGCCGCCTTCCGCTGGCCGGTGTCGCAACAAACGATCTGAGACATGCGGGCGGATGTGTTCGATCGAAACCTCGGTCAGCTTCGTTTGAAACGGGGGGTGACGGGCGGCGGGGTCAGTCTTCCTCGAACGGGTCCCACTCGTCTTCCACCTCGGGAAGCGCTTCGGTCTCGACCTTGGCGGCGCGTTGCTCCGGCGTTTCGATCCTAGTGATTTTCGCCTTTGGGAATTGCGCCAATACCGCCTGCACCAACGGGTGTTGTTCGGCTTCGGATTTCAGTGCGAGCTCGGCCGCATCCCTGACTTCTGCAATCGTGGGGGCTTCTCCGTCCGAGACGATCGAGACAGCCCACCGATTTCCTGTCCAGCGTTGCAAGGCAGTGCCCAGTCGTGGCGCCAGATCCGCCGGTGCCTGGGTGGCGGGTGTGAATTCGATTCGTCCGGGTTGATAGGAGACGAGGCGCACGCCGTTTTCCACCTCGACCAGCAACTTTACGTCGCGATTGGTCCGGATCAGTTCCACCACGTGGTCGAAGGTCGGGTAATGGGCAAGGGCCGTCTGGGCATCCTGCGCCAGGGCTGCAACAGGTGCGCCACCGGAACCGCGAGGGGACGGCGCGTAGGCAGGTGGATGGGTCGCGCCAGCCGGCGCCGGACCGGCGCCCGGTCGGGATATCGAAACGCCGCCATTGGGCCCGCCCGGCGGCGGTGGCGGGGTATCTTGCAACCGTTTGATCAGCTCTTCGGGGCTGGGCAAATCCGCCACATGGGTCAGGCGAATAACGGCCATTTCAGCGGCCATCATGGCGTTGGGCGCAGCCGAGACTTCCTCGAGCGCCTTCAGCAGCATTTGCCACATCCGGGTCAGAACCCGCATCGGCAGAGCCTCGGCCATGTGTTGGCCCCGGGTCCGTTCGTCCGGAGAAACCGTCGGATCCTGCGCCGCGTCAGGCGTGATCTTCACGACGGACACCCAATGCGTGATCTCGGCCAGATCGCGCAGCACCGCCAGCGGGTCTGCGCCTTCGGCGTATTGGCCGCTCAACTCGGTAAGTGCTCCGGCGGCATCGCCGCGCAGGATCATATCCATAAGGTCCAGAACCCGGCCACGGTCTGCCAGTCCAAGCATTGCACGGACCTGATCGGCGGTCGTCTCGCCAGCCCCATGCGAAATCGCCTGATCCAGCAACGAGGTCGCATCCCGGGCCGATCCTTCCGCTGCTCGGGTGATCAGCGCCAGCGCGTCTTCGGCGATCTGGGCGTTTTCCGCTTCGGCGATCTTGCGCAGCAGGCCAATCATGTCTTCGGGTTCGATCCGGCGCAGGTCGAAACGCTGGCAGCGGGACAGCACAGTGACAGGGACTTTGCGGATTTCAGTGGTTGCGAAGATGAACTTCACATGCGCGGGCGGTTCTTCCAACGTCTTGAGCAGCGCGTTGAACGCACTGGTCGAGAGCATATGAACCTCGTCGATGATATAAATCTTGTAACGCGCGCTGGCGGCGCGATAGCGGACACTGTCAATGATCTCGCGGATGTCGTTGACGCCCGTACGGCTGGCGGCGTCCATCTCCATCACGTCTACATGGCGGCCTTCCATGATGGCGACACAATGTTCACACTGACCGCAGGGTTCGGTCGTGGGGCCACCGGTTCCGTCGGGTCCGATGCAGTTCATGCCCTTGGCGATGATCCTTGCTGTCGTGGTTTTGCCGGTGCCGCGAATGCCGGTCATGATGAAGGCCTGCGCGATCCGGTCGGCCGCGAACGCGTTTTTCAGGGTGCGCACCATGGCATCCTGACCCACCAGATCGGCAAAGGTTTCCGGGCGATATTTGCGGGCGAGAACCTGATAGGCGGGGCTGGAGCTGTCTGTCATGTCTTCTCGTTGGGATTCGGTGCTTGGGCACAGCGTAGTGGCCACCGTTGCCCGCGTCCACAGCGTGGCGCGATGATTTTTGATTTAGAAACGAGTCGCTTTCGCACTAAACTGCATCAGCGGATTTAATGGCTCATTTTTGTATAGAGTTCTTTGGGGAGGACAGGATTCATGTCGCAGTTGGTGATCTACGCCCTGCAAGTCGGTGGCGGAACGCTGGCGCTGACCTCGATGCCCGGACGCGGCGGAGATTACTCCAGCGATCTGGATATGATCGCAGCCTGGCAGCCGGGGCTTGTTGTTTCGATGACGACGGATGTCGAAATGCTTCAGGACGGGGCGCAGGAATTTGGAAGCGATATTCAAAGCCGCGCCAGCCGATGGGTTCACCTGCCGATCGAAGATTTCGGAGCGCCGACAAAAGCGATTGATGACGCGTGGCCGTCCGTCAGCGCCGCGGCCCGGCACGCGCTGTCCGGCGGAGGTCGCGTATTGGTACACTGCCGCGGGGGCTGTGGCAGGTCAGGTATGATTGTCCTGCGGCTGATGGTCGAATGCGGCGAAGGCGCGGACACGGCGCTGCAACGATTGCGGGCGGTGCGCCCTTGCGCCGTCGAAACGGATGCGCAACTGGCCTGGGCCTCTCGGCGTGCCCAGGCACAGGTCAGTCTGGACTCAGATTGAAATCTGCGCGGGCGCGCAAGCAGGTTTTCGAGGCCGGATCGTGGAAACTTCGATCATCGCGCAGGGTGGGGTTTTCACGACGCCGGATGGCATCGCGCTGAACGTGTTTCCGAAGATCAGGTCGGCATAGCCGTTCAGCGGCTCAATCGCGGTTTCGGGCTGCGTCCCGCAAAAGACACGAATGCGGTCTGATTGCGCGCGGAAAATTGCATGACATCCTTCGCTGCAATGTGACAGCTCGCTGCTGCCCTCAATCTCGAAATCGTCACTTGTGGCCGAGGTCGCCTGGGCCATGGCTTCGGATATCGAGCGCGCCAGCCGCGCCAAAGCGGGACAGGTTTTGCCCGTCCGCTGACATACTGTTGCACTGAATTCATGTGTCTTTGTCTTCCAGATCATCCTGCGCCCTCCGCGCTTGGTGGACAGGATATTTGGGACAGGTGGGACAGCGTGATGCCGTCAGGACCTGCCCGGACACCCCGCCCGAGTTTCGGTTTCGTTTCCGATGGCAGGTCTCCTGACTTGCGGGTCATCGCTTTGCCGACCTTCCCAGCCTTTGGGCCAGTGGTGTTTCGGCATCGCTTACCGCTTACAGTTGCGGGGGCAGTCGCGGATTTGGTTGTTGCCTGCATGACCAGACAATACCGCACCGTGTTCCCTTTTCATCCCGACCCCTTGTGGAGGCCGGAAACCATCACACAACCGCTAGCGTTTGAGCACGCATCGAGTCAAGCCGATCTTTTGACCGGACGCTTGGTCATGCTGGATACGGTGTTGGTTCATGCATAGTGTCGAGGGCGTTGAGGTTCGGAAACCGGATTTACCAAGCGCAAAGCCAGAGATCATGTTGGACACAGAGCAAACGGTAATGACCGAAGAATTTCGCTTTCCGTCCGGGCAGAAAACACTGTCTGCCCGGTTGTACAGCCCGCTGTCTTCGCCCGAAATCGTCGTCGTGCTGAACAGTGCAACGGGTGTGCCGCGCGATTATTACCGTCATTTCGCACGATGGCTTGCTGCCGAGCGGGGTATGGCCTGCCTGACCTATGACTATCGCGATTACGGGCATTCCTTGACCGGCCGCCTGAAAGATTCGCGTGCGACCATGGCGGATTGGGCCTTGATCGACATGCCCGCGGCACGGGCAGAAATGCGCAGACGGTTTCCCGATTCGCAGCATTGGACCATCGGCCATTCGATCGGCGCGATGTTGGGGCCTGTGCAGCCGGATATCGATCTGATTGATCGCATGATCTGTGTGTGTTCGGGGCTGGTAACCCTAAGCGACCATCCATGGCCCTATCGTGGTTTGGCAGGATTGTTCTGGTATGGTCATGCCCCGCTTTTGGCCCGAGCCCTTGGCTACCTTCCCGGAAAGGCGATCGGGTTCGGCTCGGATCTGCCGGCATCGGTCTATTGGCAGTGGCGCAAATGGTGTACGGCGCCTTTGAACTATGTGCCTGAAATCGGGCATGAGTTACCTGCCGCGCAGTGGAAGGATTCTGGAACGCCCGTGGATTTGTACACCTTCAAGGACGACCAGATGGTGCCGCCGGAAGCGGTTTGGCGGCTTGCGGATCTTTACGGCCCCGATGCCAACCGCCACCTGCTGAGCCCTGCCGATTTCGGGTTGCCCGAGGTTGGTCATATCGGAGCATTTGCCCGGCGCAATGCAGCGGTTTGGCCGCGACTGATCGCTTGATCAGACGCGGCGCAGGACGGGCCGGGCACCGTCCAACGATCACCGGTTGCGAAGTTTCTTTTCCTTCATGACGCCACGGACCATCTTGCCGAACGCTTTGTCCCGCGCCCGGGACTGCGCGACGGTTTCAGAATTGCGCTGATCTTCGCGCCGAAGCTTGCGCCACCGGTCCAATCGAGCCGGATCAAGCGTGCCGTGGCTTATTGCCTTTTGCACGGCACATCCGGGCTCGGAGCTGTGCTGGCAATCCGAAAAACGGCAGTCCCGGCTCAACTCGGCAAGGTCCGAGAAAACGTCGTCGATCCCGTCCCGAGCGTCCAGCAGGCGCAACGCGCGCATTCCGGGTGTATCGATCAACCAGCCACCGTTGCGCATCCGGTGCAATGCGCGTGCGGTCGTCGTGTGCCGGCCCCGCGCGTCATCCTCGCGAATGTCCGAGGTGGCGAGATCCTGATCGGTCATGGTATTGGCAAGTGTCGTCTTGCCAACGCCCGACGATCCAACCAGCGCTCCGGTCTGGCTTTTGGGGCACCAGGACAGAACCTTTTCAACCTCTGCCGGGTCCAGCGCGTTGATCGCCAGAACCGTCAGGAACGGATCCAGAGATTGCACCTGCCCCGAGAAACTGTCGGGGTCCGCCGATTTGTCGGCCTTCGTCAGAACAACGACCGGGTAACACCCGGCCTGATGCGCGAGCGCCAGATATCGTTCCAGCCGGGGCAGTTTGAAATCGGCATTGCACGAGCTGACGATGAACAGCACATCGACATTGGCTGCGATCAGTTGCGTCGCGGCGCCTGTACCCGCGGCGCGTCGGTGCAGCAGGCTGCGCCGGTCGAGCAAATGGCGCACGCGTTTGTCGTCATCGGCGAGAACCCAATCGCCAACAGCATAGCTGCCGGTCGTTTGATCGGGGGTCAGTAACGGGACTTCGCCGTCAGGGTTAAGCCCTATCAGGCGGTCCCGATGAACGGAAGTGATGCGAAAAGGCGTGCAGGAAGGATAAGCCGCGTGTTGCGCGGCAAAGTGAGAGGACCATCCCAGGTCCGAAAGTGCAAGAAACATTGGTTTGCCTGTCGTCAGAAACAGCACTCCCGACGGATGGCGATCGCTCATCCCCGGGTCATGTATTCAGGCAGTCAGTCGATACCGTGAGGTCAGAACCGTGCTGCCCGAAGGATCTTTGCTACAATCATAAAGCCCTCCTGCGGCCAAGGTTCGTAAAGTGAGAGGTTGGACATCGACCCAAGCGGGGCTCGTTGTGGCTGCTTCCTTCCGGACCTGACCAGGTTGGCGAGGCGCTCGCCCGCGCCAACCTCTCGACTTTGGATATAGGGAAGGCTTCGGCAAAAGACAACCCGTCAGAGCGTCAGCCGAATGCGTGCAAAACCGTTTTCGTCAGGTTCCAGTATCCTGGGGGCAAACCTGTTCAATTCGTCGATATGCTTCAACGCACCGGGACCGGTCCGAAGAATGGTCGTCACCCCCGATTTCGGCATCAGAGAGAACGGGTAAGGTTGCCGGGCCAATGGGTCGGGTGGCAGGCGGTGCGTCATGTAGTCCCGCAAAATGTCCCGGATATCCAGCGGGGGCAGATCGATGGCCGGGGCCGACGACACATGCGGGAAATGTCCGCCCCCGCTTGCGCGATAATTATCGAGCGCGACGACAAATGCCTGATCGGGTTGCACGGCCTGGCCTGCGCAAGTCAGATGATGCACCCGCCTGTGGCCGGGATGGATCATTTGCCCCCCGACATCGTAACGCGCCGGTTGCGACGGGTCGATCTGATAGGACAGGCCAAAGATGACATCGAAATTGTACCCCGCCCGATCCCGGTTGAATAGCTCTGCCTCGGCGTCGGGGAATTGTTGGTTGAATGCGCTGGCTGACATCTCCAACCACTCCAGCAGCTGCGCGCCCGTGATCTGAACCGCGCGCAATTCGTTTGGAAAGACATGCAGGTCCGCCACGTGACGCAGACAGATTTCACCAGGCGGCACGTCCGTATAGTGCCTGGGGCCAGAGCGTCCGCCGCATTTGGCCGGCGACGCGGCTGACAACAGCGGCAGCTCTGCAAGCGTGGTGCCGTGTAAAAAAGGGCGCAACGCGGCTGCCTGTGCGGCGGACACAAGCGTCAATCCACGATCCGGCGCACAGAAACTGAAATAGCTGTGCAATGTGTCCGAGACGCGCGCAACGGGCGCGGCCATGTCCAGACGGGTCTGCTGATGTGCGGGTTCAACCAGATGCGCGATTTCCAAATCTTCGCCAATCGCGGTGCCGCCCACCGAAACCGGGCGCAATTCGGCGTGGCTGTCGACAACACGCAGCCCCGACTGGGGCTCTAGGGTGACGGCCAGATCGATTACTCCAAGATATGCGCCTGCCGAACCGGGCATGACAACCGGCGTTCCATGCACCAGCCCTTTCACGTAATCCACATTCGGGGTTTGCGCGCCGGTGCGTGCGGGAAGGGTCAGGTGCGTGTGCCCGGCGACGACAGCGTCGATGCCCTCGATCGCGGCCAGGGGAATAACGGCATTTTCAATGTCGGTCGCTGCGTCCGGGTGTCCAAGCCCGGAATGGGCGAGCGCCACGATCAGATCGCACCCCTTTTCGCGCAAGATACGCGTCAGGGACCGTGCCGCGACAACGATGTCGTCCGCCTCTACGGTTTCGTTCAGATTGTGTTCTTCCCAACGTGTTGTCTGCGGTGGCAGAACCGAAAACACGCCGACGCGAATGGGCACATCCTTGTTTCCCACCCTAACGACACGGTCAAGGATTGCAAAACGCTGCCAAGATTGGTGTTCTCCGGACCGATGAAGATTGCCGCACAGAACCGGGCACGGGGCTTGTGCAAGGGTCTTGTCCAATGTCGGCAGCCCGAACCCGAAATCATGGTTGCCCAGACCAATCGCATCATAGTCCAGCGCCTTGAATGCCTGCATCATCGGGTGGGGATTGTCGTTCCGAACGGCCCATTCGCCCATCGGCGTTCCCTGAAGCGAATCCCCGTTGTCGAACATCAGCACCAGCGCGTCTGTGGCCTCGTGTCGGGCCTTGCGGATCAGGCTGGCGGTGCGTGTCAGCCCAAGCGTCGGGTCCGGTGTGTCCGCGTAATAGTCAAAACCAGTCAGATGCATATGCACGTCGGAGGTGGCAAGAATACGAATACAGCCACGGTCTTTTGTGGGTTGCACCTGCGTCGATGGGGTTTGCTTCACTTTTGTTGTTCTGCTTTTGAGTGTGGTAATGGGCTAAAATCATCAAAACGCAGTCTAGATGATTTTTCCGGGGCCGCCATGCGGCTTTTCGGTGGCGTGTCCCTGCGTTTTGCGCCTTGAATTGCCATTGCAACAGGGCCTGAGACATGGCAGCCCTGTGCGCAAGACCAGAAGGAATTCCAATGAAAAACGCAGAGCAGGTGACTTTCGGCGGCTCGGGCCTGAATCGGGCAGCGCATCTTCGTGGGGATTCAGAGAAGCTGTCCGAGATGGCGGGCGACCCTGCTGCGCGGTGCATATTGTTGTGGCGAGGCAAGCTTCTGGTCGTGGGTGCGGCGCTGGATCAGCTTGCCCTGACGCAGATGACCCACCCGCTGGTATGCGATGGCCCCGGCGGCGTGATCGAAGCACCGGTTTTTTTGGGCCTGAGCGCAGAGGGCGCACCCCTGTTTGCCGCAGATATCTCGGCCTGGGGGGCAGAGGGATTGGATCTGACCGGCCTGGGAGAGTTCGTGGACAGATCCGAACAGCAGCACCCGGACTTGCCTGAAGGGCATGTTTTTGCCGAGCTCCGCCGGATCATGGCGCGATTGTCGCCTCGTGATGCCGAGTTGGCCGCATCGGCCAAGGCGGTTGTCGGTTGGCACGAAACACATCGCTTCTGTGCTCGCTGCGGCGCAGCCAGCGATATGTCGCAAGCGGGATGGCAGCGCAGTTGCCCGTCATGCGGCGGGCAACATTTTCCGCGCACGGATCCGGTTGTGATCATGCTGATTACGCATGGGGACAGCGTGCTTATGGGGCGGTCTCCGGGTTGGCCCGAGGGAATGTTTTCCTTGCTGGCGGGATTTGTCGAACCCGGCGAAACGCTCGAAGCGGCGGTGCGCCGCGAAGTGATGGAAGAGGCAGGCGTACCGGTTGGTGCGGTGTCGTACCTGTCCAGCCAGCCCTGGCCGTTCCCGGCATCCCTGATGTTCGGATGCGCCGGCGAGGCCCTGTCGCGTGACATCGTTATTGATCCGGTCGAGATCGAAGAGGCGATGTGGGTCAGCAAATCCGAAATGATGCAGGCATTTGCCGGCGAACATCCCCGGTTGTTGCCGGCTCGCAAGGGGGCTATCGCTCATTTTCTGCTTCAGAACTGGCTTGCGGATACGCTGGACTGAAGAAAAACTGGTGAAGCCATAAACAGCAAAGGTCATTATGCAGTTTTCAGCGCGCGAAGATATCGAAGCCCCGATCAATTCGGTGTTCGACATGGTGTCGGATTTCGAAAGGTTCGAACGTATGGCGATGCGTCGTGGCATCGACGTGCGGCGTCTGGACACTGATGCGATGGTGGTTGCCGGCACTGAATGGAAAACCGAATTCAAGTTGCGTGGAAAGCCGCGCCAGATGTCGGTGGTGATGACGGATTTCGACAAGCCGTCGCAAATGCGGTTCGAGGCGGCCAGCAAAGGGATGACCGGCCTGACGACAGTAGATTTTCTGGCCTTGTCTCCGCGCCGGACACGCCTGAGCATCGAGATGTCCTTGGCCGCAAAGTCCTTGCCCGCGCGGTTGCTGTTGCAGTCCATGAAGCTTGGACAGTCAAAGTTCCGCAAGCAATTCCAGGTGCGGTTCAGCGAGTTTGCGCGTGAACTGGAACAGCGTCACCTGCACGGGGCGTGAACGGCGTCCGCTGGGCTGATCGGGGCAAGGATTGGAAAAGAAACCTCGGATGTCGCACATTATTTTTCTGCATGGCGCATCAAGCAGTGGAAAATCGACAATCGCGCGGGCTTTGCAGCAGAAGATAGAGAAGCCGTTCTGGCATATCTCGATCGACCACCTTCGCGATTCTGGTGTTCTGCCGCTGGATCGCTATCGCCGTGGCGAGTTCGATTGGTCCGACGACCGATCGACTGTCTTTGATGGGTTTCATCAGTCGCTAGCTGCCTACGCGGCCTCGGGCAACAATTTGATTTTGGAACATATTCTGGATACGCCGGGGTGGGACAAAGATTTGCGCGACCTCTTGCGCCCGTTTGATGTTCTGTTCGTAGCTGTCCATTGCCCGGTTCCCGAGTTGAACGCGCGCGAACGATTACGCGGCGACCGTCCGGTGGGAAGCGCCCAGCGGGACCAAACCATGATCCATGCTGGTAGAGTTTACGATATCGAGATTGATTCCATGGACGGCATTGAAGCCAACGTGCAGACAATTCTTCAGGCATGGCGCAGTGACCTGCGCCAATCGGAATTCAGCCAGTCTTTCGCGTGACCTGTCAGCCGCGAGGATGGGCCGCAGGGTAGACGCCAAGAACCTCGACATTGGTCGTGAAGTGTTCCAGTTCGTCCATTGCCAGCTGCACGTTGCGGTCTTCGGGATGTCCAACAATATCCGCATAAAACTGCGTTGCCGTGAAGGACCCGTCGACCATATAGCTTTCCAGCTTGGTCATGTTGATCCCGTTGGTGGCAAAGCCACCCATGGCCTTGTACAGCGCGGCCGGGATGTTGCGGACCTGAAACACGAAACTGGTGATCATCCCATGATCGCCCCGGCGGGACAAATCCGTTTCGCGTGACATGACAAGAAAGCGGGTCGTGTTGTCGTCATTGTCCTCGATATGGCGGGCCAGCACGTTCAGGTCGTAGATTTCAGCCGCAAGCTCGCTGGCCAGAGCGGCGGAATGCAAGTCTCCGATTTCGGCCACTTCGCGCGCGGCGCGGGCATTGTCGGGACTGACACGGCCACGAATACCGTGTTCTTTCAGAAATTCTGAACATTGCGGCAGCAGCACCAGATGCGAATGCGCTTCGGTGATGTCTTCCAGTTTTGCGCCGGGTACACCAAGAAGGTTGATGTGAACACGCACGAACGCTTCATCGATGATGTGAAGCCCGCTATGGGGTAACAGCCGGTGAATATCGGCAACCCGACCGTAGGTCGTATTTTCGACCGGCAGCATCGCCAGATCGGCCGCGCCCGAGCGAACTGATTCGATCACATCCTCGAATGTGCGGCAGGGCAAGGCCTCCATTTCGGGTCGTGCGTTGCGGCAGGCCTCGTGACTGTAGGCGCCGGGTTCGCCCTGAAAAGCAATGCGATTGGTCATTTGGTCGATTCCATGCAACAAGTTCGCGATTTGGTCGTTTCGTCGCGGTGTCTATACCTTGCCTCTCGCAAGTGGAAGCCTTAGACACCTGCGCAGACAGCTGAAATGGACACGCGATCAATGTTCGACACGATGACAGTTACGAAGGCCGCCGCAGGCCTGTTCGGCACTTTCCTGGTGCTGCTTCTGGCCAAATGGGGGGCTGACATCCTCTATTCTTCCGGTGGCCATGGCTCGGCTGAGGCCGCCTACATTATCGAAACCGAAAGCTCGGGCGAAAGCGCCGACGGCGAAGAAGTGGTCTTTGAAGATCTGCTGGCCGCCGCTGACGTTGAGAAGGGCGCGAAAGTATTCCGCAAGTGCACCGCGTGCCACAAGCTGGAAGACGGGGCGAATGGAACCGGCCCTTACCTGTATGGCGTAGTTGATCGCCCGGTTGCCTCGGCAAAAGGTTTCACCGGTTACTCAGCCAGTATGCAGGCCCATGGCGGCAACTGGACGCCCGAAGCGTTGGATGCCTTCCTGGAACGCCCAAGCGCCTATATCTCGGGAACATCGATGAGTTTTGCTGGCTTGAAAAAACCTCAGGACCGCGCGGACTTGATTGCTTATCTGCAGACAATTGGCAACTGATTGCCTGAGAGACCATTGAAGTTCAGAGCCGCTGCCCCGCGCAGCGGCTTTTTTTGTCTGAAGGGAACTTCACAAAGCGCTCACGCATTCTAAACTTGAAACTGTCAGCGTTGGCACATTAGCTAGCGTATGCGACATAAAAGATTACAATAACCCAGAGGATGAGCCCCATGATATCCCTAATGCCTGCTGCATGTGATCTTAAGGTCAGGCCATTGGCTGGCATATTCGGGCTTTGTGCTGTTCTGCTCTCACCGCAAGCTGCTTTGGCATTGGATGAGGGGGTTACCCGCAGTCATGGATATTCGTATTTCGGCAATCTGGATTACCCTGCTGACTATCCGCATCTGAATTACGTGAATCCAGATGCGCCCAAAGGTGGTGAGTTGTCCTTGGCGGCTTCGGGGACGTTCGATTCCTTGAATCCCTATTCCCGCAAGGGGCGCGCAGGCGCCTTGACGACGCTGCAATATGACCGCCTGTTCGAAAGCTCTGATGACGGTGTCGGGCAGTATTACGGCGTGCTGGCGGAAAGTCTGGAATATGATGAAGGGCGCAACTACGTCATTTTCCATTTGCGACCCGAAGCAACCTTTTGGGATGGCACGCCGGTGACGGCCGAAGATGTTGTCTACAGCCATCGCCTGTTCATCGAACAGGGCCTGCCTTCCTACGCCCAAGCCGTGGGCCGCATGGTGACGGGGGCCGAAGCGCTGGATGATCACACGGTCAAATTCACGTTCAATCCGGAAGTCACCCGCCGCAGTTTGATCGAGACCGTCGGGTCGACCCCCGTCTTTTCGAAAGCATGGTTCGAGGCGGACGAGTCCCGGCGTCTGGATGAGCCGCGTCTGGAAGTGGCGGTCGGCTCGGGTCCCTATAAACTCGACAGCTATGACATCAATCGCCGTATCGTTTACAAGCGACGTGACGACTATTGGGGTAAGGATCTGCCATTCAATGTCGGTCGCAACAATTTCGATACCATTCGCGTTGAGTATTTCGCCGATCAGACAGCGGCGTTCGAGGGGTTCAAGGCCGGTGAATACACGTTGCGGATTGAAAGCGATCCCAAGCTTTGGGCGACGGCGTATGATTTTCCGAAGCTGAACGAAGGTGTGATCGTACGGGACGAGATACCGGATGGCAGCCCGCCAACACCGTCCGGCTTCGTCTTCAATCTCGGAAAACCGCAGTTTTCCGACAAGAACGTACGCAAGGCCCTTGCCTTGGCCTTCAATTTCGAATGGGCAAATGAATCCCTGCTGTTTGGTTTGAATTCACCGCGCAATTCCTTTACACAAGGCACCCCGCTGGAAGCGCAAGGCCTGCCCGAGGGCGATGAACTGGCGTTTCTTCAAACGCTGGGTGAGGTTGTGCCCGAGGACCTTCTTTCAGAACCTGCCGTGACGGTTCACGAGTCAAACCCCGCGCGCCTGAACGATCGCAGAAATCTGCGAAAAGCCGCGAAACTGCTGGACGAGGCCGGGTGGCCGGTCGGCGATGGCAACGTGCGGCGTAACGCGGAAGGGCAGACACTGAAGGTTAATATCCCCTATCCTTCAAACCTGCCGACTTCGACGGCCACGATGATTGAAACCTATGTCCAGAACCTGCAAGCCATTGGCGTGGATGCGTCGGCGGAAAAGGTTGACCCGGCGCAATACACGCTGCGCAGCCGCGAGCGGGACTATGACATGGTCTATTCCACTCGTTACGGGTCTTTTTTGTCGACCGGTGGCGGGTTGAGCCAGATGTACGGGTCGGAAGAGGCCGCATTCAGTCTTTTCAACCCGGCCGGATTGGCAAGCCCATTGGTTGACGCAATCATCGAAGCATCCTTTGATACTGACAATCAGGCGGATCAGGACATGGCGTTGAAGGCGTTGGATCGCGCTTTGCGGTACGAGTTCTTCGTGATCCCCGTAGGATACATCGCTGACCACTGGGTGGCATATTACGATATGTATGAATACCCGGAAAACCTGCCGCCTTATTCGCTGGGCTATTTGGATCTGTGGTGGATCAATCCGGAAAAAGAGACTGCACTGAAAGCGAAAGGCGCGCTGCGATAACATGGGCGCCTATATTCTAAGACGTTTGTTGCTGATCATCCCGACCCTTCTGGGCATCATGATCGTCAACTTCACGCTGGTACAATTCGTGCCTGGCGGGCCGGTTGAACAGATCATTGCCCAGATCGAAGGTCAGGGGGATGTTTTCGCCGGTTTTGCGGGTGCGGGCGATGCCGGCGCGGGGTCAGAGCCGGCGGGCGGCGTTTTCGACGACAAATATGTCGGTGCACGGGGCCTGCCGCCCGAGTTCATTGCTGAACTTGAAAAGGAATTCGGCTTCGACAAACCGCCCCTGGAACGTTTTCTGATCATGATGGGCAACTATCTGACGCTGGACTTCGGCGAGAGCTATTTCCGCTCGATCAGCGTGATTGATCTGGTGCTCGAGAAAATGCCGGTCTCGATCTCGCTGGGCCTGTGGTCAACGCTTATCGCCTATCTGGTTTCGATCCCTCTGGGCATTCGCAAGGCGATCAGGGACGGTTCGCAGTTCGACACGTGGACCAGCGCAGCGATCATCGTGGCCTATGCGATCCCTGGCTTCTTGTTTGCCATTCTGCTGTTGGTGCTTTTCGCCGGTGGATCCTATTGGCAGATCTTCCCGCTTCGGGGGCTGACATCTGACAACTGGGACAGCCTGAGTCTTTTTGGCAAAATCGCAGATTATTTCTGGCATATCGCGTTGCCGACCATCGCGCTGACGATCTCGGCCTTTGCGACATTGACGCTGCTGACCAAGAACTCGTTTCTCGATGAAATCAAAAAGCAATATGTCATGACCGCCCGCGCCAAAGGCCTGAGCGAACGCAAAGTGCTGTATGGCCATGTGTTCCGCAACGCGATGCTGATCGTCATAGCCGGATTTCCGGCCGTGTTCATCGGCGTGTTCTTCGGAGGTTCGATCATCATCGAAACGATCTTCTCACTTGATGGTCTAGGACGTCTGGGTTTTGAAGCCGCCGTGGCGCGGGATTACCCGGTGATTTTCGGCACGCTGTTCATCTTTGGCCTGATGGGGCTGGTGGTCGGCATCATCAGCGATCTGATGTATGTGCTGGTCGACCCGCGCATCGATTTTGAAAAGCGGGAGGGGTAAATGGCATTGTCCCCCCTGAACCAGCGCCGCTGGAGCAACTTTTGCCGCAACAAGCGCGCCTTCTGGTCGTTGATCATCTTCGCCGTGTTGTTCGGCCTGTCGCTGTTTGCCGAGTTCATCGCCAATGACAAACCGATTCTGGTGAAATACCGGGGCGAGTTCTACATGCCGGTCTTCAACTTCTACGCGGAAACCGATTTTGGCGGAGACTTCCAGACAGAGGCGATCTATCGCGACCCCGAGGTTCAGTGTCTGATAGACAGCGGCGGCCTGGAAGACTGTTTTGACGATCCCGAAGGCATTATCGAACAGATCGACACCGGTACGTTCCAGGCGGAGGGGTTCGAGCGTGGCTGGTCGCTTTGGCCGCTGATCCCTTATTCCTACAACACGTCTGTGGACCGCCCCGGGGCTGCACCCTTGCCGCCCAACGGCCAGAACCTGCTGGGCACCGATGACACCAAGCGCGATGTGCTGGCACGGGTGATTTACGGCTTCCGCCTGTCGATCCTGTTCACGCTGCTGGTGACGGGTGCTGCCAGCCTGATCGGTATTTTCGCCGGTGCCGTACAGGGTTTCTTCGGCGGTTGGCTGGATCTGATCTTTCAGCGGATCATCGAGATCTGGTCCGCAACCCCGTCGCTTTATGTCATCATCATCATGTTCGCGGTGTTGGGGCGAAGTTTCTGGCTGCTGGTCGCGTTGATGATCCTGTTCAGCTGGACCGGACTGGTTGGCGTGGTGCGCGCAGAATTCCTGCGGGCGCGAAACCTTGAATATGTGCGCGCTGCACGGGCATTGGGTGTGGGCAACATGACGATCATGTTCCGCCACATGCTGCCCAACGCAATGGTGGCCACGCTGACCTTCATGCCCTTCATCGTCACGGGCACCATAGGCGGGCTGGCTTCGCTGGATTATCTGGGTTTTGGTCTGCCGTCTTCGGCCCCCTCGCTGGGGGAGCTCACCTTGCAGGCAAAACAGAACCTTCAGGCCCCATGGCTGGCTTTCACGGCCTTTTTCACCTTTGCCATCATGCTGTCCCTGCTGGTCTTCATCTTTGAAGGCGTGCGGGATGCGTTCGATCCCAGAAAGACCTTCTCATGAGCCTGCTGGATGTAAACAACCTGAAGGTCTCGTTCCGGCAGGACGGTCAGATCAGTGCTGCGGTTCGGGGCGTGTCATTCCATGTCGATCGCGGTGAAACCGTGGCGCTCGTGGGCGAATCCGGATCGGGCAAATCTGTCACCGCGCTCAGCACCGTATCGTTGCTGGGCGACAGTGCGATCGTCGAAGGGTCCGTCACCTATGACGGGCAGGAGATGATCGGCGCCTCGGAGCAACGCCTGATGGATGTGCGCGGCAATGACATCAGCTTTATTTTCCAGGAGCCGATGACATCGCTGAACCCGCTGCACACGATCCAGAAGCAGATGGCGGAATCGCTGGCCCTGCATCAGGGGGTCACGGGTGATGTCGCGCGCGAACGAATTCTTGAACTGTTGAACAAGGTCGGTATCCGCGACCCCGAAGACCGGCTGGACAGCTATCCGCACCAGTTGTCTGGCGGACAGCGGCAGCGCGTGATGATCGCCATGGCGCTGGCGAACAAGCCGGACATCCTGATCGCCGATGAACCGACGACGGCGCTGGATGTAACCATTCAGGCACAGATCCTCGAGTTGCTGGCCAGTTTGCAGAAATCCGAAAACATGGGGATGCTGTTCATCACCCACGATCTGGGCATCGTGCGGCGCATCGCCGACCGGGTTTGCGTGATGAAGGATGGTGAGATCGTCGAGACCGGCGCGACTGCCGAGATCTTCGACAACCCGCAGCACCCCTATACCCGCAAGCTCCTGGCCGCGGAACCGTCGGGTCAGCCAGACGCCGTTGCAACAGATGCCGAGGAAGTCGCGCGTACGGATCATCTGAAGGTTTGGTTCCCGATCCAGCGCGGGTTTCTGAAACGCACGGTCGGCTATGTGAAGGCGGTGAATGACGCCACGCTGAGTGTACGCGCGGGTGAGACCTTGGGGATCGTGGGCGAAAGCGGGTCGGGCAAGACCACGCTGGCGCTTGCGATCATGCGCCTCATCGCGTCCGAAGGCGGCATCACCTTCCGCGATCAGGATGTGCGAAGATGGTCGACCCGCGAATTGCGCCGGCTGCGCAAGGATATGCAGATCGTGTTTCAGGACCCGTTCGGCAGCCTCAGCCCACGCATGACCTGTCAGCAGATCATCGCGGAAGGTCTGGCCATTCACAACATTGATCCTCATCGCGCGCCGCGCGAGCTGGTCGCTGAGGTGATGACCGAAGTGGGCCTGGATCCTGCGGCCATGGACCGATATCCGCACGAGTTTTCGGGCGGTCAGCGTCAGCGCATAGCCATTGCGCGCGCGATGGTCTTGCGGCCCAAGCTGCTGGTTCTGGACGAACCGACCAGCGCGCTGGACATGACGGTTCAGGTTCAGATCGTCGATCTGCTGCGCGATCTGCAAAAGAAATACGGGCTGGCGTATCTGTTCATCAGCCATGACCTGAAAGTTGTGCGGGCGATGTCGCACAAGGTGATCGTCATGCGAAACGGAGATGTGGTTGAAATGGGCACGGCCGAGGATTTGTTCGAAAATGCCCAGACCGACTATACCCGCGAATTGATTGCTGCGGCGGGCTGAGATCAGCCCGCCATCGTCAGGCCATCAGGCGCTGGCATTTTCTTTGGCCGCCGTTTTCGGCACCGGCCCGCGCAGTTCTTCATAGTGATCAAAGCTCAGCTTGACCCACCCGGTTCCGCGCGTGGCACTGGCAAGAGTGCGATGCAACTCATCTTCGGCAACGGAGGGAATCAGAGCGTTGAAAATCTCCCAGCCTGATGCGTTCGGGTTGCCCTCAAATCCCAGAACCTGCCCTTGCAGAGAGCTGATCGTCGGCACGAGGTCGCCGACAAAATCAGAAGGCAGGTGGATTTCAGCGTTCAGGATCGGCTGCAAAACAACGGGCTTGGCCTGAGGCAGCGCTTCGCGCACGGCGTTCTTGCCCGCGGTACGGAAGGCATAATCCGAACTGTCTACGTTGTGATGCTTGCCGTCATGCAGCGTGACCTTCACATCCACCACCGGAAAACCCTCGGGGCCTTGCTCCAGCGCGTCTCTGGCGCCCTGTTCCACGGATGGAATGTAATTCTTGGGCACCGCGCCGCCCTTGACCACCTCTTCGAACTGGAACCCAGATCCGCGCGGCAGCGGCGCGACCGAGATCACCACATCCGCGAACTGCCCAGCCCCGCCGGATTGTTTGCGGTGTCTGTGGCGATGTTCGACAGGTGTTCGGATGGTTTCGCGATAGGCGGTTTCGACCGGGTCGGCTTCAATCTCGATCCCGAAATCCTCGGCCAGCTTGGCGGTCACGCGTCGCATGTGCTGCGGACCTTGAGACCCAAGAACGGCGTGGCCGGTAAGCTCATCCTGTTGCAGGTGAAGGCCGGGGTCGATTTCGGCCAGACGGCTCAGGGCGTTTGACAGGCGCACATCGTCCCGCTCATGCGCGGGCGAGACAATCTGACGATGCGCCACCGGATGCGAGGCCGCCCATTCCGGCAGTTCCGTCGCCGAATTGCTGTCGTAGATGTAGCCGGGTTCGAGGTGATCGGATTTCACCGCCAGACCAATCTGCCCGGCCTCCAGCGTGGCGATCTGGGTTTTGGCATCCAGCGTTGTCAGATTGCCGACGGTCTCACCGCCCAAGGCTTCATGGGCTTGCACGCCGTCCCCCAGGCCGCGCAGAACCACGATTTTTCCGATGTGCTTTTTGACATCCGCAAAACCGGCAATGGCGCGGGCGCTGTCTGCGGCCTCGTCGCGCCCGGCGGCGATGTCAAATTCGGGGGCTTCGTGCCGCAGCGCCTTCATCAGACGCGTCAGCCCGTTGCCGTGACTTGCGGCACCCAGGCAGGCGGGAATCAACTGATGGTTCTTCAGGACCTGTGCCGCCAGATCATAGACCTCGCCACTTGGCGGCTGTTTGTCTTCGATCAGCTGTTCCAGCAGGTTGTCATCAAAATCGGACAGGGTTTCGAGCAGCTCGGTTCGCGCTTCCTGCTCGCGGTCTTCGACGGATTGAGGCAGTTCGATCAGGGCCGAGGGCTGACCCTCCTGATATTTCCAGGCCCGTTCCGAGATCAGATCAACCGCCCCGATGATCGTATCCCCTTCGCGGATCGGCACCTGACGCAGGGCAATGTGGTGGGTGCAGTATGTTTGCAGAGCGGCGATGATATCACGGACGCGGCCATTGGGGTTGTCCATCCGGTTGATGAACAGAAAACAGGGGATGCCGGCCTCTTCGACCAACCGCAGGTAGGGCGCGCACAGAACGGCGGCATTTGGGTCTGGGGGCACCACGACCACGGCGGCGTCCGAAATCGCCATTGCGGGGCCAACATAGGCCAGCGCATCGCCGCCCCCATCGACGTCGATCGCGCACCAGGGCTCGTCCAGGTAAGAAAAACCGTGCAAATGCACGGTTCCGGAAACATCGAATGTGGTGGGGCGCCCGTCGAGGCGGCTGATGGCCTCGACAAGCGTAGATTTGCCCGATTGGCTGGGCCCGAGGACGGTGAAAACGCGCATGAGTGTTGTCCCTCTTTCAGGTTGCAGATTGGCTACACGAAAGGGACCGACCGACGCGTTGGCGCCGACAAGGGTTGTCTGTATTTTGCCCGCCTCAGACCGCAGAGCGAGATGCCGCCCTACAGCATGAGTGTGGGAAAAACCGCAGGCGTGCGTCAAGCCCCTGATGTGTTTTGCGCGTCACGGGCCGAATGTTGCCCGCCGAAAAAGGGTCAGATGGCCGAGCTGTGCCCGGCTTTGCTGAGGTCATAGGCGTCAAAGCTGCGGGCGATCATCCGGGTCAGCGCGCGCGCTTCGGGCGGTATGAAAAGCCCGGCTTCAGTGATTTGCAGCATCCCGTCGAAAGATGCATTGGCTGCGTGATACATCTCGTCGAGGCCAGAGGCCGAAATATCGTGATCCCGAAGGATTTCTGCCGATTCGATCTTGAAATCGCACATCAATGCTTCGATCAGGCGGGCACGCAGAATGTCCTGACCTTTGAAAAGGTGCCCTCGGGATGTCGAAAACTGCCCATCGCGAATGGCTTTGGTATGGGCAGAGGTGGCCGGAGCGTTCTGCGCGTAACCTTGAGGGAAGCGCGAGATCGAGCTGGCCCCTACACCAATCAGAACATCGGCCTGATCGTCGGTGTAACCCTGGAAGTTCCGCTTGAGGCGGCCCGCGCGCAACGCGTGGGTCAGCCCGTCATCCTGAGTGGCGAAATGGTCGATGCCGATTTCGGCATAATTGTCCCAAAGGAACAAACGCCGGGCTGTGTCGAACAGTTCAAGGCGTTGTTCGGGCGTTGGCAGTGCGTCCGACGGAATCAGCTGCTGCCGCTTGGCCATCCAGGGTACGTGGGCATAACCGTAGAGTGCCACGCGATCCGGGCTGAGCGACAGGAGTTTCTGTACGCTTTCCGTCATGCGCGCCTTGGTCTGATGTGGCAGGCCGTAAAGAATATCCGCATTCAGGCTGGTGATGCCACGTTCACGGATCATGTCGATAGCGTCGCGCGTGGTGTCATAGCTTTGAATACGGCCTATGGTTTTCTGGATTTCGTCATCGAAATCCTGCACCCCGATCGAGGCGCGGTTCATGCCCGCGTCAGCCAGCGCATCCAGACGCGCCTCGTCAATCTCGTTCGGATCGATCTCGACCGAGAATTCGGCATCCGACCCCATGGGGACGATACCCAGGATGTGTTGTGCCAATTCGCGCATCAATTGGGCGTTCAGCAACGTTGGTGTGCCGCCGCCCCAGTGCAGACGCGACAGGACCACACCCTCAGGCAGACGTGCCGCCAGAAGGTCCAGTTCGGCCTTCAGAACATCGACATAGGCGATTACCGGGTTGTCGGTTTGTGTGCCTTGTGTCCGGCAGGCGCAGAACCAGCATAACCTGCGGCAGAATGGGACATGAATGTACAGCGAAATTGCACTGCCGGGTTTGATCCCGGAAATCCAGTCGCCAAACATATCTGCTCCCACGTCGTTGTTGAAGTGGGGGGCGGTGGGGTAGCTTGTGTAACGCGGTACTTTCGCGTCAAAAAGTCCAAGCTTTGCCAATTGTGGTTTCACTATCATGGCGATACCCTTATGCGACAGGCGACACAGGTGCTTTGATGGAGATCAAGTGGGAACGCGCATGACAGTAAAAGCACAATTTGACCATTCAAATTGCGGAGATTGCCCGATTCGTCATCGCGCCGTCTGTGCCCGTTGTGATGCCGATGAGCTGGAAGAGCTTGAAAGCATTAAATATTACCGCAGTTTTGAGGCGGGTCAGACGATTATCTGGTCGGGGGATCAGATGAGTTTTGTCGGCTCGGTTGTGGCCGGAATCGCGTCGTTGACCCAGACGATGGAAGATGGCCGCACCCAAATGGTTGGTCTGCTGCTGCCAAGCGACTTTGTTGGCCGCCCGGGTCGCGATACTGCGCCTTATGATGTTCAGGCCACGACGGATGTCGTGATGTGCTGTTTCCGCAAGAAACCGTTCGAAGAGTTGATGGACCACACCCCGCATATCGCCCATCGTCTTTTGCAGATGACTTTGGACGAGCTTGATGCCGCCCGCGAGTGGATGCTGGTTCTGGGGCGCAAAACGGCGCGTGAGAAGATTGCCAGTTTGTTGTCAATTATCGCCCGCCGGGACGGTTCAATCAGTCAAAAAGCTGTATCAGGACCCATTGTGTTCGACCTGCCCCTGACCCGAGAAGCAATGGCGGATTACTTGGGTTTGACATTGGAAACGGTCAGTCGCCAAATATCAGCTTTGAAAAAAGACGGGGTGATCACGCTTGAAGGAAAGCGGCACGTGACCATCCCCGATTTGGGCCGCCTGATGGAAGAGGCGGGTGACGATTCGGATGGCGGCTTTCCGGTCTGACGTAATAGGCTTTTGACCACTGACAGCCGCCGCAGTCTTTTTCGCGGGATATCTAATTCAGGAGCTCGGCATGGAATTTACCAGTTTGTTGGCAATGCTTTTGGTCGGCGCAATCGCCGGTTGGCTTTCCGGAAAGATCATGGAGGGCAGGGGTTTTGGCCTTTTCGGAAACGTAGTTGTCGGAATCGTAGGCGCGTTTCTGGCGGGGTTGATATTTCCGGCGCTTGGATTTGCCGTTGGCGGCGGCCTGTTATCGTCTATCCTATTCGCAACAGCAGGTGCCGTGATCCTGTTGTTCCTGATAGGCCTGATCCGCAGAGGATGACAAAAGAGAGGATGACAAAAGCCGCCAAGTCGGGCGGCTTTTGATGGGCGTATCAATGGGCCAGGAATACCGGTACGCCAGACTGCTCCAGCATGTTGCGTGTTGCGCCGCCCAGAATGGCCTCGCGAAAACGGGAATGACCGTAAGCGCCCATGACGATCAGATCCGATTCTGTATCGGATGCGTGACGGTTGAGAATATCCGACACGCGCGTCATGCTTTTGCTTAGCACATCAATCTCACATTTGACCCCGTGACGGGACAGCATCTGTGACAGCATTCCGCCCGGATCAGACCGGTCCGGACCATGGCGAGGCGGATCGATGACCACGATTCGGACCAGCTCGGCCTGTTTCAGGAACGGCAGGGCGTGACGAATGGCGCACATGGCCTCTACGCTTTCGTTCCAACCTATCATGATATTGCGCGGCACCGTCAGGGGCTCGACGTCGTCCGGTACGACCAGAACCGGGCAATGCCCTTCGAACATGGCGGCTTCGATGATGGGCTCGGCCTCGGCACCGCGGTCTTTTCCATAAGGGTGCGGCAGGACCACCAGATCGGAAAACCGTGCCCTATGCGCGACATGGCGTCCGATATCGGCAATCTGCGCGACACCATGCTCGGCGGACCAGCGAACGCCGGACTTGCCAAGGTAGTCATTGGCAAAGTTCAACAGCTCCTGGGCCTCGGCGTTGGCCCGGCTCAGTGTTTCCTGAACGATCAGCGCATTGGCACCCGCATAGTAGTAACCGGTCTGACTGCGATCGACGCCAAGGCACAGGGCTTCGGCATGTGCATCCTGCGATTCCGCCAAGGCCACCATCTGCGCCAGAGCGGCAGGTGCTGTCTGCGTTTCGGTCATGACAGTGAGTAGAGATTTGTAAGTCATTGCGACCTCATGATTCGGGCATTTGGTCTCATGTGACCAGTTGGCCTGTTTCCTTTACAATGCGTGTCACAGAAAACGCAGAACTGTCTTGATACAGATCAAAGCAGTAACAGCCGCCGTGCTTCAGAACGGCAGCCAGTCAAATGGGTTTCGCGCGTACAAGAATCAAAAACGCGCGGGGCATGGCAAAGGGACGCAATATGTCGAATTACATCAAGCTGATCGTGCTTGGTCTGATCGCGCTGTTTGCAGCGATCGGAACCAATTATGCACGCGATTTGGCGTATCAGGTACATGCACTGCTGGTGATGCTTATCGCCGGTGGCCTGTTTATCTGGACGCTTCGAAACACTGACGAGCCAGATATTCTAGTCGACCGCTCGGGCGAATACATGGATGACGTGATCCGCTATGGCGTGATCGCAACCGCCTTCTGGGGCGTGATCGGGTTTCTGGCCGGGACCTTCATCGCATTTCAGCTGGCTTTTCCGGTGCTGAACTTTGAATGGGCACAGGGGTATCTGAATTTCGGTCGTTTGCGTCCGCTGCATACGTCGGCAGTGATTTTTGCCTTTGGCGGCAACGCATTGATCGCAACGTCGTTCTACGTCGTTCAGCGTACCAGCGCGGCGCGGCTTTGGGGCGGCAATCTGGCCTGGTTCGTTTTCTGGGGCTATCAGCTGTTCATCGTGCTGGCGGCGACGGGTTATGTTCTGGGCGGAACGCAGTCCAAGGAATATGCCGAACCTGAATGGTATGTCGATCTGTGGCTGACCATTGTCTGGGTCGCCTATCTGGCTGTCTACTTGGGTACGATCATAAAGCGGAAAGAACCCCACATATATGTGGCCAACTGGTTCTATCTGGCCTTTATCGTCACCGTCGCCATGCTGCATCTGGTCAACAACATGACCGTTCCTGTCAGCATCTGGGGTTCGAAATCGGTCATCGTCTGGTCGGGCGTGCAGGATGCCATGATCCAGTGGTGGTATGGCCACAACGCGGTGGGCTTTTTCCTGACTGCCGGCTTCCTGGGCATGATGTACTACTTCATTCCGAAGCAGGCCGAGCGTCCGGTGTTCTCGTACAAGCTGTCGATCATCCACTTCTGGGCGCTGATCTTCCTGTACATCTGGGCCGGCCCGCACCACCTGCATTATACTGCGCTACCTGACTGGGCCTCGACGCTGGGCATGGTGTTCTCGGTGATCCTGTGGATGCCGTCCTGGGGTGGTATGATTAACGGTCTGATGACCCTGTCGGGCGCGTGGGACAAGCTGCGCACCGACCCTGTGATCCGGATGATGGTGATCTCGGTCGGCTTCTACGGCATGTCCACCTTCGAAGGCCCGATGATGTCGATCCGCGCGGTGAACTCGCTGTCGCACTACACCGACTGGACAATTGGTCACGTGCACTCGGGCGCGTTGGGCTGGAACGGCATGATCACCTTTGGTGCGCTGTACTTCCTGGTGCCTGTCCTGTGGAAGCGTGAGCGTCTGTACTCGCTGCAAATGGTCAGCTGGCACTTCTGGCTCGCCACCATCGGTATCGTGCTTTACGCCGCGTCGATGTGGGTCACCGGTATCATGGAAGGCCTGATGTGGCGCGAAGTGGATGCCAACGGCTTCCTGGTGAACTCGTTCGCCGACACCGTGGCTGCCAAGTTCCCGATGTATGTGGTGCGTGCTCTGGGTGGCGTGATGTTCGTCGCCGGTTCGCTGATCATGTGCTACAACCTGTGGATGACTGTGCGGAAAGCGCCGGCCAAAGAGGCCAGCCTGACCGTCGCGGTCCCGGCTGAATAAGGAGGGCCGGAGCAATGGCAATTCTCGACAAACACAAGATCCTCGAGACCAACGCGACCCTCCTGCTGATCTTCAGCTTTCTGGTCGTGACCATCGGTGGCATCGTACAGATCACCCCGCTGTTCTATCTTGAGAACACAATCGAAAAGGTGGAGGGCATGCGCCCTTACACCCCCTTGGAAATGGCGGGGCGCGAGATCTATATCCGCGAAGGCTGCTATGTCTGCCACAGCCAGATGATCCGTCCGATGCGGGATGAGGTCGAACGCTATGGCCACTACTCGCTGGCGGCGGAATCGATGTACGATCACCCGTTCCAGTGGGGGTCCAAACGGACCGGACCGGATCTGGCGCGTGTCGGTGGCCGCTATTCCGATCAATGGCATGTCGACCACCTGCGGGATCCGCAATCCGTTGTACCTGAATCGGTGATGCCGAAATACGGCTTCCTCGAACATCGCAAAATTGACGGCAAGTACATCGGTGATGTGATGGCCGCCAATGCTCTGGTCGGGACGCCTTATTCCGAACAGATGCTGGAAAACGCACAAGCCGACTTCCTCGCTCAGGCTGACCCGGACAGCGACTATGACGGGCTGCTGGAGCGCTATGGTGACAAGGTCAACGTGCGCAACTTCGACGGCCAGCCCGAGTTGACCGAAGCTGATGCGTTGGTTGCCTATCTTCAGATGCTGGGCACGTTGGTCGATTTCTCGACCTTCACCCCGGACGCAAGCCGCTAAAGGAGGATCGTGATGGAAGAATACACAATTCTCAGGCAGTTCGCGGATAGCTGGATGCTGCTGCTGTTGTTCGCCTTCTTCGTTGGTATCGTCATCTGGGTTTTCCGCCCCGGTGCCAGCAAGGAATACAAGGACACCGCCAACATCCCCTTCCGGCATCAAGACAAACCCGCCACATCCAAGGAGGCGCGGCAATGAGCAAGACACCTGAAAAACAGCCGGGTGATCCGAACACAACCGGGCACAGCTGGGACGGGATCGAAGAGTTCGACAACCCGATGCCGCGCTGGTGGCTGTGGACCTTCTACGCCACTATCTTCTGGGGCGTGATCTACACGATCATGTATCCAGCATGGCCCCTGGTCCAGTCGGCCACCGCCGGCGTCATGGGCTGGTCTTCACGGGCTTTGGTCCAGCAGGAGATGGTCGCATTCGAAGAGGCAAATGCACCCTGGAACGCCAAACTGGTGGAAACACCGCTGGAAGACATCGCGCAGGACGCTGAGCTTCAGCAATATGCCGTGAACTCTGGCGGTGCCGTGTTCCGTACATGGTGTGCGCAGTGCCACGGTTCCGGTGCGCAGGGCGCGCCGGGTTTCCCGAACCTGCTGGATGACGCCTGGCTGTGGGGTGGTACGATGGAAGATATCGTCTACACCGTCAGCTATGGTATCCGGAACGAAGAAAGTGACGATGCGCGCTATTCCGAGATGCCTGCCTTCGGTGAAATCCTGGAGCATGACGAAATCACGCAGGTGGTTCAGTATGTCATGTCGCTGAGCAATGCTCAGACCGATGACGCGGCGGCACAGGCGGGCAAGGTTGTCTTCGAAGACAACTGCGTGTCCTGCCATGGTGAAGATGGCAAAGGTGACATCTTCCAGGGGGCGCCGAACCTGACCGACGCGATCTGGCTTTATGGCGGTAGCGAAGAAGCTCTGACCGAAACAGTGACCTACAGCCGCTTTGGCGTCATGCCGAACTGGGATACCCGCCTGACCGAGGCGCAGATCCGTGCGGTATCCGCCTATGTCCACCAGTTGGGTGGTGGCCAGTAAGACCTAGAGGGCACCTTCGGGCGGCTGGCCGCCCGAAGGCTGTAGCACCGGCTGTTCCATCTGTTCGCGCGTTTCCTGAACAGCCGGTGCTTTTTTACACTGAATTCCTTTTGTTTTGCCATTCCGTTCTTTGCAACGACGGCTTATCACCCGCGTTCGGGCAGGGCTGACCCGGGGCTGCGACAATTGGTCGGTACTTGGAAAACTGCATGTACCACGTGCAGCTGGTATCGCGCCACAAGCAGATTTTCCGCCAAAATAGGCTCAAAATCGGGTAAAATACCTGATTTCCAGCCTCGGTAAGAAGGGCGGATCTTCAAAAGATGTTTGCTCGATGCGCTTTTTGACCCATGTCAAAGTTCGCCTAGGCATGATCTGGAACAAGACGTCTTCAGAAGACCCATTTGTGGAGCCAGCCAGTGAGCGATTCCGATCCCGCCCCCAGCCTTTACGCCGCGCGTGAGCCGATTTTTCCAAGACGTGTTTCGGGGCCGTTTCGAAACCTGAAATGGATCATCCTCATCGTGACGCTGGGCATTTACTATGTGACGCCCTGGATCAGATGGGATCGCGGCCCCAGCCTGCCTGATCAGGCTGTCCTGCTGGATCTTGCAAATCGACGTTTTTATTTCTTCTGGATCGAGATCTGGCCGCACGAATTCTACTTTGTCGCTGGTCTGCTGATCATGGCAGGTTTGGGTCTGTTCCTGTTTACGTCGGCTCTGGGTCGCGTTTGGTGCGGATATGCATGCCCGCAAACCGTCTGGACGGACCTGTTCATTCTGGTCGAGCGGTGGATTGAAGGCGACAGAAACGCCCGCCTGCGCCTGCACCGTCAGGAAAAGCTTGATTTCCGAAAGGCTCGCTTGCGGGTCACCAAATGGGCGGTCTGGTTTCTGATCGGTTTGGCGACAGGTGGTGCCTGGGTGTTCTATTTCGCGGATGCACCCACGCTGGCCCGTGATCTTGTGACGGGCAACGCGCATCCCGTTGCCTATACGACGATGTTGATCCTGACGGGTACAACCTTCTTCTTCGGCGGGTTCGCCCGCGAGCAGATCTGTATCTATGCCTGCCCTTGGCCGCGCATTCAGGCGGCCATGATGGATGAGGACACGCTGGTTGTCGGCTATCGCGAATGGCGGGGTGAACCGCGCGGCAAAGGCAAGCGGACGGCCGATTCTGAGTTGGGGGATTGCATCGACTGTATGGCCTGCGTGAATGTCTGCCCTGTCGGGATCGATATTCGGGATGGCCAGCAGCTGGAATGTATCACCTGTGCCCTTTGTATCGACGCGTGTGATGACATGATGGCCAAGATCGGCAAGCCACGAGGGCTGATCGACTACATGGCGCTAAGCGATGAAGCCCACGAGCGATCCGGCGAGCCCGCCAAGAATGTCTGGAAGCACATTCTGAGGCCGCGTACGATTTTGTACACCGCATTGTGGGCGCTGGTCGGGTTCGGGCTGCTGTTTGCGCTCTTCATCCGTTCTGACATTGATCTGACTGTTGCACCGGTTCGCAACCCCACTTTCGTCACCCTGTCGGACGGTACAATCCGCAACACCTATGACGTTCGTCTGCGCAACAAGCACGGTGAGGACCGTCTTTTCAAACTGTCATTGGCGGGCGATCCGGCGATGCGACTGGAAATCGAGGGAACCAATATCGATACTGTGAATGTCACGGCGGATACGGCACAATTGACCCGTGTATATATCGTGGCCTCCCGCAATAGCGATCCGGCCGCAGCAGATGCGACACCAGTACGGATCTGGGTCGAAGACCTCAGCAGCGGCGAACGCGCCTACAAGGACACCACGTTCAACGGACGAGGGAACTGATCATGGCCGAACGTAAATTCACCGGAAAGCACGCCCTTGCCGTGTTTGTCGGCGCTTTTGGCGTGATCATCGCGGTGAACCTCGTGCTGGCGTACAATGCGGTGAAAACCTTTCCCGGGCTGGAGGTCAAGAACTCCTACGTCGCCAGCCAGGAGTTCAACGAGCGCCTGAAAGAGCAGCAGGCGCTGGGCTGGACAGTTCGGGCGGAAACCAAAGGCGGCCTTCTGATCCTGCACATCACCGACGAAAGCGGTGCGCCGGTTGAGGTGAGCGAATTGCAGGCCGTGGTCGGTCGGGCAACCCATGTGCGCGACGACTTCGTGCCGGATTTTACGTTCGACGGTACAGCCTATGCCACGCCTGCTACACTGGGCAAGGGCAACTGGAACATCCGGTTGGTGGCGCGTGACGGAAACGGCGCCGAATTCTCGCAGCGCGTCCCGCTTTACGTAAAGGGGTAAGCATGACGGCTCAGCTTTCATCCGGCACAGCAGCCTGCCCGGGCTGCCTTGCGGCCCCGGCAGAACCGGCCCGGCCCATACCGGAGGATGTGCAGATCGCTTTGTCGCTGCCGGGCATTCATTGCTCGGCCTGTATCGCGACGGTCGAGCGTGAACTGAACGCGCATCCCGGTGTCGAAGATGCCCGGGTGAACCTGACGCTCAAACGCGCGATGATCAAAGCCACGCCGGAAACGCGTGCAAGCGATCTGATCCCGGTGCTTGAACAGGCAGGTTTCGAAGCACATGAGCTTGATCCGGGGGCTTTGTCCGCAACCCAGACGGACAAGGCCGGGCGTGATCTTTTGATGCGTCTGGCCGTGGCCGGGTTTGCATCCATGAACGTGATGTTGCTGTCGGTGTCGGTCTGGTCCGGTGCGACGGATGCAACGCGGGACATGTTCCACTGGATTTCAGCGGCCATCGCGCTGCCGGCCATTGCGTTCTCGGCCCAGCCGTTCTTTGCCAATGCCTGGAGCGCCCTGCGCGTGCGACGGCTGAATATGGATGTGCCGATTGTACTGGCGATCCTGTTGGCGCTGGTCACGTCGCTGTGGGAAACCGCGTTGAGCGGCGAGCATGCCTATTTCGACGCAGCCCTGACATTGACCTTCTTTCTGCTGGCCGGGCGGTATCTGGATTACCGCACCCGTGCCGCGGCGCGATCTGCGGCCGAGGAATTGACCGCGTTGGAAGTTCCCCGCGCCGTTCGTGTCGCCGATGGGATTGAAGATGAAGTTCCCGTTGCCGAGTTGCGCGTCGGTGATCTGATCCTTGTCCGACCGGGTGGGCGCATGCCCGTGGACGGCCAGATCGTGTCGGGTCAGTCCGAACTGGATCGATCCCTTCTGACAGGCGAGACGGTGCCAGTCTTTGCCGAGGCCGGGCAGGCTGTGAGCGCGGGTGAAGTCAACCTGACGGGTCCGTTGACAATCCGGGCAACGGCGGTCGGGGAAGACACGTCGCTCCATCGTATGGCTGATCTGGTCGCCATCGCCGAGTCTGGCCGGTCCCGGTACACCTCGTTGGCCGATAAGGCTGCCAAGCTGTATGCGCCCGGCGTTCACATTCTGTCGGCGCTCAGCTTTGTTGGGTGGTACATCTATTCCGGTGATTTGCGCACGGCGCTGAACATCGCGGCGGCTGTTCTGATTATTACCTGCCCCTGTGCGTTGGGTCTGGCCGTGCCAGCGGTAACCACGGCCGCGTCGGGCCGGTTGTTCCGCAAGGGAATGCTGATCAAGCACGCCACGGCACTGGAACGGCTGTCCGAAGCTGACACAGTTGTATTCGACAAGACGGGAACGCTGACATCCGGCGCACCGGAACTGGTCAATCTGGCAGACCATGCACGGGCCAAGGTCGAGGTCGCTCTGGCGCTGGCCGAGGCTTCTGCACATCCCTTGTCCGTATCATTGGCAAAAGCGGCGCGTGCGGCAGGCATCAAACCAGCAAATGTGCGGGGAGTAGCCGAGGTTCCCGGCTATGGCACCGAGGGCGAATTCCGTGGTCAGCGTGTTCGTCTGGGGCGGGCGGCCTGGGTCGGCGCGGATCAGGGCACAGACACTTCGGCCTGGCTGGCAATCGGCGAGGACGCACCCGTGGCCTTCCGATTCTCGGACGCGTTGCGCCCGGGCGCCGCTGAGGCGGTGGATGCCCTGCGTGCTTCGGGCAAGCGTGTACTTCTGATTTCAGGGGATTCGCAGGGGGCGGTGCGCGCCTTGGCGGAAAAACTGGGAATTGCGGATTGGATCGCCGAGGCTTTGCCGCAGGACAAGGCAAGACGCATTCAGGATCTCAGCGATGAAGGCCACAAAGTTTTGATGGTTGGCGACGGGCTGAACGATACCGCCGCTTTGGCGGCGGCGCATGTGTCGATCTCTCCGGCCTCTGCGCTGGATGCGGCGCGGGTCGCGTCAGATATCGTGCTGTTGGGCAATGATCTTTCGCCCATTGCGGATGCGTGTGACACGGCCGTCAAAGCCACCAGACGCATTCGCGAAAACTTCCAGATCGCAACCGTTTACAATGTGATCGCCGTTCCTCTGGCCGTGATCGGACTGGCGACACCGCTGATCGCGGCCTTGGCGATGTCGACCTCGTCCATTACCGTGTCCCTGAACGCCCTGCGGTTGAGGTAATCTGAATGGAAGTGCTTGCTTATCTGATCCCGATTTCCCTGTTCCTGGGGGGCGTTGGTCTGGCCGCCTTCGTATATACCGTTCGTACGAACCAGTACGAAGACCCCGAAGGTGACGCGCGCCGGATCCTGAGCGACGAATGGGATGACAAACCCAAACCCTGAACGAATGCCCCATAGAGGCAGAGTTGAACCAACTGCCCTTGAAATTGCCGCAATGCCCGGCTATGTCCGGCCCATCCGCTAGCAGAGAGAACACGCCAAATGGCCACCACCAATCCGATCCAGTTCATTCAGCAAGTCCGTGCCGAAGTCTCCAAGGTCGTCTGGCCGACCCGGCGCGAGGTGCTGTTGACCACGGTAATGGTCTTCATCATGGCGGCGCTGACGGCTGTATTTTTCGCTTTGGTCGATTTGGGTATCCGGGGTGGTCTTCAACTGATCCTGGGTGCTTTCAGCTAGAAGGGATCAGCGCGCTGAAACGTCTCTGCCCCCTTGCGCTGCGGGCAATGTCAGAGTAGGTGACGCGGTACTATTCGGAATGGGCGTGTGGCGATTCGGGCTGCGCGCCGCTTTTTATTCCGGATGGCGTGGCAAGATTTTAATGACGGGTGTGTCCGGTACGCTTGATACCCCGAAGACAAACAAGGACGACAGGTTCATGGCGAAACGGTGGTACTCGGTCAGCGTTCTTTCGAATTTCGAAAAGAAGATCGCAGAACAGATCCGCACGTCGGTGGCTGAACAGGGCCTTGAGGACGATATCGACGAAGTTCTGGTGCCCACCGAAGAGGTGATCGAAGTGCGCCGGGGCAAGAAGGTTACGACCGAACGCCGCTTTATGCCTGGTTACGTTCTGGTGCATATGGAAATGTCGGATCAGGGGTACCACCTGATCAACTCGATCAACCGCGTCACCGGTTTCCTGGGCCCGCAAGGCCGCCCGATGCCGATGCGCGACGCCGAAGTGAACCAGATCCTGAACCGTGTTCAGGAAGGTGAAGAAGCACCCAAGCTGATGATCAGCTTCGAGGTCGGTGAGAAGGTCAAAGTCAACGATGGCCCGTTCGAAGATTTCGACGGCATGGTCGAAGGTGTGGACGACGAAAACCAGAAGCTGAAGGTTTCGGTTTCGATCTTCGGCCGGGAAACTCCGGTCGAGCTGGATTTCACGCAGGTCACCAAGCAGAGCTGAGGAAACGTTCCTCGAGAATTGAAACGCCGCGATGCCAAGGGCAACGCGGCGTTTTTTGTTTGGGTATTCGCTGAAAACGTGTCGACCTATTGCGCCTGCACCATGGCCGCGCGCAAAAGTTGCGGGCGGTCGGTCTGCGAGGGCAGGAACACAGCCTGCGATCCGGCGTCCAGGGCCGACAGGCTCGCGTCATACCACTGCATCGCAAGATCGCGACGTTTCTGTACACCGAAGCCTTCGCGCAGATGGTGGCCAATCAGTTCGCCATAGGCGGGCTCACCCATTGCGACCAACATCAGGGCAGACCCAAGCGCGGCATCCATGTTGTCCTGACGATAGCCAATCGCAAGGCAAACCTTACTTGTCGCGGCAAGGTCTTGGGGGCTGAGGCCCGAGTCCAGCGCCAGCTTGCGCATCTGGGTTTCAGCCTCGGTTTTCGAATTGATAGACAGAGCATCAACCTGAGGCGCCACCATTTCACCATACGAGTCGCATTGAGCACTCACCTGCTCCGGCGTCAGCCCCTGGATATCCTGAATCAGATCTTCACCGCGCGCCATCGCGTAGCTGCGGGCAAGACAGAACTGCTCGCTGAGCGCAAAGTCGGGATCGGACATGTTCGCCAGGGTCGTATAGCCGCCATTGGTAGATGTTTGCAGCATGACCCCGCTACAGCGATTGGCCAGCGACGGGCCTCCGGTGCCGCCGGAAAACAGGCTCGGCAGGCTGGCAGACGTTGTTTCGGTTGTCTCCGGCTCAGGTTCTTGCGGTGTCGCAACCGGAACAGGTTGTGCCGGGGCGGCTTGTGCCGGCGCCTGAGGGGCAGTAGCCAAAGCAGATCCAGTTTGCACCTGACGGCGATACGCCATCAGAAGCGGTTGGCCCGCAAGTTGAGTCGTTGCCTGTCCACCGCTTGTGGCCCAATAGTAGGCTTGCATCAGAAAATCATACTGATACGGCTGAAAATCATAGCCGTTTATAGGATAACCCATCGAGGCCTGATAGCGTTCGATTGCGGACCGGGTGCCACGACCGACCTGACCATCGACCCTTCCTGCATTGTACCCGAAGTAATTGAGCGCAGTCTGGGTTTGCGCGCCTTGCGTGGTCGACGGAATGCCTGACCGATAGGTGCGGTTCGATGTAGTTGTTCTCTGAGATTTTTTCTTTTGTTGGTCCTTGCCGATTGCGTAACCAACGATCCCGCCGACGACCGCACCACCAAGAAACTCTCCAGCGTCGGCCCGTGCCGTTTGAGGGATGGCAGCAGCAAGAGAAAAGGCGATGCCAAGAGTTAAAGCTAAACGAAGTATCATAATTAACCTCCACCAATAATCACAATTTTTAAAGAGTATAGCACGGTCATCTGCGTTGTGGCGAAGCAAGCGCCAATGTCGCGTTCAATTGGCTGAAAACTGGCGGTTTTACATGTCTTTGCAGATTGTTAGAGGAATTTGGAACCGCGCGGACATTCGCGTGTAATCACGCAGGCAGCAAGAATCCTCTCAGGGTTTGATTCGGTACAACCCGAATGGTGCGCCAACCACTTGTCATCTCTCCTGATCCCATGTAAACGCCGCCTCTATCGTCTTCGGGCGAGATTCTCTCGTGGGAGGTTGCCGGGGTCGCGATCCCGGACCGGACCACGCAACATAATCTGGGTGGGACGCGTTTCACCCAAGTTGAAAGGAAAACCAAATGGCCAAGAAGCTTGCTGGTACAATGAAACTGCAGGTTCCTGCAGGTCAGGCGAACCCGTCGCCGCCAGTTGGTCCGGCGCTGGGTCAGCGCGGCATCAACATCATGGAATTCTGCAAGGCGTTCAACGCCAAGACCGCAGACATGGAGCAGGGCGCACCTTGCCCAACCGTGATCACCTATTATCAGGACAAGTCCTTCACCATGGACATCAAGACGCCGCCCGCGTCTTATTACCTGAAAAAAGCAGCTGGTCTGAAGCCGGTCGGCAAGCGTAACCGCCCCCGTGGCGCGGAAAACCCCGGTCGTGAGACAGTGGCCACCGTGACCTCGAAGCAGGTTCGTGAAATCGCCGAAGCCAAAATGAAAGATCTGAACGCCAACGACGTCGAAGGCGCAATGCAGATCATCCTGGGCTCGGCCCGCTCTATGGGCATCGAGGTGAAGTAAGATGGCAAAACTCGGTAAACGTACCCGCGCTGCGCGCGAAGCTGTCGCCGGCAAGGAAAACCTGTCGGTTGAAGAAGCAGTTGCCCTGGTCAAAGCCAATGCAACCTCGAAATTCGACGAGACCATCGAAATCGCACTGAACTTGGGCGTTGACACCCGCCACGCGGACCAGATGGTTCGCGGCGTTGTCGGCCTGCCGAACGGCACCGGTAAAGCGATGCGCGTTGCTGTTTTCGCTCGTGGCCCCAAGGCCGATGAGGCGAAAGAAGCAGGTGCGGACATCGTTGGCGCAGAAGACCTGATGGAAACCATTCAGGGCGGCACCATCGAATTCGATCGCTGCATCGCAACCCCGGACATGATGCCGATCGTCGGTCGTCTGGGTAAAGTTCTGGGCCCCCGCAACCTGATGCCGAACCCCAAGGTTGGCACCGTGACCATGGACGTGAAAGCGGCCGTGGAAGCAGCCAAGGGCGGTGAAGTTCAGTTCAAGGCGGAAAAAGGCGGCGTTGTGCATGCCGGTGTTGGCAAAGCGTCGTTCGACGAAGCCAAACTGGCTGAAAACGTCCGCGCGTTTGTCTCGGCTGTTGCCAAGGCGAAACCGTCGGGCGCCAAAGGCACCTATATGAAGAAAATCGCGCTGAGCTCGACCATGGGCCCCGGTGTGACCGTTGATGTAGCAGAGGCCTCGGGCGAGTAAGCCAGGCAAATCTGCTGTAAAGTATTGATCCCGGGTGGTGCAAACTGCCCGGGATTTTCATTTTGCCGGGTTCGGTGCGAAGATAAATCGCATGCATTTCAGTTCTGGCAATCGAACGGACCATGGCTATGGAAACTAAGCGCGAACTCCTCCAAAGATTTCTTAAGGGATTGGAAACCGGTGACGCCATGGCGGCAGCGGTTGTGAATGAAGAGAAGTACATCCAGCACAACCCTCAAACTCACGAAGGCAGCGAAGGTATTGCCGACCTGTTCGCAAGGCTGTCCAAAACCTCGCCCAAGGTTACATTCAAAAGGGTTTTCGAGGATGGCGACTTTGCCTTTGCGCATATCGAGTACGATTTCAGTAGCCTGCGCGCCGCGTTTGAGGTGTTTCGGTTCGAAGATGGCAAAGCCGTAGAGCATTGGGACAACATTCAGCCCTTGCGCGGTCCAAACCTTTCTGGGTGTGGAATGCTGGATGGTCACACCGAAGTAACGGACCTGGAGAAGACGGAAGAAAACCGAGCCGCTAGCAGCATGTTTGTCACAGACGTTCTGATAAAGCGCAGGTTTGACAGATTGGCGGACTTTGTTGCAGAGGATCTAAAACAGCACAATCCGGACATGGCCGACGGAATCGTAGCGCTCAAGAACGTGTTGGAAGGAACAAGCGAAAGCGGGACAAAATTTGTCTACAAGCATTTGCATCGGGTTTTGGCAGAGGGAAATTTCGTCCTTTGCGTGTGCGAAGGGGAAAGAAATGGGGTGCATTCCAGCTTTTATGATTTGTATCGCTGGGACGCTGATCGGATCGTCGAACATTGGAACACCATCGAAGCGGTTCCGCCGCGCGAGGAATGGAAAAACGACAACGGGAAGTTCTGAACCATGCCCTTGGAACTGGGGTGTTGTATGATCTGAATTGGGTGTAATTTACCCCTTGGAAACCTCCTCTATCTGCCCTAAGAAGACCTGCGGAACAAAGCGTGCGATTCGTCGTGCGCTTTGTTTCGTTTCGTCCAAGACGGTGGGTGGGTCCATTCGGCCCCTTAATTCCCTGCCTGAGACGGGTAAGACCAAAGAATTCTGGGGGTCCCACCCTCGGGCGCATTTTGGCCAATCCCGTAACAAGGACCTGAACGCCGGAGCGAAAGCTGCGGCAAATATGAGCCGGGGTGAGATTTCGCCCCTAACTTGGAGAGAACTGTGGATAGAGCCCAGAAAGAGAAAGTGGTCGAGGAACTCGGCCAAATCTTCGAAAGCTCTGGCGTCGTAGTGGTTGCCCACTACGCCGGTCTGACAGTTGCCGAGATGCAGGACCTGCGCGCGCGTGCACGCGAAGCGGGCGGTTCCGTGCGTGTTGCCAAAAACAGGCTCGCCAAAATCGCCCTTGAGGGTAAGCCGTGTGAAAGCATGGCCGACCTGCTGACAGGGATGACCGTTCTGACCTATTCCGAGGACCCTGTGGCAGCAGCCAAAGTGGCCGAGGACTTCGCCAAGGAGAACAAGAAGTTCGAAATCCTTGGCGGTGCAATGGGCGAGAACGCTCTGGACCGCAAAGGCGTCGAAGCTGTTTCGAAAATGCCGTCTCGCGAGGAGCTTATTGCTTCGATCGTGGGCTGCATTGGCGCACCTGCTTCGAACATCGCCGGCGCGATTGGCGCACCTGCAAGCAACATCGCAAGCATCCTTTCCACCATCGAAGAGAAGGCGGAAGCTGCGTAAGCGGTTGGCACTGAATGATCTGCGTGGGGCATTTGCCCTGACGTTGGAACACACACTGTAAACGGAAAGAGCTGATAAAATGGCTGATCTGAAAGCACTCGCAGAAAGCATCGTGGGTCTGACCCTGCTGGAAGCACAAGAACTGAAAACCATCCTCAAAGACGAATACGGCATCGAGCCCGCAGCTGGCGGCGCCGTAATGGTCGCAGGTGCAGCTGGCGACGCCGGCGGTGCAGCTGAGGAAGAAAAAACCGAATTCGACGTCGTTCTGAAGAACGCCGGCGCATCGAAAATCAACGTCATCAAAGAAGTTCGCGGCATCACCGGCCTGGGCCTGAAAGAAGCCAAAGAACTGGTCGAAGCCGGCGGCAAGATCAAAGAAGGCGTGGACAAAGCAGAAGCAGAAGACGTCAAAGCCAAGCTGGAAGCAGCTGGCGCCGAAGTCGAGCTGGCCTAAGCTTGGTCTCAGGTGCATCGCTGATGTGCCAAAAAATTTGGCTGGGTCCGGAGAAATCCGGGTCCAGCCGAACCTGTCTTAGAAAGGGCCTCAAGACGCGAGGCGTTTTCTAAGACACGGTTTTCGGATCGGGAGGCCGCCTTCGGGACGGTGGCCATGAATTGATCCGGACGTGTTGTCTCGATTGTGCAAGATGCCGGGGCCCGACGGTGTCTTTGCCCGCTGAGAACATCGAAAGGTGACATCTGACATGGCTCAAACGTTCCTTGGCCAGAAACGTCTTCGTAAATATTACGGCAAAATCCGCGAAGTGCTGGAAATGCCGAACCTCATTGAGGTCCAGAAATCTTCTTATGATCTTTTCCTGCGCTCCGGCGATGCAGAGCAGCCCACTGACGGCGAAGGCATCAAAGGCGTGTTCCAGTCGGTTTTCCCGATCAAGGATTTCAACGAAACCTCCGTTCTGGAATTCGTGAAATACGATCTGGAAAAACCCAAATACGACGTCGAAGAGTGCATGCAGCGCGACATGACCTACAGCGCACCGCTGAAGGTTACCTTGCGTCTGATCGTGTTCGATGTCGATGAGGACACCGGCGCAAAATCGGTAAAGGACATCAAGGAGCAGGATGTCTTCATGGGCGATATGCCTTTGATGACGCCGAACGGCACTTTTGTCGTGAACGGGACCGAGCGTGTGATCGTATCCCAGATGCACCGTTCGCCCGGCGTGTTCTTTGACCACGACAAGGGTAAGACTCATTCCTCGGGCAAGTTGCTGTTTGCCTGCCGCATCATCCCGTATCGCGGCAGCTGGCTGGACTTCGAGTTTGACGCCAAGGACATCGTGTTCGCCCGGATCGACCGTCGCCGCAAACTGCCTGTGACAACCCTGCTTTATGCGCTGGGTCTGGATCAGGAAGCGATCATGGACGCGTATTACAACACCGTGTCCTACAAGCTGGACAAGAATAAGGGTTGGGTGACGCCGTTCTTCCCCGAGCGCGTGCGCGGCACCCGCCCGACCTATGATCTGGTTGACGCCAAGTCCGGTGAAGTGATTGCCGAAGCGGGCAAGAAAGTTACCCCACGCGCGGTCAAGAAGCTGATCGACGAAGGCACCGTCACTGATCTGCTGGTTCCGTTTGATCACATCGTCGGCAAGTTTGTCGCCAAGGACATCATCAACGAAGAAACCGGCGCGATCTATGTCGAAGCCGGTGATGAGCTGACCCTGGAATACGACAAGGATGGCGACCTGATCGGCGGTACCGTCAAGGAACTGATTGACGCGGGTATCACCGACATCCCGGTACTGGACATCGACAACGTCAATGTCGGCCCCTACATGCGCAACACCATGGCTCAGGACAAGAACCTGAACCGTGAAAGCGCGCTGATGGACATCTACCGCGTCATGCGTCCGGGTGAGCCGCCCACCGTCGAGGCTGCGTCGGCTCTGTTCGACACGTTGTTCTTCGACAGCGAGCGGTATGATCTGTCCGCTGTTGGCCGCGTGAAGATGAATATGCGTCTGGCACTGGATGCGCCTGACACCCTGCGTACCCTGCGCCGCGAAGACATCGTGGCCTGCATCAAGGCGCTGGTGGAGCTGCGCGACGGCAAAGGCGATGTGGACGATATCGACCACCTCGGCAACCGTCGTGTGCGTTCGGTCGGCGAACTGATGGAAAACCAGTACCGCGTCGGCCTGCTGCGCATGGAGCGCGCAATCAAAGAGCGTATGTCGTCAGTCGAGATCGACACCGTCATGCCACAGGACCTGATCAACGCGAAACCGGCGGCGGCCGCGGTTCGTGAATTCTTCGGCAGCTCGCAGCTGTCGCAGTTCATGGACCAGACCAACCCGCTGTCCGAGGTTACCCACAAACGCCGTCTTTCGGCGCTTGGCCCCGGTGGTCTGACTCGTGAACGTGCGGGCTTTGAGGTGCGCGACGTTCACCCAACCCACTATGGCCGGATGTGCCCGATCGAAACGCCCGAAGGTCCGAACATCGGTCTGATCAACTCGCTGGCCACCTTCGCCCGCGTGAACAAGTACGGCTTCATCGAAACCCCTTATCGCGTCGTACAAGACGGGCAGGTGACCGACGAGGTCCACTACATGTCCGCGACCGAGGAAATGCGTCACACCGTGGCACAGGCCAACGCGACGTTGGATACGGATGGCAAGTTCATCAACGATCTGGTTTCGACCCGTCAGGCGGGTGACTACACGCTTGCCCCGCGCGAGAATGTGGACCTGATCGACGTGTCGCCGAAACAGCTGGTCTCGGTTGCTGCATCGCTGATCCCGTTCCTTGAAAACGACGACGCCAACCGCGCTCTGATGGGTTCGAACATGCAACGTCAGGCGGTTCCGCTGCTGCGGGCCGAGGCACCGCTGGTCGGTACCGGCATCGAGGAAAAGGTTGCGATCGACTCGGGTGCTGCGATCCAGGCGAAACGCGCCGGTATCATCGACCAGGTCGATGCCCAGCGTATCGTTATCCGCGCCACTGAAGATCTGGAACTGGGCGACGCTGGCGTTGACATCTATCGTCTGCGCAAGTTCCAGCGTTCGAACCAGAACACCTGCATCAACCAGCGTCCGCTGATCAAGGTGGGTGACACCGTCCAGAAGGGCGAAGTCATTGCCGATGGTCCATCGACCGATATGGGTGAACTGGCCCTGGGTAAGAACGTGGTCGTCGCGTTCATGCCGTGGAACGGTTACAACTACGAAGACTCGATCCTGATCTCGGAGCGTATCGCGCGTGACGACGTCTTTACCTCGGTTCATATCGAGGAATTTGAAGTCGCCGCCCGTGACACCAAGCTGGGTCCGGAAGAAATCACTCGCGACATCCCGAATGTCGGTGAAGAAGCGCTGCGCAACCTCGACGAGGCGGGCATCGTTTACATCGGTGCGGATGTTGAGCCGGGCGATATTCTGGTCGGCAAGATCACTCCGAAGGGCGAAAGCCCAATGACCCCGGAAGAAAAGCTGCTGCGCGCCATCTTTGGTGAAAAAGCATCTGACGTGCGCGACACCTCGCTGCGCGTGAAGCCGGGCGACTACGGTACGGTCGTTGAGGTTCGCGTCTTCAACCGTCACGGTGTCGAGAAAGACGAGCGTGCGCTGCAGATCGAGCGTGAGGAAGTCGAACGTCTGGCCCGTGACCGGGACGACGAGCTGGCGATCCTTGACCGCAACATCTATGCGCGTCTGCAAGGTCTGATCCTGGGTAAAACCGCTGTCAAAGGCCCGAAAGGCGTCAAGGCAGGGTCGGTGATCACCGAGGAGCTGCTGGAAACCCTGACCCGTGGTCAGTGGTGGCAGCTGGCGCTGGAAGACGAGCAGGATGCACAGATCGTCGAAGCTCTGAACGAGCAGTACGAAGTGCAAAAGCGCGCTCTGGATGCCCGCTTCGAGGACAAGGTCGAGAAAGTCCGTCGTGGCGACGATCTGCCGCCGGGTGTGATGAAGATGGTCAAAGTCTTCATTGCCGTGAAGCGCAAGTTGCAGCCGGGCGACAAGATGGCTGGTCGTCACGGGAACAAGGGTGTGATTTCCAAGGTCGTTCCGATGGAAGACATGCCGTTCCTGGCCGATGGTACGCCGGTTGATTTCTGTCTGAACCCGCTGGGTGTGCCGTCGCGTATGAACGTTGGTCAGATCCTTGAAACCCACATGGGTTGGGCCGCACGCGGTCTGGGTCTGAACATCGATGAGGCGCTACAGGAATACCGCCGTTCGGGCGATCTGACGCCGGTACGTGACGCGATGAAACACGCCTATGGCGAGGATGTCTATGAAGAGGGCATCAGCGGCATGGACGAGGACCAGCTGATCGAAGCGGCCAGCAACGTCACTCGCGGTGTTCCGATCGCAACCCCGGTCTTTGACGGCGCCAAAGAGGCTGACGTCAACGACGCGCTGGTGCGCGCGGGCTTCTCGGAAAGCGGTCAGTCGATCCTGTTCGACGGTCGTACCGGTGAGCAATTCGCGCGTCCGGTCACCGTGGGCATCAAGTACCTGCTGAAACTGCACCACCTTGTGGACGACAAGATCCACGCGCGTTCGACCGGGCCGTACAGCCTGGTGACCCAGCAGCCGCTGGGTGGTAAGGCGCAGTTCGGTGGTCAGCGCTTTGGTGAGATGGAGGTCTGGGCTCTGGAAGCTTACGGCGCCGCCTACACCCTGCAGGAGATGCTGACGGTGAAATCGGATGACGTCGCCGGCCGGACCAAGGTCTATGAGTCGATCGTCAAGGGCGAGGATAACTTTGAAGCGGGCGTGCCGGAATCGTTCAACGTTCTGGTGAAAGAAGTCCGTGGCCTCGGCCTGAATATGGAACTCCTGGATGCGGAGGTTGAGGAGTAAGGGCGCTGCCCTTTCTCCCGTCCCCCCTTCCGCAAGATTTGAGGTAACAAATGAACCAGGAAATCACCAACAACCCGTTCAACCCGCTGACGCCGCCGAAAGTATTCGACGAGATCAAGGTCTCACTGGCGTCGCCCGAGCGGATTCTGTCTTGGTCCTATGGCGAGATCAAGAAACCCGAAACCATCAACTACCGGACGTTCAAGCCTGAACGTGACGGCCTGTTCTGCGCGCGCATCTTTGGCCCGATCAAAGATTATGAATGTCTGTGCGGCAAATATAAGCGGATGAAGTATCGCGGCGTTGTCTGCGAGAAATGCGGTGTGGAAGTCACCCTGCAAAAAGTCCGCCGCGAGCGTATGGGTCATATCGAACTGGCCGCGCCCGTTGCGCATATCTGGTTCCTGAAATCGCTGCCGTCCCGCATTGGTCTGATGCTGGACATGACGCTGCGCGATCTGGAACGCGTTCTGTACTTTGAAAACTACGTCGTCATCGAGCCCGGTCTGACCGACCTGACCTACGGCCAGATGCTGACCGAAGAAGAGTACATGGACGCGCAGGATGCTTATGGCATGGACGCGTTCACCGCGAATATCGGTGCTGAAGCCATCCGTGAGATGCTGGCCCAGATCGATCTGGAAGCCGAAGCAGAGCAGCTGCGCGCTGATCTGGCCGAAGCAACCGGCGAGCTGAAGCCCAAGAAGATCATCAAGCGTCTGAAGGTTGTTGAATCCTTCCTCGAGTCGGGCAACCGTCCCGAATGGATGGTGATGACCGTGATCCCGGTCATTCCGCCGGAACTGCGTCCGCTGGTTCCGCTGGATGGTGGCCGTTTCGCGACCTCGGATCTGAACGATCTGTATCGCCGCGTGATCAACCGGAACAACCGTCTGAAGCGTCTGATCGAACTGCGCGCGCCTGACATCATCGTCCGCAACGAAAAGCGGATGCTGCAGGAATCCGTTGACGCTCTGTTCGACAACGGCCGTCGTGGCCGCGTGATCACCGGCGCCAACAAGCGCCCGCTGAAATCGCTGTCGGACATGCTGAAAGGCAAGCAGGGTCGCTTCCGTCAGAACCTTCTGGGGAAGCGCGTCGACTTCTCGGGCCGTTCGGTCATCGTGACCGGTCCGGAACTCAAGCTGCACCAGTGTGGTCTGCCCAAGAAGATGGCGCTGGAACTGTTCAAGCCGTTCATCTACTCGCGCCTTGAAGCCAAGGGTCTGTCTTCGACTGTGAAACAGGCGAAGAAACTGGTCGAGAAAGAGCGTCCCGAAGTGTGGGATATCCTCGACGAGGTGATCCGCGAACACCCTGTCATGCTGAACCGTGCGCCGACGCTGCACCGTCTGGGCATTCAGGCGTTCGAGCCGGTCCTGATCGAAGGTAAAGCCATCCAGCTGCACCCGCTGGTCTGTTCGGCCTTCAACGCCGACTTCGACGGCGACCAGATGGCCGTTCACGTCCCGCTGAGCCTTGAGGCGCAGCTGGAAGCCCGTGTTCTGATGATGTCGACGAACAACGTTCTGTCGCCTGCAAACGGCGCGCCGATCATCGTTCCGTCGCAGGATATGATCCTGGGTCTGTACTATGTGACCCTGGAACGCGAAGGCATGCCGGGTGAAGGCAAGGTCTTTGGTTCGATCGACGAAGTTCAGCACGCGCTGGACGCGGGTGAGGTGCATCTGCACTCGAAAATCACTGCCCGGATCACGCAGATCGACGAGGAAGGCAACGAAGTTCAGAAGCGCTATGAAACCACTCCGGGCCGTCTGCGTCTGGGTGCGTTGCTGCCGATGAACAACAAGGCGCCGTTCGAGCTGGTCAACCGCTTGCTGCGGAAGAAAGAAGTGCAGCAGGTGATCGACACTGTCTACCGTTACTGCGGTCAGAAAGAGTCGGTTATCTTCTGTGACCAGATCATGTCGATGGGCTTCAAAGAAGCGTTCAAGGCGGGCATCTCGTTCGGCAAGGATGACATGGTCATCCCAGGCGACAAGTGGAGCATCGTCGATGACACCCGCAGTCAGGTGAAAGACTTTGAACAGCAGTACATGGACGGCCTGATCACTCAGGGCGAAAAGTACAACAAGGTTGTTGATGCCTGGTCGAAGTGTAACGACCGCGTGACCGAGGCAATGATGAGCACGATCTCGGACGTTGCCAAGGCCGAAGACGGGTCGGACATGGAGCCGAACTCGGTCTACATGATGGCCCACTCGGGTGCGCGTGGCTCGGTTACTCAGATGAAACAGCTGGGCGGTATGCGTGGCCTGATGGCCAAACCGAACGGTGACATCATCGAGACGCCGATCATCTCGAACTTTAAAGAAGGTCTGACCGTTCTCGAGTACTTCAACTCGACCCACGGTGCCCGTAAGGGTCTGTCGGATACCGCTCTGAAGACGGCGAACTCGGGTTACCTGACCCGTCGTCTGGTGGATGTGGCGCAGGACTGCATCGTTCGTGAGATCGACTGCGGCACCGAGCGTGCGATCACCGCCGAAGCAGCCGTGAACGACGGTGAGGTTGTCGCCTCGCTGGCCGAACGTGTGCTAGGCCGTGTGGCGGCTGACGATGTTCTGCGTCCGGGCACCGATGAGGTGATCGTCGCAGCCGGTCAGCTGATCGACGAACGTATGGCCGACACGATCGACGAAGCCGGCGTTCAGTCGATGCGCATCCGCTCGCCTCTGACCTGTGAGTCCGAGGAAGGCGTCTGTGCAACCTGCTATGGTCGTGACCTTGCACGCGGTACGATGGTGAACACAGGTGAAGCTGTCGGCATCATCGCGGCGCAGTCGATCGGTGAACCCGGTACACAGCTGACCATGCGGACCTTCCACATCGGTGGTGTTGCGCAGGGTGGTCAGCAGTCGTTCCAGGAAGCCAGCCAGGAAGGTATCGTTTCCTTCGAGAACCCGCAGATTCTGGTCAACGCAGCCGGCGAAAGCCTGGTCATGGGCCGGAACATGAAGCTGGTGATCAAGGACGAACACGGCGAAGAGCGTGCCAGCCACAAGCTGGGCTACGGCTCCAAGCTGTTCGTCAAGGACGGCACCAAGGTGGCCCGTGGCGACAAGCTGTTCGAGTGGGATCCCTACACCCTGCCGATCATCGCCGAGAAAGCCGGTACTGCAAAATATGTCGATCTGGTTTCGGGCCTCGCTGTCCGCGACGAGACCGACGAAGCAACTGGCATGACCCAGAAGATCGTGATCGACTGGCGCGCCGCCCCCAAGGGCAGCGACCTCAAGCCCGAGATCATTCTGGTTGGCGAAGATGGCGAGCCGGTCCGCAACGATGCGGGCAACCCGGTTCACTATCCGATGTCGGTGGATGCGATCCTGTCGGTCGAAGACGGCCAGAAGGTCGAAGCCGGTGACGTCGTCGCGCGTATCCCGCGCGAAGGTGCCAAGACCAAGGACATCACAGGTGGTCTGCCGCGTGTGGCCGAACTGTTCGAAGCCCGCCGTCCGAAAGATCACGCGATCATCGCCGAGGCCGATGGTTACGTGCGCTTTGGCCGCGACTACAAGAACAAACGCCGCATCAGCATCGAGCCGGCTGACGAGTCCATGGAGACCATCGAGTACATGGTGCCCAAGGGCAAGCACATCCCGGTCGCCGAAGGGGACTTCATCCAGAAGGGTGAATACCTGATGGACGGTAACCCGGCTCCGCATGACATCCTGTCCATCATGGGTGTCGAAGCGCTGGCGGATTACATGATCGACGAGGTGCAGGACGTGTATCGTCTGCAGGGCGTGAAGATCAACGACAAGCACATCGAGGTCATCGTGCGCCAGATGCTGCAGAAGTGGGAGATCCTGGATTCGGGTGACACCACCCTGTTGAAGGGCGAACATGTCGACAAGCAGGAGTTCGACGCGGCCAACGAAAAGACCATCGCCCGCGGTGGTCGCCCTGCTCAGGGTGAGCCGATCCTGTTGGGGATCACCAAGGCCTCGTTGCAGACGCGCTCGTTCATCTCGGCGGCGTCGTTCCAGGAGACCACCCGCGTGCTGACCGAAGCTTCGGTTCAGGGCAAGAAGGACAAGCTGGTCGGCCTGAAAGAGAACGTCATCGTCGGTCGTCTGATCCCCGCCGGTACCGGTGGGGCGACGCAGGCTGTCCGCCACATCGCGCAGTCGCGTGACAATGTGGTGATCGAAGCCCGCCGGGAAGAGGCCGAGGCCGCCGCCGCCCTGGCCGCACCGATCATGGATGATGATATGGTCGGGGATGAGCTGGACGTTCTGGTCGAAACACCGGAAAGCCGCGAATAAACCGCGTCATTCAAAACCAAAAAAAGGCCCTGCGATTTCGTGGGGCCTTTTTTGTTGCCGCTCCAGGTGCGCAATTGTGAACCGTCGTGACAGAGCACAGCCTTTGACCCGATTGCATCAGGCTTGTGGTTCTGCAATCGGTGGTTTAGCGATATTCTGTGTTTTCGGATTATATTGAGCTGAACAATGGACACCAAAGGCAACTCTTTCGAGGACCGTGTGGCACGGATCAAGAAGCGTTCAGAAGAAAGCACACGCAAGTCGCCTCTGCCTCGAACCGAGAGTATCTGGCAACGTCTGGGTTATCCCGCTGCGTTTCTGGGGGCTTTTATACTGGGTGTTATTGCGGTCTTCCTGTCCCGCCTGATTCAATATCAATCGGTTGGCATTCCGGTGCCCGGCAAAGTGGGAACGCAGGATTTCGTCAGCCTCGGCCTCGCAGGCGGGGCCTGCATCATGGTTATGCTGTTTTTGAAAGGTAAACTGCGAGAGTTCGCCGGGGCGCTCACGGTTGGTGCGTTGGTGACGACCTTTTCCTTTCATAATTTCGTGTGGAAATATCCTGTGTTTTTCGAACTTGTATACGGGGAAGACTGGGTTGAGTTTGTAAAAGACACGACAGAGCCTTCCAGCCTGAACCTGTTCGGGACCATCCTCCCATTCGGTTGATGATCTCTGTACCCCGTGGTGCGTTATTGACATCCAGCCCGACTCGGCGGCCAATGCGGGGCGATCAATAGCCCCGGAGCCCGAAGCAGCATGACTCCAAACACCAAAGGCGCTTTGCTGATGATGGGCAGCATGGCTGCCTTTACCTTGAACGATACGCTGGTGAAGGTTGCCTTGCAGGATCTGCCATTGTTTCAGTTGGTGGCCATGCGCGGGTTCCTGGCTGTATTTCTGATCTATGTACTTGCCCGGTCACTGGGCACGTTGCATCTGAATTTTTCGCGCCATGACAAGTGGCTGGTTGCACTGCGCTGCCTTGCAGAGCTGGCGGCGACATTCTTTTTCCTGACGGCGCTGAAGAACATGCCGCTTGCCAATGTTACGGCCATTCTTCAGGCATTGCCGCTTACGGTAACATTGGGTGCTGCTTTGGTTTTTTCCGAACAGGTTGGTTGGCGACGCGCTTTGGCAATCGCCGTGGGGTTCGTCGGAATGCTGCTGATCGTAAGACCCGGGCCAGAGGGGTTCAGCGTGTATTCCATCTATGTGCTGGTTGCAGTGGTTTCGATTACAGTTCGGGACCTCATCACGCGACGCATGTCAGCCGACGTGCCGTCAATGCTGGTTACCCTTGCCACCTCGGTTTCCATAGCGGGGGCCGCGGCAATAGCCTCGGTTTTCGAAGGATGGGTTGTGGTTTCGGCAACGGCGGGTTCCCTGGTCGCGGCGGCGGCCGTGTTTGTGCTGCTTGGCTATTTGTTCAGCGTCATGGTCATGCGTCAGGGAGATGTCGGATTCGTTGCACCATTCAGATATTCCAGTCTGATCTGGGCGCTCGGGTTGGGTTGGGTCGTGTTTGACGAATGGCCTGACAGCCTGACGATGCTGGGTGCTGTCCTGATCGTGGGTGCCGGTCTGTTCACCTTGTTCCGGGCACGTGCGCGTCAGGGCTTGGCGTGACTCCGTCTGACCATGTCCGGATCAATGGCGAAACGGGTTTGAAACTCGAGCTCCTGCTGCCGGGTAAGAGGGTTGAGCGCGACATCCATGTTTCTGGTTCGCGGTGAGTCATTGAACCGGTTCAATCCTCTTACCCACATCGGACTGTCGGGTCGGGTCACAACGGGCATCGCGCGGTTGATCCTGTTATGGGCAAAATTCATGATCGACTTCCGCTGCCCGCCCCGCACGTACATTCCCAGACCGGCAGTGATCAACGGGCGATGCACGCGCGTGGCCTGTATCCCCTCGGAATTGGCGCGGGCCAGATAACCGCAGTTGAAGTCAACGGCGACCATCGCGTGCCTTTCGAACAAGCCGACACATTCCCTGACACAGCCCCGGAACCGCTCGACAAAATCCACGGCCACTGCATCATCATCGTCGTGGCGAAACTGAAGGCAGGGTTGGTCGGGATCGGTCCGTGCCGAATTCAGGACATCCTGCATGACTTTTCTGTGACGCCCCGGAGGTTTCGCGACTATGCGCACCTGTTTCAGCCCACCGGTCAGATCGTTGAGGCGGTCAAATGCCAGCTTGGGCAGGCAGTGGCCGACCACGATCACCAACTGGAAATCTTCGTCGGACTGTTTTTTGAAACCGGGCAGGGCGACCGTCTCGAACAGGCGAAACCGTTCTTCCAACCTGTCGTGCTGGTACAGGAATTGCCGTCTATCTTCGACGCTCTCGTGCGTTGTCTGAAAGCCGCCAATTGCGGGATAGGAAAACCGGCAAAGACCGATGACCTGCATTTTCTCAGCGCGCCGCATATCTGGCCTCGAACGCGTCAGGGTCGATCGAGAACCGTACCCGCAAGTCTTCAGCCTGTTCAGGCGTGAAAGGCGACAACTCGCTGGTATCTTTGCGCGCGTGGTCCGAGTCGTTGAAATCGTGCAGCATCCTGACCCACATGGGCGTGTCCGGATAGCTGACCACGGGCATGAACCGGGCGAGCCTGTTGTGCAACCGGTCAAATATCGTCCGCGTGCTTCCGGCTTGAACATGCATGCCCAGGCCAACGCCCAGCAGCGATCGATAGACCCGAGCGGCCCGAATTCCGTGGGCCTCGCGCCGGGCGATGTACCCTTGATTGAAATCTATACCGACGGACTCGCTCTGCTGCATCAGCCCTGTGTTTTCGACAACAGCAGCGCGGAGGCGTTCTATGAAATCAACGGAAACGGCGTCATCGTCATCATGCCGAAACTGTAGGCACGGCTGATGCGGGTCCGCGCGGGCGGTGTTCAGCACCTCTCGTACAATCTGCTTATGATCCCCTGGTTTTTTTGCTATGATACGGATCTGTTTGATCCCGGCGGTCAGGTCGCGCAGCCGGTCCGCATGAATCTGAGGCAGGCACGTCCCGGTCAAAACAAACAACTCGAACGTCTCATCGGTCTGGGTGCGAAAACCGGGCAGGGTGATCGCCTCGAAAAGACGAAAGCGTTCTTCCAGCCTGTCGGGGGCATACAGAAATTGCCGTTGCTCTTCGATCGTATCCCGGTTCAGCCGAAAACCGCCGGTTGCGGGATAGGAAAACCGGCAAAGGCCAATCACTTGCATCTGTAATCCATCAGCAGATATTCGACCCGACTATGCCCTTGCGGCGGTTCAGCCGCAACCGGGACAGCGGCGCGCAGGAATGGCAATCCTACAGGCTGCATTCAACGCGCGCGCCGGGGCGCCGGTATCGTGCTGTTGACACTTGGGCCGACTCCCCCTATACGCGCGTCATCTCGGTACCGGGGGCCGCCCCGTAGCCGATTCCAGTAATGAACTGGTCAAGGCCCGGACAATTTTGCAGTTCGCGCCCTCTGAGAACCAACCGCGACGTTCACCTCGGAATGGGAACGCTCGTGGGTTTTGCGCTTGTGGACGCATAAGTGCAGCGAATTTAGCCGCACGCAACGCGCGTGCATGTCATGTGTGTTGCAAAACGGGGAAAGAACCGGAATGCCAACTATTCAACAGCTGATCCGCAAGCCGCGGCAGCCCAAAGTCAAACGCTCGAAGTCCATGCACCTGGAGCAGTGCCCGCAAAAGCGCGGTGTCTGCACACGTGTCTATACCACAACGCCTAAAAAGCCGAACTCGGCGATGCGTAAGGTTGCCAAGGTGCGCCTGACCAACGGGTTCGAAGTCATCTCGTACATCCCTGGTGAAAGCCACAACCTGCAGGAACACTCGGTTGTTCTGATCCGTGGCGGCCGTGTGAAAGACCTTCCCGGTGTGCGTTACCACATCCTGCGCGGTGTTCTGGATACTCAGGGCGTCAAAGACCGTAAGCAACGTCGTTCGAAATACGGCGCGAAGCGTCCCAAGTAAGAAGGAGAGGCTGATATGTCACGTCGTCACGCCGCCGAAAAACGCGAAGTCCTGCCTGACGCCAAATTTGGCGACAAGGTACTGACCAAATTCATGAACAACCTGATGATCGACGGCAAGAAGTCGGTCGCAGAGCGCATCGTCTACAACGCATTTGACCGCGTTGAGAACAAGGTAAAGCGCGCTCCTGTCGAAGTGTTCCACGAAGCGCTCGACAACATCAAACCTTCGGTCGAGGTTCGCTCGCGCCGGGTTGGTGGTGCAACCTACCAGGTTCCGGTCGAAGTCCGCCCCGAGCGCCGCGAAGCTCTGGCCATCCGCTGGCTGATCACCGCTGCGCGCGGCCGCAACGAAAACACCATGGAAGAACGCCTCGCCGGCGAACTGCTGGACGCCGTACAGTCCCGCGGTACTGCCGTTAAGAAGCGCGAAGACACCCACAAGATGGCCGAGGCGAACAAAGCCTTCAGCCATTACCGCTGGTAATTCTAGAGGCTTATCCAAATGGCACGCGAATATCCGCTCGAACTATACCGTAACTTCGGTATCATGGCGCACATCGACGCAGGTAAGACCACCTGCTCGGAGCGTATCCTGTATTACACTGGTAAATCCCACAACATCGGTGAGGTGCACGACGGTGCAGCCACCATGGACTGGATGGAGCAGGAGCAGGAACGCGGCATCACCATCACTTCGGCTGCGACCACCACGTTCTGGGAACGCACCGAGGACGGTAAAACCGCCGATACCCCCAAGCACCGCCTGAACATCATCGACACCCCCGGCCACGTTGACTTCACCATCGAAGTCGAACGCTCGCTGGCGGTTCTCGACGGTGCCGTCTGCGTTCTGGACGCAAACGCCGGTGTTGAGCCCCAGACCGAAACCGTGTGGCGTCAGGCTGACCGCTACAAGGTTCCGCGTATGGTTTTCGTTAACAAGATGGACAAGATCGGCGCAGACTTCTTCAACTGCGTTCGCATGATCGAAGACCGCACCGGCGCACGTGCTGTTCCGGTTGGTATCCCGATTGGCGCCGAATCTGAGCTGGAAGGTCTGATCGACCTGGTCACCATGGAAGAATGGCTGTGGCAGGGTGAAGACCTGGGCGCAAGCTGGATCAAAGCCCCCATCCGCGACAGCCTGAAAGACATGGCTGAAGAATGGCGCGGCAAGATGATCGAAGCGGCCGTCGAAATGGACGACGACGCGATGATGGAATACCTGGAAGGCAATGAGCCCGACGTTCCGACCCTGCGTAAACTGCTGCGCAAGGGCACACTGGAAATCGCGTTCGTTCCGGTACTTGGTGGTTCTGCGTTCAAGAACAAAGGCGTTCAGCCGCTGCTCAACGCTGTGATCGACTATCTGCCCAGCCCGCTGGACGTTGTCGATTACATGGGCTTCAAACCCGGTGACGAGGAAGAAGTTCGTGACATCGCCCGTCGTGCTGACGACAACATGGCGTTCTCGGGCCTGGCGTTCAAAATCATGAACGATCCCTTCGTCGGTTCGCTGACTTTCACCCGGATTTATTCGGGCGTGCTGAACAAGGGTGACTCGATCCTGAACTCGACCAAAGGCAAGAAAGAGCGCATCGGTCGTATGATGATGATGCACTCGAACAACCGGGAAGAGATCGAAGAAGCGTTTGCAGGCGACATCATCGCGCTGGCGGGTCTGAAAGACACCACCACCGGTGACACCCTGTGTGACGCGAAGGATCCGGTGGTTCTGGAAACCATGACCTTCCCCGATCCGGTGATCGAGATCGCGGTCGAGCCCAAAACCAAGGGCGACCAGGAGAAAATGTCTCAGGGTCTGGCCCGTCTGGCCGCCGAAGACCCGTCCTTCCGTGTGGAAACCGATCTGGAATCGGGTCAGACCATCATGAAGGGCATGGGCGAACTTCACCTGGACATCCTGGTGGACCGTCTCAAGCGCGAGTTCAAGGTTGAAGCGAACATCGGTGCACCGCAGGTGGCCTATCGTGAAACCATCTCGATGCCGGTCGAGCACACCTATACCCACAAGAAACAGTCGGGTGGTTCGGGTCAGTTCGCCGAAGTCAAGCTGGAGATTCAGCCCACCGAGGCGGGCGAAGGTTATTCGTTCGAAAGCCGCATCGTTGGTGGTGCCGTTCCGAAGGAATACATCCCCGGTGTTGAAAAAGGCATCAACTCGGTCATGGACAGCGGCCCTCTGGCTGGCTTCCCCGTGATCGACTTCAAGGTTGCCCTGCTGGACGGTAAGTTCCACGACGTTGACTCGAGCGTTCTGGCGTTCGAAATCGCGGCCCGTATGTGTATGCGTGAAGGCATGCGCAAAGCTGGCGCGAAGCTGCTGGAACCGATCATGAAGGTCGAAGTGATCACTCCGGAAGAATACACCGGCGGTATCATCGGCGACCTGACGTCGCGTCGTGGTCAGGTCTCTGGTCAGGAACCGCGCGGCAACGCAATCGCGATCGACGCGTTCGTTCCGCTGGCAAACATGTTCGGCTACATCAACACTCTGCGTTCGATGTCGTCGGGCCGTGCCCAGTTCACCATGCAGTTCGACCACTACGATCCGGTTCCGCAGAACATCTCGGACGAGATCCAGGCGAAATACGCATAAGCGAAGATTTGAGGGAGCGTGGGTATCACGCTCCCTTCATTACCGAAAAAGGAGGCCATCATGGCAAAGGAAAAGTTTGAGCGTACAAAACCGCACGTCAACATCGGCACGATTG
>NZ_WVQV01000014.1:0-75538 GCF_013110585.1 Ruegeria sp. HKCCD6119 | reverse complement strand
AACTTCGAGACAATCTCTTCCGGCTTCGGTCGCTTGTTCACCATGTGGTTCCTCCATTTTCTTAACCATAACGGCGGACCACTTCAGAGGGGGAGGATCAGAAAGCGATGAGCCTACGGCAACTTTGTCCGCAAAGCTGACGCTCCGAACTAAAACACCCTCGCAGCATTCAGCGAGGGTGTTTTCTTTGTAAGAACCCGTTACGCCTTGCGTCGTTCTTGACTATGCAACGTCTCCGGTAGAGGCGTGGCGAAATGCCTGCGCCCTTTTCACGTTCCATAGACATGATTTAGGTTCTTGTGTTCGCAATTACCGCCGACGATCCCTGCGCGAGCTCATCGGCTGGAAGGCCACTCCCACATGCGCCTCGCAATAGGGTTTGCCCGCCTCAACCGGAAGGCCGCAGAACCAGAAATCCTCGGTCGCGGGGTCGCCCACGGGCCATTTGCATGTCTTCTCGGTCAATTCCATCAAAGTCAGCTTCTTGGCTTTCTTTTCAACCTCGTTGACCTTGGCCAGCGCCTCGGGGCTGATCTCATTGGCCGATGGCTGCGGTGGCAGCGGCTGACCGGCGGGGATGATCTGACGGCGGGCCGGAACGACCGGTTTCGCCTCGGCGGTCGGGGCCGGGGCCGGACGCGCCGGTTCGGTCTTGGGTGCAGGTTTGGGCTTGGCCTCGGCCTTGGGGGCGGGCGCCGGTTTTTCTTTCGGTTCCGCCTTGGCCGGGGATGCGCCTGCCGTCCGGTTCGACAGGCCCAGGCGGTGCACCTTGCCGATCACCGCATTGCGGGTCACGCCACCCAGTTCCTTGGCAATCTGGCTGGCCGACTGGCCTTCGCCCCACATCTTCTTCAGCAGTTCAACACGCTCGTCTGTCCAGGACATCGTTAGCCTTTCAAAAGCGGAAAGCGGCCCCGGATTCGGGCCGCCTTGGGAATTCGTCTCAGCCCCCTATTCTAAACACTGCTGCCCGAGTTACAAGCTGTCTTCGAATCAGCTTGAGGGCAAATCATGCAAAATCCCGCAGATCAGACCGCGCGTCGCTTCGGAGCAGTCAACTGGATGGGCCTGTACACGCTGGCGCAGCGCGAAACCCTGCGTTTTCTGGCCGTCTGGACGCAGACGGTTCTGGCACCTCTGGTTACGGCGGGGCTGTTCCTGTTGATCTTCACCATCGCCATCGGACCCAGCCGGCCCGATATCATGGGTGTGCCGTTTGTGATGTTTCTGGCACCGGGGATCATGATGATGACGGTGATCCAGAATGCCTTTGCCAATACCTCGTCCTCGATGGTGATCGCCAAGGTGCAGGGCAATATCGTCGATACTTTGATGCCGCCGCTGTCACCGCTCGAGATTCTGCTGGGTTACCTCGCGGGTGGTATTGCCCGAGGCGTGATGATCGCACTGGTGATCTCGATTGCGTTTTTGGTCTTGCTCTCCATTGCGCCTCAGCACCCCCTGATCGCGCTGACCTTTGTTGTTCTGGGTGGGGCATTCATGGGCGCGTTGGGCCTGTTTGCCGGTATCTTCGCCAACAAGTTCGACCAGATGGCAGCAATCACCAACTTTATCGTCACGCCGCTGGCCTTCCTGTCGGGCACGTTCTACTCGGTCGAGGCGCTGCCGCCCGTGCTGAACCGCCTGACCCACCTGAACCCGGTGTTCTATCTGATAGATGGTTTGCGCTACGGAATGATCGGAGTATCCGACAGCTCTCCGTGGCTGGGAATGGCGGTTTGTACGTTTGCAACACTCGTGATCGGAACCATCACCTGGCTGATGCTGCGCACCGGATATCGCCTCAAGGCTTAGGCTGGCCCAGCCATCGCGACCGGTTGCAAGGGCCGGGGCCGGGATGCAGGCGCACCCGTTTCCGCCGTGCAGGGCAGGCTCTCAGACGCGGCGCCGCACCGCTTCTCGCCAGACCAGGATCAGCCCACCGGCCAGAATGGTCGCAGACCCGATCAGACTGATCCAGTCGGGGATTACATCAAAGACCGCCAAGTCGTAAAGGGCGGCAAAGATCAGCGTGGCATAGCTGATCGGGGCCACAAAGGATGCATCCGCCCGCGCCATGCCGTTGACGAAACAGGCCTGCGCACAGGCCATCAGAACGCCGATCCCCACCAATGCCGCCCACTGCTGCGGGGTCGGCATCTGAAAGACGAAGCTGACGGCCAAAGTGGCGATCAGCAAACCCATCGCGTTATTGAACAGCAGGATCTGCATCGGTGGCTCGCGCCCGGACAGTTTTTTGATGAAAATCAGCTCCATCCCGATCAGCGCAGCCGCCGCCAGCGCCAGAAGCGCGGCAGGCTGAAAGCTGGCGGGGGTCGGGCGCAGCAGGATCAACGCGCCCGTCAAGGCGACAGCCGCCGCCAGCCAGCGCCAAGGACCAACCCGCTCGTGCAGCAGAGGAATGGCCAGCACCATACCAAAGACAGGGTTCAGAAAGGATATGGCCGTCGCATCCGCCATCGGAATGAAGGCAACCGACGCGAACATCAATGTCACCCCCGCCCAGCCAAAACTGGTCCGCCCGACGTGAAGCCCCCAATGGGGCCGCACCAACCGGGGCCGCAAAGCTGCAACCGCCAGCACGATCGCCAGCAGGGCAAACAGAAACCGCCCGTGACTGATCTGCATGGCGTGCAAGGACGGGCCCAACGCATCCGTCCCGAGCGCCTTGGCCAGCAGCGTCGTCGCGGCGATAAAGGCGGTGGCGACAAAAATCAGCGCAGCGGCAAGCGGTGGATTGTGGTGCTTGGGTTGGAACATGGCCAAGCGGTGCGCCGTTGCACAGGCTTTGGCAAGGGCAAAATTCGATCCCTGCAAAATACTGGCTTCCCAACCTGTGCAAGCATCGCTATACGGTCGGCCATGATCAAACATGTGCATATCCAACTGCTACGACGCCGACGCATCTTTGCGTAACCGGCCTGTTTGATCTCGTGTGCCCGACAAATCGGCACAGACCTCACCAAAATTGTTGACGAACAGGGCCTTCGTGTATCACTCACGAGGCTCATACTACCTGAAAAGGATGATCCCATGATCCCGTCCGTTCTGCCGACCTATAACCGTGCGCCCCTGACCTTCGTGAAGGGCGAAGGCGCCTGGCTGACCGAGGCGGATGGCCGACGTTTCCTGGACCTCGGCGCAGGGATCGCCGTGAACGCACTGGGCCATGCCCATCCGGCATTGGTGGCCGCGCTGACTGACCAGGCCCATGCGCTGTGGCATGTCTCGAACCTGTACAACATTCCTCAGCAACAGGCGTTGGCAGACAAGCTGGTGGAAAACAGTTTTGCCGATACGGTTTTCTTCACGAACTCCGGCACGGAATCCTGCGAACTGGCCGTAAAAATGGCCCGCAAGTATTTCCATGACAAAGCTCAGCCCGAGCGGGTCGAGATCATCACTTTCGACGGTTCGTTCCACGGCCGGTCGTCAGCCGGCATCGCCGCTGCCGGGTCCGAGAAAATGACCAAGGGCTTCGGCCCTCTGCTGCCGGGTTTCGTGCATGTGGCCTTCGGAGACCTCGACGGCGTGACCGACGCCATCACCGACAAGACCGCCGCGATCCTGATCGAGCCCATCCAGGGCGAGGGCGGCATCCGCCCGGTCCCCGACGCCGAACTCAAGGCGCTGCGCCAGATCTGCGACGACAACGGGCTGCTGCTGATCCTTGATGAAGTCCAGTGCGGGGTCGGCCGGACAGGCAAGCTCTTTGCCCATGAATGGGCTGGGATCACCCCTGATATCATGATGGTCGCCAAGGGCATCGGCGGCGGCTTCCCTCTGGGCGCAGTCCTGGCCACCGAAGACGCGGCCAGCGGCATGACAGCAGGCACCCATGGTTCGACCTATGGCGGCAACCCGCTGGGCTGCGCCGTGGGCTGCGCGGTGATCGATCATGTGGCAACACCCGCCTTTTTGGAAAGCGTCAACCGCAAGGCGGGCCTGCTGCGCCAAAAGCTCGAAGCCCTGATCGCAGATCACCCCGACGTGTTCGAAGAGGTGCGCGGATCGGGCCTGATGCTCGGCCTCAAGTGCAAGCCTGCCAATATCGACGTGGTCAATGCAGGTTATGACAACCTCGTCATCACCGTTCCCGCCGCCGACAACGTGATCCGCCTTCTGCCGCCTCTCACCCTGACAGAGGACGATATCGCTCAGGCCACGATCCGCCTCGACAAGGCTGCCCGGCAGATCGAGACCCAGCTCCAAACCGCCTGATTTTCATCTTTTCCCAAATACTCCGGGGGTCCGGGGGCGGCGCCCCCGGCAACCGACAGCCAGGAAACGAACCGACATGAACCATTTTCTTGATATCCACAAAACCGATTCCACCGATCTGCGGGCCATGATCGATCAGGCGGGCGTGATGAAACAGGCGCGTTTGGGCCGCCCCAAGGCCGCCCCCGACGACGAACAACCGCTGAAAGATCGCATGGTGGCGCTGATCTTCGAAAAGCCTTCGACGCGGACGCGCGTGTCTTTCGATGTGGGCGTGCGCCAGATGGGCGGGCAGACCATGGTGCTGTCCGGCAAGGACATGCAGCTGGGTCACGGCGAAACCATCGCCGACACCGCCCGCGTGCTGTCGCGCTATGTCGACATGATCATGATCCGCACCTTTGATGAAACCATCCTGACCGAAATGGCCGAATACTCGGACGTTCCGGTGATCAACGGCCTGACCGACCGCACCCATCCCTGCCAGATCATGGCCGACGTTCTGACATTCGAGGAACATCGTGGCCCCATCGCGGGCAAAAAGGTGGTCTGGACCGGCGATGGCAACAATGTCTGCGCTTCCTTCCTGCACGCCGCCGGTCAATTCGGGTTCGATCTGACTTTCACTGGCCCCGCTCAGCTTGACCCGGAAGAAGAGTTCATGGGGTTTGCCCGCCAGAAAGGTTCGAAAATCGTGATCGAAAGGGATCCGCACAAAGCGGTGGAAGGCGCGGACCTCGTCGTCGCGGACACCTGGGTTTCGATGCATGATTCCCAGTCGGCCAAAGAGCGCCGCCACAACATGCTGCGTCCGTATCAGGTCAATGCTGAACTCATGTCGCATGCCAAACCGGATGCGCTGTTCATGCATTGCCTGCCGGCCCACCGCGAGGAAGAAGCGACCTCCGAGGTCATGGACGGCCCGAACTCGGTCATTTTTGATGAGGCCGAAAACCGTCTGCATGCACAAAAGGCGGTGATGCGCTGGTGCCTGGGCGTCTAAGGGCGTCGACGGATATCCCACACTTTCAATTTGGCGAGCGTGCTTGCGCTCGCCAAGAGGACCAGTGCGCAAAGCGCTGTTTTGGTTACGATCTCCATCGTGCCTTCGATCAGCATGGCGTGAACAAGGCTGCCGACAATCGTCACCCCGGCCAGTGCGGTGTGGCTCAGCCGCCAAAAACGAAAACGCAGGCGCAGACGTTTGCGGAAGACCCCTAACAGGGCCACCCCGAAAGCGGTCCACATGGCAATGACACCCCAGGCCGAGAACGGCGTTGGCGATGCGAACAACAATGCATCCACCACATCCGGCGGGCTGGTAAGCCACAACCCCGCGACATGGACAACAATCGCCAGCACAAGGGTCAGGCCGATCCAGCGGTGAATGTGGCGGCTCATCACTGCGGACAGGCCCGGAAGGTATCTTCCGGCCAGAAGCGGTTGCAGCAGCAGCAGGCCCAAGCTCAGAATTCCGGCAAACCCGGCGAGGATATAGGCTGGATCGCGCCAGGCAAGATACGGGCTGCCTGCCGCAGCGATCAGGGGAACGGCAAGGGCGGCGATCAGGGTCGCCCAAATGGCACCGGTTCGGATCACCGGGATCAGAGCGGTTGCAACACGAAATGCGCAGCCAGTGCCTTGTCTTTGGAACTGGACATCACAGGCCGCAGGAACACGGTTTCGAACGCGCCGCTGTCATAGGCCAGATGCCCGTGCGGTTGACCGAATGCAGGAACGATCTGCGGCATTTCCAGGCGGAATTCACCCTTTTCATCCGTCAAGGTCGCTCCATGGCTTTGCGGGTCACGCTCGTGCCCTTCTGTGGTATGGGCCCAGATCTGTATGCGCTGGCCGGGCAGGGGGGCGCCATCGCCCGCCCGTCGTACGGTGCCGGTCATCCAGAACCCGCCGCCACCGATCAGGTCCACGATTGGCGCGCCGGGGCGATAGTTGTTCGATCCGCCCCGCATCGAAGGCGTCGGCGCAATCCCGGCTGCGCGGGCAGGCACCCAAAGCCCCGCGGCCCCGGTTGCCAACACGGCAACACCTTGGGTGAACAGGGAACGGCGGGACATCAACGCATCTGTCATCGAGAAACCTCCAATACGCGATCCACTTTTGTCAGTCTGCGGCTTCCATCTGAAACATAGCATGTTTCGTTCAAAATCCGAGGCCGTGCGCGGTTGGATCCCCGCGTCCTCACGGTTCTGTGAGTGATTCCGGGTCGTCGAAACGAATCTCTTTGACCTCTGGCGGTGCCTGGTGCGATGCTCGGGGCCACCGAACCACATCGGGATGATTATTCCATGACGACAGCAGATATGGTCACACAGGAAGACATTGCCGCCTTCCAACGCGATGGTGCTGTTGTTCTGCGGTCGAAATTCTCATCCGACTGGTTGTCATTGCTGCGCGCAGGTATCGACGCCGACCTTGACACGCCGACGGATAATTTCACCCGTCATACCAAGGATCCGAACGCCCCGGGCTATTACGAAGACTACTGGGCCTGGAACAAAATCCCGCAATTCAACGAATTCGTTCACAAGTCGCCCTGCGCTCCGCTTGCCGCCGGGTTGCTGGGGGTGCCATCCATCAACCTTGTCATGGACAACTGGTTCCTGCGCGAGGCCGGCTCGACCTCGCGCCCGCCCTTCCATCAGGACCTGTCTTACTTCGACTTCGAAGGCGCGATGTGTGTCCTTTGGCTGCCGCTGGAACCCGTGACCAAGGAAAACGGCATCGCATTCGTGAAGGGTTCACACCTATGGGACAAGCTGTTCATGCGGGTGCGGTTTGTCGATGGACATCCCAGCTATGAGCCCACCGAAGTCGCCGGGCTGACCTATCATCCGCCACCCGATGTCAATGCCGACCCAGGCGCGTATGAGTTGCTGCAATGGGATCTGGAGCTTGGGGATTGTATCTTTTTCGACATGCGAACGCTGCATGGCGGGTTGTCCTCGACCACGCCGTCGGAAACGGTGCGGCGCTTCACCCTTCGCATGACGGCACCTGATGGTGTCATCCGGTATCGCGGCGACTGGGCCAAGGACGAGCGTGCGCAGTTCGAGGCGGCAGGCTATGGCGAGGGGGATCGGATTGACGGGCCGTTTTTCCCGCAACTCTGGCCGCGTTGATCGGAACGGCGCCGCACTCAATCTGTGCGATTGTGCACTTTATGGGCGGCTTCGCGTGGCTATTTCTTACCTGAGTGAACGCGGCTGGCCTGACCATCTGCAACGAAGGGAGAGCTTAAATGAGTTGGAACCCGACACACAATCCGGAGTGCATTTCGGAGAATCCGGCGCTGGACACATTAATCATCCCGCGTGCCCGTGACCTGGGAGGGTTCGAAGTGCGCCGCGCGCTGCCTTCGGTAAAACGACAGTTGGTAGGCCCTTTCATATTTTTCGATCAAATGGGGCCGGCTGAATTCATCACCGAAGGCGGCATCGACGTGCGCCCCCACCCCCATATCGGACTGGGCACGGTTACCTATCTGTACCAGGGCGAATTCGAGCACCGTGACAGCCTTGGCACACATCAGATGATCTATCCCGGCGAGGTCAACTGGATGGTTGCAGGGCGTGGTGTCACCCATTCCGAGCGCACCAGTGACGAAACACGCGGCAGGAAACACAGCCTGTTCGGCATTCAGACCTGGATTGCTTTGCCCGAAGCGCATGAGGATATGGCCCCAGATTTCGAACATCACAAACAGGCCGCGTTGCCGCATATTCAGGATGCAGGCGTCAGCGCCCGGTTGATCCTGGGTTCGGCTTATGGTGAAACCAGCCCGGTCACGATGCTGTCCGAAACCTTCTATCTCGACGTGCAATTGGAACCCGGCGCGTCTTTCCCTCTGCCTGACGACCACGAAGATCGCGGTGTCTATGTTACGCAAGGTTCGGTCGAAATCGCGGGCGACAGGTTTGACGAGGGCCGCATGATGGTGTTCCGGCCCGGGGACAAGCTGTCTGTCAAGGCCGGTGCATTGGGCGCACGGCTGATGCTGCTGGGCGGAGCGACCCTGAATGAAGACCGCTACATCTGGTGGAATTTCGTTTCGTCTTCGAAGGAAAAAATCGAAACCGCAACCCGTGAGTGGAAAAGCGCCGATTGGGCCAATGGTGCATTTCAACTGCCTCCGGGCGACGATCAGGAATTTATCCCTATTTCCAAAGAGCTTGAGCGCACCAAACCCCGGCTGGCCCGCTAGCGCGTGACGTCGGGGGCAAGCGGGCTTGTGTCACAGGACGTTTGCGGTGATCCTTTTCGGGTGTACCGGAGGGGGTATCATGAATCTTGTCCTTGCAGGCGCGGGCAGCATTGGCTGTTACTGTGGTGCTTTGCTGGCCCGTGCGGGCCACGCTGTAACCCTGCTGGGTCGCGCCCGTGTGCTGGACCCGATCCGAGAGCACGGGCTGAAGGTCACTGACTTTGATGGCCTTGACGTCACGATTCCGACCGGGGGCCTGACGCTCAGCGAAGATCCGGCCTGTCTGGATCAGGCCGAACTGGTCATCGTCACCGTCAAATCGGGTGCAACCGCAGACATGGCCGAGCAAATTGAGCGCTTTACGCGGCAGGATGCCCCGATCCTGTCCTGGCAAAACGGTATCGAAGCTGCCGCAACATTGCGTGAGGCCTTGCCGGGGCGCGATGTGCGTGCGGGTATGGTTCCGTTCAACGTGGTGCCAAACGGCCCTGCCACCTATCATCGGGCCACGTCCGGAGAGATCGTCATCCAAAGCGGCACCGGTGATCTGGCTGCGCAGCTGAGCAGCGCAGACCTTCCCGTAAAGTCCAGCGACCAGATCGAAGCCGTGCAATGGGGCAAGCTGGTGATCAACCTGAACAATGCGCTCAATGCCTTGTCGGGCCTCACGTTGGTGGATCAGCTGATGAACCGCGACTGGCGCAATCTCATGGCGGATCAGATGTCCGAGGCGCTGACCGTCCTCAAGGCGGCGGGTCATCCCGTGGCCTCGACCACACCGCTTCCGGCATGGATGACCCCGCATATTCTGCGGCTGCCGACACCGCTGTTCACCCGCATCGCGGCCCGGATGCTGACAATCGACCCCAGCGCGCGAACGTCCATGGCCTATGACCTCATGGCCGAGCGGCAAACGGAAATTGACAGCCTGCAAGGTCACATCATCCGGATGGGTCACGAAACCGGAGTGCCAACACCCATCTGCACGCAGGTGTCCGACCTGATCAAGCATGCACCCGATCACCCGTTGTCGCCGGAACAGATCAGGCTCTGACGGTCTCCCTCAGGCGAACGCGGTCAACACCCAGTAAATGACGGCCGACATGGTTGCGGCGGCGGGCACAGTGACTACCCACGCGGCCACGATGGTCATGAAATGCGACCGCCGTACCAGCTTGCGACGGCGGTATTCTTCCGGGGCAAGGTGATGTTCTGTGCGTTGACGCTTTCCCTGTTTGCGCCGGCGCTCGGAATCCCACTCTCGGTAGAAGCCGACGCCAAAGACTGCACCAACGGCGATATGGGTCGAACTGACGGGCAGGCCAAGCCAGCTGGCCAGAATTACGGTGATCGCCGCCGACAGGGCGACGCAAAAGGCGCGTATCGGGTTCAGCTTGGTGATCTGGCGGCCCACCATCCGGATCAGCCTGGGGCCGAACAGAAACAGACCGAAGGAAATCCCGAACGCTCCGATGATCATCACCCAAAGCGGGATTGGAACTTTCGCGGCGAACTCTCCGAACTCGACCGCGTGGACAATCGCAGCCAGCGGACCGACCGCATTGGCCACGTCATTAGCACCATGGGCAAAGCTCAGGAACGTGGCCGAGATCACAAGCGGCAGGCCGAACAGCGTCTTCAGCGACCGGGTTCGGTTCTCCATCCCTTCGGATCTGCGCTTGACCCACGGGACGGTCACGGACCAGGTCAGCAGCCCTACGCCCAACCCGATCAACAGGGCCATTTCCGGATCGATATGCACGATCCGTTGCAGGCCTTTGACGGACAGATAGGTGGCAAAGGCCCCAGCCATCACCGCCAAAAGGATTGGCACCCATTTGCGCGCGGCTGCAATCTTGTCGTCCTGATGCTGGATCTTTGACCTGATCAGCGCCAGAAAAGCCGCCGCAACCGCACCCCCGAGTATCGGCGAAATCACCCAGCTGGCTGCAATTGCGCTCATCGTGCCCCAGCTCACCGCGCTCAGGCCCGCTGCGGCAATGCCTGCACCCATGACCCCACCCACGACTGAATGCGTGGTGGACACAGGGGCGCCGATCCAGGTTGCCAGGTTGACCCACATGGCTGACGATATCAGCGCCGCCATCATGGCCCAGATGAACACCTCGCTGTTTTGCACCGAGGCCGGATCGATGATCTCCTTGGAGATGGTCGAGACCACATCACCCCCCGCAAGCAAAGCGCCTGCGCTTTCGGCAATGGCGGCAATCACGATGGCGCCGCCCATGGTAAGCACATTCGCGCCGACCGCGGGGCCCATGTTGTTGGCCACGTCATTGGCACCGACATTGATCGCCATATAGGCCCCGAACGCGGCCGCCGCGACCACGATATGGCTGCCATCCGCCCGACCGAACAGGACCACCGCCGTCAGCCCGGCCAGCGCCATGAAGGCCAGCGCGACCCCCGGTGCCAGCAGGTGGCGCGCGACATGGATGTTGGCGGTCTCGACCCGCGAAATTCGGTGCAGGTCGCTGTCCAACGTTTGCCAGCGTGGTTTCGGATTCGTGTCAGACATGAACTTGGTCAAATGTTGAGGGATCGTGCGCCACTAACGGTATCCGGCTGCTCAGGCAAGCTGGGTGCCATCAAAATGTTGCGAATTCCTTACAGTTTGCGCAACAAGGCCTGAAGCTCGGGCTCCTGCACCAGCGTGGCCGCTTCAGCCGGCGAAAACCAGCTGCGCTCGCGCTGATCGGCCTCGGGAAAGTCATCGGCCAGCGCACGTACCGAAATCCTGTAGACATTGGTCAATACCGGTTGCGCTGATCCGTCTTTGAGGATCTTGTCGTAAGTGAACTGACCGATGGGTTCATCGTGAACCGCATCCGCGCGTACCCCGGCCTCTTCCCAGGCCTCCTGAAGGGCTGTTTCCGCGCCACTCAAACCATCGATGGGCCAGCCTTTCGGGATGATCCAGCGTTTGGTGTCACGGCTGGTGATCAGAAGGACCTGGTCCTGCCCGTCATGAACGCGGGTGCACAACGCCGCAAACTGCACCCGTCGGGGACGCAGGAACAGCGGTCGTCCGACCTCTTCCCAGATTTTTTGCAGCCATGCATTCATCAGTTTTTTTGTCTGTCTACTCTATGCCTTCAAAGCCGACATGAATTAACACCGGAAATGGTGGGTTTCAAATAGACCTTCCAATTCTGGCCGGTTTTTGAGGGTTTGCCGGGTTGTTTTGTGCATTTTTGGGCAAAGCTCGGGTTTTTCTGACGGCTCTATTCCCGTCTGCGCTTCGCCCTCAGCGTGGGATCAGCCCGGGTCGGGTCTTCGGGCCAGGGATGTTTGGGGTATTGGGCCCTCATGTCCTTGCGCACATCCGCGTAAGAGCCAGCCCAGAAACCGGGCAGGTCGCGCGTTATCTGGATTGGGCGCTGCGCCGGTGACAGCAGGGTGATCTTCAAAGGCTGGCCGCCGATTGCCGGGTGTCGGGTCACGCCAAAAACCTCCTGCAATCGGACCGAGATTTCAGGCACGGCAGCGCTGTAATCAATTGGCACCTTGCGCCCCAAGGGCGTTTCAAATGACCCCGGAGCGCGCCGGTCCAGGTCCTGCATCTGTGCCCAGTCCAACCGCGCGCGCAGGGCGGGCAAAAGGTCGAATTTCTTCCAGTCTTCGGCGCTTTTGACCCCTGACAGCATGGGCAGCAACCAGTCGTCCATCTCGGCCATCAGGCCCTCGACAGAGAAATCGGGCAAATCAACGCCATCGGCACGCACCAGTTCGACACGGGCGGCCAGGCGCGCGGCGGCACCCTCCAGCCGCAAGCCCAGATCGCGGATCCCGTCCAGCATCGCGCGCGCCACGGCGTCGTCTGGAACGTCCTTCCAGATGCGGTCATCCAGCGTGATCGCGCCGAACCGCTCTTGCCGTCGCGACACGACCCGCCGCTCGCGTTTGGACCAGGCGCACGTCTCGACCCAATTGATCTGATCCGCGAACAGATCGCGGATGTCGCGTTCCAAAATCTGCGTGGCCATCCGGACCTTCGCCTCGCGCGGGTTGCCATCCGTGTCGATGACGACCAGAAACGGAGCGTTGGCCAGTGGATCCGCACTGTCCAGAACAACGCCTTTTCCCCCTGACAGCACATAGCGCGGCGCGTCACCCTTGCGCCGCTGTCCGATGCGGTCAGGATAGGCCAGCGCAGCCATGGCGGCGGGGCTCAGATCGGCCGAATCGCCCTTGGCCTGTTTCCGCAGCCGTCTGGTCTCGGCATTGATCCGATCCACGGCGCCCATGTTGACCTGCCAGACCCTGTTGCGCTGAAAGGCCCGGGGATCGCGCAGCGCCTCTTGCCGCAGGGTGATATCCACCGGAGCACCGCGAAGGGGGTCACGCTCTGTCATCAACGCCGCCAAGGGGGCCGCGTTCGGACCGGCCCGCACAAGCATATGCCCCAACCGGGGATGCAAGGGCAGCGCCGCAAGGGCGCGCCCATGATCGGTGATCCGTCCATTGGTGTCGAGTGCGCCCAGCATCGTCAGCAAAGCCCGCGCCTCGGCCATCGTCCCTTCGGGAGGTGGAGTCAGGAAGGCAAGATCGGCCGGGTCGGCGCCCCACAGTGACAGCTCCAGCGCCAGCCCGGTCAGGTCAGCCGCTTCGATCTCGGCAGGCGGGTAGGCCGCCAGCGCACCGTCTTCCCCCTTTGACCAGAGCCGGTAACACACCCCTTCGGCCACACGTCCGGCCCGGCCCGCGCGCTGTATGGCCTCGGCTCGGGTCACCCGTTCGGTCACCAGCCGGGACATGCCCGATCCCGGATCGAACCGAGCCCGCCGGGCCTGTCCCATATCCACCACGACCTCGATGTCGGGGATCGTCAGCGAGGTTTCGGCAATCGACGTCGCCAGCACGACTTTGCGCCCTTGTTCCACCGAGGCAATCGCGGCACGCTGGGCCGCAAAGGGCATGGCTCCGAATAACGGGCGCACCACGCAACTGTCGGGCAACCGACCGTTCAAAAGGCTTTCAGCGCGTCGGATTTCACCCTCTCCCGGCAGGAAAACCAGAATTCCGCCGCCGGACTTCCGGGTCTCACGCTCGGCCTGCACCACCAGATCGATCAACGCATCCAACCGTCGCGCTTGCGGCCCTAATGGCCGATCCAGCCAGCGCGTCTCAACCGGAAAGCTGCGCCCGTCCGATGTGACCAGAGGGGCCGCCATCAACGCACCGACGGGATCCGCATCCAGCGTGGCTGACATGGCCAGCAGGATCAGATCGTCCCGCAATGCGTCGGTCACTTCGAGGCACAAGGCCAGCCCCAGATCGGCGTTCAGAGACCGTTCGTGGAATTCATCGAAAATCACTGCGCCAATTCCCGGCAGATCCGGGTTGGATTGCAGCATCCGGGTCAGGATGCCTTCGGTCACCACCTCGATCCGGGTGTCTTTCGACACTTTCGCCTCGCCGCGCACACGGTATCCCACGGTCTGCCCTGGGCGCTCTCCCAGGGTCTCGGCCATCCGCTCGGCCGCGGCCCGGGCCGCCAGCCGCCGGGGCTCCAGCATCACGATCCTGCCTTCGCACAAACCCGCCTCGAGCATTGCCAGGGGAACCCGCGTGGTCTTGCCCGCCCCCGGTGGGGCCTGCAATACCGCGCGACCCTGCGCGCACAATCTGTGCAGCAGTTCGGGAATGGCGTCGTCGATGGGCAGGCGTATCGTCATCCGGTTCTTATCCGCGATCATGCTGGTGTCGTCCAGTTCTCGCGCCGCGCGCGTTCTGGTGACACCGGGGCGGCAGAAACAACCCTGAACGGCCAAGCAACGCACGAATTGACGCAGCTTTCGCTTTGATCGCATTTCCGGAGACCTGCGGTCTGGACAAACGCCCCCCGAGCGCGGCAACTATTCCTGCCTCTAGGATCGGGACAAGAATGCAGACAGACAGCCTCAGCGACAGGATTTTGAAGGGCGAGCGCCGGGCGCTGGCCCGCGCGATCACTCTGGTGGAAAGCAATCGCGCCGATCATCGTGCACAGGCCAGCGAGCTGTTGGCCCAGCTCGCAGGATCGGGGCGTCAGGCGCTCCGGATCGGTTTGTCGGGTACGCCCGGGGTGGGCAAGTCCACCTTCATTGAAAGCTTTGGCATGATGCTGACGGGGCAGGGGCTGCGTGTCGCGGTTCTGGCAGTCGATCCCAGCTCTGCCCGTTCGGGGGGCTCGATTCTGGGGGACAAAACCCGGATGGAACGCCTGAGCCGCGAGAAGAACGCCTTTATTCGCCCCTCCCCCAGCCAGAGCCATCTCGGCGGCGTTGCCCGACGGACCCGCGAGGCCATCGCCCTGTGCGAGGCCGCAGGCTATGACGTGGTGCTGATTGAAACCGTGGGCGTCGGGCAGTCTGAAACGGTGGTGTCCGAATTGTCGGACCTGTTCCTGTTGCTGTTAGCCCCGGCGGGTGGGGACGAATTGCAGGGTGTCAAACGTGGCATCATGGAGATGGCCGATATCATCCTGATCAACAAGGCGGATGGCGACCTTAAGGCCACGGCGACCCGGACATGCGCAGACTATGCCGGCGCGTTGCGATTGCTGCGCAAGCGCCCGCAGGATCCCGAAGGTTTCCCCAAGGCAATGACCGTTTCAGCGGTCGAAGAACAGGGGCTGGAGCAAGCCTGGGACGAGATGCAATCCCTGACCCGGTGGCGCCGCGACAACGGTATCTGGGAAGCCAACCGGGCCGCCCAGGCGCGATACTGGTTCGATCAGGAAGTCCGCCATGCCCTTCTGGCTCGGCTCGACACGCCGCAGGCCAAGGCTGAGATGGAACGCCTGAACGCTGAAGTCTCGGCCGGGCGTCTGAACCCGGCCCGCGCGGCCGAAGAACTGCTTGGCACACTGAGCTGACGGGGTGAAAGGGGGCAAGGTTTCGAAGGCGGGCGCAAAATGAAAGAATTCGTTCGGTCCGTCTTGACGCTTCCTGCGATTCCCACTACACGCATCCAACCAGTTTTCGGGCGCGACTTCGGGTTGTGCCCCTTGTGATTTGGCCGAGGGCTTTGTGCCCGGCCTCCAGAAACAAAGGAAGAAACCATGTCGCGCCGTTGCGAACTGACCGGAAAAGGCCCGATGACTGGCAACAATGTCAGCCATGCCAAAAACAGAACTCGTCGTCGTTTCCTGCCGAACCTGAATGACGTTACCCTGCAGTCCGAGACCCTGGGCCGCGGCGTCAAGCTGCGCATCTCGGCAGCCGCCCTGCGTTCGGTTGACCACCGCGGTGGTCTGGACGCATTCCTGGCCAAAGCCAAGGATGAAGAACTGTCGGCGAACGCGCTGAAAGTGAAGAAGGAAATCGCCAAGGCGCAAGCCACGGCCTAAGCCTTTTCGCTTACGGTATTTCAGGCCCTGCACCTCTGAGGTGCGGGGCTTTTTTGCTTTGAGACGCCCGCTGCTGCCTTGCTTTGTTTTCAAATTCGAAATTATTTCTCGCCATTGGTGAATTGCTTCACATACGGAAAGCCGAATCTGACCTATCGTCACTGTCATTCATCAGGCGGGGGCCTCACTATGACGTTAAAAAGTTTCTACCTTTTCCTGTTTCTGGCCGCGGTTTTTCGCAAAGCAATTTCGGCTTGTACGCGGATGCAGCGCAGGGTGAATCGTTCCCACACCAGCTTCAATACAAGCAAGGTGAAACGACCGGGAATTGATTACTGAAACCAGCTTCAAGCGCGACCCTTTGGCGCTTGAAGCCACTTTGCTGACTGACCTATACCCGGGTCAGGATGAGACCTGCCATAACACGATTCCTGCCTTATGCTCTGTCCCTGCTTTTGGTTCTGACCGGGCAGGGCCTTGCGGTGTCCCGCGGCATGGACAGGGCCGTGGGTCAGATGGTGTTGTGCACAGGCACGGGTCCGGTCGTTGTCTATATGGACGAAGACGGACAGCCCACCGCGCCACCGCATTACTGCCCGGATTACGCGCTGTCCCTGATGGGCGCGGTCGCCATTGCCCAGCCGCCCATGCCTATGGCACCAGAGCAGGCGCAGTTAGCGCCGCTGCGACATCTGGTCAATCAAATCGCCTTGCCGGTCCCCGGCACCCCGGCGCGCGCGCCGCCTGTACGTGTTTGAAGACACTACTTTTTCAAACCTACAATACAGGAGAGGCACGATGTCCCTCAAAACTACTCTGTTTGCAACCCTGGCCGCCGTGACCCTGGCCATGCCTGCTGTTGCCGAAGGCACTATCAAAGTTGATGACGCCTTTGCCCGGTCGTCGGGAAAGACCGCCAAGGCAGGTGCCGCGTTCATGATGATCCAGAATCTGGGCGATGCGGACGACCGTCTGGTCGACGTGACGTCGGATGCCGCTGCTCGGGTTGAACTGCACACGCACAAAGTCGACGACAATGGCGTGGCCAAGATGGTGCATGTCGAGGAAGGCTTTGCCATTCCGGCAGGCGAAACCCACATGCTGAAACGCGGCGGAGACCACGTGATGTTCATGGGGCTGACCGAACCGTTCGAGCAGGACGCCATGGTTCCGGTGACGCTGATCTTTGAAAAGGCTGGCGAGGTTGAGATCGAAATCCCGGTCGATCTGGAGCGTCAGGACATGGGTGGGCACGGATCTCATTCGAACTAGGGCAACGCCTGTCTTCGGGCCGCGCTGCGGCCGTCATCCATGCGTCAGGCCGGGCATTGCCCGGCCTGTTGTTCCTGCGGCCGCCGCTGGTGCTATTTGTTGACGTTTTTCATACCGACGCGGTCACCGGCCTGGCGGAATCGGGATGCCAGCCAGAACATGACCGCGGCGATGGCCAGTGCCGAAAAGGCGATGCCCCATCCCAGCGCAACAAGCGCGACCGCTGGCCAGATCATCAAAACAAGCCCGACCACAAGCGCGACAAAACCCGAGACGCGCATGGAGCCGCGTTGAGGGTCTCTCTCGTGCATTTGCCCGGATGCCGCCAGCGAACCGATCCCGATAATCAGCGCCCATGCGCCCATGAGGAAAAAGGCGAGTTTGACCGTCCCTTCCGGCCAGATCAGCAGGACAAGCCCGATCAGAAGCGCACCGATTGCAGCGCCGCCCATTACCCCGCGACGCCCAACGCCCAAAAGCGTCAGGCCACCATCGAGGATCAGCAGCACACCAACCAGCCGCAGCAGCAACGCGATGCTGCCAGACGGCCAGAACAGCGCTGCAATACCGACAAGCCCGGCCAATACTCCGCGCAGCAGAAAGGTCCACCACAGGCTGGAAAGCTGCTCTCCCAGCATGTCGCGCCCGGCCATGCTGCCTTCATCCAGAATTTCACCGGTCCGGGGGTCCTGATCCGTCATGTCTTGTCCTCCAGTCGTTTCGGGGGCATTCTAACCGAATTAAGCGAGTGTTGTCTGTACTTTAACTATGCGGCGCAAGCAGGTGCCCGACCCATTGCGGAACTGTCTGGGTCGCTTTGCCGACAACTCTTTCATCAAACCCGGATGCGCCCGGCGACGGTTCCAGATTGATCTCGATCGTCCGAGCGCCCGCCGCTTGTGCCTCGTGCACGAACGCTGCCGCCGGATAAACCTGACCCGAGGTGCCAATGGCGGCAAAAAGCCACGCGCTGCTCAGGTGGTCATAAATCTCGTCCATGAAATAGGGCATTTCACCAAACCAGACCACATCGGGCCGGGCCGTGGGCCGCGCACAGGCGGGGCAGGATTCCCCAACCGCCATTTCGGGCGGGGCGGTCCAGCGATGGCCACAGGCTGAACACAGCGCGCCCGCCAAAGTTCCGTGCATGTGGATGACATCCTTTGCGCCGCCCGCCTCGTGCAGGCTGTCCACGTTCTGGGTCACGATCACGACGTCTCCGGGCCAGTCCCGTTGGAGCCGGGCCAGTGCTTCATGAGCGGCATTGGGTTGAACTTCGGAGGCCTGAACCCGCCGCGCATTGTAAAACCCTTGAACCAGTGCGGGATCGCGGGCGAATCCTTCCGGCGTGGCGACATCCTCGATGCGGTGCTGGGCCCACAACCCACCCTCATCGCGAAAGGTGCTCAACCCGCTCTCGGCTGATATTCCGGCCCCGGTCAGAATCACGATCTTTTCCATTTCTCCTCCGCGCGGTACAGCTTGGTGCATGTCACACCGTATCCTCTTTGTCTGCCTGGGCAATATCTGCCGCTCGCCTGCGGCAGAGGGCGTTTTTCGCGCCCGCGCGCCGCATCACGTAACCGATAGTGCCGGAACCATGGGCTGGCATGCGGGAAAACCGCCCTATGGCCCAATGCAGGCAGCTGCAAAGGTCAGGGGAATCGATCTGGGCGACCTGCGCGCGCGTCAGTTCACCGCTGCCGATTTCGACCGCTTCGACCTGATCCTGGGCATGGACGCCAACAACATCGCGGATATCGAGAATCTGCGCCCCGCCGGCAGTGACACCCCGGTGCGCCTGCTGACCGATTTCGCCCCTGAGGCCGGCGCGGATCATGTGCCTGACCCCTATTACACACGGGATTTCGATGGCGCGCTGGACCTGATCGAGGCAGCGGTTGACGGCCTTGCTGCCCATCTGGACAGTTAACCGCCGATCACCCGCAGCGATCCGCTCAGCCAGGGCAGTTTGGCCAAAGCCGGGTCAACGATCTGGTTCTGCATCAGACGCCGTGTCATGCCCGCGACCTCCTGCGGCACCTGATCGGACCAGCCCGTTCGCGCCAGCAATGATATGCTGCGCGAGAAATCCCCGAACGGGGCAGGGTGGGCCTCCAGCCCGTCATGAAAACGCGCTGCGCGCATGAAGCCCAGCGGCGTCGTGATCGCCCAACCCAGACCCCGTGCAACCATGGCCATAAGCGCCATGTGCGAGCCGATCTCGAACCGTTCCTCGAACTCCTGCGCGCCGCGCGCCATATGCGCCTCGATCTGCCGGCTGATCAGCTGCTCGCGGGCATAGCGCAGATATGGCAGGCTGTTCTGCACAGCCTCCACTCCGCCCGCCCCCTGAGGCGCAACCAGAATGAACGGATCCCGGACCAGAGGGTACTCGACCACCCCTTCCAGCACTTCTCCGCTATGGGCGGTGACGGCCATATGCAGGCGTTGTTCGGCCAAGGCCTCGAACAGATCGAGGCTCGACAAGGTGATCAGTTTGAAATTCGATCGGGTCAGACTGTCCGCCAGCAGCGTGGCCAGCCGTGGGGTCAGGTCATTGTCGAAGTCGTCGATCAATCCGATGGAGAGCGTGGTCAGATGCCCCAGATCCATGACCGACAATTCGCTTTGTGCCATTTGTAGCTCGGCCAGAACCGCCTCGGCCCGCACCAGAAAACTGCGCCCGGCCTGCGTCAGGCGCATCGGTCGGCGCCCGTGATCGACCAGTTCGGTGCCCAGAGCCTTTTCCAGATTGCGCAACTGTTGGGAAACGGATGGCTGGCTGAGCCCCGTGATCTCGGCGGCCTGTGCCACCGATCCCGTCCGCGCCAAAGCCTCGAACACCTCAAGGCCCCGCAGGGTCAGCCCTTTCATCACCATAAGATACACCTTTCGCTGCGCCTTTCTGGGGCGCAGCGTGGATCAGGTCAAGGTTTCAGAGGGGCTTAGCTGCAGATCGCCTGCGCCATCTGGCCAAAGTTCTGATACCGGTCCCACAGCGCATCGTCGCGCGCGGTCTGCGACATCTTCAACTCCTGCGCCTGATGGGGGTCGGTGAACCATTTGGCCACGGTTTTCTGATCGCTGCGGGTAAGCGCCTGATCCGCCACGCGCTGGATGCAACTGCACCGATCCCGCGTCGCCGCCGACCGGTCCGACGCCAGACACGCCCGCTTGATCTGCGCCGCATCCGCAACCGGAGCCACCGCCGTCAGCGATGCCGCACAAAATGCGATTAAGAGGAACTGTTTCATACTCGAGCCTCGTTTTTGCCTGCCCGGAGGTGTCTTGCGCCCCTCTCGGTCTGCGGCGGAGTATGAATCAAATGGGCGCGCGGATCAATCATACGTTGCGAAAAAGTGATTGCACGAGCCGGAAACGATACAATCCCGCCACCCCCGTAGGCCGGGTTTCAGCTCGGCACCGGTCAGGACAGGAGCGGGAGCCACCTTTCAATGGCCTCGATCAACGCTTCAATTTTCTCCGGGTGTTTAGCTATGTAAGCGTCAACGATCGCTGTAGTGCCTTTGGTTGAGCCTACAACGACCGCAGTGCCAACTCCTAAATTTGCCTTGCCAACGCACCACTTGAGTAAGCCAACCAGTCCTGCTTTGAGTTTGCCCAGAATTGCTTCAATCCACTCACGAGCAGGGCGTTCCTCTTCCAAAGCCGTCGAGAGGTCGTCGGTCGCTTCCCAGATCAAGGTTATCGCGTCGGACAACCGTTCATCTTCGATGCTCTTAGGAGGGTTGTTCCCTCCGATGCCGTGGCGTGCTGAGGTTCTAACTGTCAGGCTACCTTTGATGTCCGATAAGGCTTTCTCGACTTCCCACCTTGCCTGAATTTCCGCAATTTCTTCAGCAACAGCTTCCGGGCCTGCGTTCCAAATACTATTGCCAATCAAAGCAACCCGCCGCTGTAACTCCCAGTCCAACGGTTCACCCTTCAACATCCCCTCATACCAATCGGCCCAAAACTCCAATGGTGTTCCCATGCTTCCTTCTAAAAATTCTTGTATTCGTTGATCTTCTTGTGCTGGCGCTTTGCAATCCCAAAGCTCTGTCGCAAATAGTTGCTTTGAATCAGTACGTGTTGCTGTGAGGGTATCAATATCGGCAGCGAGAGCGGATGTGTCGAAATAAAATTCGTGAATGGCACCGAGTGCCCCGGCCAAGACTGTTTTTGAGTCCGCATGGCTGTAACTAGATATCCTAAGCGCGCGCCGTGTAACTTTGGTTGCGTCAAAGGCTGCCGATTGTAAATTGCCCGGAAGGTTGGTGGCGATGGATATACTACCCCATGCATGTTTGACATGATCAAAGGAGGCTGTTGCGAACTCGGTACTTGTCTTTGGTATTTGCAACACGCTCTCAACTCCGCAAACAATATTTGATCTTAGGCAAATCAAGAAAAGCTGTCTCAGATCACAACCGTCAACATTTTGGTCTCGAAGCGAAAACACACAAGGTAGTTCTCTAAGCATCATGCGAGCGACGAATGATATCCCAGTTTTAACCTCAAGTCTGTTGACCCACTCTTGGACCTTATCCGGATTTGTCAGATCGACCATGCACACCTCTAATAAGTGACCGTTCCCGACTGCCCTACTAATGCTTATCAAACAAGGCACCGAAACTCTGTCGCGTTTCTATTGACCAATCCACGATTCCTCTACATATCCCCAACCCATGACAGACCTCGCTCATATCCGCAATTTCTCCATCGTCGCGCATATCGACCATGGCAAATCCACCCTTGCTGACCGGCTCATCCAAGAGACCGGAACGGTGAAGGATCGCGACATGAAGGAACAGTTGCTCGACAGCATGGATATCGAGCGCGAACGTGGCATCACCATCAAGGCCAACACGGTTCGCATCGACTATACCGCCGACAATGGCGAGCAATACGTGCTGAACCTGATCGACACCCCCGGTCATGTTGATTTCGCCTACGAAGTCTCGCGGTCCATGCGCGCGGTCGAGGGCTCTCTGCTGGTGGTCGACTCGACCCAAGGGGTCGAGGCGCAGACGCTGGCGAATGTCTATCAGGCCATCGACGCCGATCATGAGATCGTGCCGGTGCTCAACAAGATCGACCTGCCCGCGTCCGACTGTGACCGCGTGGCCGAACAGATCGAAGATGTGATCGGTATCGACGCGACCGACGCCATTCAGGTTTCCGCCAAAACGGGGCAGGGCATCCACGAAACTCTGGAAGCAATCGTACAGCACCTGCCCGCACCGAAGGGCAATCTGGACGCACCGCTCAAGGCGATGCTGGTGGATTCGTGGTACGACGCCTATCTGGGCGTCATCGTTCTGGTCCGCATCATGGACGGCACGCTGAAAAAGGGGATGCGCGTCAAGTTCATGTCAAACAACACCCTGCACCATGTCGACCGTGTCGGCGTCTTCCGCCCCGAGATGCAGATGGTCGACTCGCTTGGCCCCGGCGAGATCGGATTCCTGACCGCATCCATCAAACAGGTCCGCGACACCCGCGTAGGTGACACCATCACCAATGACCGCAACGGGACCGAAGTCGCACTGCCGGGCTTCAAACCCGCGCAGCCGGTGGTGTTCTGTGGTCTGTTCCCAGTGGACAGCGCCGAATTCGAAGACCTGCGGGATGCAATCGACAAACTGGCGCTCAACGATGCCAGCTTCAGCTTTGAAATGGAAACTTCGGCCGCGCTTGGCTTTGGCTTCCGCTGCGGTTTCCTGGGCCTGCTGCATCTTGAGGTCATCCGCGACCGCATCGAACGCGAATACGATATCGAGCTCATCACCACCGCGCCGTCGGTGATCTATCACGTCTACATGAAAGACGGCGCGATGATCGAGCTGCACAACCCCGCCGACATGCCCGACCCCTCGAAGGTCGACCATATCGAGGAGCCGCGCATCAAGGCGACCATCCTTGTGCCGGATGAATACCTGGGCGACGTGCTGAAACTCTGCCAGGACCGCCGCGGCATCCAGATGGACCTGACCTATGCAGGCAGCCGCGCCATGGTCGTCTATGACCTGCCGCTGAATGAGGTCGTCTTTGACTTCTACGACCGCCTGAAATCGGTGACCAAAGGCTATGCCTCGTTCGACTACCAGATGACCGGCTATACCGAGGACAATCTGGTCAAGATGTCGGTGCTGGTGAATGACGAGCCGGTCGATGCGCTGTCAACTATGGTTCACCGCGACCGGGCCGAGATGCGGGGCCGGGCGATGTGCGAAAAGCTTAAGGACCTGATCCCGCGCCACATGTTCAAAATCCCGATCCAGGCCGCCATCGGAGGCAAGGTCATCGCCCGCGAGACCCTGTCCGCCCTGCGCAAGGACGTGACCGCCAAATGCTACGGAGGCGACGCCACGCGGAAACGCAAATTGCTGGACAAGCAGAAGGCGGGTAAGAAAAAGATGCGCCAGTTCGGGAAGGTCGATATCCCGCAGGAGGCGTTTATTTCGGCGTTGAAGATGGATAGTTAGGTGCGCGTTAGCTTTTTTAGCAACGCAGTAAATACTTTGTCTGGTCCGGTAGCTTCTTTGGCCTCAACTGACAGAACCTTGATTCCTGGTGTCGCTATTTCGTCTAACCAACTTGTTTCCGATGTAACGGATCCATCGGTAAATTCGTACTCTTCACTATCTTTGGAGTATGGAGAAGTGGCGGCTTCTATATAGTAAAGGCTTGCCTTCTCAGCGGGAACGCCAAACGCGATTGTCAAATTCTCAATTTTGCCTTGTGTGGCAGGAGAATACTCCATGTAGTCCCAACCTTCGGTCGCGATTTTTGTAAACTGATCTTTAATTAGTTCGCGTTGAATTAGAGTAATCGTCTTAGTGTCGCCCGGTAGCAGACACTTTTTAAACATAATAACAAGTACTTTGAAGCCTTTACTTAAGTCACTCGGTTTGGCTGGAAGAACCACAAGAGGAAGTTTGTTGTCAAATTCATCGCGTGCGATGATGTCAGCATACATCGCAAATTCCGCTTCGTTCTCGTATTCGCTAATTACAACTCCAAGGCAATCAATCCCTTCTTCAGGAACTTTGTAGATCATTTTTTGATAAAATGTATCGAACCCATTCTTATATGCTGGATCGGATTCCGAGCATTGACTGTTGAGCTCAACGTAGACTTTGGCATCTAGGTCTAGCTTATTGTTTCTCCTCAATTTTAGAAGGTCTGCACAGGCAGCTGTCATCTGTTCGTACGTGAAAGGGATCAGCGTTTTTTCGCTCCATTCCCGTTTTTCGTCCATGCCACGGATTTTGTCCATGATTTCAGTGGTTTTCGAGTAGGTTAGATCGGAAATTTCCAAATGCCTTTTTTCGGACAGCAGCATTTCATTGATAGCTGTGTCAAAGCTCAACATGTCAAAGTCGGAAGGTAACTGAATGACGTTCTCTTCTGGCAATTCTCTTAGCGAGGCAGAGATATTCGCGTTAATTGCGGCGGATATTACTTTTCCAACGTATTGGCTAAGCTTCCAATCTGAAGTCTCGCGAAAGGGCTTGTTGGGGTAGTCTTTTCGAAAGCTAAGACCCATAACTCGGTTTGGATCGTAGTTTTCAACCAGTTTGGAAGTAGGGAAATTTTCGAACAACCCGCCGTCAGCTTTGTCAGCATTAACAGTATCGTTGTGGTTCCTAAAAATAATCGGAATCGCACAACTATCGACGACTGTTTGTACGCCCTCTTTTAGTGACTTGCCTTCAATGCTGAAGAAATCCACTTCTTGGTTATGTATGTCAGTTACGGTTACCTTTAGTGGATATTTGAGTGAAATCGTTTCTTTGTCATCCTTGATACCAGCGAGGCTGAAAATTTCATAAACTACCTCTTTTATCACGCTGTCCCGCAAGACGGTTGATCCAGAGATTGTCTTCCAGAAAACATCTGCCTTTGAGGGGGGCTTTAGTTGCGCGAGCCGTCGGCGCATGTTTTCTTGTTTGAAGTGCTCCCTGACTCTGTCTGCAGGAAGCCCCAAAGCGAGTACCAATCCTGCAATTGAGCCTGCCGATGACCCGGAAACCTCCGAGAAACTTAATTGACCGTCGTCAGTCAGTTTTTGAACTCCGTGAACCGCAGACAAAAGTGTCAACAGTTTAGCGCCGCCACCTTGCAGTACGATTTTCATCTCAATCATGCTAAAATAAACCTTTTGTAATATACCTTGCCTTAGTATCGTTGCTGCACCATCTATGCTAAGTCAATGACAATCATGGAGAAAAAAATGCTTGTTAAGTTGTTGAATATTATCGCATCCCAGACGAATGCGGCTAAATTGAATGGTATCTCTAAAATCGTTTGAAGTTTGACGGGAGAAGTTTGACGGGAAAGGTAAATGGAAAGCCCGCAAGCATCGGGCGGGCCTCAACGTGACTTCTGTCGTCACAAAACCCAATGCTCCTGCATGGTCACGCCGATTGGCCGATGTGAACATACGCCCCAACTAAGTCGGGCTTCACTCCAACCATTTGCCACTGTGACCCACCTCACAGCCCCGACACCGCCCCCCTGCTAATGTTGACGCGACGGCAACCTCTGCAGGAGGCCCCTATGTCCACATCGCTCATCCCTCTCATCGCCCTCGGGTCGGCGGGTCTTTATTCCGTTGCCATGATCTCGATGAAGTTCTGGTGGAAAATTCCCGGTGTTGGCCTGACCCTTCTGATTGTTGCCACGCTGCTGGCCGCCGCGACGCTGGAACTTGCCGCGCTTCGCAACGAACGGTTGGGCATCATCTATACCGGCATTCTGGGGGCCGAGGTCGTGCTGATCGCCATCGCCTCGTATTTCCTGTTTGGCGAGAACTTTTCCTATCGCGAGGGGATTGGCATCGCGCTGGTCATTGTCGGGACAGCTTTGGCCTGGGCCTGAAACTCCATTCTAAGCCCCCGCTGAACCAATCATGAAGTTTCCCTCAAGTAAGTTGTAACCGGTTCGGGCGGTCCCAATCTGTTGACCAGACAGAAGGAGAGAGCCCATGACCAGATACATGACTGTCGGAGCAGCCGCTTTGGCCACGACCCTCGCCCTTGGAACGGCCGCGCTGGCCGATACCACGCCCGACCTGCGCGGCACCTGGCTGGGGTCTTACACGACCGTTCAGCCCAGCCATTACTACAAAGGCGATCAGCCCCGGTTCAATCAGGCCGAATGGATGCTGGATGTGCAGCTTCAGGACGGCAACGTTTTCTGGGGGCACAGCAAATGGCGTCGCGATGGCGATTCCGACTGGAATGAATACGAGGCCACCGGCACCATCAGCCTCGATGGGACGGGCAGCATCGGCATCGTCGAAACCTCACCTCTGCTGATCGGCGCGAATGCGTTGATCGATGCGCGGTACGAAGATGGCAAGATCTTTGCCGATTTCCGTAGCCTGCGGAACGGAACGACCTACAGCACCGTTCTGGAACGTCAGGTGAACTGAAGCGTGTCCGGCCCGGACGATTGTAGGGGGTAAGTATCGCTGCTGCAATTTTGACTGCGGCGGAGGTTAGTAGGTTGCCACGTGCGGGTCGGACCGCTTCTCAAAAACGGAACAATCGTCTCCACAGCGCGGAGACGGGCCGGGCGGCCAGTTCACCGCCTGCGATAGGAACCAGACCACCCCGCGCAAGAATGTGGCGTTCCTCGGCGCGGGTCATCTGGATCTCGCGAACCTTCAGCGCGGCTTCGCGCGCGGTGACATAGCTGCCGTCCGGTCCCGGTTCCATTCCGGGGATGTTGCGTCCCCGCGACCACATTCCGCGAATGCCCGACAGCGGGTGTTTCCACCCGATCTCGTCATCATCCTGCAAATGCCAGATCCGCTTCGCTTCTGCGACCGAGACCAGAGCGGCCAGCGGTTTGCCGTGCCGGGTCAGTATGATCACTTCGCGCGGGTCCTGTGCGCGGGTGACCAAAGCGCCCAAATTGGCGCGCGCATGGGAAATGGTGCAACGCATCGGCGAATCTCCGTATGTACGATTCGAAAGATTGGTGGTCCGAGAGTTGTACAAACCCCGCAATTCTCAACTAATGGCGCGTGCGGTGGCCTTTGCGCCCGCAGCATTGGGCCAAAAGCCGGGCTCAGGTTCAGGCCTGAAAATGTCCCGGGACAAACATGCGTGGAGTCGAAACTTCTCGGATTATCCACAAAGATTTCCTGGCAGATACCAACAATTTATCCCCGTCTAATTTTCATGCTGCAGTGCTATTTTCTTGTCAGATACAAGGCATGCTGCAACAGTCTGAACACCACACAGGTTCTTCGGAACCGAAGGTGGGACGCAAAGGCCCGGGGGTCTTGGCAGAGAGACTGGATCTTAGGATTTGCGTTGAACTGCAATGGCTTACCGGTGGGTGATCAGCCGAACGAGGGTTTCGTGCCCAAGTCGGATGGTTACCTTCTCAGAGGGCCGATGCACGCTGTGATGTCTCTTCGGGGACAATGCAGCCGCTGCAGTCTCCCAGGGGGCTGTAGCAACTGGATCGGGTGCTCTTCGGAGCGCATCGACCCGGTAAGGCGTCAGGAGTGTCCGAAAGGACGCATGCAAAGACCGCGTCTGCGCACCTGGCGCCTTTTCCTTTGCCGGATTTCGGTTTCATACAGGCTACCACTCACCCCTGCCGAAAGGGACCGGGGCTCTTCTGCGTGTGCGAAAGAGCCCCGATTTAGCGTCAGATGATGCAATGCCGCGTCTATGCACCTGTAAGGGAAAGCTACCGCGGCATGCCATGTCTTTCAACTACATATTGAGAGAAGGCCCGCGCGCGGCGCAAAATAAAGTGTATTACAGGCTTTCCTGCACGTCGGTTGCTGCGCCTTGGATGGCATCTCCGGCTTTTTCGATATCCTTGCCGGCGCCTTTGGCGGTTTCGCAGGCAGTCAGTGCAAACAGGCTCAGGCCCATCAGAATTACGCGGATCATGTTCGTCTCCTTGGTGCTCGATTGTTTTTCGGTAGCACCTTTTTTCAACCGGAGCCAGTTCCTAGGCCGGGCCGTCGCTGCAGAAGAGCTCGTAAACGACTTCGAGCATGCGGCGGGGACGATCATCCGCCAGACGATAGTAGATGGCTTTACCTTCCCTGCGAGGTATCACCAACCCTTCAAGTCGCAGACGGGAAAGTTGCTGTGATACAGCGGCTTGCCTGGCGGACAGCAATTCTTCCAGTTCGGTGACGGATTTTTCACCGGACACCAGATGGCAGAGGATCATCAATCTGCCTTCGTGGCTTATCGCTTTGAGAAAATTAGAGGCGCGTGTCGCGTTGGTGACCATGCGGTCAAAATCTTCTTTTGACATGTCCTGGGACAGCTGAGGAAGTGCCATCGATTGAGTTCCTTGCAAACCCGTTGGCCGGGCGTTGTTTCCGTTACGTAAAGAGACGTGAGTGTGAGACCCTTCAGTACATGTTTCGTACATTCATTTCTATATGTATGAATCAAAATAGCGTGATGTATGAAAGGGGAATTCGGATTGAACGTTCCCGCAACGCGAGGGGGCAGATGATTCACTTTAAGGCGATCTGCTGATCGTTGCCGGAAACAACAGATGGTTCGCCTTGACGATTGATGATGATCCACATTCGGTCAGCGTTCTCACTTGCCCCCCTTGCAGCCCCCCTTAGCCGACACTAAGACTCAGGTAACACTTGTTGGGATATTGTCCCGATCCATAGCTAAACAGGCAGGTTACGAATGTTCGATCCCGTAGAAACCTACATGAATACACTTGTTCCCATGGTCGTTGAGCAGACCAGCCGGGGCGAGCGCGCCTATGATATTTTCTCCCGCCTGCTGAAAGAGCGGATCATATTCATCAACGGACCGATTCATGATGGGATGAGCCATCTTGTTGTGGCGCAATTGCTGCACCTCGAAGCTGAAAACCCCAACAAGGAAATCTCGATCTACATAAACTCGCCCGGCGGAGTGGTAACCAGCGGTTTGTCGATTTACGACACAATGCAATATATCAAGCCGAAATGTTCCACATTGGTGATCGGTCAGGCGGCCTCGATGGGCTCGGTCCTGCTCGCCGGGGGCGAGAAGGGAATGCGCTTTTCACTGCCCAACAGCCGCATCATGGTGCACCAGCCCAGTGGCGGGTACCAGGGCCAGGCCAGTGACATCATGATTCACGCGGCCGAAACCCAAAAGCTGAAGGATCGCCTGTATGACATCTACGTACGTCATACGGGGCAGACGAAAAAGGCGGTCGAAAAAGCGCTGGATCGTGACAATTTCATGAGCCCGGAAGAGGCCAAGGAATGGGGTCACATCGATGAGATCGTTGAAAATCGAGCGAAAATGGACACGGAAGAGGCCTGAGGCCGATACCCCGCGTCACCGGCGCGGGGGTCATTTTGAGATTGTAGCCGCCAGAGTGCTGGCCTAAGCTGCACACACAGGTGTAAGCGCCCCCGAAAAGGGGCGCAGGGACGAAGCCCGAAAGGTAGATCATGGCGACGAATTCAGGCGGCGATGGGAAAAACACGCTCTACTGCAGCTTCTGCGGCAAAAGCCAGCATGAGGTCCGTAAGCTGATCGCAGGCCCCACGGTTTTCATCTGTGATGAATGTGTTGAGCTGTGCATGGACATCATCCGCGAAGAGACCAAGGCCAGCGGGCTGAAGTCATCTGACGGTGTTCCGACGCCCAAGGATATCTGCGAAGTACTGGACGATTATGTAATTGGTCAGGCCACGGCAAAGCGGGTTCTGTCGGTGGCCGTTCACAACCATTACAAGCGTTTGAACCACGCTCAGAAAGCGGGCAGTGATATCGAGCTGGCAAAGTCGAATATCCTGCTGATCGGCCCGACCGGTTGCGGTAAGACGCTGCTGGCGCAAACGCTGGCGCGTATTCTGGACGTGCCGTTTACCATGGCTGACGCGACGACCCTGACCGAAGCCGGCTATGTGGGTGAGGATGTCGAAAACATCATTCTCAAGTTGTTGCAGGCGAGTGAGTACAATGTCGAACGCGCGCAGCGCGGCATCGTCTATATCGATGAGGTCGACAAGATTACCCGCAAATCCGAAAACCCCTCGATCACGCGTGACGTGTCGGGTGAGGGCGTGCAGCAGGCATTGCTGAAACTGATGGAAGGGACAGTGGCCAGCGTCCCCCCACAGGGTGGCCGCAAGCATCCTCAGCAGGAATTCCTGCAAGTGGACACGACGAACATTCTGTTCATCTGTGGCGGCGCATTTGCGGGTCTGGACAAGATCATTGCGCAACGTGGCAAAGGCTCGGCCATGGGCTTTGGTGCCGATGTGCGCGACAATGACGACCGCGGTGTGGGTGAGATATTCAAGGATCTGGAACCCGAGGATCTGCTGAAATTCGGACTGATCCCGGAATTCGTCGGTCGGCTGCCGGTTCTGGCGACGCTTGAGGATCTGGATGAAGACGCGCTGGTGACCATCCTGACCAAACCCAAGAACGCATTGGTCAAGCAATACCAGCGTTTGTTCGAACTGGAAGATGTTGAACTGGCCTTTACGGATGATGCCTTGAAGGCAATTGCCAAAAAGGCCATCGAGCGCAAAACCGGCGCGCGCGGCCTGCGGTCTATTCTCGAGGATATTCTGCTGGACACCATGTTCGAACTGCCGGGCATGAAAAATGTCAGCGAGGTTGTGGTGAACGAAGAGGCGGTGATGTCCGACGCGCAGCCGCTGTTCATCTATGCCGATGCGGCCAAGGAATCGGCCTCGGCGGGCTGAGGCCGGGCTTTTACCGCGACGGTGGGACTTCACTTGAACCGGTTCAGGGGGCTCTGCCCCCGCTGCCCTTCGGGCATCCCCCCGGGATATTTTTAGCCAGATGAAGCTGTGGATCCGTCGCTCGCACGCGAAGTCATGCGTGGTCAGGCGGCGGAAGCTTAAGCAAGTTTTCGAACATCAAAGGTGACGGATTATGGCAGTGCAGCGCATTTCTTCGGGTGGTGAGTTCGAAGCCATGGTCGGGTACTGCCGCGCAGTGGTTGCGGGCGGCTGGGTTCATGTCGCCGGGACCGTCGGGCAGGGCGAGGACGTGGTGGCGCAATGCCGGTCTGCGCTGGACATCATCGGCAAGGCGCTGGCTGAGGCAGGCGCAGGCTTTGACGATGTGGTTCGGGTCACCTACATGTTGCCGGACCGCAACGAGTTTGAGCCGTGCTGGCCGATCCTGGCCGAGACTTTTGGCGCCAATCCACCGGCTGCGACGATGATCGAATGCGGTTTGATTGATCCGAAATACAGGATTGAGATCGAAGTGACCGCCTTTTTGCCGGAGTGACGCAGGTGGTATCAGGGGCACTGGACCTTGGCGGGCCTTTGGTCCATACCTTTCTTCGACGAAATGCCGGAGGCACCCGATGGGAATCCTGAACAGTCTTTTGCGAGCCGTGACCTGGTGGAATGGGTCAACTTTGAACACTCAGATCTACACTGCACGCAAGGGCGTGAAAGTGGGCGAAGACAATGAAGGCAACGTGTTTTACCGCAATGCTGATGACAGCAAGCGTTGGGTTATCTTCAATGGCGAGGCCGAAGCCAGCCGGGTTGATCCTGAATGGCATGGTTGGTTGCATCGCACTTGGGACGAGCCTCCGACAGATAAACCGCTGCCGCATAAATCCTGGGAAAAACCACATCAGGAAAACCTGACCGGCACCGCGCTGGCCTATGCTCCTGCCGGATCTCTGCGTCGCGCGGAACCGGTTGAACGTAAGGACTATGAGGCCTGGAGCCCGGAATAAACGAGGCGATAATGTCGACCCATAACTGGACCGAAGTTCTTGTCGGCGGCGTCGTATTGGCCGGTGCCGTTGCATTTGGTGTCTATGCCAGCCAATCGACGGGCTTGTCGCAAGGTGCCGCTGGATATGAACTGGGCGCGTCTTTCAGATCTCTGGAGGGGGTGGGTGTCGGTACGGATGTGCGCCTTGCGGGCGTCAAGATCGGGACCGTGACGGGCGTCACCCTGAACCCGGATACCTACCGCGCTGACACGACTTTCACGATTGCAGACGGCATTCTGGTGCCTGACGACAGTGCCATTGTCATTTCCTCAGAAGGTTTGCTGGGGGGCAATTTTGTCGAGGTGATGCCAGGTGGGTCGCCATTCTACTTTGATCCCGGCGACGAGATCGAGGATACGCAGGGCGCGGTCAGCCTGATTTCGCTGCTGGTCAAGTTCGTAGCCGGAGACGGCAGCGAATGATACGCGCCACGATTCTTGCCTTGTTGCTGGCCGCCACAGGTGCGGCCGCGCAGCAGAAAGTTCAATCTGGGCCCGGGGCAATGCTGCGGGGCCTGGACAAGGTGAACGGCCAGACTGTCGATGTTGAATTGCAGACCGGCGCGACGGCAGCGATTTTTGGGCTGGATGTTGCCTTGGGAGATTGCCGTTTTCCCGTTGACAATCCAACGGGTGACGCATTCGCATATCTGACCATCTGGGAGAGTGGGAAGGCCGATCAGCTGTTTGACGGTTGGATGATCGCAACCTCCCCTGCATTGAATGCGCTGGATCACGCGCGTTATGACGTTTGGGTCATACGGTGTATCACACCCGCCGCCGACTGATTCAGCGGTGCCGAGAAATCGGCGCTGTGGTTCAAGGCCTTTTCCAGCTCTTTCTTGTAGGCGCCGCGCGGAATTTCGATTGCGCCCAAAGAGGCCAGGTGCGCTGTCAGAAACTGCGTGTCAAACAGACGGAACCCGGTTTGCCTCAGGCGGTCCACAAGATAGGCGAGGGCGATCTTCGAGGCGTCTTTGCGTCTTGAAAACATGCTTTCGCCGAAGAATGCTGTGCCCAGGGTCACACCATAGACGCCGCCCACCAGCGTGTTGTTTTCCCAGACTTCCAGTGAATGCGCATACCCTGTTTGGTGCAGCTGGCGGTACAGGTCATGAAGTTCGGCGTTGATCCAGGTATCTGCTCTGTCGGCGCACCCGTCGACGACGCCGGAAAAGTCCTGGTCGATCGAGATATCGAACCCGCAGTTTCGGATACGGCGCGCCAGGCTTCGAGAAATGTGGAAACTGTCCAATGGAAAGACGCCGCGAAACTTGGGATCCACCCAAAACAGGTCGGGGTCATCGCGATGCTCGGCCATCGGAAAGATACCGATGGAATAGCCATGCAACAAAAGTTCGGGGGACAGGCTCATGTCAGGTATGAGGCAACCGGAGGGCAGGCGCCCTCCGGTCCTTGGTGACTATTGTTCCATGTTCTCCGCAAGCCAGCGCTCCAGCCAGTGGATGTTGTAGTCGCCGCTGTGCAGATCGGGTTCCTGCAGCAGTGCGTGGAACAGAGGGACCGTGGTATCGATACCGTCGACAATCAATTCCCCCAGTGCGCGTTCCAGTCGGGCCAGCGCTTCGGCCCGGTCACGACCCTGCACGATCAGCTTGGCGATCAGAGAGTCATAATAGGGTGGAATCGAATACCCGTCATAGAGAGCCGAGTCCATTCGAACACCAAGGCCCCCCGGCGCGTGATAGGCCGTGATCTTGCCGGGGCAGGGTGAAAATTTCGGAAGCTTTTCAGCGTTGATCCGAACCTCGATGGCGTGGCCGTTGATTTCCAGATCGTCCTGACCGAACGACATCGGTTCACCCGCTGCGACAAGGATTTGTTCGCGCACCAGATCGACGCCAAAGATACCTTCGGTGACCGGATGTTCCACCTGAAGGCGGGTGTTCATTTCGATGAAATAGAACTCGCCATTTTCGTAGAGGAACTCGATGGTGCCGGCGCCGATATAATTGATTTTCGCGACCGCATCCGCGCAGATCTTGCCGATCCTGGCGCGTTCTTCGGGTGTGATGCAGGGGCCCGGGGCCTCTTCGAACACCTTCTGGTGGCGCCGCTGAAGCGAACAATCCCGTTCGCCCAGATGAACAGCCTTGCCTTTCCCGTCGCCAAACACCTGAATTTCGATGTGGCGCGGCGTGGTCAGGTATTTCTCGATATAGACTTCGTCATTGCCAAAGGCGGCCTTGCCCTCGGCCCGCGCAGTCATGAAGGCGCTTTCCATTTCGTCAGCGTTCATCGCAACTTTCATACCGCGACCGCCGCCGCCTGCGGTAGCCTTGATGATGACCGGATAGCCGAATTCCTCACCGATCTTCTTGGCCGTCGCAAGATCAGGCACGCCGCCGTCTGATCCCGGCACGCAAGGCACTCCCAGCGCCTTCATCGTGTCCTTGGCAGTGATCTTGTCGCCCATGACGCGGATGTGTTCTGCGGTGGGGCCGATGAACGTGATGTCGTGATCTTCGACGATCTGCACGAACTCGGCATTCTCGGACAGGAAGCCATAGCCAGGGTGGATCGCCTGCGCACCGGTGATTTCACAGGCCGATATGATCGCGGGCACGGACAGGTAACTCTGGGGGCTGGGCGGGGGGCCGATGCAGACCGATTCGTCCGCCATGCGCACATGCATTGCGTCGCTATCCGCGGTGGAGTGGACGGCAACCGTCTTAATCCCCATCTCGCGGGCAGCGCGGATGACGCGCAGGGCGATCTCGCCTCGGTTGGCAATCAGGATCTTGTCGAACATGGGCCCGCCTTACTCGATGATGACCAGAGGTGTGCCAAACTCCACAGCGTCGCCATCGCCGACCAGAACACGCTTGATCGTGCCCGACTTGGGCGCGTGGATGTGGTTCATGGTCTTCATCGCTTCGACGATCAGCAGCGTGTCGCCTTCGGAAACGGAAGCGCCGACCGAGATAAATGCGGGCGCGCCGGGCTCGGGCTGCATGTAGACGGTTCCAACCATGGGAGAGGTCACAGCACCAGGGTGGCTGGCCGGATCTTCCTGAGCGGCAGGGGCTTCGGCCACGGCAGGCGCAGCCGCAGCGGCAGGAGCTGGTGCTGCCGCAGGCACGGCAACCTGAACTGGTGCAGCTGCGGCCTGTGTCATGCGGCTTACGCGCACGTTCAGGCTGTCTTCCTCGCCATATTCGCGCTTGACCTGCAATTCGGTCAGGTCATTGTCACGCAGCAACTCGGCCAGAGCCTTGATGAATGCCACATCCGCTTCGTGTTTGGTGTCTGTCATGAGTGTCCTCGACGGTTCCCCTTTGGCCCGTCTGTTTCTTGCGGGCTCTGATCAAATTACGCAGGGTTATAGGCTAAGCGGCGGTGCATGAAAAGCGCCGACTCGCACCATCACAGGCGGGAATCCCGCATAATTTAAAGGGGCGGACAGGTTACAGAGGCATCCCTGACAATTTGGCGACAAGCTCGGACAGTTTGCGGGCGCCGAATTTCTCAAGCAGACGGGCGCGATAGGCTTCGATTGTGCGGTAACTCAGGCCCAGTTCAGCACCGATTTCCTTGGCGGACAGGCCACGGCAGGACAGGATCGCCACTTCGCGTTCTCGAACGGTCAATTCGACAAGGGGACGTTCTTCCGAGATGTCGGAAAAGCTCCAGATTCCATGGCGGAACGGGTCATCGGGCGTCAAAGAGCGGCCACGGGCGCGGCACCAGAACAGATCACCATTGCGGCGCCGCATGACGCGTTCATCCGTGTAGTACCCGGTGTCTCGCATCACTTGCAGGCTGCGTTCCCCGATCCTCTCCCAATCCGCGACCGAGGGATAGAGATGCAACAGCGGCATATTGCGGTAATCGGCCTCTTCCCCGCCGAAAGTGCGGGCAAATTGCAGATTGCAGCGTCTGATGATCCGGTTTTCCAGTTCAACAAGCCCGATCGGTGCATATTCAAAGGCGGGGTCACTCATCCGCTTATCGTGCCGGGAAACCACGCGGAATTGAAGGGGAGATGCGGTTTCTTGTGGCCATTGATGCGCATTGGCGGCTGCCGCTTTTGTTAAGGTTGTAAATATGGTTTGAAAATACCTCGGTAAACCAGCGAAACACATGATATGTTCTGAAAAAAGTGGCTGAAGCCTGGTCAGGAGAATACGATCATGCGTGATATGTTGACGGGAAGCCGTATTCGGGAAAGACGGCAGATTGCCGGGCTTCGGCAGGCGGAACTTGCCCGCCTTGCCGGGATATCCGCGTCCTACCTGAACCTGATCGAACATAACCGCCGCCGGATCGGTGGCAAATTGCTGGTGGATATAGCGTCAGCGCTTTCCGTCGAACCCTCTGTCCTGACACAGGGGATCGAGGCAACCCTCGTGTCGGCCTTGCGGGAAGCGGCGGATGACGCCGTCGGGCAGCAGGCCGAAGTGGACGGGCTGGAGGAATTTGCCGGGCGCTTTCCCGGATGGGCCGGGGTTCTTGCTCAGATGCACCGCCGGGTTGTTTCGCTTGAGCGGAATGTCGAGATCTTGTCGGACCGGCTGACTCATGACCCGCATCTTGCGGCATCAATGCACGAAGTGCTGTCAACGGCGGCGGCGATTCGTTCAACAGCGGCAATTCTTGCAGACACAGAGGACATCGAAGCAGAGTGGCGGGAACGGTTTCACAAAAACCTGCACCAGGATGCAGAGCGGCTGGCCGGGAGTTCAAAGGCACTTGTAACCTTTTTGGACGAAAGCGACTCGTCAATTGATCCGCGCGGTGTTCCGCTTGAAGAGGTCGAAGCGTTCTTCGAATCCCGCAGGTACAGTTTTCCGGAATTGGAACAGGGCGAGGACGTGGATGCCGTTGATCTGAGCAGTCTCAACACGTCGGCTGCCCGAACTGTGGCGCGTGAAGTTCTGAAGATGTATCGCGATGATGCAATCGCTTTGCCCCTGGATGCGCTTCGATCGAGCCTGCAAAAAGGCGACACGGATCCCATTGCGTTGGCTTATCGCTTTTCCGTGGACGTCGCCACCGTTCTGCGTCGATTGGCGTTCATACCTGATGACGTGTTACCGCAGCCGGTTGGCATGGTGCTGTGCGATGCATCCGGCAGCATATTGTTCATCAAGCCGATCCCGGGCTTTGCTTTGGCGCGGCACGGTGAGGTTTGCCCGCTGTGGCCGTTGTTCACGGCTTTGAGCCGCCCACTTGTTCCGGTGCGCAAGCAGGTTGTCCAGATGGGGCGGACCCCGGCTGAATTCGAATGCTTCGCCTATGCTTGGCCTTATGCGGTATTGGGGTATGATCAGGATCCCGTTTATCGCTCGGTTATGCTGGTCCGTTCGGGCAACGAGGCGGCAGGTGCCGCTCCGGTCACGCAAGTCGGGCCAAACTGCCGCGTCTGTCCCAGCAATGCTTGCAAGGCCCGCCGCGAACCGTCGATTTTGAGCGAAGGCTTTTGACACTTTCCCGACAGAAGGCTTAATCTGGCGGGGACCGATCTGAGGATGGAGGAACGGTCTTGGGGAGGAACTGAAAATATGAGCCGTAAGGTTCTGTTAATCGAGGACGAGCCGAACATTGCCGAAGCAATCCGGTTTCTGCTGACCCGCGAGGGATGGCAGGTAGACACGCATGGCGATGGCACGGATGCGGTTCAGGTGATTCAGAGGGCACAGCCCGATCTGGTCATTCTGGACGTCATGCTGCCGGGCAAGAGTGGCATGGATATCCTGCGGGACATCCGAGAGATGGAAGAGCTGGCAGGTTTGCCGGTTTTGATGCTGACGGCGCGCGGTCAATCGCGCGACAGGGAAATGGCGGAAAACGCTGGTGTCAGCCGTTTCATGACCAAACCGTTTTCCAATGCCGAAGTTCTGACGGCTGTGCGCGATCTTCACGCGCAGGCGACGCGAATATGATGTCTGGCGAGGGCAAAAAGGGCGCACCACAGGGCGCACGCCCCTCGCTTTTTCTCGAACGTCAAAGCTATCGCCGACGTAGGCTGGCGGATGCGGCGCGGCTGCTGCCGTTCTTGGGGGCGGCTCTGCTGGCGCTTCCGCTATTGTGGCCCGATCAGCCCGGCAAGGGCGAGGCTGTCCCCTTGTCTTCAGCAATGTATTACATCTTTGTCTGCTGGGGCGCTCTGATCGTGGTTGGGTTGGTTTTTGGAATTGCCGCTCGCCGTTTGGGCGTGCGCGAGGATCAAGACGCGGACGCTGAGTGATGGCAACCATTAACACGCTGATCCTGGTCTGCCTTGGCTATGTCATCTTCTTGTTCGCCGTGGCTTTCGCCGCCGATCGGATGGCTGCGGCAGGGCGGGGCAAGTGGCTGCGCTCGCCCCTGATCTATACCTTGTCGCTGTCGATCTATTGCACGGCATGGACGTTCTATGGTGCGGTGGGCAATGCCGCGCGGTCCGGGTTGGAGTTTGTAACGATTTACCTTGGCCCAACCCTGGTGATGGTCAGTTGGTGGTGGGGACTGCGCAAACTGGTGAGGGTCGGGCGCAGTCAGCGGGTGACCTCTATCGCGGACCTGTTGTCATCGCGCTATGGCAAGTCGAACACGCTTGCCGTGTGTGTTACCATTCTTGCCGTGCTTGGCGGAACACCCTACATCGCGCTCCAGTTGCAATCAATCACCTTGTCCTTTTCGATTTTTGCCGAAGCCGATTCATCGGGTCTGTACCGCGAAGGGTCCAGTGTATTCTGGATGGCAGCGGGGCTTGCGGTGTTCGCAATTCTTTTCGGCACGCGCAATCTGGACGTGAACGAGCGCCACCACGGTGTGGTCACCGCCATTGCAGTGGAGGCCGTTGTCAAATTGTTTGCTCTTATCGCCGTGGGCGTTTTCGTGGTGTGGGGCATTGCCGGTGGCGTTGGCCCGATGATGGATAGGATAGATGCCTCGGAAATCGGAGAGTGGAACGTCGATGCCGGGCGCTGGACGACTTTCATATTCCTGTCCGCCGCGGCCTTTATCTGCCTGCCGCGCATGTTTCAGGTTATGGTGGTCGAAAATGATGACGAAAGCCATCTGCGAACCGCCGCCTGGGCGTTTCCGCTCTATCTGCTTTTGATGAGCCTTTTTGTCGTGCCAATTGCCGTCGTTGGTCTGGACCTGTTGCCAGAAGGGGCCAATCCCGATCTGTTCGTGCTGACGGTGCCGCTGTCGCAGGGCAATGACTGGTTGGCCATGCTGTCCTTTATCGGCGGGTTTTCGTCCGCAACGTCGATGGTCATCGTCAGCGCAATGGCCTTGTCTACGATGGTCTCGAACCATGTGGTCATGCCCATTTGGTTGAACACGCATGAGGGTACGGGCTCGGTCTCGGGCGATGTGCGCAGCATCGTTCTGGTTGCGCGCCGCGTGTCCATCGCCGTGATCATGGCGTTGGGTTACTTTTACTATCGGTTGTCCGGTGGGGGTGCGGCACTGGCCTCGATCGGATTGATTGCCTTTGCCGGAATTTCACAGATTCTGCCTGCTTTGGTCGGGGGATTGTTCTGGCGCGGAGCAACCCGGACAGGGGCGCTGGTCGGGTTGAGCGTCGGTTTCGCACTTTGGATTTATACGCTTTTGTTGCCAGGTATGGGCGCGCCGTGGATGCCGGAGGCCGTCATGCAGAATGGGCTGTTCGGCCTTGCTTGGTTGCGTCCTCATGCCCTGTTCGGGATCGAAGGGATCGATCCGATGGTCCATACCGTGATGTGGTCCCTGTCCCTGAACACCATTGCCTTTTGCATAGCGTCCCTTCTGAGCTTTCCCAGCCCTTTGGAGCGTTTGCAGGGTGCGCAATTCGTCAATGTTTTCGACCACTCGGTTTCACCTGGTGGCTGGTCCGGCTCGGTTGCGCAAAGCGAAGACCTGATGATCATGACACAGCGTATTCTGGGCACCGCGCCAGCGCAGGAGTTCTTTCAGGCAGAGGCTGAAAAACAGGGCGGCCGGTCGCATATGCCGGAACCGACCCCGGGTTTCCTGAACCGGCTGGAGCGAGAGTTGAGCGGGTCGGTTGGCACCGCCACGGCGCATGCGATGATTGCCCAAATCGTCGGAGGGTCTTCAGTTTCCGTAGAAGATCTGCTGGCGGTGGCGGATGAATCGGCGCAGCTTCTGGAGTATTCGGGGAAGTTGGAAGAGAAGTCGTCGGAATTGTCCCGTACGGCGCGCCAATTGCGCGAAGCAAACACCAAGCTTACGCAGATTTCCGAACAAAAAGACAGCTTCCTGAGCCAGGTCAGTCACGAGTTGCGCACGCCGATGACCTCGATCCGGGCGTTTTCCGAGATCATGCGGGATACAGAGGGGCTGAGCCGTGAGGAACAGACCCGTTATGCCGCAATCATTCACGATGAGGCCTTGCGCCTGACCCGGCTTCTCGACGATCTGCTGGACCTGAGCGTGCTGGAAAACGGGCAGGTCAATCTGAACCTCAGCGATGACAGTTTGCGTTCGGTTCTGGACCGGGCGGTGTCCAGCGCGCTGGCCGGAGCAGAGCGGAAAATCACGGTTCGCCGGACTCTTACGGCCGAGCGAATGTCCCTGCATACGGATCTGGACCGGTTGGGGCAGGTGTTCATCAACCTGATCTCGAACGCGCAGAAATACTGTGACGCGGAAGAACCGGTATTGGTCATTTCAGCCCACGACGTCGGCGGCAGGGTCATCATAGATTTCATCGACAACGGCAGCGGCATTCCACCCGGCGCGCGTTCGATGGTGTTCGAGAAATTTGCTCGTGTCGGGGTCGACAAGGCAGGGGGCGCAGGTCTGGGTTTGGCCATTTGCCGTGAGATCATGCAACGGTTGGGCGGTGAGATCACATATTTGCCCGGGCAGGGCGGTGCGGCGTTCCGGGTCAGCTTGCCTTTGGCTTTCCAGCAGGCCGCGCAATGACACGGCCATAAAGAACTTCGTAACGCTCGGCAGGGTAAATCAATACCAGTTATTGAAGCAACTGGTGATCGGGCGCCATGTCACAAACCGTCAGCGCTGCTTTGGCGCGCAAACTGTCTGTTGGACGAAAAGATCTGGGCGATCGCCCGCGTTCGGTTTTGCGGGCGCTGCGCTTGGGGTTTGCGCAGGCAGCAAGTGATCGATTGAACCTTCCCCTGGCTGTCATCGGGGCAAAACAGGCCAGTCGCAGGCAGGATGACATGGCGGAATCAGTCGCTCAGGATTGGCTTATGTTGGTGTTTGACGGGCCGGAGGGGCGCGCAGGGATTTGCCTGAGCCCGCATGTGGTGTCCGCCATTGTGCAAACCCAAACCATCGGTGAAATACTGCCCGGTGATCCGGCCCCAAGGGCCTTTACGGATACGGACGCCGCCATGGTGGTGCCATTCATCGAAACCGCTCTGACCTTGACTGCCGGCTCAATAGACGCTGCGGCCGAGCAGGTCTGCCTGACGGGATACGAGTTCGCGGCACGTACGAAAGATTCGCGCGGCTTGTCGTTGGCCATGACAGAAGATGAATACCGCGTCTTCGATCTGACGGTTGATCTGGCCGGCGGGGCGCAGCAGGGACAGATCTCGATCTTTCTTCCAGAGCATCTTGCCACGCCGGAAAAGGCAGAGGAGGTCACGGATCCGGCCGGTCCCCGGCTTGAGCAGGCATCGGGTGTTGTTCGGGCGGAACTGAACGCCGTCTTGTGCCGGATGTCGCTGCCACTGTCCGATCTGTCAGAGATTCAACCTGGATGTGTTTTGCCATTGCGCGGGGCGCGTCTGGACAGAACTGAGATATTGACCATCGACCGAAGGCCAACGGGTATTGGTCGCCTTGGTCAATGTGGCGGGTTGCGCGCCGTTCGGTTGAACGAACATTCGACCCTGCCCGCCTTGTCGGGGGACGAAGCGCAGGAGTTTATCGAAAGCCGAGGGAGAATGCAGCCGCACGATGACCTGGTCGAACCGGTTTCCGGCGCGGTGGATGTCATGCCTCCGGAAATTGAGGGCGCGGGTTTGGATCTGACGGACAACGATCTGTCACTGAACGATTCCGAGCGGATGGTCGCAGAGATTTCGCAACTGGCTGGCCTTGACGCAGCCGACAGAAATTCCGACGCAGAATAGGGTTTAGTCTGCCTGGCTGCGAAAATGCTCTAGTGCAGGGCGCAGGTTTTCCAGTTGATATCCGGCATTTGTCGTGGCGGCCAGAATGTCGTCCGTGCTCATGCGGTCGCATTGACCAAGGGCCCAGACCACCGAACACCGAGTGCCCGAGGCGCAATAAGCCAGAACCGGGCCATCGCAGCTTTCTGCCAGGTCACGCTGCTGCTTTGCAATCTCGGGCGTCATGGTCTGGTGGGTCAGCTCCAACACCTCGTAGTCCATGCCTGCCGCACGGACGGCTTCACCGATCGCGTCGGATTGCATGATCGCTGGAACCTCAACATCGGGCCGGTTGCAGATCACCTTGACGAAGCCTGCCTCGGCAATTTCCGGGACGTCTTCTACCGTGATCTGCGGTGAGACAGCATAGCGGGGCGTGATCGGTCGAATCTCCATGCCAAATCCTTAGGCCGCGTTTGCGGCTCTGTCCAGTTGCGCCCCCAGCGTTGGCGCGATGAACATGCCTGCAACCATCGCGATCAGGAAGACCAGGCCACCCAAACCACCATAGGTCAGCGAGGCCATCGCCGGTCCCGGGCAAAGCCCGGCCAAGCCCCAGCCCATTCCGAACAGGACGGAACCAATGATGAGCCTGCGATCAACCTCGGACCTCGGAGGAGGTGGAAAATCGCCTCCGGTCAAGGCCTTGCGCCCAGAGGTCAGCCTCCAGGCTACAAGCATCGGCAGGATGGCGCCGCCCATCACAAAGGCCAGGGTCGGGTCCCAGTTTCCGAAAACATCCAACCATCCCTGAACCTTGGTCGTGTCCGTCATGCCCGAAATCAACAATCCAGCACCGAACAGCGATCCTGCGAGCAAAGCAATCAAAAGGCGCATCAGATCAATCCCCAAACATGGCGCAGCAGAACGAGGGTCATTCCGCCGGCAAGAATATAGAATACGGTGGCCACGATGCCGCGCAGAGAAAATCGCGAGATGCCACACACCCCGTGACCCGACGTGCAGCCATTGGCGATACGCGTTCCCACACCGACCAGAAGCCCGGCCACAACAACAAGGCCCAGATTGCTGGTGAGATGCGTTTGGGCCTCGGGGGCGATCAGTGGCCGCAGCAGAAGCGGCATTCCGATCAACCCGGCGATGAAGGCCAGACGTTCAGCTTTGGTGTCGCCGGCCTCACCATCGACAAGGCCACCCAAAATGCCGCTTGCACCCATGATCCTGCCATTTCCAAGCAGGTACACTGCTCCGCCCAGGCCAATCAGCAGGCCACCGTACAGCCCCCAGATCCACTCGATGTTCATGTGGGTTTATCCTTTTTTGATTGATTTGACTTGCGTCAGATTTTGTTCACCGGCAGCTTCAGGAATACATCGCCTTGCTCATCAGCAGGCGGCATTTGCCCCGCCCGCATGTTGACCTGCAAAGAGGGCAGGATCAGGCGCGGCATGGCAAGGGTGGCGTCCCTTGCGTCGCGCATTTCCACGAATTCTTCGATGCTGCGTCCTTGTCCGATATGGACGTTCAGCGCTTTCTGTTCGCCTACCGTCGTTTCCCAGGCGTATTCATCGCGGCCCGGCGCTTTGTAGTCGTGCCCGACAAAGATGCGCGTTTCGTCCGGCAGCGACAGGATTTTTTGGATCGATTCAAACAATGTGGCTGAGGAGCCTCCGGGAAAATCGCAGCGGGCCGTGCCGAAATCCGGCATGAACAGCGTGTCGCCCACAAAGGCGGCGTCGCCTATCACATAGGTCAGGCAGGCCGGGGTATGGCCCGGGGTATGGAGAACATCGCCGCGCATCTGCCCAATGTGAAAACTGTCCCCCTCCGAGAACAAGGCGTCGAACTGGCTGCCATCGCGCTGGAACTCGGTTCCTTCATTGAAGACTTTGCCGAACGTGTCCTGCACGGTGACGATCTGAGCGCCAATTCCAATTTTGCCGCCCAGTTCCTGTTGCAGGTAGGGGGCCGCAGACAGGTGATCGGCGTGAACGTGGCTTTCCAGAATCCATTCGACCTTTAGATCGCGCGCGCGCACAAAGTCGATGATTGCGTCAGCCGATTTTGTCTCTGTGCGCCCCGAAGCATGATCGAAATCCAGAACACTGTCGATGATGGCGCAGGCACGCCCTTGCGGTTCATGAACAACATAGGACACCGTGAAGGTTTGATCGTCAAAAAACGCTTTCACTGCGGGTGTCATGATTTCCTCCGTATCGGTTGTCATTATCATATATGTAAAATGGAATGTGACGCAACATCGAACCTGTGTTTGATGCGCGTCAAGGCATTCACGATTAAATCAGCTTAAACTTTAGCCCATCCGCGCCGGATTGCCGAAAACGCGAATGTGTTGGGCAATATCCTGCACAATTTCAGGTTAATATCAGCGGGTCTTATTCCCGTTACCTATATCTGGGATACTGGCGACACTTGGGAGGGTACTATGACATCAACAAGTCTTTATTCCGAAGCAGAACGGCTTGAACAAGAGCTCAGAAATGCGAGCCTTGATACGCGTTTGGCGCTTCAACCGAGTGTGAGCAAGGTTGTCGACCGTATGCGACAGCAGGGGATGCAGGTGCCGTCCCGCCTGCGGCGTCTGGATGCAGCCCTGTGCGAAGACGCCATGGAAGCGCAGTTCGATAACCTACCGATTTGAAACAAGTGGTCATCCAAAGGATATCCCGAGGATGACCAGCATCAATCCAAGGACGGATAGGAACAAAGACGCCAGGTTCCAGGGCAAAACGCCCTGAACGGTCGCGCGCAGTTCGTCGTCTGACAGACCCGCCTTGCGCGCTTTCATCACGCGAAGAATGCACCAGATCAGGCCGGCGAGGCCGGTCAGAGAAAGGGCTGCGCCGCCCCAAGTGATGAATTCGAACATGGTGCCCTACATCTCTTCGTGAACTACCCCAGCGCTTACCGGAACGGATCACGCCGTACAAGTGCGCTTGGGGATTGGGTGGGATTGGGTGCTTGCGACCCGGGCGGCGGCATTGTATCCGGCTTCCTGCATCAGATTTCAGCCCTTGGGACCGACGCGTATGGAAGGCATCATCAAAGATCAGACTGCCGCCAACTGTCGCGTGACTGCCGATGAGCCGTGCCAGTTCATCGAACGGTTTGAGGGTCTGGATGCGGTGAAAACAACCTGGTGGAACAGCGGAAAGAAGCCATGGCCGAGGCCCGGGCACGTCGTTGCTTTTGCCTCCAGAAAACTGTTTTGTGTGTAGCAACCACAGCTTGAGGCGAATACAGGTGGTATGAACTGTATTCTCTTAGCGGTGATGATCCAGAATTGGGAAGAATTGGATGAGCATGTCGGAAGAAGCAGAAGCAAGTTACAAGGTCACCTCTGGGGAGCTGCGCCAATTTGTTGAGCGTATCGAGCGCCTGGAGTTGGAAAAGAAAGACATCGCGGATCAAATAAAGGAAGTGTACGCAGAGAGTAAATCGCGCGGCTACGATGTGAAGGCTCTTCGCAGCATCATTTCTCTCAGAAAAAGAGACAAGGATGATATTGCCGAGCAAGAGGCTGTCATCGAGATGTACAAAGAAGCCTTGGGCATGAACTAAGGCCGGTTCTTGGCAAAAGCGCTAATTCATTCAGGCTGACAAAAGCTTTACGAAGAAATGCGTGTCACTTGCCGAGACTGCAACATGTGCAGCCGGACAGGGCGGAGATTTCAAATATCGCAGACCTGGCTGGCTGTGCGGTGACGTCTGCTGCCTCAGTGGCCTTGTGGGTTTGCAGGGTCTTTGCTGACGACGAATTCTCGTTTTCGCTGGAAGATCTTCAATGTGTCAGAAAGCCGAAGCTGCGGTTGCTGAAGACCTTGTTGCCTTTTTTGATAGTTTATCCGAGGCAAGACCTGCCTCGTGATAGCCTGAAGGCTTGCGGCTCAAAGGCTGGGTTCTTTTAGCATTGAAGATCGTTGAAGATTCCTGTTCCGCCTTTTGCGGAGTGACACATGCGATTGGGCTGTGGAGGTTTCTCGACCGACCCTGCGGCATTGCGGGTGAGAGCGCTGCAAACCATCCTGTCGGTCAACCAAAGGCCGGTCATCCACCAACTTACAAAGCCAGACCACTCAAGTGGGGCTAATCAGCGCGACCAACACCTTTTTGGCATAAGGCATGGTGGTGTTAAGAACTCAGCGCTCGGTAATGAAGGACAGTCCGGACACGAGCTGTCTCAGTCCAAGCGCCGCGCCCGCAAAGATCGCGGCGAATGTCACGGGCGCGCTGTATGCCAGAAGTGAAAAGGCAGATATGCCTTGTCCAACGCTGCAACCGACTGCGATGATCGCTCCGGGGCCCATGATCGCCGCGCCCAGCATCTGCCGTTTCAATTCGCGTGGATCTTCGCAGGCTTCCCAGCGAAAATGACCCTTTGACCAAGACCCCAAAAACGCGCCGATCAGAACGCCCGAGACTGATCCGACGGCAAAAGACAAAGTGTTGCCGGACGCTGTCATCAAGTAGAATATCGTGTCACCCAAGGGTGCAGCGAAGGTATGGGTTTGCACCGGCTCACCGTCAAAGCCGTGGGTCGCTACCCAGTTCGTGCCAAGCCAGCCCGAGACGATCGCCAGTCCAACCACAGATCCCCAGAACACCTGCGCTGGCTTACGGCGGAACTGCTGGTTCGCCAAAGCGAAGACCACCAAAATAACACCGACGGCAGAACCGACGAGCCACGCCGGAACTGAGGTCAATCGTTCGGCAAGAAAGCTGACGCTTTGGGGGGCACTGATATCCATTTCTACTGGAAACAGCCAAACCCGCAGATATGCCAGGGGGCCGGACATTACGACATACGCCGAAAGTCCCATGATCAGAACGATGACGAAGGATCGAAGGTCGCCACCTCCCAGCCTTGCCAGCGCCCCATAACCGCAGTTCCCGCTGATGGCCATTCCATAACCGAACATGAGGCCGCCCACGATCGAACCGATCGGGTTCCAGGTCTGGGCAAGGTAGCGTGTTCCTACAGGGTCAAGCCACCCGAACGCCATGGCGGCATGGCTTCCAACAATGGCGACGCCAATCGCAACCGCCCACATGCGAAGTCGCCGATCATCGCCTGCGTAAAGGAAGTCTTCGATGGCACCCAACGTGCAAAAGCGACCGATGCGTGCAGCCAGCCCCAAAGCGATGCCCCCAATCAAACCGATCAGAGCAACGGCATTTGCGTCTCCCAATGCTTCGAACATTGCCAGTCTCCTCCCAAAGCTGGCGGCGTCTTGACCGGCTTCTACGTCTCCCGGCAGAAAAGATCGTAAACGACTTCCAGTATTTGCGTCGAACGATCATCAGCCAATCTGTAATAAATTGTCTTACCCTCGCGCCGTGTTTTGACCAAGCCTTCAAAGCGCAGTCGGGATAATTGTTGGGATACGGCGGCCTGTCTCGCCGACAGCATCTCTTCCATCTGGGTGACGGACTTTTCACCCGATGACAGATAGCACAAGATCATCAGACGCCCTTCGTGGCTGATGGCCTTCAGGAAGTTTGATGCCGTCTGGGCATTCTCCATCATTCGGTCCAGATCTTCTGCACACATGTCCTTTGTGAACACCGGCAGTTTCGATGGTTTGTCCAAAAGGATCGCCTCGCTTTCTCAGCTTCACGCATTCAAAACAGTTTATGTAATTTGCCGCCGATTAGCCAGAGGTCTCAACCTGTACCCCTGCGTCACGTAGCATCACGCCCAACAACCCCCAGAAAAAGTCTTCGCCGGGGTAGCCTTCGATCCGGCCAACTTCGTGGCCGTTGTCCAACAAAACAAAGGTCGGAGTGTAGTGGAGAGGTCGTTTTAGGGTGATCCCATCCGGCAGGGTTTCATGGATGTCGACACGCCGAAGCGGGGCGGCATTTCCTTCCTGTGTTTTCGGGTAGATCCCCGAGATTTCGGAATCCCATCGGGCACACCACATGCACCCATCTTCTTCGGCCATCAGAAGCGTCATTTCAGCCCGTAAAGCCAAAGGCGAAACAAGCAACGTGACCGCAAGCACAAGCAGGAAAAGGTGGCGCATCTCAAGCTCCGATTGACCGCAGCGTTATATCTTTATTACTTTGAATGTATGAATGATAGCGTGCCAAGACGGGTTTGACCATGCTCGACATCACTTTTGCAGGGGCTTTGGTCGCAGGGGTGTTGTCATTTCTGTCCCCGTGCATCCTGCCGATTGTGCCGTTTTACCTCAGTTACCTGGCGGGTGTCGGGATGGAGCAGATTTCTGCAAGTTCAGTCATTTCCGGCAACGTTCGCCGCAGGGCAACGCTTTCTGCAATCGCTTTTGCAGCAGGGATCATAACGATTTTCATGGCGCTTGGAGCCACGGCTTCGATATTCGGTCAAATGATCCGCGAATACTTCGATATCCTTCGATGGATTGCCGCGGCCATCATCATGGCGATGGGCTTGCATTTCCTGGGGCTGATTCGCATCGGATTCCTGTATCGCCAGTTTCAGGCGGATGTCGGTGAAACATCTAACCTGAGCCTGATTGGTGCGTATGTTCTGGGACTGGCATTTGCTTTTGGCTGGACGCCCTGTGTCGGGCCCGTGCTTGCTGCAATCCTGTTTACGGCGGCCGGAACCGAGACGGCTTGGCGCGGTGCGATGCTTCTGTTCGTTTACGGGGCGGGAATGACTGCCCCCTTTGTTCTGGCGGCCTTTTTGGTGTGCCCCTTCATGCAGTGGATGGCGCGGTTCAGAAAGCATTTACCCCTGATCGAGAAGGCCATGGGCTGTCTGTTGTTTCTGTTCGGCGCTCTGATCGCAACCAACTCGATCAATCGCGTGGCCCAATGGATGCTGGACCATATGCCCTGGCTTGCGGCCATCGGATAATACGGGAGGAAAACATGAAGCGAACATTGTCAGTTTTGATGGCATGCATAGTGGGCGTGGCGGTTTCCGCCGCCGAGCTTGGCGACGACGGGTTGCATAAAACACCGTGGATGCGCGACACGTTCAAAGACCTTCGCGAGGATCTTGAAGAAGCGTCAGATGAAGGCAAGCGCCTGGTTTTGTTTATCGAGCAACAGGGCTGCATCTATTGCAAGAAAATGCACGAAGAGGTTTTCCCCCAGCCCGACCTTGCGGCGTACATCGAAGAGAATTTCTTTGTCGTCCAACTGGATCTGCACGGAAGCACCACGGCCACCGACTTTGACGGGGAAGAGAGCGAGCAAAGAGCGTTGATGCGCAAATGGGGGATTCTGTTTACGCCGACCCTTGTATTTCTGTCGGAAGAGGTTCCCGAGGACGCCACCGCCATTGATGCAGCGGTTGCAGTCATGCCGGGGGCGTTTTCGAAGGGAACAACTTTGGATCTGTTCACCTGGGTCTTTGAAAAGCGGTACGAACTTGAAAATGGTGAAGATTTTCAGCGCTACCACGCACGGCGCATTCAGGAGCGAAACAATATTTCACAAGACTGAGGTTCAGGGATATAAATAAAAAAATTCATTGTAATGAATTTAATGTTGCGACAGACCGCCCTCGTCGACTACGGTACACAAATGCTTTGGGTCGCAAAGCGCCGTCGGCGTGTTAGCAAATGGGAGGGATCATGAAGCTGAGACTCTTAACATTGGTCTGCGCAATGACAGGGGGTGCCGCGTTTGCCGCGGATACCGACCCGAAAAACGTAACCTATGGTGAATATGGTGCCGTAGAGGTCTCGTTGACCGGCGCGGCCGGTGACGCGGCAAATGGCGCGCTGATCGTTGGCGACAAGTCAAAAGGCAATTGCGTGGCGTGCCACTCGGTCTCGGCTTTGGCCGATATCCCGTTCCATGGCGAGGTTGGCCCGGCGTTGGATGGCGCCGGTGATCGTTGGTCCGAGGCCGAGCTTCGCGGATTGGTTGCAAACGCGAAAATGACGTTCGAAGGCACGGTGATGCCGGCATTCTACAAGGATGACGGCTATATCCGTCCGGGCGACGCCTATACCGGCAAAGCCCCGACCGAGCCCCTGACGTCGATCCTGACAGCGCAGGAAATCGAAGACGTGGTCGCGTTTCTTGCAACCCTGAAAGAGGAATAGTCGCGCTTCGATAGCGTGATTGTCGAAGATTCAAAGGAGATTGAAAATGGAATTCTCTCGCCGCGAAACTCTGGCCCTTGGGCTGGGCGCCGCGTTCCTGACAATGATGCCGTTTCGTGCAAATGCGGCCGCTGAGGATGCGATTGCCGCGTTTACCGGTGGGGCGGATGTGGCTGACGGCGGTGTTACACTGACGGCACCTGAAATCGCCGAAAACGGAAACACCGTACCGATCGAAGTAAGCGCCCCGGGTGCGGCGTCGATTCTGATCGTTGCAGCAGGCAACCCCGAACCGGGCGTCGCAACGTTCAACTTTGGCCCGCTGGCTGCTGAACAGGCTGCCTCAACTCGTATCCGCCTTGCCGGAACGCAGGATGTCATTGCCGTGGCGAAGATGGCAGATGGCAGCTTTGCCAAGGCATCCGCGACCGTGAAAGTGACAATCGGCGGCTGCGGCGGCTGATAGCCACGCGCGCCTCGAAGAACAGGAGACTAACCAATGGCATCCGGTGTGAAACCCCGCGTCAAGGTTCCGAAGAAAGCCGCAGCTGGCGAAACCGTCACGATCAAGACATTGATCAGCCACAAGATGGAAAGCGGACAGCGCAAGGACAAAGAAGGCAACGTCATACCTCGGTCGATCATCAACCGTTTCACTTGTGAGTTTAACGGCGAAATGGTGGTCGATGTGACGATGGAGCCGGCAATCTCAACCAACCCGTATTTCCAGTTTGAGGCAACCGTGCCCGAGGCAGGTGAGTTCGTGTTCACCTGGTACGATGACGACGGCTCTGTCTACGACGAGAAGAAATCGATCGAGATCGCCTGACGGCTCGACCAATAAGGCAGATCAGCGCCGGACATGACGTTTGGCGCTGGTCCACCAAGGGAGGAACGTAATGAATACAAAGGCATTAACGGCGATCGCGGCAGTTCTGGTTTTCCCAGTGGCAGCATTGGCCGGACCTGACGAAGACAATCTTGTGATCAATGACGAGCTGGACATGACCTCGGTCACCGAAGCGCCGGCGCATCTGGAAAACCTGGACACGATCTATTCCGGTTGGCATTTCCGTACGGATGAAACCCAGGCCCTTCAGATTGATGATTTCGATAATCCGGCGATGATCTTCGTCGACCAGGCTGCCGACCTTTTTGAGACAGTCGATGGGGCTGCCGGCAAAAGCTGTGCCTCTTGCCACGACGGGGTGGAAAGCTTCAAGGGATTGCAGGCTTCCATGCCGAAGGTTGATGCCGAAACCGGCAAGCTGGTGGTCATGGAAGATCTGATCAACGCGTGCCGGACCGAGCACATGGAGGCCGATGCCTGGAAATGGTCCGGCGGCGATATGCAGGGCATGGTCGCTTTGATCGGCCTACAGTCACGCGGGATGCCCATGAACGTTGCCATTGACGGTGACGCCGCCCCGTATTGGGAACAGGGCAAGGAAATGTACTATACGCGCTATGGCCAGTTAGAGCTGAGCTGTGCCAACTGTCATGAAGACAATTGGGGCAATATGATCCGGGCAGATCACCTGAGCCAGGGAATGATCAATGGGTTCCCGACGTATCGTTTGAAACAGGCCAAGCTGATTTCGCGACACAATCGTTTCCGCGGTTGTATTCGTGATACGCGGGCGGAAACCTTTGCCGAAGGTTCAGACGAATTTCGTGCGCTGGAGCTTTATGTTGCCTCGCGTGGCAACGGGCTTTCAGTCGAAACTCCGGCCGTACGCCAGTAACAACAGGCCCGCGTAGGAAGTGTCCAGCGCGGGTTTTTCCGTTAGTTTAACATTCACACATTTATATGTGAAACAGGAAAGCCGAAAGATGATTTCTCGACGTGACTTCTTGCAGGTTTCAATGGCGGCATCGGCTCTGTACGGGGCATCCGGGTTTGGCAATTGGGCCAGGCTTTCCGCACAGCAAAGTCTGACGCAGGATCAGCTGCTGGAGTTTGAGACCTTTGGCAATATCAGCCTGATCCATGTCACCGACATTCACGCACAACTCAAACCGATATACTTCCGTGAACCCGAGATAAACCTGGGTATCGGTGAGGCAAAGGGGCAGATGCCGCATGTCACGGGGGCCGCGTTCCGCAAGGCCTACGGGATCGAAGATGGCAGCTCGTCGGCCTATGCGCTGACCTACGACGACTTTTCAGCCTTGGCAAAGACCTACGGTCGGGTTGGTGGTTTGGACCGGGTTTCGACGGTGATCAATGCCATCCGTGCGGACCGGCCCGATGCCCTGCTTTTGGATGGCGGCGATACCTGGCACGGGTCTTACACCTGTTACCAGACGGCTGGTCAGGACATGGTCAATGTCATGAACGCGCTGAAACCTGATGCAATGACCTTCCATTGGGAGTTCACGCTGGGCAGCGACAGAGTCAACGAAATCGTCGAAGGGCTGCCCTTTGCCGCCTTGGGTCAGAACATCTTTGATGCCGAATGGGATGAACCTGCGGAACTGTTCAAGCCCTACAAGTTCTTTGACCGGGGAGGTGCAAAGGTTGCCGTGATCGGACAGGCGTTCCCTTACATGCCAATCGCGAACCCGGGTTGGATGTTCCCTGAATACTCTTTCGGCATTCGGGACGAAAACATGCAGGCCGTGGTGGACGAGGTTCGCGATGCCGGTGCCGATGTCGTCGTCGTCCTCAGCCATAACGGCTTTGACGTGGACAAGAAAATGGCAGGCCGGGTGGAGGGGGTCGACGTGATCCTCAGTGGCCACACCCATGATGCGCTGCCCGAGCCGGTTCTGGTGGGCAAAACGCATATCATCGCGTCCGGCTCGAACGGCAAGTTCGTCAGCCGCGTGGATCTGGATGTGCGGGATGGGCAGTTGATGGGGTTGAAGCACAAGCTGATCCCGATCTTCTCTGATGTTATCGCTCCGGATCCTGCGATCACCGCCCTGATAGATGAGCAGCGCGCGCCCTATGAGGCGACGCTCAGTGAAGTGATCGGCAAAACGGACTCGTTGCTCTATCGTCGCGGCAATTTCAACGGAACCTGGGATGACCTGATCTGTGATGCCCTGCTTAAGGAGCGGGAGGCAGACATTGCCATGTCCCCCGGTGTTCGTTGGGGGCCGTCGATCCTGCCGGGGCAGGAGATCACGCGCGAGGACATCTGGAACGTCACTTCGATGTCATATCCGAATGCCTATCGCACGGAAATGACGGGTGAGTTCATCCATGTGATCCTCGAGGATGTTGGTGACAACCTGTTCAATCCTGATCCCTACTACCAGCAGGGCGGGGATATGGTCCGTGTCGGTGGGCTGGGCTACCGCATCGATGTGACCAAGCCGCAAGGGCAGCGGATCAGCGAGATGACCCTGCTGAAGACGGGTGAAGCGATTGATCCGTCGAAAACCTATGTCGTGGCCGGCTGGGCCAGCGTCAACGAAGGCACCGAGGGTCCGCCGATCTGGGATGTCGTCGAAAACCACATTCGCAACCTTGGAACCGTAACGGTGCAAGAGAACACCAGCGTCGATGTCGTCGGCGTCTAAGAAACAGATGGAGACCTAAGAGATATGGATGACGCGTTCAAACCGTCCCGCCGGGCCTTCCTGAAAGGCAGTGCTGCGGTCGCCGCGGGGTCAGTTGCAGGTGCGGCAGTGGCAGAAACGCCCGACCCCCTGATAACAGAGCTTCAGGATTGGGCATCGTACACGGGTGCAGGCGTTGACGAGACACCCTATGGCATGCCGATCAGCTATGAATCCCATGTCGTGCGCCGCAATGTGGAGTGGCTGACCGCCTCTCCGATTTCGTCGATCAACTTCACGCCGATCCACGCGCTTGATGGTACAATCACACCCCAGGGCTGCGCCTTTGAACGGCACCACTCGGGCGCAATCGAGCTGCGCAAGGAAGACTATCGGCTGATGATAAACGGTCTGGTCGATCGCCCGCTTGTCTTTACGTATGACGACATCGAACGTTTCCCGCGCGAAAACCACGTGTATTTCTGCGAATGCGCAGCGAATACCGGGATGGAGTGGGCGGGTGCGCAGCTCAACGGCGTGCAATTCACCCATGGTATGATCCACAACATGGAATACACCGGTGTTCCGCTGCGCACGCTGTTGCAAGAGGCCGGCGCCGATATCTCGCCCGACAAATGGGTCTATGTCGAGGGCGCGGACGCGTCGTCCAATGGTCGCTCCATTCCGATGGAAAAAGCGCTGGATGATGTGTTGGTGGCATTCAAGGCAAATGGCGAGGCCCTGCGGATGGAACATGGCTATCCCGTGCGCCTGGTCGTGCCAGGCTGGGAAGGCAACATGTGGGTCAAATGGCTGCGCCGGATCGAGGTCGTCGACAGGGCGGTCGAAAGCCGCGAAGAAACTTCGAAATACACCGATGTCTATGCCGATGGCACGGCCCAGAAATGGACTTGGGTGATGGATGCGAAATCCGTCATAACCTCGCCCAGCCCGCAAATGCCGATCAAACATGGGCCCGGGCCGCTGGTGATTTCAGGGCTTGCATGGTCAGGCCACGGACAGATTACCCGAGTCGATGTATCCAAGGACGGCGGCATCACGTGGGAGACGGCACGCCTTGGCAAGCAGGGCGACACCAAGGCTTTGACACGTTTCTATCTCGACACGAATTGGGACGGGGCGCCCATGCTCCTACAGGCCCGAGCAATGGATGAGACCGGCTATGTACAGCCAACCAAAGACCTGCTGCGCGAAAAGCGCGGCGAGAACTCGGTCTATCACAACAACTGTATCCAGACGTGGTACGTAAGCGCAGAAGGGATCGCCGAGAATGTCGAAGTCTCTTAGCCATGTTTTCCTGCCCGTATTCGGCGGCACAGCGTTACTGCTTGCGGGGGCGTTGGTGTTCGCCAACCGAAACTTCGGCCAACTGAAGATCGAAACTTTGGAAACCCGGATTGGTCAGGTTGAGGCCCACGCAGCAGCCGCACAGGAAAAAGCGAAGTCAGAAGCCGAACGAGCAGCCCAGCTTGAGCTCAAAGTCCAGGAAATTCAGGCCGCCGCAGCGGAACGGGTTACGAATGGCGCGAACCTGACCGCACCTGCGCCCAGCCGCGAGGGCACCTATGGGCTTGGACGGCCTGCGCTGGAGGAAGAGATCGCGGCCTGGGACGTTGACGTTTTGCCGGACGGGCGGGGCTTGCCTGTCGGATCGGGCGACGTTTGGACCGGGGAAGAAGTGTTTGCCGACCGCTGCGCCTCCTGTCACGGAGAGTTCGCGGAAGGTGTGGACAATTGGCCCGTTCTTGCCGGTGGGTTCGATACGCTTGCAAACGAAGATCCCGTGAAGACCGTCGGGTCCTACTGGCCGCATTTGTCTACTGCCTGGGATTACATTTCCCGTTCCATGCCATTTGGCGAGGCGGGCACTTTGACCGCGGATGAGACCTATGCGATTGTTGCCTACATCCTGTATTCAAATGATTTGGTGGATGACGATTTCGAACTGAGCAACGAAAACTTCGCCGAATTCGAGATGTACAACAAAGACGGTTTTGTCGTCGATACGCGACCCGAGACCGAGTACGCCGAATCGCGCAAAGAGCCTTGCATGGAAAACTGCAAGGCAGAGGCCGCTGTCACAATGCGTTCCGTTTTTCTGGTCGAGACGCCGCCCGAAGGTGGGTCGAACTCGGTGATGAATGATGCCACCGTGGACGGGTTGCCGACATTCACTGCGGACGGCCCGTCGTTCATTCCGGCAGCGGCACCCAAGCCCGAGGAAAAAGCCGCCGCGGAGCCAGCCGTTCAAGAGGCCGAAAAGACCGACGAAGCAACGGAACTGGTTGCCGCCGGAGCGAAAGTCTTCAAGAAGTGCAAAGCCTGCCATCAGGTGGGTGAAGGTGCAAAGCACGGCACCGGGCCGGCGTTGAACGGAATTGTCGGGGCCAATGCAGGATCGGTCGAGGGGTTCAAATACTCCAAGGCGATGAAAGCCGCATCCGAGGCCGGCCTTGTTTGGACGGATGAGGAAATGGCGGCCTTCCTGACGAAACCCAAGGATTACATGAAGGGCACGCGAATGTCTTTTGCGGGGCTCAGGAAGCCAGACGACGTTGAGGCCGTGATTGTCTACCTCAAATCGTTCGGAAGCTGATCATGCGGTGGCCGGACATACTGGCGTGCACGGCGGTCTTGGCGGCTTTCGCCACATCGACCTACGCAACCGAAGACCTTGGTGATGCCGAGGCCGGGAAAACAGTGTTCGCCAAATGCAAGGGCTGCCATCAGGTTGGCGAAGGAGCGGAAAACAAAATCGGCCCGCATCTGAATGGTGTCTTTGGGCGCAAGGCCGCGGGTCTTGACGGTTTCAATTATTCCAAAAGCCTGCTGCGCGCGGGAAATTCGGGTTTGGAATGGCACGCTGACACTCTGTCAGCCTATATCGAAAATCCACGTGCATTTGCGTCGGGCACAAGGATGAGCTTTCGCGGTCTGAAAGACCCGGAAGACCGGGCCAATGTGATTGCCTATTTGCGGGGGTTTTCAGACAACCCTCGGGATATTCCCGAAGCGGACCCAACCGCGAAAGGCACGGACCATTCCGTCGATCCAGCGATCCTGGCGATTCAGGGAGACCCCGAATACGGCGCATATCTCAGCAGCGAATGCACGACGTGCCATCAGATCGAGGGAAGTGACGAGGGTATCCCGTCGATCGTGTATTGGCCCGACGAGGATTTTGTCGTCGCCATGCACGCATACAAGGACAAAAAGCGGCCACACCCGGTTATGCAAATGATCGCCGGAAGGCTGAGCAATGACGAGATCGCGGCCTTGGCCGCATATTTCAATAACCCAGAGTGATTGTGCCCAAGGGGAGGAAACGCGATGACACTCAATAGACGTACATTTCTAGGAGCCGCCGGGGTGGCGGCAGCCGGATTATCTGCACCGATGGTTCTGGCTCAGGGCAGGCCTCGGGTCGTTGTTGTCGGCGGCGGTGCAGGCGGCGCTACGGCTGCCCGCTATATTGCAAAGGACAGCAAAGGTGAGATCGACGTGACGCTGATCGAGCCGTCGCGGACCTACTACACCTGCTTCTTTTCGAACCTGTATCTTGGAGGGTTCCAGGAACTGTCGGATATCGCGCACAGCTATGGCACGCTTGCCGCCGACTATGGGATAAACGTGGTCCACGATTGGGCCATCGGTGTTGACCGCGATGCCAAGACTGTATCATTGGCCGGGGGTGGCTCGGTTCCGTATGACAAGCTGATCCTCAGCCCGGGTATCGATTTTGTCGACGGGGCTGTTGAAGGCTGGGACGTCTCGGCGCAAAACAAGATGCCGCATGCGTACAAGGCCGGCTCGCAGACAGAGCTTCTGAAAGCTCAGATCATGGCGATGCCCGAAGGCGGTACTTTTGCGATGGTTGCACCACCAAACCCGTACCGCTGCCCGCCCGGACCCTATGAACGGGTCTCGATGGTTGCGCATGTTCTGAAAGCAAACAATCCCACTGCGAAAATCATCGTGGCGGATCCGAAGCCGAAGTTTTCGAAGATGGCATTGTTCCAGGAAGGCTGGGCAAACCATTACGAAGGCATGGTCGACTGGATTGGTGAAGACTTCGGTGGCGGCAATGTCTCGGTAAACCCGGACGCGATGACGGTGACCATCGACGGAGAAGAGACCACAGTCGACGTCTGCAACGTGATCCCGGCGATGAAAGCCGGACGCATTGCCGAAATGGCCGGAGTGACCGAAGGCAACTGGGCGCCGGTGAACGCCGCGGACATGTCCTCCAAGGCGGATCCGGACATCTATGTCCTGGGCGATGCCAGCCAGCAGGGTGACATGCCGAAATCGGGTTTCTCGGCCAATAGTCAGGCGAAAGTGTGCGCGAATGCCGTGCGGGGCGCGTTGACCGGATCCAAGGTGTTCCCGGCCAAGTTCTCCAACACATGCTGGTCGCTGATCGACACGGATGATGGCGTGAAGGTTGGCGCAACCTACGAGGCGACGCCGGAAAAAATCGCCAAGGTGGACGGGTTCATCAGCCAGACCGGCGAAGATGCCGATCTGAGAAAAGCAACGTATGAAGAGTCGCTGGGTTGGTACGCCGGTATCACCTCGGACATGTTTGGATAGAAGTTTTCGGGGGTTTTGACACGGGTCAAAGCCCCCGAAGCTCAATCTGAGAAACTGCGGCTCAGGAGGAGGATCAAGATCATGAAACACTCAATCATCACGGCCGCGTTCTTTGCAGTCTCTGCCAGTCAAGGGCTTGCCGAGGATATCATCACGACCCCCTTTGACGGAAGTTTTGATGATGCCACCTTTGCGGTCGAGTCCGCAATTGTCGGGCAGGGGCTGGTCATCGACTATGTGAGCCACGTTGGCGAAATGTTGAACCGAACGGGCGCTGATGTCGGCAGCGACAAACAGATATTCGCGGCGGCGGACATCTTTATTTTTTGCTCGGCAAAGATTTCGCGTGAGGTGATGGAAGCTGATCCGATGAATATCGGCTATTGCCCATACGGGATTTTCGTGGCCGAGGACGATGACGGGGTGAAGGTCGGATACCGAAGCTATCCGGACGGCCCAATGCAAAAGGTCCAGACCCTGTTGTCTGGAATCGTTGAAGAGGCTGTTGGGGATTGATATGAACTACCGGCAGTATTTTCGAGATCAACTTGATCTACTGAAACAGGAAGGAAACTACCGGGTTTTTGCAGACCTCGAACGTCAATGCGGAGCGTTTCCAACGGCGCGCAGTTACGCAGGGGGTGGTCCCGAACAAGTCACTGTCTGGTGCTCGAACGACTATCTTGGAATGGGACAGCATCCCAAGGTTCTTGCGGCCATGCACGAGGCGATCGACAGATGCGGTGCAGGTGCCGGTGGGACGCGGAATATCTCGGGGACCACGCACGAACATGTGCTGTTGGAGCAGGAGCTTGCGGACCTTCACGGCAAGGACGCAGCATTGCTGTTCACGTCCGGCTACGTATCCAATTGGGCGGCCTTGGGAACCTTGGCGTCCCGCATCCCCGGAATCACGGTACTGTCTGACGAATTGAACCATGCCTCGATGATCGAGGGGATTCGTCACAGCCGTTGTCAAAAGCGGATCTGGAAGCACAACGATCTTGAAGACCTTGAAAGGCAACTTGCGGACCTGCCTGCAAATGCGCCCAAGCTGATCGCGTTTGAAAGCGTCTATTCCATGGACGGCGATATTGCACCGATTGCCGGGATCTGTGATCTGGCGGACCGGTATGGCGCGATGACCTATCTGGATGAGGTTCACGCGGTCGGGCTGTACGGTCCGCGCGGCGGGGGCATCGCCGAGCGCGAGGGCCTGATGGACCGCCTGACCGTGATTGAAGGGACTTTGGGCAAGGCGTTCGGCGTGGTCGGCGGGTACATCGCGGCGTCGAAGGAGCTTGTCGACTTTGTCAGGTCCTTTGCCAGCGGGTTTATTTTCACCACTGCGTTGCCTCCGGCCGTGGCGGCAGGAGCTGCGGCTTCGGTGAAGCACCTGAAGCAAAGCAATGCAGAGCGGCAACAGCACAAAAAGCGCGTGCGCGAAGTCCGGGACAGGCTGGACGATCTGGGTATTCCCCATACACCGAACCCAAGCCATATCATTCCGGTCATGGTCGGCGATCCGGTCAAGTGTCGATTCATTTCGGATGTGCTGATGCGTGATTATGGGATCTACATCCAGCCCATCAACTATCCAACTGTCCCCAAAGGAACGGAACGTCTGCGGATTACGCCGTCGCCGGTGCACACCTGTGAAGACGTGGACCGACTGGTATCTGCATTGGGTGAGTTATGGACGCAATGCCAATTGGCGCGCAGGCCAATGGCTGCGCAATGACGCTGACGAATTGACCAAAGACAAAGACACACACGCAACGAAGTGAGAGTTTCTGTCCATGGAGAGGCTCATCGATTTGCTGGGAGACCCGGGCACCCTGGCGTTTGCCGGAGTGCTGGTCGGTATCCTGTTCGGCGTGACGGCTCAGAAGTCCCATTTTTGTTTGCGTGCATCGACGGTGGAAGTCGCCGAAGGTAAGTTTGGCCCCCGCTTGGCGGTTTGGCTGATCGCCTTTACCGCGGCACTGACGCTGGTACAGGCGCTTGTCTCGCTTGAATTGCTGGACCTTTCCGAGGCACGCGCCATCGCGTCCACGGGCAGCCTTAGCGGTGCGGTTATTGGTGGGGCGATGTTTGGCATCGGCATGGTTCTTGCGCGCGGATGCGCATCTCGCCTGCTGGTGTTGGCCTCGTGCGGCAATCTACGAGCACTTGTGACAGGGTTGATTTTGACCTTGGTGGCTCAGGCCGCCTACACAGGCGTTCTCAGCCCGGCCCGTGAAGCGATTTCCGGTCTGTGGACCATCTCAGGAGGTGCAGAGCGCGATCTTGCAGAAATAATGGGGTTCCCCCCATCGGTCTATTCGGCCGTCGCCGCAATTGGATTTGTCTTGTCGATCGTGTTTGCCCTTCACAGGAAAGTCGCGCCTGCAAAGATCGTGACAGCCGCCGGAGTTGGCGGGGCAGTGGCGCTTGGCTGGTTCATGACGTTTTCCATCGCGCAGGCATCTTTTGAGGTCGTCCCCGTGTCTTCGGTGACGTTTACCGGCCCGGCCACAGACACGCTGATGGCGTTGGTTGCAGAGCGAAATGTGGAGCTGTCTTTCGGTATCGGTCTTGTGCCGGGCGTGGCCATTGGGGCAGCAGGATCTGCCATCATTTCCAGCGAGTGGAGGATCGAGCGTTTTGGCTCGGACACTCCGATGGAACGGTACCTCGTCGGAGCTGTCCTCATGGGATTCGGGGCGATGCTGGCCGGAGGTTGCGCCGTGGGCGCGGGACTTTCAGGCGGGTCCGCCCTGTCATTGACAGCCTGGCTTGCAGTTTTCTTCATGTGGGTTGGGGCGATAGGAACGCACAGGTTTTTGATGCGGCTGCCGGTATTGCAGCATTCCTGACTTACTCGAACTCCATCTGTTCGAAAACGCGCCCGGCGTTCTTGGTTGCCAGTTCCTCGAACGCGTCCAGATGGGCATAGGGGGACTGATCGACATAATAGGCTTCAGTCAGATCGCCGCCCGCATCCATATGTTCTTGAATCCTGGTTCGCAGATACACCAGGTAATCGCGCGTATAACGGCGCACCTGATCCATATTCGTGGGATGACCGTGCCCGGGTATGACATATGTGGCATTCAAAGCCTCGAACTCGTTGTCCCAGGTTGCCAGCCAATCCGCGGTATAGGTCTCTTGAAAGATCGGCAGCATGCGCTCGTGGAATGCCATGTCACCCGCGATGACAAGGCTTTGGTTCGGCAACCAGATCGAGATATCGCCGGGGCTGTGGGCCGGTCCGAGGTATTTGGCCTCGATCCGGAAGTCGCCCATCTCGATCACGTATTCATCATCGAATGTCTCGGTTGGGCCTGCCAGAAACGTGCCCTCTGCCTTGTCCTGATTGTATCGTTTCATTCCCTCCAGAATCTGAGGGCCATATTCCTCGAACTCAGCTGCTGCATCCGAATGGGCGACGATTGGAACCCCGATTTCCGACCAGTAGGCATTGCCAAGCATCGCGTGCCCCTGACCGTTCTCGTTGAAGACAAGCGTGACCGGCTGATCCGTAATCGCCTGAATTTCCTTGTGAAGCGCTTGGGCAAGGACATAGGCGGCACCGCCGTTGACAACGACCACACCCTCACCTGTTACGATGAAGCTCAGGTTGTTGTTGTGACCAGAGTTTTCGTAGGTCGGCGGAGCGGTTGCGCCAATGGCGGAATAGACGCCAGGGATGAATTCGACCGGCTTGGAATACAGAACGCTTTGCGGATACTGGTCTGCAATATCCTCGCTTGCCCAGGCCGGTGTGACGAAAGCAACCGCAATCACGAATGATCGTATCATGACGCCTCTCCAATGAACCTGTAGGCCGAGCCGGTCTTTTCGACGCGGCCAATTCCACCGTTCGGCAGGTGGAAGCCGATTATTCTCATTTCCTCTTCGGAAACCTGATCCAGAAGTGAGTAACGCGCAGCTGCGGCGACCTGGGGATCCTGATCCGTTCCACTGTGCCAATCGGGATGTTCAAAGGCCACGTGCGGATTTCCCAGCGCGTCGCCGACGACCATCACGGCCTCATTCCCATTTCGAAGCTCAAAAGCCATGTGACCGGGCGTGTGCCCAAAGCTTGCCCGTGCCGCAATGCACGGGAGTATCTCTTGCCCATCCTCGAAGTACGCGACCTGATCCTCAATTGCTTCCAAACGCCGCTTGGCACCGGCCGCGAACGCGGTGCGATCGTCACCTATCGTGTCCACCGTTGAGGGGTTCCACCAGTAATCCCATTCTTTGCGTCCAATGAGGTGCGTCGCATTAGGGAAAAGCAGGTCGTCGAAATCATCCAGAACACCCCAGATATGATCCGGGTGCGCGTGGGTGAAAACCACATGCGTGACACTTTCGGGCGACAAGCCAATTGCTTCAAAAGTTTCCATAAGTTTGCCCGATGTGGGCATGAAGTCCGGCCCCGCTCCAGCATCGAACAGCACGGTGTTTTCGTCATCCCGATAAAGCGTGACGTTGCACTCTGGCTCGTACTTGGTCGCGTCCGCTTGATTGCGGGTCAGGAATTGCTCGACCGCCTCTTTGGGCATGGCTCCGAAAACAACATCAGGTGGCAATGACAGGTATCCGTCTGACACGGTCGTAATTCGGGCTGAAGGACCGAGCCGCAGCTCTGCCTGAACGATCCTGGCTTGAGCTCCAAGTGCCGCAAGACACGTGGCATTGAACAGGAAGCTGCGTCGGGACAAAGGAATTTCACTCATACGCAATCATTAAAATGAATATTTTTATTTGTAAACGATGGAAGCACCAACAAAGGATCATTCCAAGACGCTGAAAAACCGGCCAGGTCTTCTTTGCGATTGGGCGAAGAACGGTTCTCAGCGGTGGCAAATGGACGCGACACCAAGGTCATGCGCAAAGTGAACGCACAGCGCAATCCGCGCGAAGATGGATTGCCGAGGAAGGGATGATGTCGGAAAGGCGATTGTCACGTGACCTCGAAACAGGGAAGGGACCCAGCCGAAGAACGACGGCGATGGCAGACACAGCTTTCCACCGAAAAATCCCGGTCCATCTGCGTCAAAGCGCATTGTTCTCATCCCGCTGTGCTTGTAAGGAAATTGCACGGCCCCAGGGGCTGCGCCGTGCGGGCGTGATGGAATGGTAGACATATCAGACTTAAAATCTGAAGGGCGTATGCCCGTGTGGGTTCGAGTCCCACCGCCCGCACCAAAAAATCTCGGTGACTTATGCGTGCGTGGCAGGTGGCGCCGTGGGGGACGCGCGGGTGCTGCGAGGGGCCCACTCAACTCTGCTGTGCGACCGAGCCTAAACCGGAAACCCCAATTGTCGGATCAGTTTCCAAATGTCCCTGTTCGCGGCTGACAGCTGATCAACGACTGCTTCGATTTGGAGCAGGGCATTGTCGTCGACGGTATCTTCGCGGCCTAGTTTTATGTCGGTTTTGCGGTCAGCGATCCGCATAAGGATCGTTTTCGGGTTTCCGCTTTCAGGGTCGAAGGAATAGATGCAATGGTTGTACTTGTTGCGGATGCCTGAAAGCTTGGCCAGCCTTTGCGTATGTTCAAGGATCGGATCTCGGACCTGGGCAGGACGCCCTTCCATTTTTGCAAGTCTTTCAACCAGATCTATTCGCGCGCGGGTGGTGTTCAAAGTCAGAAAGATGATTACGGCCACGTCCTTGGACGTTCCGGTTAGGCCGGCGATCAGATGGATCAGCAGGCTCTCGGTGTTTGTCCACATATAGTTCAGCCTGCCGACCAAAAGGATCAGGCGGTCGAACCGGGCTTCGAACGGATCAGTCAAGGGCGGTCTGCTGCGCCTCATGAGGCGCAACCTCGAAATAGAAATGAGCAGCCGCCGTCCGGTTGCTGACGCCAATCTTTCCGACAACGTTATGCATGTGCAGCTTGACCGTGTGTTCCGTGATGCCCAGCTTGGCCGCAATCAGTTTGTTGCTTTTGCCTTCTGAAACCAGTTGCAAAACCTGTTTTTCGCGGCGTGTCAGCTTGGAATACTGTACGTGCCGATCTGCGCCGTTGGATGTAATGGCCTCCCGTTGCCGTGGTCTCTCGGGCGCGCGCTGACAGGGGGGTGAAACACAGTCAGCCAGAAAGCTGGGAAGATAAAGTTCCTCGTGCATCAGCAGTCTGAGGATGGCGCGCCACGCGTCCGGTGCCACGTTCATCGGTAAAAAGCCGACATCTCCAAACTGCGCGCGGTTCCAGCCTTCGAACAGGTGTCGGGCGGATTCCTCTTTGCGATAGGCGAAAGCAAGACAGCCGGAACCTGCACTTTTGGTGTATGCATCGGCGCGCGTCAAAAGGTCCTCGATCAACATCTGATCCACAACGACGATCTTGCCGCTGTCCGGAACATGTGTGTGCATTGCCTCGAGTGTTTCGAAGCGAAAAGCGCGGACGCCAAATTCAGTTTGAACGCTTCTTAGAGTTTGATTTGAATAGAATAGTTCTTTCCCGAGGAAGACAATCGAAAAATCTTCTGAATAAAAACTCTGATTGCCAGTTTCATTGTTCAAAGACTCACTCATTATATTCCCTCACAAAACGGGGTTAACCGGAAATGGCTTTATCGAAATGGAATTGCCGGTGAAAAAGTAGTTAACTAATCAAAGAATTACGTGAGGTTTATTGTAACTGAAAACGTGATTTTCTACAACCAGACGGTATAGTTCAAGTGCCTTAGATATAGAACTATTGTTTAGGTTTTTCGGTGTGGCATTGTGTAACCAGCGGAAACAATTGCATTATTTTTTATTGCTTTCTTAAATTAGAACTTTTTGATCCAGTTCGGCCAAAGTTCCACTGCATTCTCAAAATAAACAATAAAAACAATATGTTAGTCTCACCAAAACTTTCAGTTAGCTAGTCGCAAGCGTGCGTCACTGCGAACATGGTCAGGCTTTAATTGTGAAAGCGTCTGTCCCTGCCGCGCCCGTTCCTTGCGTATTTCAGCATCGATTGTGAACGGTCGCGTATTCGGCTTAGCCGGGAAAGGAGGTGGCCTAAAGAAAACGACGGTGGACCGCATTCAGCGTGTTTGAACGCTGTGCGGGTATTTTAGTTTCAATCACGCCCGTTGCCGCTTTGTAGATGAATGGCGGTCAGGCGTTCCAGAAATGGGAATTTGTTATGAGACGTAATGTAAACAATACAAACGTAACGACCGTTGACGAAATTGTTGTCGAAAACCTGGAAGCTCCGGTTGATGTTGAAATTCAGGTTGATGAGGCTCTTGTCGAAGCCGATGTGACTGCGCAGCAACAGCAGCAGGACCAAAATGTAGAAAACGCCAACGAGCAGGGCCAGGATCAGGGCCAGGGCCAAGACCAAGGTCAGGACCAGGGTCAGGATCAGGACCAGGGTCAGGATCAGGACCAGGGTCAGGATCAAGACCAGACGCTTAATGCCGGCGACAACACCAACGACAACTCCAACAGCAACTCAATCAACATCGATTTCGGCGGCGGTGAGTGGATTCCGCGCGACGATGATCAGGTTGATCTGGATCTTGGTGACTCGGCGACAGTGGGTGACGTGATCACTGCTGGCCGCGATCTGACCTATGATCCAGGCGATGACATGAATCTGGATATCTCGATGGACGACGCCGGAACGGCAATGTCATCCGTGAACAGCCAGGTCGCCAGCCTGAGCGACGACGACACGCTTGATTCACCGACCGTATCCAACAACGCCGGCTTCACCCAGAACGGCGATGCCAATGGCGGCACGGCAACTGCGGCTGAAGGTATTAGCTCGGATGCTAACGGTGGAAAATCGGGCGACGGTGGAACCAGTTACGGTGGAGCGGCCGATTCATCAACCTTGGGCAGCCACGCGTGGGCTGACGGTGGTGATACCGGCAGTGCAGATGCTGATTCCAGCGCCGGCCGGGGCGGATCGACCGGTGACGCAAGCAATGCCAGCAATGGTGTTGGTATGGCGGGCGCAGGATCCGACGGTGACAGCGCCGGTGGAGATGGCGGTGCCGCGGATAGTTCGGCTTCGTCCGACAATGATGGCAGCACAAGTGCCGATGGCAGCGGAACCGGCGGAGCCGGCGGCAGCGCGGATTCGTTTGGTCTGGGTCTGGGCCTGGGTCTGTCTGGTTCGAACGCAGCCGGTAACGCAAACGGCGGCGACAGCGATTCCGACTCGACAGGAACCGGGACCGGAACGGCGGACAACGCTGCGGATGCGTCCGGCGCGGATGGTGGCGACGGTAATGCTGCGGCAGATGGTTCGGCTTCGAACACCAGCGACAGCAACACCGATGCAAATGATGCCACTGCGGGTGACAACACTGCGGATGGTTCTGCTGACAGCGGCGCGGACAGCTCGGCTGACGGCTCTGGCGGAACCGGAACCGGTGGTGACGGATCCGGCGGTGACGGCACTGGCGGTGACGGCACCGGTGGCGACGGTACCGGCGGCGACGGCGAAGGTGGATTCGGCGCGATGGTCGAAGCTGCAATCATGGCTTTGCAGGAAGAGCTGGGCATGATTGACGCCGAAGCAGGCGAAGGCGGCGACGGTACCGGCGGTGACGGCACCGGTGGCGACGGCACGGCCGGCGACGGTTCAGGTGGCGACGGCTCGGGCGGCGACGGCTCCGGTGGGACCGCTGATGCGGATTCCGATGCGCAGGGTGTTGGCGATCAGTCGGCAAGCGGGCCGGATATCGACCAGAGCCCAGGCGACGTGAACGGCGCGGCCAGCAACTCGCAGGACACCGACGGCAGCGGCGGTAACGGCGGGTCGAACGCAGCAGATGGCGCAGCGGATGCGGCCGGTACCGGAACATCGGCTGCCGACGGCGACGGCGGCGCGGGCGGTAGCACAACGCCAACATCGACGTCTACCGGCAACGGAGCCGGGTCTGCCGACGCGGCCAATACCGCAGGCAACGGCGGAGCTGCCGACATCTTCGGAGACGCCGACACAAACGGTGCGGCTGACAGCTTGGCCGAAGCAATTGCCGGATACGGTGGCGAAGGCAGTTCCGACAATGATGCCACATCGACTGGGTCGGGCGACGCAGCTGGTGCGGCCGACTCGGGCAACGGTGGTGCCGGTGGCGCATCCGCCGCGAACGGCGGAACCAGCGGAGCTTCGATGGGCACTGCAACGTCAGGCGATACCATGGGTGGCATGATCACCGGTGGTAACGGTGGCGGCGCCTATTCAGGTGACGGTGGTGCCGGCGGCAATGGTGGTGCCTGGGGCGCGAACAATGGTGGCGATGGCATCGTGACCGGCGAGTCCTATGCATCGGCGGCAGCTGTCGTTGATACGTCTGCGTTCAACCAGTCGATCATCATGGGCGCCAACGTCCTGGGCAACACGGTCGATACGACCATGGTGGGTGGTTCGATGACCATGTCCCACGCCAGCGACGACACGGACGTTTAAGTCAAAAGGCGGGGCTCGCATTTTCGGGCCTTGCTACCCTTCGAAAATGCCGGGGCCGCAAAACGCGGCCCCGGCCCAACTGAACCCAAAGCGGAAATTACGAGCCGCCGCGGGCAAAAAGGAAAACCGACATGGCACTTGACGGTATTACGGAAACGATAGCGCATTTTGTTGGAACTTTTGAGCTTACGATAGAACAAGCCCGCCTGAGGGATCAGTACGAGGAATTCAGCGCCCTGAGGCGTAAAGCCGAAATAGACGGGCTTGACGAGCCTACCTCGATCAACATCAAAGCTGATCTGGATATCCCAGCGGGCGAATACAAAGCCCTGCCATTCAATTTTCTTCCCTCTCAACCAGAACTTCCGTTGCCAAAAGCTCCTGTCGGGCCGGTGCATGAGTCGGTCATCGTCCTTAACGGTGACAGCGCGGAATCCACGCGATTTGTTCCAGACAGCATATCCGGCCCGTCTTCTGCACCGGAACTGATTATTCTGCGACCGGATACGGTGCCATTGGGTTCGGCACTGACATTCACCGTGCAAAAGGTGGTCATGCGCGACAACGACACGGTGGGAGAACGGGACTTTCGCGATACCGAAGCGCTGATCGCCCAGGGCGAAGAGATGATGGACATGGCGCTGTCGCTTCATGCCATGGCGGCCCCTACGCTTTCGCTCGCGGATTACAAGTCGACCGAAATGCTCGAGGCGCTGGCCGAACAGATGTTGGCCCCGGCAAACGCGAATATAGACGGGGTCACGGTACATCAGTTTCATGGCGATGATGCGTTGGGGGTGATCGTAAACGGCAAGTACGTTGACGAATCTCCGGTATGGACAGACATCCTGCCTGCGTTCCATCAGCCGGATGAAGCCGGAGAGGATGAGACAGAGGCCATGCTTCCGGCCGAGTGGGATCAGTCGAAAGATCCAGACTTTGACGACGGACACCTGGTCGTGACCGGAGGGAACCTTGCGATCAATGCTGTCTCGGCATCTATAGGTTGGGTTGATGCCCCCTATATCGCCGTCGGAGGGCAGGCGATCAGCCTGACCGCCATCAGCCAGGTCGCGCTTGTGTCAGATTGGGATGTGGGGGCGCCGGGAACGGGCAGCGGCACCAATGTGATTCAGTCCTCGAAGATCGAAGTCGAAGGCCGAGAGGCCCCCTGGCTGGACAATGGCACCGGAACAACCGGACAGCCCGAGTTCATCGTTGTGGATTGGGTCCCAGGTGATCTGGTTGTGGCCAACTTCGTCAAGCAAGCTATCGACGCCACGGATATAGACAACATACAGACCGAGATTTCGGCCGCATCGACCCTGTACGCGCTGGGCGACAACGAAATGTTCAATGTCACCGACATCGTGCAGCTGGGCAGCTTTTACGACCTGATCATGATCGACGGGAATATGATTTCCGTGGACATGTTGTACCAGACCAACGCCCTGATGGATGACGATATCATCAACGGCGGTATGCCCGGCGCAATGGCCGGAGATGATGAAAACGTGATCATGAATGACGCGTCGGTCAAAACGATAGGCGCAGATACACATCAGGATCTGCAGCAGAACCTGTCCGACGCCATGGCGCTTGATCAAACGGACATCGATGCCTTGGAGAACGCGCTGCTCAACGATCCCTTGTTCGCAGGAATGGAACAGTTGCGCGTGCTCAAGATCGACGGAGACTTGTTGCAGGTGAACATTGTTGAACAGGTCACCATGATGCTGGATCAGGATCAAATTGACCTGTCCGGTCCAAGTGCCGCCGATACCGATGTCGTCGCAGGCAGCAACGCCCTGTTGAACTCTGTCAATCTGACCAAAATGGGTGTGGATTCGACGGTTATGGCCGCTGACGGATCTTATTCTGACCTGCTGCTTCATCAGGCCAGCCTGATTGACGTGCCAGACAACCAAGAAATCACAGATATGACCAACGAGGCGATCGCCGCAATCATGGCGGACATGTCTGTGCCGCAACCGGATGCCGCCCTGGCACTGGACGCACAATCCACTGACACAACGACACCAGATGACGGCCTGCAATCCATGCTGGCCTGACCCCCCAAGTTTTTATCGAGTGACCAGAAGGTTTGTATATGTCGATTGTTTTTTCGTCGCGCCGTCCACTCTTATCCAGTCCCTTGGACAGGCAGGGCGGTTTGGGCCCGAAGCGCCAGCGCGCAGACGGTGGGGCAGATCCAGCGAAACAACGTGTCAAAGCCCGGTTGCACCTGACGCAGGAGATGCGCGTGTCTGAGTCAGATCCAGATTCGACGGTTAAAACCGAAGCGCCACAGCAATCCGAAGACCAAAAACACTCACGTGAACGACGGCGCGCTGATCCTCCCCATCAGCGTGCGCAGCCGCAACCCGCGCAAGATGAAGAAACGGCGGGTGGCGGCAATGGGGTGGCCGACGCCGACGGCCCGGATCCGGCATCCGCCGGGGACTCGACTGCGCGCAAGACCCCCTCTGCACGCTCATCCGGTGAGAACGGCATAGGCACCACGATCGAGGCCAAGGCAAACCAGCCACTGTTGCAAACGAATTCCGGCGGCGGTGATGGGAACGGGCCACCCCAAACCTTCCACAAACGCACCCCGCCCGAAGATTTCCAGCGCACGTTGCGCGTTTCGATGCGGGCGATCCGGCGCAATCTTGCGTTTGTTCTGGTCCTGACCTGCGCCACGAACATCCTGATCCTGGCGATCCCGATCTATCTGTTCCAGATCAGTGACCGTGTTCTGACCAGCCGGTCGCTGGATACGCTGATCATGCTGACGGCCATCGTGGCAGGGGCGGTGATCTTCCAGTCTGCTTTTGATGCGGTGCGGCGGTTCATGCTCATGCGGACCGGGGTCGAAGTGGCGGCCCGGCTGGGTGCACCGGTTCTGAGCGCGGCGGCCCATGCGTCGCTGCACGGAAACGGGCGCGAGTATCAGACATTGGGCGATCTGCAACAGCTTCGCGGTTTTCTGGTCTCGGGCACGCTGCTTTCATTTCTGGACGTGCCGTTTGCGCCGCTGTTCATCCTGATGATTTTCCTGGTTCATCCGCAACTGGGCATGATCGTGGTGGTTACTGCGCTGATCTTGATGACGATTGCGCTGATCAACCAGAAAATGACTGCCAAGCCGTTTGCCGAGGCCAACAAGGCACAGTCCATGGCGAACCTGCATCTGGATTCGATGTCTCGCAACAGCCAGATCATCAACGCCTTGGCAATGATCCCCGAAGCCGTGCGGATCTGGGGGCGGGACACTGCCCAATCGCTGACCTGGCAGGTGCGGGCGCAGGACCGCAACGTGATCTTCGCTTCAATCTCGCGCGCCGTTCGCCTTTTGACGCAGATCGGAATTCTGGGTTGGGGCGCGTTTCTGGCGCTGCAAGGAGAAATCACAGGCGGTATGGTGATTGCGGCCTCGATCATTGCCGGACGTGCCTTTGCGCCAATCGAAGGTTCGATTGAAGGGTGGAACAGCTATCTGCTGACGCGCGGAGCTTACGGCCGGATCAAGGCGCTGTTGTCGACCTCGGCCCTGCAATACGAAAAACTGCGTCTGCCACGCCCCGAAGGTCGGCTGGATGTCGAACGCCTGCTCTATGTACCGGGCGGAACCAAACGCGTGGTTCTGAACGGCATCACGTTCTCGCTGGTTCCCGGTGAAACTTTGGCCATCATTGGTAATTCCGGTGCCGGGAAAACCACGCTTGGGAAAACTCTGGTGGGATCCATTCTGCCCACATCGGGCAGCGTAAGGCTTGACCTGATGGACATCCGAAACTGGGACCCGCGCCAGTTTGGCGAAAGCATCGGCTACCTGCCGCAGGATGTTCAGCTGTTCCCGGGCACGATCAAGGACAATATCGGCCGGATGCGGGCGGATGCCACTGACGAACAGATCCACGATGCCGCCGTTCTGGCCGATGTTCACAACATGATTGCAACGCTGCCGCAGGGATATGAGACCGTGGTGGCCGCTGATGGCTCGCCTTTGTCCGGTGGTCAGAAGCAGCGTATCGCACTGGCGCGGGCGTTCTTCGGCAACCCCAGAATGGTTGTGCTGGATGAACCGAATTCAAATCTCGACGTCGCGGGCGACAAGGCGCTGGCATGTGCGATCGAACAGGCGCGTCAAAGCAAGATCACCGTTGTCGTCATTACGCAGAAGCCAACGTTGTTGAATGTTGTCGACAAGATCATGCTGCTGACGGACGGGCGTGTGGCCCTGTTTGGTCAACGTGATCAGGTTCTTCAGCAGATCAACGGGCCGCGCAAGCAGACTGGAATTGAAGGCCAGCAGGGGGGCTGACCATGAATGACCTCGTACCTGTGAACAACTCAGACAATGAACCAGAAGTTTGGTATGCCGAGGTTCCGCGCTCGATCAACAGGTTGATAGTGATCGGGGTGGTCTTGCTTGTCGTGTGCTTCGGCGGTTTCGGGGTATGGTCCTTCAGTGCCCCGCTGGCCGCAGCGGTCATCGCGCAAGGCAGCTTTGTGGCCACGGGCCGCAACAAGATTGTCCAACATCTTGAAGGCGGCATCATCGAAGACATCAAGGTTGTGGAAGGTCAGGCGGTTCAGGCAGGTCAGGTTCTGATGACCCTGGACCAGACCTCGGCCCAGGCCAATGAACGTGAATTGCATATTCGCAAGCTGCGCCTTCAGGCCATGACCGAGCGGTTGCTGGCCGAGTACGGGGAGCGCGACCGCCTCGTGTTTTCGCAGGCGCTTGTCAAAGCATCCGACGATCCTGAAGTAATGGCCATTCTGGATGGGCAAAAGCTCAGCTTCGATGTGTCGCGCAAGACGCTGCTGAATGACTTGGCCCTGCTGGAGCGCAACATGGAAGCACTGAAAATCCGATCAAGCGGATTTGAGGCGCAGCTGGACAGCATGGCACGGCGCGCCGAGATCTTGCAGGAGGAGTTCGAGGCCAAGAGCCAACTGTTCGAAAAGGGCCTTGTCCGCAAAGGAGAGCTGAACACCATCCGTCGTGTGCAGGCCGAAGCCGAAGGTCAGCAGGCCCGGTTGCAGGCGGAAGCCGCTGAAATCAACCAGATGCTGCTGAAATATGACGAACAGATCGCGCGTACGCGGTCCGCCTATCGTGAGGCCGCACTGGATGAACTGGGCGTGATCGAAGCTGATCTGGAAAGCGTGCGTGAAAAATCCCGACAGGCGCGCAGCGTTCTTGACCGGGCCGTGGTGCGTGCGCCGGTAACTGGAACGGTGGTGCGATTGCACTATCACACGCCGGGCGGTGTGATTGAGACCGGGGAACCGATAGCCGAGATCCTGCCCGCAGATGCGCCCCTGATCATCGAGGCACAGATTCCGCGTACCGAGATTGACAGTGTCGTCACGGGGCAGACCGCCACAGTCCGCCTGATCGCGTTGAACCAACGCACAACGCCTGTTTTGTATGGCGAGGTCTTCTATATCTCGGCCGATGCGCTGCTTGAGGATTCGACCGGTGTTCCGCAGGAAGTCTATCTGGCACGAGTCTCACTGACCCCGGATGAGTTGCAGCGCGTGCGCGGCTTTGTTCCGACACCGGGGATGCCCGCTGAAATCATGATCCAGACCGAGGAGCGCACCTTTGCGGCGTATATCGCCAAACCGGTATCAGACAGCATGTCGCGCGCGTTTCGCGAGCAGTAACACGCGCGTTTCCTTCCATGTCTACACCTTCCAAAATTCGCATGTTAACCTCTGCGCGGTGACGTAAAGGAGAACTCACATGCCGGTGACGGTGAAAGAGATGATGGAGGCGGCCAACGCGGTGGTCGAGCGTGTCGATGCGGCCAAGGCAAAGGCGATGACCGAACAGGGGGCGCTGCTGTTGGACATACGCGATGCGAATGAGCTGGAACACACGGGCCGCGCCGTTGGGGCGCATCATATACCCCGGAGCATGCTGGAGTTTCGAGCAGACGATGCATTGCAATCACATGACCCTGCACTGCGCAAGGATCGCCCCATCGTGTTGTACTGCGCATCAGGCGGGCGCGCGGCTTTGGCCGGAAAACTTCTGAAGGATATGGGATACCAGAGGGTGTACAATCTTGGGGGATTGACGGACTGGGTGAATGGGGGCGGTGAAATCGCCAAATCCTAGCTTCGGAACCGTCTGCATCTGACACAAATCAAAGCGCAACATATTCGAATTGTGAAATATTTGGCCGGAAGCCATCAAAAGGAAAGCCCGGCCATGTTTCGCCTTGCTGCTATGCTGTATTCACTGATTGCAACTGCTCTGTCCGGTTCGGCCGTAATCGCCGTGCTTTCGGCTGGAATGGTGTCCGTCAGCGCAATTGTGGGCGCTGCGGCCGCGGGGGCCGTAATCGCCGCCCCGGCATCTTGGATGGTGGCCAAGCGGCTGTATCAAGGCGCTTGATCAGGCGTTCAGGAAGGTCCTGACGGCAGCTTCGAACTCGCGCGGTTTTTCGGCGTGCAGCCAGTGACCGGCACCGGGGATCTTGGCAAATCGCGCGCCGGGGAACAGTGCGCGGATTTTGGCTCGATGTTCCGGCAAGACATAATCTGACTCGCCCCCTGACAGGAACAGCGCGGGGCCTTGCCACTGGGCGTCCAACTCGGGAAAGCCCATGATATTTGGCATCTGGTCCGCCAACACGTCCAGGTTCAGCAACCAACGCTTTCCCTTGATGTCCAGCGATTGGGTGAAGAAGCTTTGCAATGCTTTTTCAACGCCTTGCTCGGCCAATTGCTGCTCAGCATCCGAGCGGCGCGCTATGCGCGAGAAATCCACGGCACGCATGGCCTCGATGAACTGAATTTGGCTGTGCGTGTATTTCACCGGCGCAATATCTGCGACCACCAGTTTGTTCACCAGCGCGCCGTGTTGCAGCGCAAGTGTCATCGCGGCCTTGCCGCCCATTGAATGCCCAAGTACGTCCGCCGTCCGGCCAATCCGTTCGATGACCTCGGCGATATCCTGCGCCAGGTGAGGATAATCATGGCAAGAATCCCACGCACTGTAGGCGTGGTTACGCATGTCGACGGCCACAACTTGCCGCTCGTCTGATAGCCGTCTGGCAATCACGCCCCAGTTTCGGGCCGATCCATACAGGCCGTGGGCAATGACAAGGGGCGGTCGGGCGGTCGGTTCGCCATGTATGATGGTGTTCAGCATGTACCGCGTGATACAAGCCACCGCCGGAAACGACCAGCCCCATTGTAGGTCATAGACGCTGCCGCTAGATTGCCTCCGCAGGAGGCCACCAATGCCGCAGGACCCAGACATTCAGACCCGGATCGCCGAAACGGTTGTGTTGCTGCGCGCAAAGCTCGGGGTGCGCGACAAGACGCTCGAGGCATCGATCCGCAAGGCCAAGCGCCGACTGCCGCGGCGCGTCTACAAACAGGCTTTGATTCTGGCCCGGGCCGAGGCGATGGCGTCTCATCCCAAACTGAGGCTGGTTCTGGATAACCCCAGGTTGATCAAGGCGTCTGACGTGGTGCAGGAACATCTGGGGTCCATCAATCTTGCGGATCGCAGATGGGGGTGGTTCCTTGGCCTGTTGGGGGGGCTGGCCTTCAACATGCTGGCACTGACGACACTGTTGCTGGTTTTTCTGTGGTGGCGCGGCTTGATCTGAGCTTGGATTCCGGACAACGCGCCAAGGTCTGAACATGGCGCAAACCCCTGTGTGCGGTAACATCGAATGCACGGAGTCGGTGTGACCAGCGCGAAAGGCTGATCGGGGCGGAAAAAGCACGTTTTGACCAGAATGGCTTGGGCGACCGTGGGGCCCGGGACCTTGCCCAAAACATCGGATTTGCGCTGGGCGAGATCCAGACCGTTTTCAGGGATCTGACGCAAAAAAACGGCGCCTCAAGGCGCCGTTCCGTGTTTGAGGGTGGACCAGTTACAGGTTCGGATAGATCGGGAATTTGGCGCAGAGGTCTGCGACCTCGGCCTTG
>NZ_WVQV01000013.1:0-75994 GCF_013110585.1 Ruegeria sp. HKCCD6119 | reverse complement strand
CCGCACCGTCGGCGCCGGCGTCGTGTCGAAAATCATCGAGTAAGTCGGCTTTGCCAATACTCAAAGAAAGGGCGTCCCTCGGGACGCCCTTTTTCTTGTTCAGGAGACAACTGTGTTAAGAAAGCCTTGTAAAGGTTGACCGAAAAATCGCGACTTGGCCTGCCAAAATATCCAGTTGGGGCAAAACCAGCTTATGGAAAGGGCTTTCAGTACTTGGTTTGCGACTGCCGAGATTCTTTGATACAAAATCTATAGCATAGAGCGTTTCCGATAACCTCCCACCGTAGACGGGCTCGTGATGTGCCAGCCGGTTGCGTGTCTGGTAAATTACTTCGAGTTCCTTCGCAATTGCAGCGCGGCTAAGTTGCTTATTAGGAAAAACGCGCTTGAGTCCTCTTTTCCAAAGGGTGTTTTCGTAGTTGTCAGAAAAAAGACGCTTCCAAAAGTGCATTGTGAGTTGCGCAACGATTTCTCCTTCAGAGACCGCTATCGTTGATTGTCTTTTTTCCGCAATCTTCCTGTGTTTAATACCTTGCGGTTTGCCATTTGGGAACGCTACTGCGTCTAACGCCGACTTTTGCTGACCGGTGAGTTTGGAGTACTTTGCTCTTTGGGCATTTTTTGTAGCTTTTTTGATTGAGCTTATTTCTATGGCGGACCAGTTGAGTGAGGTAGGTGGGTTTGTGAGCCAATCGGAAACCTGGAAAGCATCGTTCAAAGCGTTGCAGGCTGAGTTTCGGATTGCGACCTCAATTAACCCTGTAACAGCCATGATCGAGACACCTAAACTCATCGTCGCTTGATGTAGCTCGATGGCATCCTCTGGTTTTTGCTGCTTTGTCAGCGCTTGGAAGGTTCCCAGCCGAGGGGCAGAAAGAAAACCTGAAATTTCGTTTGTATCCGAAGGGGATAGAAACCTTGACATTAGTATTTTCCTTTACTACATACAGTCTTGAAACGTCGGGATACATGGTCGGCAGCGCGACTTTCGTGACGGACCCCCGACGCTATAAGAAAAGGCCGCTCAATTGAGCGGCCTATTTTTTGGATAATCCCTATTAAGCCGTTGCTGCACCAGCAATATCTCACATGCTAAGAATTTCAATCTAAAGTTGAGTCTTCAATATAATACCGTTTGAAATTATCCCTTGGTGGAGAGACCACGCGGTTTACGACTTTAGCCCCTTGCCAAACCCCACCAACCCCTGTATTTCGCGCGAGTTCTCAATAAGAACGTCAAGGCGGGGTGATTCCCGCCTTTTGGGTTCGATGAGGGTTGGCGATGCGCGTCTGTCCTCCTCTCAACTCCAACGCCTGAATAAAAGGCTGTTAATATGCAAAGCCAAAACATCCGTATTCGGCTGAAGGCATTTGACTATCGCGTTCTGGATGCCAGCACGCAAGAGATCGTCAACACTGCCAAGCGGACCGGCGCGAACGTGCGCGGCCCGATCCCGCTGCCGAACAAGATCGAGAAGTTCACGGTTCTCCGTGGCCCTCACGTTGACAAGAAATCCCGCGACCAGTTCGAGATCCGCACGCACAAGCGTCTTCTCGACATCGTTGATCCGACCCCCCAGACCGTTGACGCGCTGATGAAGCTCGACCTCGCTGCTGGTGTGGACGTCGAGATCAAGTTGCAGTCGTAATCGGAGGGTATGAGAATGCGCTCTGGTATTATCGCAAAAAAAGTTGGCATGACCCGCCTGTTCATGGAAGACGGCAAGCAGATCCCTGTGACCGTTCTTCACCTGGACAACCTGCAGGTCGTTGCACAGCGGACCGCTGAAAAAGACGGCTACACCGCCGTTCAGCTGGGCGCCGGTGCTGCCAAGGCAAAACGCACCTCGAAAGCCATGCGCGGTCACTATGCCGCTGCCAAGGTCGAGCCCAAGCGTAAGCTGGCTGAGTTCCGCGTCTCCGAAGATGGCCTGATCGAAGTGGGCGCCGAAATCTCGGCAGAACACTTCCTGGCTGGTCAGAAGGTTGACGTTTCGGGTACCTCGATCGGTAAAGGCTTTGCCGGTGCAATGAAGCGCCACAACTTCGGTGGTCTGCGCGCCTCGCACGGTGTTTCGATCAGCCACCGTTCGCACGGTTCGACCGGTCAGTGTCAGGACCCGGGCAAGGTGTTCAAAGGCAAGAAGATGGCCGGTCACATGGGTGCTGCCCGTGTTACCACCCAGAACCTCGAGGTTGTCAAAACCGACGCCGACCGTGGTCTGGTCTTCATCAAAGGCGCCGTTCCCGGACCGAAATCGGGCTGGGTCACCGTCAAGGACGCCGTAAAGAAGAAAGCACCGGAAGGCCTGCCTTTCCCGGCTGCTGTGAAATCGGCTGCAACCGAAGCACCTGCGGAAGAAGTATCCGCGGAAGGTGGTGAAGCATGAAACTTGATGTAATCAAACTGGACGGCGGCAAGGCCGGCGACATCGAGCTGGATGCAGACCTGTTCGGCCTCGAGCCGCGCGCGGACATCCTGCACCGTGTGGTCCGTTGGCAGCGCAACAACGCGCAAGCCGGCACCCACAAGGTCAAGACCCGCTCGGAAACCAGCTACTCGACTAAGAAGATCTATCGCCAGAAGGGCACCGGTGGCGCACGCCATGGTGACCGTAACGCGCCGATCTTCCGCAAGGGTGGTATCTACAAGGGCCCGACCCCGCGTTCGCACGGCCACGACCTGCCGAAGAAGTTCCGCAAGCTTGGCCTGCGCCACGCTCTGTCGGCCAAAGCCAAAGCAGGTGAACTGGTTGTGATCGAGAACGCCGAAGCCGAAGGCAAGACCGCCGCACTGGCCAAACAGGTTGCAAACCTGGGCTGGAAACGCGCTCTGGTCATCGACGGCGCGACCGTGAACGAAGGGTTCCTGAAGGCGTCGCGCAACATCGAAGGTCTGGATATCCTGCCGTCGATGGGTGCAAACGTTTATGACATCCTCAAGCGTGACACTCTGGTGCTCACCAAAGCGGCTGTCGAAGCACTGGAGGCTCGTCTGAAATGAGCGCGAAGGCAGAACACTACGACGTGATCCGCAAGCCGATCATCACCGAAAAGTCGACCATGGCGTCCGAAAACGGCGCGGTTGTCTTTGAAGTGGCGATCGACAGCAACAAGCCGCAGATCAAAGAGGCCGTCGAGGCGCTGTTTGGTGTGAAGGTCAAAGCGGTGAACACCACCGTGACCAAAGGCAAGGTCAAGCGGTTCCGCGGCCAGCTGGGCCGTCGGAAAGACGTCAAGAAAGCATATGTGACCCTGGAAGAGGGCAACACCATCGACGTGTCCACCGGTCTCTGATCGAACCCGTCTTTGGAGAGAGATTAAGGCCCCCGCGCAAGCGGGGGTTTTTTTGTTAGGTCTGCCCATTGGATGGAGAATTTCAGGTAGATTTTGCCCAAACCGGGACATACGTTCCAAAGGGAAACTAAGATTCTGGTGACATGATTTGAAAACGACACAGATTTCCATTGCAGAATTCGAGCAAATTGCCGAACGAGAGGAGAGCCACTTTTTTGATCACAAGTCCAAGCAAATAGACGGCCGCGGCATCCAGAAAGTCGCCGTTGCGTTTGCAAATGCGGATGGTGGTGAGTTCATTGTCGGAATAAAAGATAAGGCCGTGGCGGAGTCTCCGGCGGAGCGATGGGACGGTTTCTCAGAAATCGAAGCGATGAACTCTGGGCTGCAGGCAGTTTTTGAAGTCAAACCGGCTGTAAACGCTCAATACGAACTTCTGACATGTGATGTAGGTCAAGGTTATCTTCTCAGAATTACAATTGAAAAGTCTGCAGAGGTCTTATCAACGTCAGACGGACGAGTGATAGTCCGCCATGGTGCTCAATCCATTACAGTAAAGGATCCGGCACGGATTCAGGAGCTTACGTTCTCGAAGGGTGCAAAGTCTTTCGAAGACAGTATTCTTGATGGATTGCCGACAGAGTTGATAACGGATTCAGCCGAAGTTCAAAAGTTTCTTGCAGATTATTCGCCCAAAACAGATGCTTTGGAGTTTGTGATCAATCAAAATTTGGTCGACTACAAAACTTGGGAAGTGCGGGCCGCAGCTGCACTACTGTTCCACCCGGTTCCAAGTGCCGTAATGCCTCGAAAATGCGCCGTAAAGATTTCGAGATATGAAACTCGGGAAGACGATCCGGAGCGCGATCACTTGGCGGAGCAAAGAACCATTGAAGGTCCGCTCTACGAGCTAATTGCTCAAACTGTTCGAGAGATCACAGAATTGATGTCTCAAGTCAAAGTTTGGACAACTGATGGTATAGGCACACTCGATTATCCGCCAGAAGCCATCTGGGAAACTGTAGTAAACGCGATCATTCACCGTGACTACTCGATTTCTGATGATGTGCAAATCTACATCTTTGATGATCGCATCGATATTCACAGTCCGGGAAAGCTGCCGGGTTATGTTACTGTTGAAAACATTCTGGACGCTCGATTTTCAAGGAACCCTAAGATTGTAAGAACATTGAATAGATATCGCGAAGCGCCAAATAAGGATCTAGGAGAAGGGCTGAATACCACTTTCCAAAAGATGAAGGAGTTTGGTCTGAAAAGCCCAACTATCTTCGAGGAAGGCAACTATGTTGTCGTGAGACTGCCCCATACTCCGTTGGCGACGCCGGGCGAAGCGATACTGGAATTCCTGAAGGCGCACGATCGAATAACAAATCGGCAGGCAAGAGAGATAACCGGAATCAAGTCCGAAAATTTGGTGAAAGTTGAATTCTATAAGCTTCGAGATGCCGGGCTTTTAGAGCAAATACCCGAACTGAGGGGGCCAAAGTCGGCGTGGAGGAGAACAAAGTAGTGCTTACACCTCTTAGACGCCGGTATCCCCTATAGACACCCACCCCCAACCCTGTTTCACGCACCCAATCTTACGGCCTCGGATTCGTTCCGGGGCCTTAGATATTTTGAACCGGGGACTTTCGGGGCCCTATACCTTTGGCACCTGCGGGGGCCTATCACATAGCGGGGAAACTCCCTGCACTTGCTAAACGGAAGACAGAAAGCATGGCACTCAAGTCGTATAAGCGCGATATTTTTGATCGCCGCAAAGACGGCTGGACGTCAGGTGCAGTTCTGGAAAAGAGCAATGAAATCGTTCTGAGCACCGGTTTTTGACCCAACATGAGCGGCTGATCACGGCCCCGGCGGCTTCACCCGTCGGCGCCGATTTCATTTCAGCCCCGAAATTCTGCGCCGTCTGGCGTTGGAAACAAATGCGCGGTGTCAGCGCCGAGCCCGTTTTCAGGTTGCCGATAAAAAGATGGGGCCGTTGTCCGTTTCCGATGGCCTTAAATAGGACCGTGCCGATGTGGATACGGTTTCTTTGACGATGGGTCGCCATGCGGTCTGAAAGACCGATTCGTCCGGGTCGCCCAGACGTCTGGCACGTTGTTGGAACACGCAACGGCAGATCTGCGCCTGCGTATCTCCAGGTTTCATGCACCGGCCACGTCCCCTTTTGAGCTGCCCGTTACATCGAGAATCGTCCGCAAGGGCATTGCCTGCTCAGCTTAACGCACGCGGCCCGTCGGTTCGTGGATCACTGCGACCAGGACTGCGCGTTGCAGAAGATAAAGGTGCAGATGACAAACCACCCGATCAACCTGTTCAAGTGTGGAATGCCAATCCGGACACCGTGTGTTTCAAGACGTTTCGGCCCGCGTCATGCCCCAGCAGCTGCCGCAGGCGACCATAGGGTCTGGTGGCCTCCGGCGCGTCAGCAGAGGGCACACGCATACTGCGGCCTTGCCATGTTCGGTCGAGTCACGAGCTTTGAGACGGTGCCATAGTCCCCGACATCCAGCAGGGGGCATGGACCCGATATTAGCGTCACACAGTAGGGGTAGCGTAATTCGGCAGAATGAGGGGGCGCTCAGGTGCTCTGTGGCCGTTCTGCGGGCTTCTCCCGGAAACAGAAAAGGCGCCGTGCGGCGCCTTTGTGTCTTGCACTGGGATATCCGCGATCACGAGCAATAAACATGCTTGTGCGCAATATCTGCAATGTCGCAGCGGCGGATGCCGATGTCATCGAGTTCGCGGTTGGTCAGGCGCTGCAACTCGGTATAGGTGCGCTGATACTCAGCAGCACGTGCACGGGCTGTTTTGATCCGTGTGACCATGTCAGCGATCCGGGTGCCGAAGTTGAAGCCGGTATGGGTCAGTGTTGCAGTTGTCATCTCTGTATTCCTTTCTCGTATCAGGGCGTATTCCCTGACGTTTCCTTTTGAGTTCCTTCATTGGACAAGGCAGAGATAGGAGCGTTTGCTATCGCTAACAACGCAGATTTTGGTCTAGCCGATATGCATCTGTTGAATGGCTATACATGTCGTGGGCCACGTCAATCACACGCCGCTTTCATTTCTTTCGCGCGTTTTATTGCGGGCGGCCATCGCCCGACCATCACGTATGCTCAGCCCCATCAGTGTCAGATTGGTCGCCCCGGCAATCAGTTCGATGATCTGTACAATATAGAAGCTGGTATCAAACGAGCCCGCGTTTGCCTTTGCGCTCAGGTAGACGGCGGCTGGAACAAGGACGATGAGACCGTTCATAGCAATGATCGGCATCCGTTTCTTTTTGGTGAGCGTAGGGGCATCTTTTCGACGACGCCCAAGTGTCGCCCCGGATGCACCGACAATCACCATTGCAGGCACCAGGACAAAGAGCCCGCTGACGATCATGGACTTTACTGCCGCGACGGTCTCATGGTTTGCAAATAACTCACTGTACAAAGTGGATGTCCAGAATACGAGGATCGTAAGAAAGCCTACTACTCCGGCGATGGGGTGGATGGTTCTTAACATGTTGCTACTCTCAAATGAGGGTCAGGCGACGCAGTGGTTTTCGACTGCGAGCTTGCGAAGAAGATGTGGCCGGGCCACTGCGCTTGCTGGATAGTCCGCGATCCGACGCTGGAACTCGGGATGAGTGAATGCGTCGCGAAAGCTTTGCACGTTCTGCCAGATCGCGTAGTTCACAAAGGTCGAACTGCCCGCGATACCCTGATGGAGCTGGGTCGAGATATATCCCGGTTGCGATTTCATGAAATCCGCATCATGCGCCCATGCCCGAAGCAGCGCCTTTTCGTCTTCGGCGTCCACCGTAAACAGGTTGATCAGCACCACCGGTCCTTCCTCGGTCTGCATCTGATCTGCCAGCGTGACGATCGTGTCCAACTCTTTGATACGAGCCATTTCGGTTCCCTTCGATTCTAAAATATAGCAAGCTATATAAAATTGCATAGCATGCTATTCAAGTGTAAATCTAGGACATGGACTTCGAAAAAGAAAACTCGGCCGGGTATCTGGTTAATCACATGGCACGATTGTTCGCAAAGGAGTTGCAGCAACGCATTGCGCCCTTTGGCATCGTCGTCGGACAATTCCCAATCTTGCTGGAACTCTGGCTCAAAGACGGTGTGACGCAAAAGGATCTGCTGACCAAAATTGACGTCGAACAGGCGACATTGGCCAACACGCTCAACCGTATGGAACGTGATGGCTTGATCAAAAGAACGAAAAACCCTGCTGACGCTAGGGCTCAATTGATTTGGTTGACCGAGAAGGCCGCAGCACTTCGCAGCAGCGCCTACGAGGCAGCTCAGAACGTGAATGCCGATGCATTACAGGTCTTGAATGACCCTGAGCGCACACAATTCATGAACTACATGCGTCGAGTCATAGGCGGCATGCGCTCAAGGTGAATTGAAGGAGGATCAGTTTACGGCACCGGCAGGCAAGCCATTAAACAAAAACACCCCCGACCGAGGTCGGAGGCGTTTCTAAGTCTTCAAAGCTGCGGGATTAGCCGCGCTCTTCGACGATCTCTACCAGATGCGGGATCTTGCGGATCATGCCGCGGACCGAAGGGGTATCTTCCAGCTCACGGGTTTTGTGCATCTTGTTCAGGCCCAGGCCGATCAGGGTTGCGCGCTGTTCGGCGGGGCGGCGGATCGGAGAACCGATCTGCTTGACGACGATGGTTTTTGCCATGGGTCGCTCTCCTTACGCTTCGGCTTCAGCAGCCGGTGCTTCGTCCCGCTTGGGCAGGATGTCGGCAACTTTTTTACCACGACGTGCGGCAACCGAACGCGGGCTCTGCTCTTTCTGCAGGCCGTTGATGGTGGCGCGGATCATGTTGTACGGGTTCTGCGAGCCCAGCGATTTGGACACAACGTCCTTGACGCCCAGCATTTCGAACACAGCACGCATCGGACCACCGGCGATGATACCAGTACCTTCAGGCGCGGTGCGCATTACCACTTTACCAGCGCCGTGACGGCCCTCGATGTCGTGGTGCAGGGTCCGACCTTCGCGCAGTTGCACGCGGATCATCTGACGCTTGGCTTGCTCGGTCGCCTTACGGATGGCTTCAGGTACTTCTTTCGCTTTACCTTTGCCAAAGCCGACGCGGCCTTTCTGATCGCCGACAACCACCAGAGCGGCGAAGCCAAAGCGCTTACCACCTTTTACGGTTTTCGACACGCGGTTGATCGCAACCAGACGATCTGCAAATTCCGGTGCTTCTTCACGGTCGCGGCCACGGCCCCGACGGTTTTCACGTTCTGCCATTTGGCATCCCTTTTCTCATGTGGCGCATACGGCGCCGTTTCTTCAATCCAAGTGAGCCCCGACTGTTGCCGAGGCCCCCGGATCATCGGGGCAGCCGCAAAGCTGCCCGCAAGTCTTAGATCTTCAGGCCGCCTTCACGCGCAGCGTCGGCCAGAGCCTTCACTTTGCCGTGGAACAGGAAGCCGCCACGATCGAAATAGGCCTCTTCGACGCCTGCCTTCTTGGCACGCTCGGCGATGGCCGCGCCCACTTTGGTGGCCGCTTCGACGTTGTTCTTGCCAACTACACCCAGATCTTTTTCCAGGGTCGATGCCGAGGCCAGGGTCACGCCACGCACGTCGTCGATCAGCTGAACAGAGATGTTCTTGTTCGAACGGTGTACGGACAAACGCGGACGACCCGCGTTGACCTTGCGAAGTTTGTTCCGAACGCGCAGGCGGCGCTTCAGAAACAGGGTTCTTTTGCTGTTTGCCATTGTGTTCGTCCTTACTTCTTCTTGCCTTCCTTGCGGAAGATGAACTCGCCCTTGTAGCGGATGCCTTTGCCTTTGTAAGGCTCGGGGCGGCGCCACTCGCGGATTTTCGCCGCGGTTTCGCCCACCAGCTGCTGGTCGATACCTTCCACAACGATCTCGGTCTGCTTCGGGGCGGTGATGGTGACACCTTCCGGAGCAGTGAAATCAACATCGTGGCTGTAACCCAGGTTCAGCTTCAGGGTGTTGCCCTGCATCTGAGCCCGGTAACCAACACCCTGGATCTCCAGCTCTTTTTTGAAGCCGGTCGTCACACCGGTTACCAGGTTGGCAACCATGGTGCGGCTCATGCCCCACTGCTGGCGGGCACGTTTGGACATGCCGCGGGGGTCGATCTTGACCACGTTGTCTTCAACCGACAACGTTACGTCGTCGGTGGCGGTAAAGCTGCGGGTGCCTTTCGGACCTTTCACTTCGATGGTCTGACCCGACACAGTGGCAGTAACGCCGCTGGGCAGCTCGACCGGCTTTTTACCAATACGAGACATTGCAGACCTCCTTAGAAGACGGTGCAGAGCACTTCGCCGCCAACATTGTTGGAGCGAGCGTTTGCGTCCGACATCACACCTTTCGGAGTGCTGACAATCGACACACCCAGTCCCTGACGGACCTGCGGGATGTCATTGACGCCCATGTATACGCGACGGCCGGGCTTCGAGACCCGCTTCAGTTCGCGAATAACAGGGGTGCCTTCGTAGTACTTCAGGCTGATTTCGATGGCCGGATGACCGTTTTCACCGGTCGTCTTTTCATAGCCACGGATGTAGCCTTCGTCCGCCAGCACGTCCAGAACCCAACCGCGCAGCTTGGAAGCCGGGGTGGAAACGGTGGACTTGCCGCGCATTTGCGCGTTGCGGATACGGGTGAGCATATCGCCGATAGGATCATTCATATCTATGTCTCCCTTACCAGCTCGATTTCACCATGCCGGGGATCTGACCAGCAGAACCCAGCTCGCGCAGCGCGATACGGCTGACCTTCAGCTTACGGTAGTAAGCGTGGGGACGACCTGTCAGCTGACAGCGGTTGTGCAGACGAGTGGCCGAGCTGTTGCGCGGCAGTTTCGCCAGTTTCAGACGCGCCTTGAAGCGCTCTTCCATCGGCTTGCTCTCGTCATTCGCGATTTCTTTCAGCTCGGCACGCTTTGCGGCATATTTGGCCACCAGGCGTTCGCGCTTCTTTTCGCGTTCGATCATTGCTTTTTTAGCCATGTCTCAATCCTCCCGGCGCTTATGCGTTGAACGGCATGTTGAACGCTTTCAACAGTGCCTTTGCTTCAGCGTCGGTTTTCGCTGTGGTGGCAATTACGATATCCAAGCCCCAGACCTCGTCGACCTTGTCGAAATCGATTTCCGGGAACACGATGTGCTCTTTCATGCCCATGGCAAAGTTGCCCTGACCATCGAAAGAAGGCTTTACACCGCGGAAGTCACGAACGCGCGGCAGCGCGATGGTGATCAGACGATCCAGGAATTCGTACATCCGGTCACCGCGCAGGGTCACTTTCGCACCCAGCGGCATGTCTTCACGGACGCGGAAACCCGCGATCGACTTCTTCGCCTTGGTTGCAACGGCCTTTTGACCGGCAATCGCAGTCAGATCCTCGACGGCAGCTTTTGCTTTCTTCGAGTCTTTGACGGCCTCGGCACCACAACCGATGTTCAGAACGATCTTATCCAGCTTGGGCAGCTGCATGTCGTTCTTGTAACCGAACTCTTCTTTCAGAGCGGCACGGATGGTTTCGACGTACTGAGCTTTCAGACGCGGGGTGTAGGTTGCGGAATCAAGCATCGATCACGTCCCCTGTGGTCTTGGCGAAGCGCACCTTCTTGTCACCTTCCATGCGGAAGCCAACGCGGGTTGCTTTGCCGTTCTTGTCCAGCAGTGCCAGGTTCGACAGGTCGATCGGGTTTGCCTGAGGCAGGCGACCACCTTGCGAGTTCTGCGACTGACGGGTGTGGCGGATGGCGATGTTGATGCCATCGACAACAGCTTTACCGGCCTTGGGGTCAACCGAGGAAATGGTTCCCTCTTTGCCCTTGTCCTTGCCGGCCAGCACGACGACCTTGTCGCCTTTGCGGAGTTTAGCAGCCATGATTACAGCACCTCCGGAGCCAGCGAGATGATTTTCATGAAGTTCTTGCCGCGCAGTTCACGAACAACGGGGCCAAAGATACGGGTACCGACTGGCTCGTTGTTGTTGTTCAGGATGACGGCGGCGTTGCGATCAAAACGGATCGCGGTGCCGTCTTCGCGACGGACTTCCTTGGCGGTGCGCACGACGACGGCCTTGCGGACGTCACCTTTCTTTACGCGGCCGCGTGGGATGGCTTCCTTCACCGAGACGACAATGATGTCGCCGACGGAGGCGTATTTACGCTTGGAACCACCCAGGACCTTGATGCACTGAACTCGGCGTGCGCCGGAGTTGTCAGCGACATCCAGATTGGTCTGCATCTGGATCATGTGGTTTCTCCCGACCTGTGGGGGCTGGTCTTGTTAATTCCCCCAGGGTTTCGACAAATGGAAAGGTCTGGGGGCTTACGCCTCCAGAACTTCCCAACGTTTCGTCTTCGATTTCGGCGCGCATTCGATGATGCGTACAGTGTCGCCGACCTTGAAGGCGTTCTTTTCGTCATGAGCCCGGTATTTCTTGGACTTACGAACGGTTTTTTGCAGCAGCGGGTGCTTGAAACGGCGTTCAACCGAAACAGTCACGGTCTGCTCGTTGGCGTCGCTGGTTACTACTCCGGACAGGATACGCTTGGGCATAGGATTACTCCTCCGATGCCGCGGCAGCGGCCTTTTCGTTCAGAATGGTTTTGACGCGGGCAGCATTGCGGCGGGCCGCTTTGATACCAGCTGTATTTTCCAGCTGACCGGTTGCCTGTTGAAAGCGCAGGTTAAAGCTTTCTTTCTTCAGGTTGGCCAGTTCCTCGCGGAGCTGGTCCGGGGTCTTGTCACGCAGTTCTTGGGCGTTCATCGCCTTTTTCCTTTGCTCAAAACACCAGAAGGCCCCCTTGCAGGGTCACCTTGGACCTGGTGGATGAATGATAGACACACGAATCCCCCGACTCGGCCGGGGGACTTGCAGGATGCCGTCGTATAAGGGTTTAGGGGGTGGGTGGCAAGGGTAAGTTTGACGTCTTCTTTACGCCAAGGGAATAAGTTGCTCCCGGTCGCTGAGCAGGTGGCCAACCACAAAGGTTCCTCGAAGTATTCCTCATCCAAACTCAGGCCAAGGTCTGTATTGCCAACAGGCCGCGTTCGGCGCCCAATAGAGAAGGCCCAAAAGCCTGAAGTTCACAGAGGAGGTAAGAAAATGACCAGTCCTTATTCAGGAGGATGTGAACACGTCAAGATAGTCGCGACGGCAGAGCCGATAGACAACCATGAATGCCATTGTGATGTCTGTAAGTCCGTGACCGGACAGCACACAACACATGTTGCGTTCTTTAACTACTCAGACCTGTCAGCAGACCCCGAAGATAAGATGAACCGTCAACCATTCAACGCCAACAATCCCGATGGCCCTTTAGAGCTTTGCACATGTTCAGAGTGCGGGGCCGCGCTGATGCTGGATGATAAGCAAAAGCGCATACGCGTGGCTGTACCCAACGTGATGGGGTATGATGACAGCCAGTTTCCGGCAGCGACTTACCACGCGTTTTATGATGACAGCAAAGGGTACCCCAAGCCTGATGACGGACGACCGGTATATGAAGCGCTTCGTCCAGAATTTGCTTGGCCTTCACCTGCCACCTGACAGGGCTTACGCTCATTCTGAGCGAAGTACCAACGGTGTTCGCTGACATTCAAGATGCCGGTATTCGGTGGGAGCGTTCAGTCCCACCGATAGTTGAAACTGACCGATATCCGCTCTTCCTCGGCCATGTTCATCGGCACCTCGTGGCGTAGCCAGCTTTCCCACAGCAGCACGTCGCCGACCTGAGGCTTCATATAGATAAAGGGCTGCAAATCGCGCCGCCCACCTTTGATCCGCGTTGGGGCCGCCATCATACGGCCCGAGCGGGGGTCTTCCAGCTTCAGCGCACTTGCCCCCTCGGGCATCGACACGTACGTCGTGCCCGAGATCACGCTGTGCGGGTGCAGGTGGCTGGAGTGCATGCCGCCCTCGGGCAGGATATTGATCCAGAGGTCCTCGAGCTTCAACTCTCCCTCGCCCAGATCGAATTCCAGATCCTTGGCGAAGGCCGCCACATGCTGATCCAGCACTTTGACCAAATCGGCAAAGATCGGGAACCGCCATGGCAGATCGGTCAGCGAGGCATAACTGGTATAACCGGGATAGCCGTTTTCCTCACACCAATCCTGCCCGGCCTCATCGTCCTCGGCAATGACAAGGCACGAGTTTTCCAGTTCTTCCGGGTCGATCCTGGGATCAAACTCAGACAATGCAGCGCGGTAGAGACGGGTTACGAAGAGTGATTCAATCTGTGCCATAGCGCCCTCTTAACCCAGCTTCACCGCGATTGCGATGGCTCTTTTGCGAGGCTCTGCCTCGCGCTCCGGGATATTTTTTGCCAGATGAAATCCGGATCCCCTGCTTCATCTGGCCATAAATATCCCGGGGGAGTCGCGGCTTGCCGCGGCGGGGGCAGCGCCCCCAAATGATAACCCCCGCCGGTTTCCCGACGGGGGTCAAATATATCACGAACGGGGAAACCCCCGGATCGCTCACCAGTCTTCGCGAACCACGACGCGGGTCTTGATCGGCAGCTTCATCGCGGCCAGGCGCAGGGCCTCGCGGGCGATGTCGTCATTGACGCCGTCGATTTCGAACATCACGCGACCGGGCTTGACCTTGCAAACCCAGCGGTCCACCGAACCCTTACCTTTACCCATACGAACTTCGATCGGCTTTGCAGTGACCGGAGTGTCGGGGAAGATACGGATCCAGACACGACCCTGACGTTTCATGTGACGGGTCATGGCACGACGTGCAGCTTCGATCTGGCGTGCGGTGACGCGCTCGGGCTGCAGGGCTTTCAGACCGTAGGTGCCAAAGTTCAGATCAGAGCCGCCCTTGGCTTCGCCCTTGATCCGGCCTTTGTGCATCTTGCGGAATTTAGTACGCTTTGGTTGAAGCATATCTTTCCCTCCTTAGCGACGACCGCCACCAGCACCACGAGGTGCAGGGCCGTCCTGGAGTTCCTGTGCTTTACGGTCACGTGCCTGCGGATCGTGCTCCATGATCTCACCTTTGAAGATCCAGACCTTGATCCCGATGATCCCGTAGGGGGTCATTGCTTCGGCATGTGCGTAATCGATGTCGGCACGCAGGGTGTGCAGAGGCACGCGGCCTTCGCGGTACCATTCGGTCCGTGCGATTTCGGCGCCGCCCAGACGGCCAGCGACGTTCACCCGGATACCCAGGGCACCCATGCGCATGGCGTTCTGAACCGAGCGCTTCATTGCGCGACGGAACGAAACACGACGTTCCAGCTGCTGAGCGATCGACTCGGCAACCAGCTGCGCGTCAAGCTCGGGTTTGCGCACTTCGACGATGTTCAGGTGCAGTTCGCTGTCGGTCATCTGGGCCAGCTTCTTGCGCAGAACTTCGATGTCTGCACCTTTCTTGCCGATGATGACACCCGGACGTGCGGTGTGGATCGTGACGCGGCACTTCTTGTGCGGACGTTCGATGATCACACGTGCAACACCGGCCTGCTTGCACTCTTTCTGGATGAACTCACGGATCTTGATGTCTTCCAGCAGAAGATCACCGTAATCCTTGGTGTCAGCGTACCAGCGGCTGTCCCAGGTGCGGTTGACCTGCAGGCGCATGCCGATCGGATTGACTTTATGTCCCATTAGGCTTGCTCCTCAACTTGACGCACCTTGATGGTGATCTCCGAGAACGGCTTCATGATCTTGCCGAAACGGCCACGGGCACGCGGGCGACCGCGCTTCATGACCAGGTTCTTGCCAACCCATGCTTCGGCGACGATCAGCTCGTCAACGTCCAGGTTGTGGTTGTTTTCGGCATTCGCGATTGCGGACTGCAGGCACTTTTTGACGTCCTGCGCGACACGCTTGTTCGAGAAAGTCAGGTCGGTCAGAGCCTTCTCGACTTTCTTGCCGCGGATCATTTGCGCAACCAGGTTCAGTTTCTGCGGGCTGGTGCGAAGCATGCGGGTTTTCGCCATTGCTTCGTTTTCAGCCACGCGGCGGGGGTTCTTTTCCTTGCCCATGACTTACTTCCGCTTCGCTTTTTTGTCTGCGGCGTGACCATAATAGGTCCGGGTCGGCGAGTACTCACCGAACTTCTGACCAATCATGTCTTCCGTGACGTTTACCGGGATATGCTTCTGGCCATTGTACACACCAAAGGTCAGACCCACGAACTGGGGCAGAATGGTGGAACGACGTGACCAGATCTTGATGACTTCGTTGCGGCCCGACTCGCGCGCTGCTTCGGCTTTTTTAAGCACATAAGCATCGACGAAAGGACCCTTCCAAACAGAGCGAGACATAGATTAACGTCCCTTCTTCTTGGCGTGCCGCGAGCGGATGATCAGCTTCTGGGACGCTTTGTTCTTGTTGCGGGTACGCTTACCCTTGGTGTCCTTACCCCACGGTGTAACCGGTGTACGGCCACCCGAGGTACGACCTTCACCACCACCGTGCGGGTGATCGATCGGGTTCATTGCAACACCACGAACCGACGGACGTACGCCTTTGTGGCGCATACGACCGGCTTTACCGAGGTTCTGGTTCGAGTTGTCGGGGTTGGACACGGCACCAACGGTGGCCATGCATTCCTGACGGACCATGCGCAGCTCGCCCGAGCTCAGACGGATCTGAGCGTAGCCGCCATCGCGACCAACGAACTGAGCGTATGTACCGGCCGCACGTGCGATCTGACCGCCTTTGCCAGGCTTCATCTCGATGTTGTGGACAATGGTACCGATCGGCATGCCCGAGAAAGGCATTGCGTTGCCCGGCTTGATGTCAGCTTTTGCCGACGCGATGACCTTGTCACCAACAGCCAGACGCTGCGGAGCCAGGATGTATGCCTGCTCGCCGTCTTCGTATTTTACCAGTGCGATGAATGCGGTCCGGTTCGGGTCATATTCGATCCGCTCGACGGTTGCCGCGACATCAAATTTGTTCCGTTTGAAGTCAACGATCCGGTAGAGACGCTTTGCGCCACCGCCGCGGCGGCGTGAAGTGATCCGTCCGGTGTTGTTCCGGCCGCCCGATTTGGTCAAACCCTCTGTGAGAGACTTGACCGGACGTCCTTTCCAAAGCTCCGAACGGTCGATCAGCACCAGCCCGCGCTGGCCCGGCGTCGTCGGCTTGTACGACTTAAGTGCCATGCTTTCTGTCTTCCGTTTAGCAAGTGCAGGGGATTTCCCCGCTATGTGAGAGGCCCCCGTAGGTGCCAAGGGTATAGGGCCCCGAAGGTCCCCGGTTCAAAATATCTAAGGCCCCGGAACGAATCCGAGGCCGTAAGATTGGGTGCGTTTAGCAGTGTTGGGACCGGGTGACAAGAGAGAGTATCAAACTTCTTCTGCGGCCTTGAATACCGCATCCTGCCAAACGCGTTGTGGTTTACGGCCTGGATGCTAAACCCAGAAATGTTCGAACTGTTGCTGGAACTCACAGAGCGGGAACAGGACCTGACAGAAAAGGTTGAAATTGTTTCCTGTGAACTTTGGTGCAGTGAGCCCCCATGGGAAGGCTCGGAGACCGGGCTTATTGGTGCCGGGCCAAAAGGTTTCGCGGAAACCGATCTGGCATGGTGCTGCCCCCGTAATCAGTCCAATGTATTTTATGTTGAGCCGCTGCTGCTTGGCGGCCGCATTCATGAGCGGGCTGGGGAAGCACTTTACCGAGTGACCGTAATCGTCAATCTATCGCGATATCCGCGCGGGTTAGGTTGATCCAGAATGGAGCGGCGGTGTGACGGACGGCGCATTCGGAGAGCCGTGATACAAAGAACACCCCCGTAGGCCGGGCTTCAGCCCGGCATTCACAATTCCCCTCAGAGCGATTGAAGGGTTTTGAGGCCATTCATCGGCGGATGTTGGTAAAGGTGTGGGTGTTTCGAGGGGTGCCGGGCTGAAGCCCGGCCGACCAGTTGGCGTGAGGGGTGCGAGCGCTCATCCTATGTTTGCAGTTTATCACTTCTGTGCATCAAAGTCGGCAATCGCAATAGATGCCAACTCGCGCAACTTGAGCTGTTCCTGAACTTTCTTATCTTCATCCAGGATTATCTTCATGGATAATTTAATCGGCTCAAATGCCCGCAAACACACATCCTCAGATAACTCGTGTATTCCTTTGCTAAGGATAGAATAAAGCCTTTTGTTTTCAACGAGAAAACTTGGAAGGTGACCCGCAAGAAAATGAACTTTTTCATCCATTCTCAGTTTGAAGAAATCCTCGTCATTCCATCCTTCTTGCTCCTTGAACTGTAGGAACCTTTTAGTAATCAAACGCTCAAAAATTCGCCGAAGATAAACGAATGATCCAATGCCAACACCATGTGCCGCAAGTCCTATAGCCTTGTGTAGTTCGGCGGCGTCATCTCTGTCTAGAACATCCCGGTATGTTGCTGCTTCATCGTTAGCAATGTCTGCAAGCGATGGGTATTGACCGACCTTTGTGATTGTAAGCCCATTAATGTAAAAGAAATAAAGTAGTCGATGGCCGGCTCGAGTGCACACCAAGTCAACACGGTCAAATGAACGACGGTCAAATACATTGCTCCAAGGATCGCCACTTGGGATGGTGGTTGCAGCTGCAATTTCAAATGTCGCGCTTTGCTTGCAAAACGGACAATGGCCATCAACACGTGTTTGGCGCGCTGGACTAAGGCCCTCCGTACCATTCCAAACAGATCCACGCTTCTGATATAGCGTTGCGTGCATGGATGCGTCCGTAGGCAGTTGTGCCTCCGCGTACAGCGGTAACTCAAAAAAGAAGGATGCGGGGGTCATGTCTCGCATTTGACTACCGCGCAAACTTCTTATGTTTCAACCGCTTGGGCTCCAGCGCGTCCGGCCCCAACCGCCGTTTTTTGTCCTCTTCGTAATCCTCGAAGTTACCCTCGAACCATTCCACATGCGCGTCGCCTTCAAACGCCAGAATATGCGTGCAGATCCGATCGAGGAAAAAGCGGTCGTGTGAGATCACCACGGCGCAGCCAGCGAAATCGACCAAGGCGTCTTCCAGTGCGCGCAGGGTTTCGACGTCGAGGTCGTTGGTGGGTTCGTCGAGCAGTAGGACGTTGCCGCCCTCTTTCAGCAGGCGGGCCATGTGGACACGGTTGCGCTCACCCCCGGATAGCAGCGAGACCTTTTTCTGCTGGTCGCCGCCCTTGAAGTTGAAGGACGAGCAATAGGCGCGGGAATTGACCTGCGCGTCGCCCAGCTGGATGATCTCGGCGCCGCCGGTGATCGCCTCCCACACTGTGTCGTTGTCTTTCAGGTCGTCGCGGGACTGGTCGACATAGGACAGCTCGACCGTGTCGCCGTATTCGATGGTGCCGGCATCGGGCTTTTCATGGCCGGTGAGCATTTTGAACAGGGTCGATTTACCGGCGCCGTTGGGGCCGATCACGCCGACGATGCCACCGGGCGGCAGGCTGAACGAGAGATTTTCGATCAGTTGCTTGTCGCCCATGTGCTTGGCCAGCCCGTTGACCTCGATCACCTTGCTGCCTAGGCGCGGGCCGTTGGGGATGACGATCTGAGCGCGGGTCAGCTTTTCGCGCTCGGACTGTTCCGCCAGCTCGTTATAGGCGTTGATCCGGGCTTTGGATTTGGCCTGACGCGCCTTTTGACCCTGACGCATCCATTCCAGTTCGCGCTGTAGCGTCTTCTGCTTGGATTTGTCCTCGCGTGCTTCCTGCTCAAGCCGTTTTGCTTTCTGCTCCAGCCACGAGGAATAGTTGCCTTCGTACGGAATGCCACGGCCGCGGTCCAATTCGAGAATCCAGCCGGTGATGTCATCCAGGAAATAACGGTCGTGGGTGACGATCAGGATGGTGCCTTTGTAGTCGATCAGGTGCTGTTGCAGCCAGGCGATGGTTTCCGCGTCCAGGTGGTTGGTCGGTTCGTCCAGAAGCAGCATGTCGGGCGCTTCCAGCAGCAGCTTGCACAGCGCCACGCGGCGTTTCTCACCACCCGAGAGGTTGGCGATGTTGGCATCGTCCGGCGGGCAGCGCAGCGCCTCCATCGAGACATCGATCTGGCTGTCCAGATCCCACAGGTTTTCCGCGTCGATCGCGTCCTGCAGGGTGGTCATTTCCTCCATCAGCTCGTCCGAGTAGTTCTCGGCGATCTCCATCGCGATCTCGTTGAAGCGGTCGACCTTGGCCTTTTTCCCGGCCACGCCCAGCATGACGTTTTCGCGAACGGTCAGGGATTCGTCCAGTTGCGGTTCCTGCGGCAGATAGCCGACCTTGGCCCCCTCGGCGGCCCATGCCTCGCCGGTGAAGTCGGTGTCCAGGCCGGCCATGATCTTCATCAGCGTCGATTTACCGGCGCCGTTGACGCCGACGACACCGATTTTCACGCCGGGCAGAAAGCTGAGGTGGATGTTTTCAAAACACTTCTTGCCACCGGGATAGGTCTTGGAGACACCCTGCATGTGGTAGACATATTGATAGGCAGCCATGTCGCGTCCTCTGGGTCGGGGAATTTGGTTGAAACGCTGGATATCCGAGCGGGACGGGCGGGGCAAGCTGGTGGTTTTGTGAATTTCGTCTTTGGGTCGGGCGGCATAGTGTGGGTGCGTTGCAAATGGGGGTGTTATGTCGGAACTGGCCGAGTTGATTGCGGGTTGGGCGCAGCCCGGTTGCGTGACTTGGATCGGAGCGCGACCAGAGCGCCGGGCCGAGATGGTGTCACTGGAGGAATCCGTGATTACTGAGGCCGGTCTGATCAGTGACCGCGCCCGCGTTGGCAAGAGAGCAGTGACTTTGATCCAGCAGGAGCATCTGGCGGCGATTGGGTCGTATCTGGGGCAGGGGCCGGTTGCGCCTGAAATCCTGCGGCGCAACCTGGTGGTTTCGGGGATCAATCTGACGGCGCTCAAAGGGCGCGAGGTGCAGGTGGGCGAGGCAATTTTGCGCCTCACCGTGATTTGTGCGCCGTGCAGCCGGATGGAAGAAGCGCTGGGCAAAGGCGGCTATTCCTCCGTGCGTGGGCACGGAGGATGGTGCGCCGAAGTCGTGCGACCCGGGCGGGTTCGGCTGGGTGATGTGGTGCAACCTGTTGATTGACAACGCCTCGCAGTTCTGAACATCAGCAGGGTATGGAGCGGTACGGCATACCCTATGCGCGACCTGGGCAGGTCGTCGGTCTGTTCGGCGGGTCGTTTGATCCACCGCATCAGGGCCATGTGCATGTCACGCTTCAAGCGATGAAGGCGTTCGGGCTGGATCGGGTTTGGTGGCTGGTATCGCCGGGCAATCCGTTGAAGGAACGCGGGCCCGCGCCCATGGACAAGCGAATGGCGGCAGCGCGGAATGTGATGCAGCATCCGCGTGTCGAAGTGACAGACATCGAGGCGCTCACAGGTACACGCGCGACTGCGGATACTCTGACAGTGTTGCAGCGATTGTATCCACAGGTCCGATTTGTGTGGCTGATGGGGGCGGACAATCTGGCGCAGTTTCACCGCTGGAAAGACTGGCGAGGGATCATGGACAGTGTCCCTGTCGGTGTGGTCGCGCGGCCCGGCGACCGGATATCTGCCCGGATGTCCAGGGCGGCACGGGTCTATGCCAAGTACAGGATCGACGGGCAGGCGCGGCATCTTTTGGGGCGGGCGCAGGCTCCGGCCTGGTGTTTCGTGAATGTGCCGATGGTTGATGTCAGTTCCACTGAGATTCGGACGCGCGGCGAATGGCGCGCGGAAGTGTTGCCGGAATAGCCTTGCCCGGCGCATAATCGCAGCGAGTGGTTGCGCGCATTTGATCTGTGGGATTTTATTCCAACTATGGCTGGTCGTTTTTCACGTCGTGAGTTTCTGGGAGGATTGGGGGCGTCTCTGATCCCGGCAACTGGTTTGGCGCAGGCGCCGCTGGTCTCGCTCAGACCGCGCGCGCGTGCGGCGCTGTTGAGTGGTGCCGAGCGTTTGGTTGCAGCCGCAGGGTTGACGGGCGAAGTTGTTTTCGCCGTCGCGGATGTGGCGACCGGAAAGCCGCTGGAGGTTTTTGGTGAAGGTGCGGGCTTGCCCCCGGCCAGTGTCGGCAAGGCGATGACCGCGCTTTACGCGCTGGACGTTCTGGGGCCTGACCACCGGTTCGAAACCCGTTTGATCGCAGATGGGCCAATTGAAAACGGGATTTTGCATGGCGATCTGATACTGGCAGGCGGGGGTGACCCGCTGTTGGATACGGATGCGCTGGCCACGATGGCGGCCAACCTGCGCGAGGCCGGAATCACCGAGGTTCGAGGAGCCTTCAAGGTCTATGACGGGGCGCTGCCCTTCGTGTTCAGCATTGATCCCGGTCAGCCGGATCATGTGGGGTACAGCCCGGCGGTAAGCGGGATATCGTTGAATTTCAATCGGGTCCATTTCGAGTGGAAGCGTGCCGGTAAGGGTTACGATGTGACCTTGGATGCCCGCAGCGCGCGATATGTGCCGGCAGTTGATGTGGCAGCCATGCGGGTCGAGAACCGCAGCTTGCCTATCTATACCTATCAGCCAAGTGCGCGGCAGGACCGCTGGACCGTGGCCAAGGGCGCGCTGGGCAATGGCGGGGCGCGCTGGCTGCCTGTGCGCAAACCCGCATTGTACACGGGTGATGTGTTTCGTACTTTGGCCCGATCCAATGGAATCGTTTTGAATCGGGTGCAAGTGACACGAGAGGCGCCAAAAGGCGTCGACCTTGTGGTGCATCGCAGCGATCCATTGAACAGTATTTTGCAGGGGATGCTGAAATACTCGACGAACCTGACGGCCGAGATGGTCGGGCTGGCCGCAACCAAAGCGCGGGGCGTTGACCCGCGCAACCTGGCGGAGTCGGCGGCCGAGATGAACCGTTGGGCGTCTCAGAGCTTTGGCGTGAACGGGATCGCGATGGTCGATCATTCCGGTCTTGGCGATGCCTCGCGTATGGTGCCGGCGGATCTGGTCGCGGCCCTTGTCGCGGCCCGGAAAATGGGCGTATTGCGCCCATTGATGAAGCCTTTTGCCTTGACGGATCGAAATGGGCGGCCGGTAAAGAACCACCCGATCAAGGTCGATGCCAAGACAGGCACATTGAACTTCGTATCCGGGTTGGGCGGTTTCCTGACAACGGCGGACGGGGTCGATCTGGCCTTTGCCATTTTTACGGCGGACGTGGCCCACCGCGCCAAGATTCCTCGCGCACAACGCGAACGGCCTGAAGGCGCGCGAAGCTGGAACCGCAGGTCGCGGAAACTGCAACGGGCCTTGCTGGAACGTTGGGGCGCACTCTACGGAATCTGAAACCCGTAGATTGCCCGGATCAGACCGTGTGGCGTGCGCGCGCCCCGCGTTCGATTGCGGCGGCATGCAGACGGTCGATATTCAGCTCGTACCGGATTTCTTCCAGCAGGCGCAGTTCCGTTTCGGCCAGCGCACCGTCGGCAGCCGCAACATCGCACGCCAGAGCATAGGCCGTTTCGTTCAGACGCTCGGGCAGGTTTTCGCGGATCAGGCCAAACAGCGCATCCAAACCGTCTTCCTGTTCGAACAGGTCAAAAACAATCTGTGATACACGACGGGTCCGATCGATGTCATACCCGGCAAAGACCGGCAGCATGTTCACGGCAACCTCGATCTTGACCAGCTCGGCGGTTCGGATGTTTTCGTCAGAGGCCGAGACTGCAACCATGATCGCCACAAGGCAATCCTGCGGGGACATCGGGTGGGGCACTTGCTCGGTCATGGGATGGTCCTGATTGGGGTCGTTCGAGGACGCACGATATGAGCGCAGCGGGTCAGGTTCAACACCTTGTTTCATCCATCCCGCGCGATCAGGTATTCATGACCATCATTCCCGAAATCAAAAGCGCGGCCCCCAGCCAGTAGCGCAGCCCAAGTGTTTCGCCGAAGAAGACGTGCGAGGCCAGTGGCACAAGAACGAAACTGAGGGCCATAAAAGGGTAGGCCTGGGACAGAGTCAGATACCGCAGGACATACACCCACAGCACTGTAGCCGAGCCATAGATGGCAAAGGCTGTCAAAAGGAAAGGATCGAACAGCGTCTGGATGAGGCCCGCCAATCCGGTGGCTTCGCGCCCATCAATCCGGTTTCCCGCCAGTTTGAACAGAATTTGCCCGGCCGAGATCATAACTGGTGTGAACAGCAAACCAGCCCAGACCAGTGTCGTTGGGGCGGGCGGAGTCATCCTTGGTGCTCCGGTTCCGGTTTTTCCTCGGGGCGGTCTTCGCAATAGTAGATGTCGCGCCCCAGATCTTCGCAGACATGGATGTCCGGGCTGGGATACACCGCGCGCAGAAAGCTGTGGGTGTAGGGGAAAAAGTTGAAATGCGGATTGAAGGTGTACCTGCTTTCGCGTTCACGCGGGACGACGATAATGACGCGTTTTCGCGCGACACGACGCAGTTCAGCGATTGCTTGACGGTATTCCAGAAGATGCTCGATCACGTGGGTACAGATTACGGTGTCAAAGCTGTTGTCTTCAAACGGCAGTTCTTCGATCCGAGCTGCAACATAGTCGATATTGTCGATGGCAGCCGCATCATCGACGACGAAATCCACCCCTGTCAGTTGCGTGATGTCGGGCCGGGCGGCCTTTATGCGTTGCAAAAGAACTCCGGTGCCGCAGCCGATATCGCAGATGCTTTGCCCGACGATATCCTTGGCAATCCGCTTGATGCAGGCTTCGGAATTGTCGGTGCCCTGATGCACGCGCGGATGATCGCGGTAGAGCTTTTCGTATTCGTCATCCGTCAGATAGGTTGCGCGTTCACGGAATTCGGCAAGGCGCGTGATATGGTCGCCCCAAACCCTGCATGCCAGCCAATGAAACGCGGCGCTGTCACGCAGGACAGGCGGCACGATATCTTCGAGTACAAAGCGTATACGGTTGGTGGTTTCGCGTCGCATCCCGTTTCCTCTGGTCCGGGGAACCCCCCCCGTGTCGCCTTTGTCTAACACTGCCCGGTGAGCGGGCGAAACAACCGGGTCAAGTTTGCGCCCGCGCCCGTGTCTTTTTTGTTTCGGAGGAACAATCGAACCACCTTTGTGGCCTGAGCAAGGCTGGCCGGTGAAAATGCAGCGCGGATATCCCGGACAGAGTGTTTGCGGGCCAAGGAACGTTTCCCTACCGGCCCGAGGGCGACTGTTTTTTGGCGCAGTGTGTCGCGAATTGCGCCACTGCTTTATTGACTCATGCTGCACTGGCACAATAGGAGGGGCCGGTCCGGTTGCATGGGGTGACCGCGGCACTTTCCCCGATGGAGCACATTGAAATGTCTGAACTGCGTGAAACCGCGATGTCGTCCAAGGCCTGGCCTTTTGAAGAGGCGCGCCGGTTGCTCAAACGCTATCAGAAGGGTGCTCCGGAAAAGGGGTATGTGCTGTTCGAAACCGGTTACGGCCCGTCTGGCTTGCCGCATATCGGAACGTTCGGCGAGGTCGCGCGGACCACGATGGTCAAGCGCGCGTTCGAGGCGCTTTCGGACATGCCGACCAAGTTGATCTGTTTTTCAGACGATCTGGACGGGATGCGCAAGGTGCCCAGCAACGTGCCCAACCCGGAGGCGCTTGAGGAACATTTGCAGCGCCCGTTGACTTCGGTTCCCGATCCGTTTGGCGAATACCCCAGCTTCGGCGAGCACAACAACGCGATGCTGCGCCGGTTCCTCGATACCTTCGGATTCGAATATGAGTTCTATTCGGCGCGTGATTTCTATCGCTCGGGCCAATTCGACGAGATTCTGAAGCGTGCAGTTGAACGCTATGACGACGTGATGGCCATCATGTTGAAAAGCCTGCGGGAAGAACGCCAGCAGACCTATTCGATCTTCCTGCCGATCCACCCGGAAACCGGTCGGGTTTTGTATGTGCCGATGAAGAAAGTGTGTGCAGAGACCTATACCGTCACATTCGATGATGAAGACGGCAAGGAATGGACCGTTCCCGTCACCGGTGGCAACGTGAAGCTGCAATGGAAGCCGGATTTCGGGGCGCGCTGGGCAGCGCTGGGTGTCGATTTTGAGATGTACGGCAAAGAACATGCTACCAACGAAAAGATCTATGACGCGATCTGCCGTGCATTGGGCGGCCGCGCGCCCGAGCATTTCAGCTATGAGCTGTTTCTGGATGAGAATGGCCAGAAGATCTCGAAATCGTCGGGCAATGGTGTCTCGATTGACGAATGGCTGACCTATGCGCCGACTGAAAGCCTAGCGTATTTCATGTACCAAAAACCCAAGACTGCCAAGCGGATGCATTTCGACGTGATCCCGAAAGCCTATGATGAGTATCATCAGCAGCTGCGCGCCTATCCGGGGCAGGACCTGAAAGCTCAGTTGAACAATCCGGTCTGGCACATTCACGGTGGCGACGTTCCAGAATCGACCCTGATCGTACCGTTTGCGATGTTGCTGAACCTGGCGTCGGTCTCGGGCGCGGAAGACAAGGAGACGCTGTGGGGCTTTATTCGCCGCTATGCGCCGGAAGCAACGGCTGAAAGCCATCCCGATCTGGATCAGGCCGCGGGCTTTGCGGTTCGCTACTTCAACGATTTCGTCAAACCAACGCGCAAACATCGCGCACCCACGGATCAGGAGCGCGAGGCGCTGGAAGCGCTGAAAGCCGCGCTTGAGGCTTATGATGGCCCGACCGAGGACGAGGCGCTCCAATCAGTGGTCTATTCCATCGGGCGTGAGCGGTTCGACCCCATGCGCGGTTGGTTCACGGCGTTGTACGAAGTGCTTCTGGGTGCATCGCAGGGCCCGCGTTTTGGCGGCTTTATCGCGCTGTACGGTGTGCCAGAGACAATTGGCCTGATCGACAAGGCGCTGGCCGGAGAGCTGGTCTGATTTGACCTGATCCCCTATGGGGCTACTCTTCTTTGCAGGAGGTGGCCCCATGCGTCGATTTTTGCTTGCTGTATCCCTGAGTGTTGGGCTGGGGTCGGGCGCGTTTGCGCAAAACGCAGAGATCGAAGCAAACATTTCGGCGCAGATACAGGCCTTCAAGGCGGATGATTTTGCCACGGCCTTCACCTTTGCCAGCCCCAGCATCCAGCGCCTTTTTCAGAACCCCGACAATTTCGGACAGATGGTGCGCAATGGATATCCGATGGTCTGGCGTCCTGCCGACATACGTTTTCTGGAGTTGCGTGAAATTGCAGGAGCCTTGTGGCAGAAGGTGATGATCACGGATGCAAACGGGCGTGTGCACATATTGGACTATCAGATGATCCCTCTGGAAAGCGGTTGGAAAATCAATGGCGTCCAATTGTTGGGCAACGCTGACCCTGCGGCCTGAGGCAACACCACCGTCACGGTGATATGAGCCGTGGTTAATTCTCTTTCGGTATTCAGACTGACGCGTTCGGGGCGGACCTGGACACGGGGTTTGGACGCGTTGCCAGATTGGCGTGGCGCGATTTAGAAAGGGTTTTCAATGAACAAGGCAATCACTGACGGCATCGTCTTCATGCCGCCTCAATTCGCGAATGGCCTGAACGTTTGGTCTGCGGGGGACGGAACGCCCGGCTCGCCCACATATGGTGGATCCGGCACGGGGGTTTTCGTGCCTGCGGATGCCGATTTTGGTGGCTGTCTGGAGATCCTGAAAGTCCAAACCACCCAACAGCTTCGATACATGGGCCAGACGCCGATTTTGCCTGGTTGCTATTTGCAGATCAAAGCGCGGGTCAAGGCGATCAGCGGCCCTTTGCCGTCGGTGCGCATAGCGGCCTGGGCCGGGGGCGCAGGGGACACGCATGTGTCAGGTGTCGTGGAGCAGGGGCCTGCAACACAGCTGTCGGGCTATGGAAGAGTGCATGAAATAACGGCGATTGTCGGAACCGGCAAACGCCCCGGCGTGGACATGCCTTGGGGGCTGGCCGCCCTGTATGGCCATTTTGGTCTGGATATTGAGGGCGCGAATGGGGCGCTGGTGCGTGTCGACGACCTGGAGATCACGGATGTCACCGGTGTCTTCCTGCGTGAGATGATCAGTGTTGTGGATGTGCGCGACTATGGGGCCATCGGCGACGGTGTGACGGATGATTCAGCTGCGTTTGAAGCGGCCGATCAGGCGGCGGGTGGCCGTCGGGTTTACGTTCCGCAAGGGACTTATCATCTGGCCGAAAACACCAGTATGACATCCGAAATGGACTTTGAAGGCACAGTCACCATGCCGGATGACAAGATGCTGTTGCTGACAAAGGATTTCCATCTGCCGGCTTACATCTCGGCTTTCGGAGACGAAGAACTGGCGTTCAAAAAAGCGTTTCAGGCCCTCCTGAACAATTCGGATCATGACTCGCTGGATTTGGGTGGTCGCAAGATTTCCGTCACCGCGCCGATCGACATGGCCGCAGCGGTTCCCAACAAGCAAAGTGGTTTTTCAACCCGTCGCGTGATCCGGAATGGTCAGTTTGATGTCAAAAGCAGTTCGGCGTGGGATACCGAAACGTTCACCTCGACTGCGACCTATGATCCGTCGGACAAAACGCGTCTGACCAATGTCGCGAATGTCGCCAACATTCCTGTTGGGTCCTACGTTGCCGGCAGCGGAGTCGGGCGCGAAATCTATGTACGGTCAAAGAATGTCGGTGCGGGTGAGATCACACTGAGTGCGCCTCTTGTGGGGGCTTCGGGGACCCAGTCTTTCACATTCTATTCACTCAAGTACCTGCTGGATTTCAGCGGCTTCAGCACGCTTCGGAAATTCGGCATGGAACAGATCGAATTTCAGTGCAACAGCCGATGCAGCGGAATTCGTTTGGCGGCCTCCGGCAGTACGTTTTCGTTGAGCGACTGTTTTATCAGCCGCCCGAAAAACCGGGGGATCACGTCGACCGGAACGGGGTGCAAGGGTATGCTGATCGATAATTGCCAGTTCCTGTCAGCAGAAGAATCCCTTGTCGTAACGGACCGGTATTCCATTGCGTTGAATACCAATTCAAACGATGTGAAGTTGCGCCACAACCGAGCGGTGCGTTTCAGACATTTCGCCGTTCTGGGTGGTGACAACAACATGATCCTGGGCAACCATGTCTTTCAGGGCGATAGCATCCCGCAAGGTGTGCGTACGGCCGGTTTGATCATGATCGGCACCTACAACAGTTCCACTATCGCCGAGAATTATGTCGACAACTGTTTCGTCGAATGGACGAATGAACGCGACCCGTCGCCGACCTACACGAGTGGCTTTTCGTTCAGTGCAATGAGCATCACGGACAACATCTTTTATTCCAGTCAGGCCCCGTCCTGGTTCAGTTTCATCGTCATTCGTCCCTATGGGCCCGGGCATTTTCTCAATGGCCTGGTCGTGACCGGCAACAAGTTCCGTGCCACGAGCGGTGAAATCTTTCGAGCGGATCGGGTGGATACAAGCTTTGCCGACTTGAACAAAGACAGGCACTCGAACGTGACCTTCCAGAACAATACGTATCATGGCGTAACAAGGAAATCCGCAAACCCGTTGAGGGTTCGTTATACGCAGAACTCGGTGTCCAATCTTTGGCCTGTTTCGGCAAACGGGCAGTTGCCTTTCGACGGCAAAGCAAGAAGCTGCGATGGGGTTGCGACGATCGGTGTGCTCTCGGGGGTGTTCAACAACCACGTCTTCAGCGCGCCTCATGTTGAGGTCGAACAGGGGGCGACGGGCGACAGTTTTCTGTTGCGTTGGCCAGAGCATGTAAAGGGTACGGCCTCGGTTCTGATGCGCATGGAACGTTAAAAGGCTGTCTGGCCACCCCGAAACGGGTGGCCATTTCACTCTGATCTGACCGTAAAATGACAGACCCGGTTTGCAAGGTCGGCAGGAAATAGGCGACGTTTCATTTTGATGTGTTAGGCTTGGGACAGAAAGTGGAGAATCCCGATGCTGAAAATCGCCAAAAACGCCAGTGTTCAGACAGTTATCACGACCTTTGAAATGACGCCTGGCACCTGCCAGGACCTTCTGGAAGCTCTGACGGATGCCTATGCCGAGTTCATTTCGAAGCAGCCAGGTTTCGTTTCCGCCGGGCTGCACGTCAATGACGCGCAAACCCGAATAGCAAACTATTCGCAATGGGAACGCCGCGAAGATTTCCTTGCCATGCTGCGCACGCCTGAAATGCGCGATCGCAACCGCAAGATCAACGAACTCTGCAAAAGCTTTGAACCGGTCATGTATGACGTCGCTGAGACATTCGGCAGTTCCTGACCTGAATCAAAGCCTGCAATTCGTATCTGTTTCAAAGTTAGCCTGCAAAAACGGAGGCTCACATCATGTATCACAACATTCTGGTCCCCATCTCGTTCGATGTTGAAAGAGATACATCCGGGCCTTTGAAGCTGGCCCGGATTCTGGCCACGCCAGACGCGCAGGTGACATTGTTGCATGTGGTTGAGCATATTCCCAACTATGCAATCTCGTACATGCCGTCCGAATACCTGACAGAGGCGCGCAAGGCGATTCAGGCAGAACTGGATGAACTGGCATCGCAGCTGCCGAATGCAAAGGGTTTGGTGATCGAAGGACATTCCGGCCGGACCATTCTGGATTGGGCCGAGGCGAACAAACCCGATCTGATCATAATTGCGTCCCACCGGCCGGGGATGCAGGACCTGCTGTTGGGCTCAACCGCATCTCATGTCGTTCGGCATGCGGGATGTGCCGTACATGTGGTCCGCTGATGGCTAGAAATCCTGTGCGGTAAGGCGGCAGGCCCTGCCAAATACGGCGTTCAAAAGACCGCCCTGGATTGCGAACCGGACCAGTCCGAAATCGGCGAAATCGATATAGAGTTTCGCTTTGGGCCGTCGCGCCAAGTACCGGTCGCGCAAGTCACCATAGCCTGCCATGTCCCGGTGAACTGGCTGAGCGATCACGTGCAATGTCAGGCGCGGATGGGTCAGCGGGTCGCCCTTGTCTGCGGGCTCTCCGATCAGAAGGGCGCAGTTGGGACAAGCGCTCAGCGCGCACGTGTGTTCCGCAAGGGTTGAAATCAGCGAAACAGGGCAACCTGCTTCATCCGTGGCCAGCGCGATCCGCGAGACAGACGGCAACCCGGTGTCAGGGCGCAGAAAGGCCAGTGCGGCAAATTTGGCCTGAAAGAGAAGGTCCTGTGCTTGCAAGCGCGCCGCTGCGTCGGGCGTCTGATAAGGATCGGATTGGGTCACGATATCGGTTCGGCAGCGAAAAATCGGGCAGATGACGGTTCCCTGTCATTTTAAGTTCCTGAAATGGATTGCGCCATTTGTTTTACCTCAGCGATATGGGATTGCCTCGGCTTTGCCACAAATCGACGTTACAGATCAGACAATGCTGTTCAAGAAACCCTCGCAGGATACGCCTGATCCGAAGCCGCGGCCGTCCAGACGACACCGGCGCGCAGAGGCGACGCGCAGGTATGCGCTGTCTCCGATACGCATTCTGGTCATGGTTCTGTTGTTGCCGCTGACCACCGTGCTGATCGCCACGGGTGTTTTTCTGCGCCTGTCCGAATTTGAGCGGGAAGAGGCGGTGATCCACCTGATCGCATTGGCAGGGTGTGATGCAACGCAGTCGCTGGGGGTGGGGCCGTTTTACGAGGGGCAGGCGGGTTATCACAAGCGTAATGACCCGGATGGCGACGGGGTCGCCTGTGGCGCTACCAGCCCGCCCCGGGCAACTGCGCCGCCAGTTCACAACAATCCCGAACCGCAACAGCGGTCTCTTGGAACGGCCAAGTTCGTGCGCCCCTGACGGTTGTAATCGCGAAGTCCAGAAAATCTGCTCGGGACGGGGCCGGTTGCCTGTGTCATCCAGTTAGCCTCAAGCGAACGGGCGTCATGTCACAGTGGGATGGCAATGCAGCGGATCAACCCCATCTCATATGGATGGCAAAACAGGAGATCGTATGATGCAATGCCCGATTGACGGAACTCAACTGGTCATCACGGACAGAAACGGGGTTGAAATCGACTATTGTCCGCAATGCCGAGGTGTCTGGCTGGATCGGGGCGAACTGGACAAGATCATCGAGCGTTCGACAGCGTATTCTCCGCCACAACCCGGCTACGATGACCGGGCGGATCACGGCTATCGCAAGAAAAAGAAACGTGGCGGTTTTCTGGAAGATCTGTTCAATTTCTGACCCGGTTAGGACAGCTGGGCCCCGGCACATTCGCGGAAAATGCGAACCTGGGGCGCAGCACCGTTCAAGGGAAATTCACTCACCCTGTCCTGCGTGAACGCATAGGCGGTCAGGTTGTATTCCAGCCCGTCCAGCACGTTTCCAAATCCTGTATCAGTGACCGTCAACGATGATGCACCGTCAGACAGGACATGATGCGGAGTGGCGATTTCGATGGGGTTTGGCCCCTCGAACCGCATCGCGAACCATGGGGTATTGGTCCAACCTTCGGTCTTGCGGGTAACGGAAAGGGTATAGAGCGGCTTTGCCGGGTCATAGGTCAGGAATATCTCTGCCGTGTCCGTCACGTGTGACAGGGTGCAGATCTGGCCCACCGTTGCTTCCCACGCGGCGGTGGGTGTGCCGAGGGTCAGTGATAACAGGACAACGCGCATGGTGCGGAGTCTAGCGGCCGAAAAGTCCGGGGCAAGGGCTGCGTCAGCCTTTCATCGCATTCAGCAGGTCCAGCAACCCCTTGCGGTCGTCATCATCGGCATAATCGCCTGCGGCCAACCGTTCGGCGATGCGCAGGCGCAGACGCTCGTGCTGGGTGCGCACCTCTTCGCCGGCGGTTTCCGCCAGCGTCTTCATGATCACGGCCACGGCCTGTTGGCGCTTGGTGGTGGGGTTGGCGATGTAATCGACCAGGCTCTGCTGCCCGGAATCGAGGATGTTTTCGGCCAGATCGCGCAGTTGCTGGCCATTGGGCAGCAGCGGGGCGGGGGCGTCTTGGGGCGGCAGGATCTCGGGCGCGCTGCGCGGGGTCTCGGCCAGGGCGTTGGCGCCGTCGACGAAGGCCTCGGTGATCATCCGGGTGATCCTGATCGCGCGCGGGTCCTTGAACAGGGTCGAGGCGATGGCCACGCCATAGTCGGTGTAGACCCACGGGTTGACCCGCCGCCCGCCGCGGCCCTTGGGCTTTGAGATCACATTCTGTGATATCAAATCGGCCACCTCGGCATCGGTCAGCTGAAAGCGGTAGCCCTCGAACAGATCCTTGTTGCGCGAGACGGCCTGATTGAAGGCGCTGACGGACTTTCCGTAGAACTGCGCCAGGTCCTCGGCCAGCACCACACGGGTTCCGCGCACCCGGTGAATGGCGCTTTGGACCTCTTCCGTGCTGGGCAGAGTGTTCGGGTTCGTCATGGCAACCGTTTGGAATCACAATTTGTGATTTCAAACGTGGAGGAGCGGGCGTTGGGCTGCAAGGTTGAAGTGTGGGATCAGGAATCAAAAAACGGATGCGCGCTAAGATTGAAATGCTACATACGTGCTCGCCAATATAGAATTCTGCTGATATTTCGAAGCCATGGATACTAGATACACCCCAAGATTGGACTTAAGCATCAAGCGCCGCTTGCGTGCGTTGAACTGGGATTTGGATCTAATTGTTGAAGAGGTGCAATTTGACTCGCGCTCCACAGTTTGGACTGCTTCGTCAGTCACTCTCAGAAGCTTGGACATAGATGTCGTTCAAATGATTCTGCTAATTGAGGATCGGCGCTTTTTTCGACACCTCGGATTTGAATTACGCGCAATACCTCGATTGATGAAAAGAGCGCTCAAGCTTCAGAAGCCCGGTGGAATAAGCACCTTGGATCAACAGCTTGTACGCATTATTACAAACAGGCGTGAAAGAACCATTTCGCGCAAAATTAGAGAAACCGTTCTTGCAGCAGCTATAAATAGCTGGCTCTCCAAGGATGAGCTATTACTGTCCTACTTAAAAAGGAGCTATTTCGGGCGCGGATTGATAGGTCTTGAGGCAGCCTCAAAACACCTGTTCAAAAAAGAACCCGATCAGCTTTCAACAAATGAAGCGGCATTTATCGCTTCATTGCTTGCGAGGCCAATACCTGGAGTTGTTGTAGACTGTTTGAATGATTTCAGCTTACTTACGGCACGACGACCAGAGGAATACATTGGCATGGCAAGGGTCTGTGCACCGACTTGGGCTATGGCTGTCCGGGCGCGTTATCTATACACATTGAAACTATTTAGCGACTCCAAAGAGCCTTGAGACTAGAAACAGCACTGAAATATCCTCCAACTTACCATGCTGCGTGTTGTTCCAGTATTGTACGGAGCCGAACTCGTCGTTTTCGACGCGCTCAAGCAGATTGCGTTGAAACCTCTGAAAGTTCCTTCGAGCAATCTGCAAATTTGGAAAAATACGCGAGGCAATAGCTGTGTCTACGCTGCTCAAATCCCAACCATGCCGATATCTAAGCTGCAAACCATCGCCGCTATCCTTCAGAGGATCGTGGCACTCATAGACAAATGAGTTTGCCGATTCTCGGTCGAAGTACACCGACAGCCTCGCCGAGATTCTTGATAAAGCTGTCATCCATGCATCAACTTCTTTGTTGTACTCCGCGTACATGACTTCCAAGTTTTCGTCGTCGGTATTGAGGGCCCCCAGAAGTTTCCGGTGTGCGTGGTATCTTTTGTCGAATGCGTCACCAATTAACTCCACAGTTTGAAGTGCGGCTTGTCTTTCATCCTTGCGTATATCTTCACGGTTTTTTTCACGCCAGCTTCGGGCCTGAAAAGTAAACGTTGTCATTGCTGCAATCAGCCCAAGGGCTATAGTTGAGAGAAATCCCCACATCGATCATCGCTTCCTTCTCTTCACATTCCCGCCCCGCTGCCCCGGCCTCCCAGCCGTTGAGCGGCCGCGCGATTTCACCGCATCCTCGGACGCTTTCTCGACCGCCCATTGCCGCGCCATGGGGTCGTCGGCCACCGCCAGATCGACCGCTTCCAGACGTTTGATCTCATCCCGGATGTTGGCGGCCTCTTCGAATTCCAGGTTCTCGGCGGCTTTGCGCATCTGATCGCGCAACCCGTCAAGATGGGCTTCGAGATTCGCGCCATGCATCGGTTTGTCGATGGTGGCGGTGACGCGGTTCATGTCCACGTCGCCCTGATAGAGACCGGCCAGAACGTCATCGACATTCTTCTTCACCGTCTCGGGCGTGATGCCGTGTTCTTCGTTATAGGCGATCTGCTTGGCGCGGCGGCGGTTGGTTTCCTCCAGCGCGCGTTCCATGCTGCCGGTGATCTTGTCGGCATACATGATCACCCGGCCATCGGCGTTCCGCGCGGCGCGGCCTATGGTCTGGATCAGCGAGGTTTCCGAGCGTAGGAAGCCCTCTTTGTCGGCGTCAAGAATGGCGACCAGCCCACATTCCGGGATGTCGAGCCCTTCGCGCAGCAGGTTGATGCCGACCAGCACGTCGAAGGCACCCAGACGCAGGTCACGCAGGATTTCGATGCGTTCCAAAGTGTCGATATCCGAGTGCATATAGCGGACTTTTATTCCCTGTTCGTGCAGGTATTCGGTCAGGTCCTCGGCCGTGCGTTTGGTCAGCGTGGTGACCAGCGTGCGGAACCCGTTGGCGGCGACCTTGCGCACCTCGTCCAGCAGGTCGTCGACCTGCATCTCGACGGGGCGGATTTCGACCTCGGGGTCCAAGAGGCCCGTGGGGCGGATCACCTGTTCGGTGAAGACGCCGCCGGTCTGTTCGATCTCCCACTTGGCAGGCGTGGCCGAGACGAAGACGGATTGCGGGCGCATGGCGTCCCATTCCTCGAATTTGAGGGGGCGGTTGTCCATGCAGGAGGGCAGGCGGAACCCGTGTTCGGCCAGCGTAAATTTCCGCCGGTAGTCGCCGCGATACATGCCGCCGATCTGCGGCACGCTGACGTGGGATTCGTCGGCAAAAACGATGGCATTGTCGGGGATGAATTCGAACAGGGTCGGGGGCGGCTCGCCCGGCGCGCGGCCGGTCAGATAGCGCGAGTAGTTCTCGATCCCGTTGCAGACGCCGGTGGCCTCGAGCATCTCGAGGTCGAAATTGGTGCGCTGTTCCAGCCGCTGCGCCTCGAGCAGCTTGCCCTCGCCCACCAGTTGATCCAGCCGCTGACGCAGTTCCTTTTTAATGCCGATGATGGCCTGCTGCATCGTCGGTTTCGGCGTGACATAGTGCGAGTTCGCATAGACGCGCACCTGTTCCATCGTCGCGGCGCGCTCGCCGGTCAGCGGATCGAATTCGGTGATGCTTTCCAGTTCCTCACCGAAGAACGAGAATTTCCAGGCGCGATCCTCAAGGTGAGCGGGCCAGATTTCAAGGCTGTCGCCCCGCACGCGGAATGACCCGCGCTGGAAGGCTTGATCGTTGCGGCGGTATTGCTGGGCCACCAGACCGGCCATCACCTGCCGCTGGTCGTATTCGTGTCCGACCTTCAGATCCTGTGTCATCGCCCCGTAGGTCTCGACCGAGCCGATGCCATAGATGCACGAGACCGAGGCCACGATGATCACGTCGTCGCGTTCCAGCAGCGCCCGCGTGGCCGAGTGGCGCATCCGGTCGATCTGTTCGTTGATCTGCGATTCCTTCTCGATATACGTGTCCGATCGCGCGACATAGGCCTCGGGCTGGTAATAGTCGTAGTAGGAGACGAAATATTCGACCGCGTTTTCCGGGAAAAACCCCTTGAACTCTCCGTAAAGCTGCGCCGCCAATGTCTTGTTGGGGGCGAGGATGATGGCCGGGCGTTGGGTTTCTTCAATCACCTTGGCCATGGTGAAGGTTTTGCCCGTACCGGTCGCCCCCAACAGAACCTGATCGCGCTCTCCATCCAGAATGCCGCCTGCAAGTTCCTTGATCGCGGTTGGCTGGTCTCCTGCGGGGGCAAACTCCGTATGCATGACAAACCGTTTGCCGCCTTCCAGTTTCAGGCGGGCCCGAACATCTTCGGTTGTCATTTGAGTCTTGTCGGAATGGGCGTATGGCATGGGCAGGCTCCGGATCAGGCCCCTACATTTGTTCTTATTTTGTCCAACTGCAAGGGCTGATCCGGTACAAATTCCCCAGTTTTGAAACTGGGCAGATACGCATCCGGATTGTGATCCGAGCCAACCTTGCCGGCCAACGCGGCAAGGTCGCCGATGAGAGCCTTCGTCATCATCGGTTTGCCGGCGATCACGGCATGGGCTTCGGTCGAGGGCATCGCCCGGTTGTTCCCGGGGTTTGCGTTGACGTCCAGAATGCATTCACGATGGATCATCTGCTTATCCTTCGGCTGACTTGTCGAAGATCATAGTTGGCCCTGATGACAGTTTCTGTCATTGGCTTGCTTCGACAATCCGCGACAATTGTTGTCTTGTCCCGGGCTGCGCTCTGACGCATAAACAGGTCCAGCCAAGTGAGTACGGAGAGGCGACATGCGCGCACGGATTTACCAGCCTGCAAGGAATGCGATGACTTCAGGAATGGCCAAGACCTGCAAGTGGGTTCTGGAATATGCCCCCGCTTCGGCACGTGAGGTTGATCCGCTGATGGGCTGGACATCATCCAATGACACGCAAACCCAGATACGCCTGAAATTCGACACCAAGAAAGAGGCGATGGATTATGCTAGGGACAATGGCATCGATGCGCAGGTCAGCGAGCCGCATAAGCGCAAACCCAACCTGCGCGCACGCGGATACGGAGAAAACTTCGCCACCGACCGCCGTGGGCCCTGGACACACTGAATGATCGAAATTCGCGAGGCAGACCCGACCTCGGACGTGTTGCGCCCGATTGTGGAAGCTCATTTCGCTCACAGCGAATCGGCCGGCCCTGCGGAAAGCAACCATACGATGAGCGCAGAATCACTGGCCGGATCGGGCATTCGGTTCTGTGCGATTTACGACGATCAGCAGGCTTTGGGCTGCGGTGCCTTGAAGCTGTTGCCCGATGGCACGGCCGAGGTGAAATCGGTGCATATCCTCGCACAGGCACGGGGGCGCGGACTGGCGCGTGTCATGATGGCTCATCTGGCCGATCTGGCGCGCGCAGAAGGCGTCAAAGCTTTGGTTTTGGAAACCGGGGCAGAGCATCTTCCAGAGTATGATGCCGCCCGCAAGCTTTACGAAGCGTTGGGTTATTCCTATTGCGGACCGATCTTTGGGTACAGTGACGATCCGAACAGCGCATTCATGCGCTTGGCTCTTGAACCCCGCTCGTAAAAACCGCAAGAAGGGTGCAGCGGTCCCTTAGCTCAACTGGATAGAGCAGCTGACTTCTAATCAGCAGGTTGAGGGTTCGAGTCCTTCAGGGATCGCCATTCTCGAATTTCGATTTCGATGAACACGTCAGGCCGCAATGCGGGCTGTTTCTTCGCGGTTGTCGGGTAAGGTATGAAGGGCTGGACGAGGGGGTCATGCCAGCCCTTCTAAGGGGTCACAGAGTGGTAGTGTGTGTTCCTTAACCAAACATTAACCTGATTCACCATGTTCCGAAATTGGGGGATTCCCGTAGGACGGCCAATGCGCGGATTTCAGCGTGTGGGTTGCAGCCGGCGGATCAGGATCCGGGATCATAACGCGAATTTTTCAGGGTGATTTGGGGCCTGGGCTGCAAAAGCGCCAAGGTTGTGAAAAAAATATTGCAACCGGTTGCAAATAGAATCATTGTTGCGCGCAACAACAAGATTCGGGAGATCTGTATGTTGAACGTCGGATTGTTGGGTGCCGGGCGCATCGGGCGTGTTCATGCGCAGGCGATTGCATCGCATCCGGGCAGCAAACTCATTGCTGTTTCCGATGCCTTGACCGAGGCCGCGGCCAGCCTTGCCAGTGATTATTGGGCCGAGGCGCGCAGTTCCGAAGAGATCATTGCGGATCCGGAAATCGGCGCGGTTCTGATTGCAACTCCAACAGATACGCATTCTGACCTGATTGAAGCAGCGACAGGCGCAGGAAAAGCCGTCCTGTGTGAAAAGCCAGTTGATTTGGACCTGAAGCGCGCCTCGGATTGTCTGAATACCGTCGCGGAACGCGGCAAGCCGGTCATGATAGGGTTCAATCGGCGATTTGATCCCAATTTTGCGACCTTGAAGGCGGGGTTGGATGCGGGTGAGATCGGCAAGGCAGAGCTCCTGTCGATCACATCTTTTGACCCGGCGCCACCACCAGTCAGCTACGTAAAGGTGTCTGGCGGTTTGTTTCGGGACATGATGATCCATGATTTTGACATGGCTAACTTCCTGATGGGGGACGTTCCCGAAACGATCTCGGCGGTTGGGTCCTCGCTTGTGGATGCTGAAATCGGCGCCGCTGGGGATGTGGATACAGCGGCAGTTACAATGACTTACGCGGATGGCCGCATCGCGGTCATCAAGAATTCGCGGCGCGCGGCCTATGGCTATGACCAGCGGGTCGAACTGCTGGGGTCCGAGGGGTTGCTACAGGCTCAGAACATGTTGGAAAACACTGTCGTAAAGTCAACGGCGGACGGTGTGGTGGGGGCCAAGCCGACCTATTTCTTCCTGGAACGCTACATGCCTGCTTACCGTGTGGAATGGGCCGCATTTGTCGACGCTGTTGAAAGTGGATCCGAAGTTCCGGTCACGCTGAAGGACGGTGTTGCAGCGCTGGCGATGGCCGAGGCCGCGACCCTGTCAGCGCAGACGGGAAAGCCCGTTCGGATGGAAGAGATTTTGAAACCGGTTGCAAAATGATCGAAATTCTTCAAACTAATACCAGCTCGGCCCAGCGCCGCAGCCACTGAGATTCGGCACAGCCGGATGATTGGGGCCGGTACCCCGACAGAAGATCAGACTGAACCATTGGGAGGAAACTGAAATGAAGAAATTCGTTAAAGGCGCGCTTGCTGCCGGGGCACTGGCCTTGGCCACACCAGCATTTGCGCAGGAAATCGTGGTCGTGTCGCATGGCCAGGCCAATGACGCATTCTGGAACGTCGTGAAGAACGGCGTAGAGCAGGCCGGAAAAGATGTCGGTGTGAATGTGGAATATCGTGCACCTGAGACCTTTGACATGGTTGCCATGTCGCAGCTGATCGACGCCGCCGTGAACCAGGAGCCTGACGGACTGATCGTCTCGATCCCGGATGCCGATGCGCTTGGCCCCTCGATCGAACGTGCGGTTGCCGCCGGTATCCCGGTGATCTCGATCAACTCGGGTGCGGAAGTGGCCAAGGAACTGGGCGCTCTGCTGCATGTGGGTCAGGACGAATATGATGCGGGCAAGGCGGCTGGTGAAAAGCTGGCCTCGATGGGTGGAACCAATGCGATCTGTGTCAACCACGAGGTCGGCAACGTATCACTTGACCTGCGCTGTGAAGGCTTCACCGAAGGGTTTGGCGGTAAAGTAACCGTTCTGCCGACCTCGAACGATCCGTCCGAGATCGAGTCCAAAGTTGCCGCCGCGCTGGCCGCTGACGAAAGCGTCGATACCGTTATGGCGCTGGGCGCGAGCTCGGCCGGCGAGCCTTCGGTCGCCGCGGCCAAAGCCTCGGGGCGGGATTTGAATGTTGCCTCGTTCGACCTGTCGGCCAACTTCCTCCAGTCAATCGTGGATGGTGACGCGGCCTTTGCCATTGACCAGCAGCAGTACCTTCAGGGCTACCTGTCGGTGAACTTCATGGGTCTGCACGCCAAATACGGCCTGATGCCGGGCGGCGACGTGCCTTCGGGTCCGAACCTGATCACTCAGGACAAGGCCGCACAGGTCATCGAACTGTCCGCGCAGGGTATCCGCTGATTTCGGCGCGATCCGACAAACAACAGGATCGGCGCCAACGCGCCGGTCTCACCGAATTGGGAGGAAACCATGAGTGAATCAGCGCCCGTCCTGTCGGACGAAAGGGTCAAGAAAGAACCGTTCCTGACCAAACTGATGAAAAGACCCGAGCTGGGCGCCATTGCAGGGGCGGTTCTGGTATTCGTGTTCTTTGCGATCACCGCAGATGAATCGATGTTCACTCTTGCCGGTGTCATGAACTTCATGACCCCTGCGGCACAGTTGGGTATCCTGGCGATCGGTGCGGCACTGCTGATGATCGGTGGAGAGTTCGACCTGTCGATCGGATCGATGGTCGCGTTCTCGGGGCTGTTTTTCGGCGTCTGCGTCGTGACCTGGCAATTGCCGCTGATCTTTGCCATCCCAATGACATTCGTATTTGCGGCCTGTGTCGGTGCGGTCAACGGCAATATCGTGATCCGTTCGGGCCTGCCTTCGTTCATTGTAACGCTGGCGTTTCTGTTCATCCTTCGTGGCCTGTCACTGGTGGGGCTGAAAATGGCGACAGGCGGTTCGACCCAACTGCGCGGCGTGCGCGACGCGGTCGAAAACGACTGGCTGGCCCCCTTCTTTTCGGGCGAAGCATTCGGCAGCCTGTTCGCATGGCTGGCCGCCAACGGCATGATCGATACATTCAAAAGCGGCGCGCCCAAGGTCCCGGGTATTCCGGTCGAAATCCTGTGGTTCATCGTCATTACAATGGCGGCGACCTACGTGCTGCTGCGTACCCCGGTAGGGAACTGGATTTTCGCCTCGGGTGGTGACAGCACGGCTGCATCCAATTCGGGTGTACCGGTGAACCGCGTCAAGGTTTCACTGTTCATGCTGACGGCGTGCTGTGCCGCCCTTGTGGCGATCATTACCGTCATGGACGCAGGCTCGACCGATGCGCGGCGGGGGTTCCAGAAAGAATTCGAGGCGATTATCGCCGCGGTGATCGGCGGCTGCCTGCTGACCGGCGGATACGGCTCGGCCATCGGGGCTTTCTTCGGCTCGATCATCTTTGGAATGGTCGTCATCGGACTGACCTATACCGACTTTGATCAGGATTGGTTCCAGGTCTTTCTGGGTGCCATGCTGTTGATTGCCGTTCTGTTCAACAACGCGATCCGCAAGCGCGTAACCGGGGAGCGCTGATATGACCGAAGACACCAAGTTCCACCATGGCGATGCCGTCGATGATCAGGCGCCCATCGTTCAGATGAAAGACATCGAAAAGCACTTTGGCAATATCATCGCACTTGCTGGCGTCAGCTTTGACGTCAAGCCCGGGGAATGCCATTGCCTGCTGGGCGACAACGGCGCGGGCAAGTCCACCTTCATCAAGACCATGTCCGGGGTGCACAAACCCACCAAGGGCGAGATTTTGTTCGAAGGCCAGCCGTTGCATTTCGACACGCCGCGTGACGCGATGGAAGCGGGCATCGCGACCGTGTTTCAGGATCTTGCGATGATCCCGCTGATGAGCGTGACGCGCAATTTCTTCATGGGGCGCGAACCCACAAAGGGCAAAGGGTTGCTCAAGCGGTTCGATGTGGATCATGCAAACGAAGTCTGCATGGAAGAGATGCGCAAGATGGGCATCAATCTGCGCGCGCCGGATCAGGCGGTTGGGACATTGTCCGGCGGCGAACGTCAGACGGTGGCCATCGCGCGGGCGGTGTATTTCGGCGCCAAGATCTTGATCCTCGACGAACCGACCTCGGCGCTTGGTGTGCGTCAGACGTCCAATGTTCTTGCCACGATCGACCGGGTTCGCAGCCAGGGTGTCGGCGTGGTTTTCATCAGCCACAACGTGCGCCATGCGCTGGCGGTGGGCGATCGTTTTACCGTACTGAACCGCGGCAAAACACTGGGCACTGCCAAACGCGGTGAAATCACACCCGAAGAGTTGCAGGACCTGATGGCCGGTGGTCAGGAAATGGCCGAGCTTGAGGGATCGCTGGGCGGTACTGTCTAAAGCAAGACACTCGGATGCCCTCACGGGGGGCATCCATCGGGCGGTGGCACCTGACGCCACTCTGATTTCAGGCTCTGGCAAAAGGCCTGACACCTTCGCAAATGAGAAAACCCGCGGACCGCCGATGGCGGCTCCGAGTTGAAAGGGATCATGATGAGCAAAACAGTCCGATTGACCGCGGCGCAGGCTCTGGTGCGCTATCTGGGCGCGCAGATGAACGAGGCCGGAGAGCCGTTCATCGCAGGTGTGTGGGCGATCTTCGGCCATGGCAACGTGGCCGGTCTGGGCGAGGCGCTGCATGGGGTGAAAGACAGTCTTCCCACCTATCGCGGTCACAACGAACAGACCATGGCACACAGCGCTATTGCTTATGCCAAGCAGTTGGGTCGGCAACGCGCCATGGCGGTGACATCGTCGATCGGACCGGGGGCCACCAACATGGTCACGGCCGCTGCTCTGGCCCACGTGAACCGTCTGCCTGTTTTGTTGCTGCCCGGCGATGTATTTGCGACGCGTGGCCCCGATCCGGTTTTGCAGCAACCCGAAGTGTTCTCGGATGGAACCATCAGTGCGAATGATTGTTTCAGACCGGTCAGCCGGTATTTCGACCGCATCACCCGCCCGGAACATCTGCTGACGGCTCTGCCGCGCGCTTTCCGCACGATGACGGACCCGGCGGATTGCGGCCCGGCGACGCTGGCCTTTTGTCAGGATGTGCAGGCCGAAGCATATGACTATCCTGAAAGCTTCTTTGAGCCGCGCGTCTGGTATCAGCGCCGCATTCGCCCGGATGAGGGGGAACTGGCGCGCGCCGTTGCCGCGATCAAGGCCGCCAAGCGCCCCGTTATCGTTGCCGGCGGAGGTGTGCATTATTCGGACGCAACCGCCACGTTGCAGCGTTTTGCCGAGGCACACAATATCCCCGTGGCCGAGACACAGGCCGGCAAGTCCGCATTGGCCTGGGATCATCCGCTCAACCTTGGTCCTGTTGGTGTGACCGGGGGCGAACCTGCCAACGACATCTGCGCAAGGGCGGATCTTGTGCTGGGCGTCGGCACCCGGTTTCAGGACTTCACCACCGGGTCATGGGGGTTGTTTGCGAACCCCGAGCGGGAATTGATCAGCCTGAACACCGCCGCCTATGACGCCGAGAAGCACGGAGCGATGCCGTTGCAGGCCGACGCTCGGGTTGGTCTGGATGAACTCAGTGAAGCGCTGGGCGGCCATCGCGCGCCGGATCTGCCTGCGGCATTGAAATCTGATTGGTTTGGCAAAGTTGATGCGCTGACGGATGCCCCGACGGACAGCAATGCGCTGCCAACGGATATGCAGGTGATCGGCGCCGTGCAGCGGGCCGCCAAGGAAAACACTGTTGCGATGTGCGCTGCCGGCACGATGCCGGGTGAGCTGCACAAGCTTTGGAAGGCACCACGCCCCGGTGCCTATCACATGGAATATGGTTTCAGCTGCATGGGGTACGAGATCGCTGGTGCCATGGGCATCAAGATGGCCCAGCCCGACCGCGACGTGATCTGCTTTACCGGTGATGGCACTTATATGATGGCCAACTCGGAAATGGCGACGGCGGCGATGATGGGGATTTCGTTCACCGTTGTCGTCACGGACAACCGCGGGTTTGGTTGCATCAACCGTCTGCAAATGGGGACAGGCGGGGCCGAGTTCAACAACCTTCTCGACCACACTGTGCACGAGACAAAATCAGCCATCGATTTTGCCGCCCATGCGGCAGCGATGGGGGCGACTTCGGTCAAGGTCAGTTCGATTGCCGAGCTCGAAGACGCGCTGGCCAAACGCGATGAGGTCAAAGGCCCCTATGTCGTGGTGATCGACACCGATCCCTATCCATCGACCGAATATGGCGGAACCTGGTGGGAAGTGGCGGTGCCCGAGGTCAGCACCCGCCCCGAAGTGAATGAAAAACGCGCGGCCTATGAAGCCGCCATCAAGGAAAGAAACACGAAATGAGCGTGAAGATCGGCATCTCTCCGATTGCCTGGCAGAATGACGACCTGCCGGACCTGACCGCAGCTTACACGATGGAGCAGGCGCTGAAAGAAGCGCGCGAGATCGGTTATACAGGTGTCGAACGGGGCCAGAGGATGCCCGCCGACACCGAAGGGTTGCGGGCCTATCTGGACGCAAATGACATCGCGCTCTGTGGGGGGTGGTGCTCGGGCAACACGCTGGTCAACGACCTGCACGCCGAGATCGCCGTCGTGCGTGAACAGGTCGAACAATTCGTTGCGCTGAACAGCCCGTGCATCGTCTATGCCGAATGTTCCAATACCGTCCAGGGACAGATCGGAACGCCTGTCAATGATCGCCCCAAACTGTCGCGGGACGAGGTTCTGGCCTATGCGGGCAGGCTGACCGAACTTGCCAAGTGGATGGCAGATCAGGGCATGCCCATGGCCTATCACCATCACATGGGCACGATCATCGAAAGTGAAGATGAGGTGAACTGGCTGATGGAGGGGTCAGGCCCCGAATTGAGCCTGTGTTTCGATACGGGCCATCTGCTGTTTGGTGGCGGCGATGTGATGGCCACGCTGAACCGTTGGGGCGACCGGGTGCATCACGTGCATTTCAAGGATATCCGCCCCGAAATCGTACAGGACACGCGTGAGAACAATCGCAGTTTTCTGGATGCGGTGATCGCGGGCGCGTTCACTGTGCCGGGTGACGGTTGCATAGACTTTCAGGCCGTGGCCAATGCACTGAAAGCAATGGATTACAACGGCTGGATCGTAGTCGAAGCAGAGCAGGACCCGGCCAAGGCGCCGCCCTATGAGTACTCCAAGAAGGGCTTTGACCACATTGTCGAAGTCTGCGGTCAGGCAGGATTGGAGATCAAAGCGTAACAACCCGCCCCTCGGGGCAACACCGAAGCCATGAAAGAGGAGAAAGATCATGGTGAATCAAGAACTCGGTTTCGTCGGCTATTTCGACCGGGAATCCTGTGATCTGGATGAATTCAAGGTGTTGACCTCGCAGACTCTTTCCGCCGAGACGGTGCCTTTTGCCGCCTCGGTAGAAAAGAACGTGCCCGTCTATGATATGCAGGCACTGAGTCCCGGTTTGGAACGGCCTGATACGCGCAGGGCCTTGCTGGCGGAATGGGGCCGGGTACTGGGCAAATCCGCCGGTGTGATCGCCCTGAAAGGGGCGTATCCCGACACGTCGATCATTGATCGGGCGACGGATGTGTTTCGTGAAATCATCGAAGAAGAACGCCAGGGTGGCGCCGGTGAGGGCGATCATTTTGCCGCGTCCGGCGCGAATGACCGGGTGTGGAACGCGCTGCAAAAGCAATGCCTGCGCGACCCCGAGGGCTTTGCGCTCTATTTCGGGAACACGGCGATAGCGGCGGCATGTGAAGCGTGGCTTGGCCCGAACTATCAGGTGACTGCTCAGATCAATCAGGTGCGCCCCGGTGGCAAGGCGCAACAGGCGCATCGGGATTATCACCTTGGGTTTCAAAGCGCCGAAAACGCGGCCAGGTATCCTGCACAGGCTCATCTGGTGACGGCCTCGCTGACCCTGCAAGGGGCGGTTGCGCATTGTGACATGCCGGTGGAAAGCGGGCCGACCAAGTTGTTGCCGTTTTCGCAGCTCTACCCGCCGGGCTATCTGGCGTTCCACGATGAAGCACACCGGGCGCATTTCGAAGACAGCTGTATCCAGTTGCCATTGGAAAAGGGGGACGCGGTGTTCTTCAATCCGGCGCTGTTCCATGCGGCGGGCGCGAACAGCAGCGCCGACATCAATCGCATGGCAAACCTGCTGCAAATCTCATCTGCCTTCGGGCGCGCGATGGAGTCGGTGGATCGGCGGGCGATGTCCTTGGCGCTGTTCCCGTCTCTGATCGCCTTGAAACAGCGCGGGGCGCTGGACGCAGCGCAGGTGGAGGCTGCAATTGCGGCCACGGCTGAGGGCTATCCCTTCCCGACCAATCTGGACACGGACCCGCCTGTGGGAGGTAACGCACCGGAAAGCCAGGCGGATATCCTGCGTCGCGCGGTTGCGGAAGGATGGACCGAGGCGCAGCTGGCCCAGTCCCTATCGGCCCGGAACCAAAGGCAAGCTGCCTGAATACAACACAGGCGGGCACTCGGGGGCCGCCCAAGAAGGAGAACAAGAATGGCAGACCTGCTGAAGAAACCGATCGGAACCCGCGGCAAGGTACATGACATCACTCCGTCAAGCGCTGGATGGAAATATGTGGGCTTTGGGCTTTATCATCTGAAGGCCGGGGATCGCGCAAACGAAGGGACTGCGGATCGTGAGGTCATTCTGGTGATGGTCGAAGGCAAGGCAAAGATCACCGGGGCCGGGCAGGACTGGGGCGTGTTGGGCGAGCGGATGAACGTCTTTGAAAAGACCCCGCCTCATTGCCTTTATCTGCCGAACGGAACCGAATGGGAGGCCGTGGCCGAAACCGATTGTGTGATCGCCGTGTGTTCAGCCCCGGGCAAGGGCGGCCACGAGGCCCGGCGGATCGGTCCGGACGGGATAACCCTGACTGAACGTGGAAAGGGTGCAAACACACGCTATATTAACAACATCGCGATGGAGGCCGAGGATTACGCCGACAGCCTGCTGGTGACCGAGGTGTTCACGCCGAACGGCCACTGGTCGTCCTATCCCAGCCACCGCCACGACGAAGATGACTATCCCCACATCACCTATCTGGAAGAGACCTACTACCACCGCCTGAACCCGTCGAACGGATTTGGGATCCAGCGGGTTTACACCGATGACGGCCAGTTGGATGAGACGATGGCGGTATCCGATGGCGACGTTGTGACTGTCCCGCGTGGCCATCACCCTTGCGGCGCGCCCTATGGGTTCGAGATGTATTATCTGAACGTCATGGCCGGACCGCTGCGGAAATGGCGGTTCGTGCCGGCCCCCGAGGTCGAATGGATCATGGAGCGTGACGGATGAGCCAAACTTTTGCCAATTACCCAAGCCTCGCAGGGAAGACTGTTTTCATCACCGGCGGCGCCGGCGGAATTGGCGCGGAAACCGTTCGGGCCTTTGCCGAACAGGGGGCAAAGGTTGGGTTTTTGGACCTCAACGCCGATGCCGGGCTTGCTTTGCTTTCCGAACTGGACGGAGAGCATGCATTCGCCCAATGCGATCTTCGCGACATTGACGAGATGAACGCCGCAATAGGGCAATTGGTTGAAGAGCTGGGCGAGGCGGGTGTTCTGGTGAACAACGCGGCCCGGGATGACCGGCACGACTGGCGCGACGTCACGCCTGACTACTGGGATGAGCGCATGGCGACAAATATCCGCCACATGTTCTTTGCCATTCAGTCGGTGGCACCCGGAATGATCGCCAGGGGTGCAGGTTCGATCATCAATATCGGCTCGAATTCGTGGTGGGAGGCCGGGGCGGGTTTCCCTGCCTATGCCACCGCCAAATCCGCTGTGCATGGACTGACCCGCACCATGGCGCGCGAGCTGGGCGATCACCGTATCCGCGTCAACACGGTCGTGCCCGGCTGGATCATGACCCAGCGCCAGAAAGATCTGTGGGTCACCCCCGAGGCTCTGGCCAAGCAGATCGACCGTCAGTGCCTGCCCGACCCGATCGACCCGGTCTATGTGGCGCGGATGGTGCTGTTTCTGGCCTCGAACGACGCGGCCATGTGCAGTGCCGGGAACTTCATGGTCGAAGGCGGGTCGATCTAAGTCTTTCCATACCGAAAGAGAAATCAATGCCTCAACCGTTTCAACTTGCGGCCTGTGCCGAGATGCTGTGGCTGGACAGTCCGATGGATTGGCGCGCCGCCCGGCTGGCCGAGATGGGGTTCGGTGTCGGGCTGTGGAACTGGCCGGAGCTCGATATTCCCAGACTGGTCGCAACCGGCGCCAGCTTCACCATCATGAACGGCTATCTTCAGGGGCGGCTGGCCGACGATGACGGGGCCGAGATGCTGCTGGCCTCGGCGGCCGAAACAATTCAGGTCGGCAAGCGTCTGGGCGTTGCGCGTCTGAATCTGCACGGCACCGGGTTGGGTGATGGTGGCATACCGATCTGGCAACATGACGAGGTCACAGGGCCGATGTGGCTCAAGGCCAGGGACACCCTGAACCGGATCTGTGATCTGGCCCAGGCCGAAGATGTGGTGTTCACGCTTGAAAACCTGAACCTGCTGGACCATCCAGGCTGTCCGTTCGGGTCAACGGCGGACGTGCTTTCCTTGGTTTCGTCGGTTGATCGTCCGCAGTTGCGGATCAATCTCGACCTCTACCATACCCAGATCGGCGAGGGGGATCTGATCCGCTGGTGTGAAAAATGCCTGCCCTGGATCGGAGAGGTGCAGGTGGCCGACAATCCCGGTCGGTGCGAGCCCGGAACCGGTGAGATCAACTATGCCGCCGTGGCGCGTGCGTTGAACGAATTGGGCTATCGCGGCCCGGTCGGGATGGAAGCCTTCGCCGCAGGCGACCCGGAAGACGCGCTAAACGCCTTCCGATCGGCATTCACGCTCTGAGCGTTACCGCTGCGGTGGCGCACCAAAGGCGCGGATCACCGTGCGGGCAGCAGCCTCAACCGAGTCGTGCGTTTCCTTCAGGATCGTTACCCGGTCGAACCGGTCGGGGTCGCGGTTTACGGCCTCGCGCAGGGCGGTGCCGAAGGCCATGCGCAGCTCGGTCCCGATGTTGAATTTGCAGATCGCGGTTTCACGCGCCAGCCGCGCGCGCTGTTCGACCGGCACACCCGATCCGCCATGGATGACCAGTGGAACGTCGGTCATGGAGTCGATCTGGCGTATGCGGTTTTCGTCCAGACCACCTTCCTTTTTTTGCTGAAGGTGGACGTTTCCGACCGAGATTGCCATCGCGTCCACGCCGCTGTCGCGGGCAAACTTCGCGGCTTCCTCGGGATCCGTGCCGTTGGAACCTTCACCGCCGGAATAGCCGACGAAGCCGATCTCGCCCTCGCACGAGATCCCGGCGGCATGGGCCATTTCGGCAATCGCGGCGGTTTCATCGATGTTCTGCTGCAAGGGCTTGCGCGACCCGTCGAACATCAGCGAGGTGAACCCGCTGTCGAGCGCGATCTTGCAGTCCTCGAAGGTATAGCCGTGGTCCAGATGCGCCACCACGGGCACCGAGGCGTTTTCGGCCAGATACCGGAACATCTTGCCCAGGATCGGCAGCGGGGTGTGCTCGCGGCAGCTGGGTCCGGCTTGCAGGATCACCGGGGCGTTCTCGGCCTCGGCGGCGGCGACATAGGCGCGCATGTCCTCCCAGCCCAGCGTCACCAGGCCGCCGATGGCATAGCCCTGTTCGTAGGCGGGTTGCAGGACGTCTTTGAGCGTAGCGAGGGTCATTTGAATTTGGCGATCATGTCTTTGATGCCCGGGATCGTTTCGATCTGATAGGCATGGGTGGGTTGGAAATACTGCACCAGCGACCGCTGGGTCAGCCCGCCGAGGATGGTGAAGTAATACATCTCGTATCCCGGCAGCACGCAGCAGGGGTGATAGCCCTTGTCGATGCAGATCGTGGAGCCATCGACGATGTGATAGGCATCGCCCGGCTCGTTGTCCTCGCGCTGCAGCATCTGCAGGCCCGAGCCCCAGTTGGGTTTGAAGCGGAAATTGTAGGTTTCGTCATGCCGGGTCTCGTCCGGCAGGCGGTTGGTGTCGTGCTTGTGGCTGGGAAAGCCCGACCAGCCGCCCTGACCGACGGTGAACAGCTCGCTCACCAATAGGCGACCGACCTTGTCATGCTGTTTCTGGCCGAGGATGTGCTTGATTTTGCGGTGGGTCTTGGTGTCGTCGCTGCCGTATTGCACCAGGTCGTGCTCGCGCACGTCGAACGGATCCAGCACCTTGTCATACTTTGCGCCTGCCACGAACACCTCGGCAGCCTCTGACACGCAGACCATCTGCGCCCGTGCTCCCGACGGGACATAGGCTCCCTCGGGTTCGCCATCCCAGACATCCTCGCCCCGATTACCCAGATGGGCAAAGCGCACGCCTTCGACGTCCACGTCGACGCTGCCGGTGGCGGGCACGATGCAGGTCTCGTAGCCCGGCACCTGGTATTCGAACGCTTCACCTATGTTCAGTTTGACGATGTTGAAATAGTTCAGCGGAACGGTCGGATCATCGGCGTCTACGATGGGTTTGTTCCGATTGTCATAGGGCGCGATATGCATGGTACTCTCCTATGTGGTCGGGCCGGGATGCGAAGCGAGGAACGCGTCCAGTTCTGGTGTCGTTGGCATGGCGGGTGCGCAACCGGGATGCGACACCACGATCGACGCGCAGGCCGAACCGCGCATGACGGCGTCTTTCAGATCGTGCCCCGCCGCGATCGAGGCCAGAAGCCCGGCCATGAAACTGTCGCCAGCCCCGTTGGGTTTGACGGCCGTAACCGGGTAAATACCGGTTCGCAGCTCTTGCCCGTCCACAAAGGTGACAGCACCTTTTTCGCCCATCTTGTAGATGACGATCCGACCCGGTTTTTGGGCAAGTTCCTGCGCTTTGGCAAAACCCTTTTCGATGCCGCCGGCCATGAATCCGAATTCTTCGTCATTGCCGACGATCAGGTCGCTGGCTTCGCCAGCCCGCGACAGAACTTCGGCAGCCACCTCGGCCGAGGGCCAGCTGTACGGACGGTAATCGATGTCGAAGATGATCGGCAGTCCTGCGCTTCGGGCGTTCTCGAAGGCCTGGAATGTGGCGCTGCGCGACGGTTCGGACGCAAAGACCGTTCCAGCCGAGATGATTGCCGAGAAAGATGAATAATCGACCCTGTCCATATCCTCTTTCGTGACTTGGAAATCAACGGCCCCGTTGCGATAGATCACATTCTGAAAGTCCTCGATCCGGCTTTCGTACACGGCCAAAGACATGCGGTATTCGCCGCCCAGAATGCGGATATAGGATGTGTCCACCCCGTAATGCCGCAACCGGTTGAGGCAGAACCGCCCAATCGCATCGTTCGAGACGGACGTGATCAGCGACGCCTCGCTGCCCAACTTGACCAGCCCGGCACAAATGTTGGCAGAAGAACCACCAAGGTCGGCATGAAACGTGCTGGCATCCTCGCTTTTGACGCCAATTGGGTCTGCGTAAAGGTCCATACCCGCACGCCCCAGAACGGCGAAACGGTTTCCTTTGATACCATCCATCAAAACGCTCAAGTTTTGTCCTCCGGCAGAATGGGTCGGCAAAGTTTGGACCTTGCGTTGAATCGATTCACACGATACTGATTTTGCAACCGGTTGCAAATGATATGTTCGGAGCCGTTGCAGATGCCTGAAATCGGAATTGGAATCGTCGGCGGCGGCTATATGGGCAAGGCCCATTCCGTGGCCATGTCAGCGGTCGGCGCGGTGTTCAACACGGCATTGAGACCCCGGCTCGAGGTCATCTGTGCCTCCAGCCCCGAAAGCGCCCAACGTTACAGGACGGCCTACGGTTTTGACCGAGCGACCGATGATTGGCGGGTATTGGTTGAGGATCCCAGGGTTCAGGCAATTGTCATCGCCTCGCCTCAATCGACACATCGTCAGATTGCCGAAGCAGCTTTTGCACTGGGTAAACCGGTCTTGTGTGAAAAACCACTGGGCGCATCGCTTGAGGACAGTCTGGCCATGGTTGCTGCTGCCGAAGCGTCGGGCGCGGTCAACATGGTGGGGTTCAACTATGTTCGTACGCCTGCGACGCAATACGCACGCCAGCTTATTGCAAATGGTGAAATCGGGGATATCACCTGGTTCCGGGGCGAGCACACCGAGGATTTCTATGCCGACCCGCACGCTTCTGCCTCTTGGCGTACGACGGGCATGGCCAATGGCACCATCGGAGATTTGGCACCGCATATGGTCAACGGTGCATTGGCGCTGGTTGGACCGATCGCGCGTGTGATGGCGGATGTTGAAACGGTTCACAAAACCCGACCGGGTGGTGAAGTGACAAATGATGATCATGCCCAGATGATGTGCCGTTTTGAAAACGGGGTTATGGGCAACCTGTATTTCAGCCGCGTCGCGACGGGGCGGAAAATGGGCTATGCTTATGAAATATCGGGAACAAAGGGCGCCATCCGGTTCGATCAGGAAGACCAGAACGCGCTGTGGCTGTATAAGCGGGAAGGACCCGAAGCGTCCCGTGGGTTCACAAAAATCCTGACCGGACCGGCGCATCCGGATTACGAGCCCTTCTGCCAGGGTCCGGGCCACGGAACGGGCTATCAGGACCAGATCATCATCGAGGCCAAAGACTTTCTTCAGGCCGTCCACACCGGAACGGCCACTTGGCCCACCTTTCGCGACGGGCATGAGGTCAACCGGGTGCTTGCCGCCGCCTTGGCATCGTCCGAGCAGCGGCAGTGGAAAGACATCCGCGATTTCTGATCGCTCAAACAAAAAAGTTCTAATGAGAGACGATGACCATGGCTAAGTTGAGATGGGGCATGATCGGTGGTGGTGAAGGCAGCCAGATTGGCCCCGCGCACCGCTTGGGGGCACAGGCTGACGGGCTGTTTGAATTTGCCGCAGGCGCGCTGGATCACCGGCCCGAAGCGGGCCGAGAATACGCGCAGCGATTGGGTGTTGCCGCCGATCGCGCCTATGGCGACTGGCAAGAGATGCTGGCCGGTGAGAAGGACCGTGAAGACCGGATCGATCTGGTGACAATCGCCACTCCGAATTCGACGCATTTCGAGATCGCCAAGGCCTATCTTGAGGCGGGCTTCAATGTCTTGTGTGAAAAGCCAATGACAATGACTGTGGAAGAGGGTGAGGAAATTGTCCGCGTCGCCGAAGCGTCGGGAAAGATCTGCTCGGTGAACTATTGCTATTCCGCCTATCCGATGGTGCGGCAGGCCCGCGCTATGGTGCGCTCAGGCGAAATCGGACAGGTGCGTCTTGTGGTGACCAATTTCAGCCACGGCCATCATGGGGATGCCACCGATGCGGACAATCCGCGCGTGCGCTGGCGCTATGACCCTGCGATGGCAGGGGTTTCCGGGCAGTTCGCCGATTGCGGTATCCACGCCCTGCATATGGCCAGTTTTATCTGCGATGATGAGGTGAAGACGCTTTCGGCTGATATGGCCTCAACGATCGCAAGCCGGGAACTGGAAGACGATGCAATGATCAACTTCCGGATGGAAAGCGGCACAGTCGGGCGTCTTTGGACATCTTCTGTGGCGATCGGGCGCCAGCATGGCTTTGACATTCAGGTCTTTGGCGAAACCGGCGGGTTGCGCTGGGCGTCAGAGCAACCCAACCAGTTGATCTACACCCCGGTAGGAGGGCGCACCCAGATCATCGAAAAGGGCGAGGGGGGGCTTCATGATGAAGTGCAGCGCCTGTCTCGGGTCGCCATCGCGCACCCCGAAGGCTTCCCGCTGGCCGTAGCCAATATCTATTGTGATCTGGCGGATGCGATCCGCGGTGAAAGCCGGGATGGCCTGCCCACCGCAGCGGATGGCGTGCGATCGATCGCAGCGGTGCACGCGGCTGTTGTGTCGGGCAAGGCAGATGGTGCCTGGCAAGACGCCCGCCCGCCGATGTTCCGCTGATCAGGGGCGGGGCCGCAACGTGCCCCGCTCGACCACCCGGCAGGGGAAAATCCGTGCCTCGGGGTAGCGATCGGGCGCCTTCAGCATCTCTTCCACCAGATCGACCGACGAGGTGATGATCTGCTTGATCGGCTGATGGATGGTCGTCAGGTTGATATATTCCCAGCGCGACATCTCCATGTCGTTCAGGCCGATGATCCCGATATCGGTGCCCGGTTTCAGCCCGTGATCGGCCAGCGCCGACAGCGCCCCGATCGACAGGATGTCGTCGCCGCAGAAATAGGCCTGCGCCGGATCACCCGCCAGCAGGCGCAGCATCTCGGCCCGGCCGGCCTCGAAGGAATAAGCTCCGGCGAAGGAGTGGTTGACGGGAATCTGCGGATGGTTGGCCATTTCCTCGAAAAAGCCCCGCTGCCGGTCCAGGGACGAGGTCGCATCCTGCGGCCCGCCCAGATAGCCCACGCTGGCATAACCCCGCGCGACCAGCTCGCGCGCGGCCATGCGGCCGCATTCCACATTGTCGATCCCGACCACATGCACCTCGGGCGAGGTGGCAGACCGGCCGAACGTGTGCACCACCGGCACGCCCGCATCGTGGAACGCTTTGGCAAAGCTGGGCGGCAAGGTCGACGAGGCGACGATCACCGCATCCACCGAATATTGCCGCAGCATGCGTACGGAATTGGCGGGCTCGGTCTCGTCCGTCAGGTTCACGATCAGCGGGCGCAGGCCGCGTTCCTGTAAGGCGCGTGTAAACTGGTCGAAGACTTCCAGAAAGATCGGGTTGTGAAAGTTGTTCGAAATCAACCCGATCAGTTTGGTGCGCCCGGTCGTCAGCGACGAAGCCAGAGCATTGGGGCTGTAGCCCAGCTCTCGCGCGGCCTTTTCAACCTTGCTGCGCGTTTTTGCGGAAACCGAGGCACCTTCGGTAAAGGTGCGCGACACCGCAGATCGCGATACACCGGCCAAGGCGGCCACGTCTTTCAGGGTCACGCTCACGCTGCGGGACTCCGATTACAGCGAGGCAGGAAAACAGATAAGTCTGGCATTGCCCGAGCATTATGCATCATCGACCTGAACTTGCAACCGGTTGCAACTCTGCCGCGACGATTCAACCGTGTTTGAGCGTCGAAATTTTGAAGGCAAAAAGGTGGGTGATGAGACACTCGAACTCCTGACATCTTCGGCATAACCGAAGCGCATCTTCCAATCCGCAGATGTACCCAAGCGCCGTCTTGCACTGCCGCCAAGGGCACAGGTTCCCAGAGACACCCGGTGTTGTCAGCGATTTGAAGTTGCACAAACCGCGGAGCGGTTCAAGGGCATATCCTTTCCTGCCGCTTTCAAGATCACGTCCGATCGAGCCGCAACAGGCATGCGTGACGGCGCATGCGTTGCCAAAAGGACCGTGGGGCAACAGTTTTTTCAACCCTTGGCATTGGCTCCATGACCGTGGCAAAAACTCCTGCCATCCCTTGGTGGACACACATGAGAGAAGCAGTGGAACGCCAACCCGCCCTTTCGCAGCGCAGGTGCTATCCAAGGCGAAATTTGGTTGGCGTCACACCGGTCTGGTTTCGAAAAAACCGAGTGAAGTGGGACTTGTCGGAATAGCCAAGCATGAGGCCGATCTCGGCAACTGTCATTTTGCTTTCTCTGAGGTGCTTCTTGGCGACATCGACCCGCAGACGCCTTACCTCTCGGGGAAGTGTTGTCTGATGTTTCTGAAGTGCTTTCAGGAACCGCTCGGGCTGGATACCCAGCAATCCGGCCACAACCTCCGGCCCCAGCTCTGACTCATCCAGTTTTCCACGCAGGACAGACCGCAAAGCGGCCACTACGGTGACGTCTTCATTGTGTCGAATCGTGGCTGTCGGCGCTTCGGACTCCTCTGCCGCATGGTGTAGAAACAACCATTCCACGGGAAAACTGATCTGCATTCCGGGGTTGGGTCCAAGACCGACTTCGATACCTTTGTAACCGCGTGGCAAGCCAAGGATGTATCTGCTTTCCCATCGCACCCGGGACGGATCCCACGCGTTTCCGACCACGCTTTGCAACAGGCGCACATAGATGGCAGCCCCGAACCCGGTAACCTGAACGGGAGGAACGTTTGGTTCCTGTTGCCGCGCGATCCGATAGATCGCTTTGTCTGCTTCCACGACAAGGCTGTGCCGCACGGCGTTGGACTCTTGTGGCACAAGCCTGACGAACCGGGCAAAAAACTCGAACAGAGTGTTCGAGGATTGCAACGACCGGGCGAATGGCGGCCATCCTTGCAGGTCAAATGTCTCTCCTACATTCAAGCCAAGGTATCGATCCCCTGACAACTCTGAGAAGGCATTCAACAGACCATAGACCAGTTCCGAGTGGACATAGACAGATGGGTCGGACAGCAGGTCGGCCTTCAAGCCGACCTGATCCAATGCCGGTTGCGGATTAATCCTGCGGTCGGTGAGATATTGCAGAAACGGGGCGGCCAACGCGAGGCGGATAAAGCCTTCGCTATGCGCTTCAGAAGTGGAGCTGAGTGGCACGCCCGTCACCCTTGTTTAAACCAATGGTTTCGTTCAGTGGCCCTTTTTGCGGTCACATTCGCACATGTTAATCCAATAGTGGCAACCCGCCCAAGAGTTTTTGGGCTACGTTTGGTAAAACGTGAATGTGAAGGGAGACCCTATGACCAACATGCGAATGTCCCGTTGCCCGGCGGTAATGGTCGCGGCAGTTTTTGGTTTTTCGGTGGCTGCGCAGGCTCAGGATGAAGAAGATCCTCAAACGCTGTTCACCAATGTGCACGTCTTTGATGGCGTGAATGAGCAACGTATCGAGAATGCAAGTGTTCTGGTCACGGGCAACCTGATTAAGGCCGTATCAACTGAAGTGATTGATGCCCCCAATGCTACGGTTATTGACGGAGAAGGGCGGACACTGACCCCCGGCTTCATCGAAAATCATGCACACCTGATGCTGCCAGGACCCACGTTGCCCGCAATGGAAGCCAACAGCACTTGGGAAGACCTCGCGATTCACGGCACTCAAATGGCTGAGATGTACTTAATGCAAGGCTTTACCACCGTAAGAGATGCAGGTGGCGCTAATGGAGGGCTTCGCCGCGCAATCGACACCGGGACTATTGTCGGGCCGCGTTTCTACCCTGCGGCTGCTTTTCTAAGTACGCGTGGTGGCCATGCTGATTTCGCCAACTTTACAGCACCTGTTGGCCAGTCTTCAAATTTCAGCCGTCTGAATATGGCCCAAGAAGTCGACAGTGTCTCCGAAATGTACAAGTTTGCTCGTAACAACTTTCGGATGGGAGCAACACAACTGAAGTACATGCAATCAGGCGGTGTAGTTTCAGTGTTTGACCCGTGGCAGTTATTGGCTGGATCGACGGCAGAGTTAGAAGCGGCCGTGCAGGTTGCCAACGAATACGAAAGCTACGTCATGGCCCATTCCTACCGCAAGGAAACGATCATGGCGGCACTGAATGCTGGTGTGCGATCAATTGAACACGGTTTCATGTTTGATTGTGAAATATCAGCGCTGATGGAAGAGAAAGGAGCCTACATCACAACCAATCTCACGGCATTTGATCCAAATCTCTTCGATATTCCTGCCATTCGAGATGTCCCAGCCAGCTTACGAAAGGCACAGTCCGCCACGCAGGCTTTCGGCGACTACATAAAAAACATGAATGAGTGCCCAGCTAAAAGAGGGTTTCACACGGATTGCGTAGGTTCTGTAGCTGCCTGCAATATTCAAATTGCCTATGAAAAACATCTCAATAATGAGTTCTTTGGCTCTCACGCATCGTTGGTCGCAATGACATCTACTGGCGGTGAAATCGCCGCTTTGTCCGGACCGTTCATGAACCCCTATCCCGAAGGCAATCTGGGCGTTATCGAGGAAGGGGCCTATGCTGATATCCTGCTGATCGACGGAAACCCACTTGAAGACTTTTCCGTCGTTGGAACCGGGGATCAATGGTTTGGCGCCGACCCGAGGCCGGAAAGCCCGGAAACGATCCGACTGATTATGAAGGACGGTGTGATATACAAGAACACACTGGACTGACCCAAATAACGGTTGGAGAGATTTGATGTTCCCTTGGTTTCGCGCCGCAGTTTTCGCTGGCTTTGTCCTGAGCGGTCATTCCGCAATGGCAACGTCCCATGCGACGCTTGACTGGTCTGACCTTCCGGACCCGTCGGTGCAGGTGTTCGACGACCCTTATCGTGATCTCAGCCCTGAACAGTTTGACGATGTCCTGTTCGTCGTGCGCTTGCGCGGCAGGTTGCAGCAGGATGTCGGCAGCGTTGAGGAAAGACAGAAATGGCAAGAGCTTCTGACCGAGACCGAAGACGCCTTGGCCGAGGGTGGCGTTGATGTCGACTGGCTGCTCGATCAGCGAGAGGCTGTGAAAGAGCGGCGAAGAAAGGCAGGAACAAACGGAAATCCGCAACTCGATGGCCAGAGTGTTACGCTGACAGGCTTTGCCATTCCCGCGCCGAACGATCCGGACGGGCGAGCGGTTGCATATTTGGTGCCAGAACGCGGGATGTGCAGCCACATGCCCCCGCCTCCGCCCAATCAGATGATCCGGGTGCGGTTGAACGGCGACTGGGCCCCCAGTTACTTCCATGAACCCGTTCGGCTTACAGGTACGCTGACGATTGAACCCTCGGTTCAGAACATGATGGTCGTGGACGGGCTTGTGCCGATGAATGCAACCTTCAAACTGGAGACGGACAGCGTTGAAACGCTGGAAACAAAGGCCGACGGTCTGGAATGGAGACAGCGTGCAGCCGATCGCCTCCGAGCTGCTGGCAATCGTAAAACTGGCGGCGCAAAGGCGTCGGAATGATAGGGCGCCTTGTTGCCGCATTGAGCATTGCCTGCGCGGGTACAGCGTCTGCGCAGGGGTTGTCCGGGCCTTCTTCGGTCGAGGCCGAGCTGAAACCTGGCGATGGCCTGACCGATCCGCATTACCGTTCCGAATTTCCGCGCAACATCGCGCCGGGTTGGTTTCGGTGGAAAGACCGGCTGGCCGAGGGCGGGTTTCGGTTCAACGTGGATTACCTGGCGTTGGGCCAATCCACGAACGCTGATTTGGGAACTGGTGAGGCCGCAAGTGGAATCGCGCGTGTCTACGGCAGTTGGCAGGCAACCGAGCGGGGTTCTTTGACATTCAAAATCGAAGATCGGCACGGATACACCGATGTTGCCCCGCAATTCCTTGGGCTGGACGGAGGTGCATTGTCGATCACCGGGACAGCCTTCAACGACAATGGTTTGTTGCTGACCAACCTGTTCTGGACCCAAAGGGCCGAGAACGGCGCGTGGACGCTGCAAGTCGGCCAGATTGATGTAACGGACTTTGTGGATATCTATGGATTGGTCAGCCCCTACAGCGGGTTCCAAAACCTGTCGTTCAACACCAACCCGACAATCAACACACCCAACCAGGGAATTGGCATTGCCGGTGGGATAAAGCTGAGCAAAAACTTCTACGCCGTTGCCAGCGTTGCAGACGCAAACGCCGATCCGTCGGATCCAAGTCTTGACGTGTTCAGGGACGGCAATCTCTTCAAATCGTTTGAGATTGGCTACACTTCGGGCTTTGATCGCATCTATTTCGACAATGTCCATTTGACCCTCTGGCATGCAGATGCGGCCGACGATGGCAGCCGTGCAGAAGATTATGGCGCCGTGTTTTCCGCGGCTTGGTTTGTCGACAACAAATGGATGCCGTTCGTTCGGGCAGGGGCGTCGAAAGGCACGGCAGCGCTGTATGATCGTTCGGTTTCTGCCGGGCTGGGCTATTACGGTCGAAACACCGATCTGGCCGGTTTGGGTTTGAACTGGGCCGAAGCAAGAAACATCGACGGCGATCAGTTCACGCTGGAAGCATTCTATCGCTTTTCAATCTCACCCGGTCTGCAAATCACGCCGTCACTACAGTTCATCTCCAATCCGCTGCTGAACGCCAATCAGGATAGCATCACGTTGTTCAGCCTGCGCACCCGGATCGTTTTTTGATGCGGCTCGAAAGCAGCAACTCACACGAAACCAATTTGGGAGGCTCAGTCATGAAAACTTGGTTGGCCGCAAGCGCCATTGCAATCGTATCCGGTGCCGCGCTGCACGCGAGCGAGGAAAGCAAGACATGGGATGCGTCGGATGAAGCAAAGCAATTTGTGAATGACACAATCGTGCTTGGCATGTTGGCCAGCCCCTACGGCACCGGCTGGACTGAAGAGGAACAGCTGCACACTTACTTCGCGCGGGCTCGGGACCACGGAATAACAGGTCATGAGATGACGCTGGCCGCAGCGGATATGTCTTTTGAGACCTTTCTTGATCAGCACTACCACTTCCGGTCGGCGATGGCGCAACAGCCAGAGAATTACCTGATCGTGAATGAAACCCGCGATATCGAAGCCGCCCATATTCAAGGCAAGACGGCGGTCATCTGGAACAGCCAGACGGCGACGATTCTGGATGGCGACCTGAGGAAGATGGCGTTGCTTAAGGATATGGGGATCAAGAGTATGATCCTGGCCTACAACGATATCTTCCGCACCGGGTCGGGGCAGTTGGCGGCCTATAACGGGCGCGATATCGGTCTGACCCCTTGGGGCAAGTCGGTGATCGATGAAATGGTGCGTTTCGGCATCCTTCTGGACCTGAGCCACACGGGTTCCAAAACGGCCAACGACGCCATGGACTACATGGACGAAAACTATCCCGGCGTGCCTTATGTTTACACGCATTCGGTTCCTGCCGGCCTTTACGCAAACGAACCCGGTGCGACGCCACGCGGGTGTTATCGGGCCATTCCCGATGACGAGGCCCTGCGCGCGGCCAAATCGGGCGGCTATGTTTCTCCGACATTCACTGAATGGATGATGGACGGCGTTTGGCCTGAAGATATCTCACCCAAGCAAGCCGCCGACATGATCGACTACTATGTTCAACTTGTTGGGGTCGACCACGTTGGGATCGCAACGGATGACATGTTCTCGACTGAATTGGTTGTGCAGTTCGCGACTGCAAACGCCAGCATGTATGATGATGGCGGCTATATGATCGACGCGTTCAACAAAGGGGCGACCGGCAACGGTGAGTTGGCCAAAATCCTTGCGGCAATTACCGATGATCTCTGGGCAAGAGGTTATTCCGATGAAGACCTCGAAAAGATCTATGGCGGCAACAAGATGCGGGTTTACGCGCAAGTCTGGGAGGGCAAGCCCCCCGAACAATTTCTGAAAGAATACCCCGAGCGTCTGCGTCTCAGGCAGGAATTGCGAGAAGGGTTTTATTCGCGATAGACTTTCGGGACCGGCATCAATGATGATTGGCCCCGGATGCGGAACAGCGCAGAAATTTTGGGGGAAAGGATGGTGGGTGATGAGAGACTCGAACTCCCGACATCTTCGGTGTAAACGAAGCGCTCTACCAACTGAGCTAATCACCCGTGATGCTGCATTTAGCCAAGCCTGCGGGCAGGTGCAAGAGGGTCTGGAAGATTTTCTTGCGTTCCTTCGCTGGCGGCCGTCCAACGGGGCATATTGTCAGCAGTAGGCCGAACAGGCGGGCGTTCGGGGCGCCTCTCGGGCTGGAAGGTGGGCAGCACATTTTAAGACGGATCGATGGAAAACGCCTTGCTCAACCTGCGACCCATCATGTGTAAATGGCCAAAGGCGCTTGCGCGCCACCGGTGACGTCCGATATCCCCAGAGAGACTGAAGCAAACCGGTCGGGAGTGTACATGACCCTATCCTTCGCCCGCCGATTTTGGATGGTGGCATTGGTCCTTGGCATGACGGCGCTGGCCCCGATTCAGGCCGGTGCAGAAGGCATTCTGGTCTTTGCAGCGGCCAGCCTCAAGACCGCATTGGATGAAATCGTTGCAGGGTACGAAAAGCAGACCGGTCAGAGCGTTTCCGTTTCCTATGCGGCGTCGTCGGTCCTGGCCCGGCAGATTCAGCAAGGCGCGCCTGCGGATGTGTTTGTCTCGGCCAATACGGATTGGATGGATGTGTTGGAGCAGGACGGTTTGATCCGGGCAGACTCTCGGGTTGATCTGCTGGGCAACGGCCTGGTTCTGATCGGGGCTGAAGATCATGCGCAAGTGGGTGAGATCCAGCCCGGATATGACCTCAAGGCGGACTTGAAAGACGGCTATCTGGCCATGGCGCTGGTCGACGCGGTGCCTGCCGGTATCTATGGCAAAGCTGCTTTGCAAAGTCTGAACCAGTGGGAGGCTGTGCGGACACAGGTGGCGCAGGCCGACAATGTGCGCGCTGCGCTGGCTCTGGTGGCGGCAGGGGCCGCGCCGCTTGGGATCGTGTACCAATCAGATGCCAGGGTGGAAGAAAGGGTCCAAGTCGTTGCGACATTCCCTGCCGATCTGCATCCACCGATAATTTACCCTGCGGCACTGACCCTCAATGCAAAAGAAGGAGCACACGCCTTTCTTGAACACCTGAAAACGGATGCAGCCACGGCTGTATTTCTGGAGCAGGGATTTACCCTGCCGGTCAGGTGATTGCCTTGGATTGGTTGGGGCCTGCCGAAGCAGAAGCTTTGAAGCTTTCATTGCGCGTGTCCTTTTGGGCGACGCTGGCGACTTTGCCGTTTGGGATATTAGTCGCTTATGCTCTGGCACGTTGGCGGTTTCCCGGACGGCAGGTTTTGAACGGTCTGGTGCATTTGCCTTTGATCCTGCCGCCGGTTGTCACCGGATACCTGCTGTTGCTGACTTTTGGCATTCAAGGGCCGCTGGGCCGGCTTCTGGCCGAGTTCGGGATCGTAGTGGCCTTTCGCTGGACAGGCGCGGCCCTTGCCGCCGGGATCATGGCCTTCCCTTTGATGGTCCGGGCGATACGTTTGTCGATCGAAGCGGTGGACCCGAAGCTGGAACAGGCCGGGGCAACTCTGGGCGCGTCGCGTCCGATGGTGTTTTGTACAGTGACCTTGCCGATGATTTTACCGGGTGTCATAGCCGGGGCTATTCTGGCCTTCGCCAAGGCCATGGGTGAATTTGGTGCGACGATTACCTTCGTGTCCAACATCCCGGGTCAGACGCAGACGTTGCCTTCGGCTGTCTACGCCTTTTTGCAGGTCCCGGGCGGCGAGGCAGCCGCGACGCGGCTGGTTCTGATATCGATCGTCATCGCAATGAGCGCGTTGTTGCTGTCGGAGTATGTGGGGCGGCGTGCTGCAGCTCGGGTGGCCGGATCATGAGCCTGTCTGTTCGGTTGCACCACCATCTGTCGGGGATCGATCTGGATGTCAGTTTTGATGCGCCACCGGGCGTGACGGTGCTGTTCGGGCGCTCGGGATCGGGCAAGACCACCATCGTCAATGCCGTGGCAGGGTTGTTGCGGCCCCAGGCGGGCCGGGTGTCGGTAGATGGCTGGGTTCTGTTCGACACGGAACAGGGCCTGTGGCTGCCGCCGCATCGGCGCCGATTGGGGTATATTTTTCAGGAAGGGCGGTTGTTCCCCCATCTGACCGTGCGCCAGAACCTTGCCTATGGGCGTTGGTTTGCGCCGAAAAACACACGCCGCGAAGACCCCGACAGGGTCATCGACATGCTGGGCATCGGTCATCTGCTGGACCGCAGACCTGCCGGGTTGTCAGGCGGTGAGAAACAGCGCGTCGCCATTGGGCGGGCCTTGTTGGCAAGCCCGCGGTTGATCCTTGCAGATGAACCGTTGGCAGCACTGGATGATGAGCGAAAAGCGGAAATACTGCCCTATTTCGAGCGTCTCAGGGACGAGGTGTCGGTTCCGATCCTCTATGTGACCCACTCTGCCGCCGAAGTGGCCCGGTTGGCAACGTCCGTTGTTGCGTTGCAGGATGGCAAGGCCGTTCGCCACGGGCCCGCATCCGAAATGCTTGCCGACCCGTCAGTGGCCCCTGCGGGAATTCGTGCCGTCGGGGCCGTGTTGCAGGTTCAGGTTGCAAAGCACCATTCCGACGGGCTGACAGAGTTGAACGCCAATGGCGCGCGGCTGTTTCTGCCTCGTGTCGCGCATGAGGTCGGGGCAAACTTGCGGATTCGGATACCCGCTCAGGAAGTGATCCTGTCGAACAACAAACCCGAGGGGCTTTCGGCGCTGAACGTGCTTGGCGGGACCGTGGACTCGATCCGGTCAGGCGAGGGGCCGGGTGCCATCGTGTCGGTAAAGACTCCGGCGGGCAATGTGCTTGCGCGGGTTACGCGTCGATCTGTTGCGGCCCTGAACCTGAAACCGGGCAGCACATGTTATGCCGTGATCAAGACGGTTGCATTGGCCCCGCAGGATGTCGGCGGGCGCATTGTGGCCGGCAGCTAGGCTCAGGCGAGGGCGCGGGCTTCGTGTTCGCGCAGTATCAGACGAGCCGCGCGCCCGAACCCGGTGTGACCCGAGGTCGGTCTGTCGGGGAATATCGAAGCCAGTTCCCGCAATGCCTCAGAGGACAGCCCATAAAGGGCCTCTTCCCCCAGAAACAGGCTTTCGGCCTGCGCGCCCTCGGCGTTCAGGATCTCATGCCGGTCCAGCAGGACGTGGAGATATTCGACCGTTTGAACCGATGTATCGATGCAGATGCCGGGCCATCCGCACAGGTGTTTGGCGGCAACCAGGGCTTCGGATGCGCCGAAAAGCAGCTCGACTATCGGGCCTTTGACCAGGATCCTGTGCTGCTGCGACACCAGAAGGTCTCGTGAGGGTTCGTTCGGCCCCAGACTGCCCGCCGAGATACGAACGGGGCGCAAAGCAGGTTCATCGCATAATCGTTCGGGTGGAATTCTGCTGCTTTCGATCCAGCGGATAGGTTGCAGACCGTGATCGGCAGTGGCCACCATATGACCCGCGTCCAGCGTTTCGATCGCAAGCGGGCCGCTTTCAGTTTCGATCAGGGTTCCGGCCGCAAAACAGACGCCCTCGATCCGGATGACCACTTCCACCGGGTCCGGTGTGCCGGTGAATGGAAGGGTGAAAGGGCCGGCTTGTGTTGTACCCGAGACGCTGATGAAGAAAGAATCGAAGACGACTTCGCCTTTGTCGAGGCCATCGAAAAATGTCGGGTCGACGGTATAGGTCCACTCTCCCGTGTTCGGGTCGATCGAGGCGGTGCCGTTGGCGGGTTGTGTCGCAATCGTCCAGGTTTGCGTGACCGGATTGAAGTTTCCATTGTCCAGAGTGGGTTGTCCCGTCTCAACGTTGGGTGGAAAACCAGTCACATCCCCGGTCAGTTCACCTGTGATCGGAACTGAAACCAATTAACCCTCGCCTTGCTGCAACACGCGTTCAAATTCCTTCTTGCGATACAGGCGCATGTGAACCTCGCCCGCTTCATCCCGCGTCCATTCAACAATGCGATTGCGTGTCATGTCACTGTCCATCCGGTTGGTGCGCACACGCGGGTGCGGGATTTCCTGCTTGAGGATATCAACAATTTGGCTGGTCTGTCCAAACGGAGCCACAAGATCAATGATCCAGAAGGATGATCCGCTGGTGAAGTCCGTGTCGGAAAGGGGTTTTTCTTTCACCGCATAACGGAACTCGGCTTCGGGGTTGAGCCCGGCGAAGGTGACAAAACCACGAGGGAATCCGTGCTGCCGGAAGATATGGTACTGGCCCAGGCGAAACGGAGTTTCGAACGCGTACAAAACCTGTGCCAGACTGCGTTTCTGATGTGTTTTCGTCAAACCCGCCAGATAGAACATAGCGCCCAGATCCGCATATTTTTCCGGCGTGAAGTCGAACCAGTCTTTTGGAAACGTCTTGCTCAAAGAGATGCCCAACAGTGTAACGGGAACCAAAAGTCTACAGCGAGTGTACTGCTTTCCTGCAATATGGGTAGAATAAATTCTTTGATGTGGTCAGTGTTGCCGGCTCGTTGGCCTGTCCTGCTTTACTCGCAGGTCGTCCCGACTATGCTATTGGTATCGGACCCTTGTTTCGGGATACCTGGATTATGCGTTCATTCAAGACTCTGGCTGCTGCCGCGCTTTTATCGATACCTGCGATGGCCGAGGCTGTCGGTTTCGGCCTGTCCGTTCGGCCGCAATTCCGTACGGAAATCACGCCGATGCCGGACGGTGTCTACGAGGTCAAGGCCATCGGATCCTCAGCGCCCGTGAATTATTGGTGTGGAATTGGGGATTACGCGATCCGCAGTCTGGGCGTGCCAAACAACCAACGGATCTATATCTGGCGCGCCTATGAACCCGGCGTCCGGACCGTGCAATTCTCGCTGACCCCGCCGCCGGGGGCGGATACCAAGCCGGGATATTCCATCACCGTCAGGAAAGTCGGGGCCAACATGTCGGCGTCGTCGGCGCAGAACTACTGCTATGACAATTTCATCATGGACACGTTCTGAGCGTCAGACCCATTTCGCCAATGGTGGCAGGCTCATCAGAACCGCGTCCGGATCATGTCCGGTTTCCAGTCCAAACTTGGTGCCGCGGTCATAGACCAGATTGTATTCCGCATAAAGACCGCGATGCACCAGCTGGGTGTCTTTGTCGGCGTCCAAGAAACCCTGTGCGCGCCGTTTTTCAACCAATGGCACGAAAGCGGGCAGGAAAGCCCGACCGATATCCTGAGTCAGGGCGAAATCGGCCTGCCAGTCTCCGGTGCAATAATCATCCATGAAAATACCGCCCACGCCGCGTGCGCGTTTGCGGTGGGGAATATAGAAATACTCGTCCGCCCACTCTTTCAGGCGTGGATAATGTCCGGGTCCATGCGGGTCCAGATGAGCCTTTTGGGTATCATGGAAATGCGCCGTATCGTCATCATATTCGATGCAGGGGTTCAGATCCGATCCGCCGCCGAACCACCAGGCGTGCGGGGTCCAGAACATCCGAGTGTTCATATGCACCGCCGGGACATGGGGATTCTGCATATGCGCCACGAGGCTGATCCCCGAGGCCCAGAAGCGCGGGTCTTCGGTCATCCCGGGAATGCCTTTGCGTGCTGCCATTGCCTGTTGTGCACGCTCGCCCAGGGTCCCGTAAACTGTCGAGACATTGACCCCGACCTTTTCAAACACACGCCCGCCGCGCATCACGGACATCAGACCGCCCCCTGCGTCAGAGCCGTCCTCGGACTGGCGTTTGGTTTCCTTGACTTCAAAGCGGCCGGGCTTTGCGTCTGAAAACGGGCCGGTGTCGTGGTTGTCCTCCAATGCTTCGAATGCGGCAACGATGTCGTCGCGCAATTGGCGGAACCAGGCAGAGGCGGTGTTTTTTTCTGTTTCGAACATGGGTCTCAATGCGCAGGTGCGGCAACAGGGTCAAGCAATGTGCGGCCGCCGTCGATTGTCAGGATCTGGCCGGTGATGAATCCGGCTGCATCCGATGCCAGATACTGCGCGGTTTCCGTCAATTCAGTGGCCGACGCGATACGGGCAAGCGGTGTGTGCTTTTCGATATCGTCGCGGAATTCCCGGTTCTCTCTCAGCGTCGATTGCAGTGATGCACTCATGACCGAGCCGAGCGCAATCGAATTGACCCGGATGCGGTTCGGCGCCAACGCCACCGCCAGTGAACGTGTCATCTGGTCCAGCGCGGCGGTCGACACGGAATAGGCCATCAGGTCGGGATGCGTGCGGCGGGCCGCGATGGATGACAGGTTGATGATCGATCCAGCAGGGCTCTCATCGTCATCCCCGGCCTGTTTGATCATACGCTTTGCGACCAACTGGCTGAGCCGCAGCGCAGGCATCAGGTTCTGGTTCAGCAAGGTGCGCATCGAGTCGTCATCGGGATCAAGCGGATCAGACTGGATCACCTGGCGCGCGCCGTTGATCAGAATATCCACCTGATCAAACGCATCCAGTGTTGCCGACAGCAAATTGGCAATGGTCAGCTTTTCACGCAGGTCGCCTGCGAAATACCGAATATTGCCGTCTTCTGCCTGTTCCCCCAGCTCATCGACCAGACGTTTTTCATCTATATCGGCGAACATGACATTTGCGCCCGCATCCGCGAAATGCCGACCTATGGCCAGCCCGATGCCATTGGCCCCGCCTGTAACGATTGCGGTCTTGCCTGCGATGGAAAAGGACATCCGAATCCTCCTGAATTAGGGGCAGGTTAGCTGGCCTTATCGCCGAGGGCGAGAGGCCTCAAACACCTTGAACCGGTTGTCGCCGGCGGCTTCATCGACCCGAGCGAAGTGTTCGTTCAGAGTGGTTTCGTAGGGAAGGTGGCGATTGGCGACCATCCATAGGGTTCCGTTGCGCGTCAGATTGCGTGCCGCTGCTGCGATGAAACCCTGCCCCAGCGTGGGGTCGGCACTGCGTGAGGTGTGAAACGGGGGGTTCATTACAACCGTGTCCAATGGCTCTGGCGCCGTCCAAGTAACGGCGTCAGCCCAATAAAACCGGGCCCTGGGGTCAGAGGCGTTGATGCGCGCGCAGGCAAGGGCCGTGTGGTCTGCTTCGACAAGATGCACGGATTTTAGGTTGTCGCGCTTCAAAAGCTCTGCGGTCAGATACCCCCACCCGGCACCCAGATCGGCCACGCGCGGCCCCAGCTTGGCAGGCAAGGCGTTCAGCAACATGGCCGAGGCGGGATCGATCCCGTCCGCTGAAAACACACCCGGTGCCGTGTGGTACCCATCGACGATCTGCGTCTTTGGCGCAGCCCAATCTGCAAAGCTGTGCGGGTCAGCCTGAAACCAGAAGATTTTTCCGTGTGCCTTGGACAGAGGCCCTTCGACCGAGACCCTTTTGCGAACATCTTTCAGAATGCTGTCCACGCCATCGGTCTTTGCGCCATCGATCACGACAACGCCGCGGGCTCGTGAGCTGGCCAGATGGATCATCGCCCGTGCAAGCGCCTTGGCCCGCGGCAAAAACACAATTGCATCCTCGCAAGGGTTTTCTGCCTCGGGCACCGTGTCAAAGCCCTGCGCGGCAAAATGGTCAAAAAAAGGTTTGAACGGCTGCACCACCTGCGCCGCATGGGGAAGCGCCGACAGATCATGGGTTGGAACAGGGCAGATCACGCTGAGGGGCGACGACAGCGACAGGCCGTTCTGCAATGCAAGTTCCAGGCGAGGGGACATGGGCAATTCCGGCAAATATGTGTGAGGGTCAGGCGAAAAGCCTTATTCTTCGCGTTCCATGGTGCATTGCAGCGGGTGCTGGTGCCGGCGGGCGAAATCCATAACCTGGCCAACTTTGGTCTCGGCAATTTCATGGCTGAAGACCCCGACGACGGCCACACCTTTTTTATGCACGGTCAGCATGATCTCGAATGCTTCTGCATGGGTCATGCCGAAGAAACGTTCCAGAACATGAACCACGAATTCCATCGGCGTGTAATCGTCGTTCAGCAACAGCACCTTGTACAAAGGCGGACGCTTGGTTTTTGGGCGCGTCTGTACCAGAACGGACGCGTCGCTGTCGTCGTCCGGTTCGTCAGACATCATCCAGGTCTTTTCCAGCATCGTAGGCAACTGTCCGATTCAGTTTTGGGGTTTATCTTCGCGCTTATATAACGTGGGGATGGCCGGTGAAAAGAGCAAGCGGACGTAAACGAGATGACTGACAAGCTGACGACAATCGGTTTCGATGCGGATGATACCCTGTGGCACAATGAGCGTTTTTTTCAGCTGACGCAGGCGCATTTTGCCGAGCTGCTGGCCGATCATGCCGACCAGGATCATCTGATGGAGCGGCTTCTGGCGGCCGAAAAGCGCAACATTCGACACTATGGCTATGGCATCAAGGGCTTTGTTCTGTCGATGATCGAAACCGCTCTCGAGGTCACGGATGACCGTGTGCCGGCCTCGGTCATTCGCCAATTGATCGAAGCCGGGCAAGAGATGCTGGCCTATCCGATCGAGCTGTTGCCCCATGCCCGCGACGCGGTGGAAGGCATGACAGGCTTGTGCCGGGTTGTCTTGATTACCAAAGGGGACCTGATCGACCAGGAACGCAAACTGGCCCAGTCGGGTCTGGGCGATCTGTTTGACGCAGTGGAAATCGTGTCTGAAAAGACCCCTGAAACTTACCGGTCGATATTTGAGCGGCATGGTGATGGCCCGGCGCGCGCGATGATGGTTGGCAATTCCATGCGATCTGATGTTGTGGCTCCGATCCAGGCAGGAAGCTGGGGGGTTCATGTCCCGCACGGTCTTGTCTGGGAGGTGGAGCATGCCGAAGCCCCGGTCGACAGTCCCCGATTCCGGGAGTTGAGGGATTTGGGCGGTCTGGCCGATCTGGTGCATAGCCTGAAGTGATGTTGCCTATTGGCCGCAGTTCCACGAAAACCCTGCCGGGTGTTGACCAAGTTCTGCCTCAATCGCGCATCTGGTGGGCTTTGGGCAGTATTTGTCTAGATATAGCCCAGTTCAGGCAACCTAACGAAACCGCGAAATGCTCAGCTTTCGGTTTATTTCACCAAGTCTCTGTGATAGAGTTTACGATAATAAAATAATTTTTGCTGACTGGGAAAACCCAGCGGCGCGAGGCAGACAGAGGCAAAAATCGTGCAGATTCGGCGGACAGTTCCGGCCCGAATGGGCTTTTTTCTCATAGTGGTGTTGTGCGTGCTGGCGTTTGCGCCGCTCAGGTCCATGGCGGCACCTTACGCAGCGATGGTGATTGATGCCCGAACCGGAGAGGTTCTGCATTCGCGCAATGCTGACACAAGGCTTCACCCGGCATCGCTGACCAAGATGATGACGCTTTATATCGCGTTCGAAGCGGTACGGAACGGTGAGATCACGCTGGATACCCCGGTTCGGATCACCAAAAAGGCGGCAGCCGAGCCACCGTCGAAGCTGGGCCTGCGCGCTGGTCAGACAATTGCTTTTCGCTATCTGATCCGCGCGGCTGCTGTGAAATCGGCCAATGATGCTGCCACGGCCATCGGTATTGCCATCAGCGGGTCCGAGGCAGCTTTTGCGCGTCGTATGACGCGAACCGCCAAGGCGATGGGGATGAGCCGCACGACCTTCAAGAACGCCCATGGTTTGACCGAGGCGGGGCATCTTTCGACCGCACGTGACATGACTACGCTGGGTCGGCATCTGCTGTATGACTATCCGCAATACTATAACCTTTTCTCGCGTCAATCGACGCATGCAGGGATCAAAACCGTTCCCAACACCAACCGTCGCCTGCTGGCGGCCTACAAAGGCGCCGACGGCATCAAAACCGGTTACACCCGTGCGGCGGGGTTCAATCTTGTGGCATCGGCAAAACGCAAGGATGAACGCATCATCGCCACCGTTTTCGGCGGAAAGTCCGGCGCCTCTCGGAATGCCAAGGTTGCCGAGCTTCTGGATTTGGGTTTCCGCCGCGCCCCGTCCCGTGCGCCCATTCGCAAACCTGCCCGACCGGCCTATGCTGGAAATACCGGATTGGGTGTCGGGACGCAGGTCGCCAACGTGAGCGGCGCGCCAAAATCCAGTTTGCGCCCGGTTCGGCGCCCCTCCGCGTCGACGCAAGTCGCAAGCGCGGTTGCTGTGACAGCTGATGAGAATCGTGGCCGCATTAACAGCGCGATCGCGGCGGCCATTGCCGAAGCGGATATCGCACCAACGGCACCGCCGGTGGAAACATCCGATACCCGTCCGGCATTGCGCCCCGACAATCTGGTTCTGGCTTCGACGGATTCCACCAAGCAGCCAGAGCCTGAGCAGGAGGTTGTCACTCGGCTGTCTTCGTCAGGTGGGCACCTGTGGGGGGTCAATGTGGGGCGCTATACCACGCGGTATGAGGCCGAGAAGGTTTTGCTGAAAACCGCATTGTCGGAAATGACCACACTGGAAGGCACGCTGCGCAAAGTGAACCAAAGCGCGCGTGGGTTCGACGCAACCTTTCAGGGCATGACCCGCGAACAGGCGGATCTGGCCTGTCGCCGTTTGCAGGCCCGCAACGTCACCTGTTTCATGATCGGGCCATCATAAGGTTCGGCATATTCTCTCCTGAATGGGTCTGGGCTGCGGTATTCCGCAGCCCTTTTTTCAATCGAAAACGTGACCGTGCTGGTATTGTTCGTCCTGTCCGGCGGCGGCTGTCAGGGCGGCGACATTGTCCTTGGTGAAGAACCCATCATATTTGTGGCACCGCTCGATATACTCGGTAATCAGCAGGGTATGCTTGGAGTGTTTCGAGAAGATCTGTTTCAGGTTCGGGTCGTCTTTGCACTCGCCCACCACATGGGCCAGGAACGGCACACCCTTGTCCTTCAAAGTGTTCACAACGAAATCGACGTTCTTTTCCCCGGCGCCGTGATCGCCATCCTGAATCTCGACGGCCATGTGGTGCAGACGACGGCCAAAATTGCGCACGAAATCCTCGGTCGGCATCGGCAGTTTGGCGAAGGAGTTGACGAAGGATGGCGTGTTGTTTGCGGTGAATACCTTGGCCGGAGATTTTTTGTCATCGTCCACATTGCCGTTGCGGTTCACGTTGGTCGATGAGTTCATGTCGAATATGTTGTAAGCGCCCCAGAAATAATAGGGCACCATGGTCAGAAACTCGAGGATCGCATCCTCGCGCTCGCCCGCCAGGACCCGCGTCGCAAGATGGTCGATTCCCAGCATCAGCGGGGCGATTTTGCTTTCGGTTCCAAAGGCGGCGGCCTGTTCCAGACGGGCCTGTTCCGTGTCGCTCAGCAACACGCGATCCCCAAGGCCCAGACTGTCGGTGTCGTTAAAGTCGTGGGTCGAATACCCGACGCGGTTGCAGGTGAAATCGGACGGGGTGGTGAATCGGAACCCGTCCGATGTGTAGAACGGGTTCTCGGTATCTCCAGGATATTCGAAACGTATGTTCTGATCCTCAAGTGCATGGGTCAGCGCGTCCAGATCACAGGCAGCAAATACCTCGCCGACATAGCGCGTCTGCGGTGTGTTGCGCGCCAGTGGATACATGCGATTGATGCGGGGGATAAAGTCTTCGAATCCGGGGCTGAGCGGCGCCATCAGGATCAGCGCAGGATAGTCGGGATGTGAATGCAGAACCGAGACTCTGTGGGTTCGTCCCAGATAGCTGGCGGTGTGCCGATAGGGTGTCATCACGTAAAGTTCGACCATTGTGTCGAACACCGCGTCAGGTTCGACCTGAATGATGATGGCCCGCATTGCGCCGACCTGATCCGCAATGCCCGAGCTTGTCCGGCGTTCGTAAATCTTTGGAAGGTATTCGTTGAAGAAGTCCGAGTTCTTCTTGTCGCCCCGGGGCTGATAAGACATCAGATCAAATGACATTCCAAGACCTCCTTGCACTTGCCCGGCATGGGTCAAGGCATTGTTTGAAATTGCAGTATTCAGAATATGCGTTTGCCCACCATGCTAGGCGCTGAGGCCTGTACGGGCAACAGTCGTGAATTTGGGTTGCCGACGTTAACCCATGATGTTCAGCGGGTGAATGTCGTCACCTCGACACCGCCCCCGATCAGGCTTTCACGAACAGAACGGGCGATCTGCACCGCAGTTGGTCCGTCACCATGCAGGCAGATTGTGTCGATCGATGTTTCCAGCCGCTTGCCGCTTTCGGTGATGATCGCGCCTTCGCGGACCATGTTCAGGATGCGAGGTCCTGCGACATCCGCGTCGTGGATCACCGCGCCGGGCAGGCTGCGGTCAACCAATGTTCCGTCGTCATTGTAGGCGCGGTCGGCAAAAATCTCGCCCACCCATTTGCAGCCCAGCTCGCGCACGGCGTCTTCTTGTTTCGTCACGGCAAGAACCATCACGATGATGTCGGGATCGACGTCCAGCGCGCCCTGATAGCAGGCCCGCGCCATATCGACATCGAGCGAACACATATTGGCCAGTGCGCCGTGCAGCTTTAGATGGCGAACTCTGGTGCCAACCGCATTGGCCATGCCCATGGCTGCGCCCAACTGATACCGCACCAGATTGCGGAGGGTGTCCTGAGACAGCTTCATGTTCCGGCGGCCAAAGCCTTGCAGGTCGGGAAACCCGGGATGCGCCCCGATGCCGACACCATTCTCGGCTGCCAGCTTCATTGTCGATGCCATTACATCCGGATCACCCGCATGAAAGCCACAGGCAATATTGGCCGAGGTGATGATCTTCAGAAGGCTTTCGTCGTCGCCCATTTTCCATGGGCCAAAGCTTTCCCCCATATCGGCATTCAGATCGACGCTTGGCATCGGCACATCTCCTTAGTCGGTGGCAGAAATCACTCCGCTGATCAATTGGTAGGACAGCAAGTCCGGGATGTCATGCGGGTTACGCACCAACGCTTCGACTTTCGAGGGCAGGCGGGCAAGATCCGCCATGAATGCCGCGTGCAATTCGGTGGCTTGCTCGATGCTGACAAATTCGAACGTGATCGCTCCGCCCGCGGGTGTCTGCGCTGCGCGGGGCATGTCGCAGGGCAGAACGGTCGCGATGCGGGGATACCCTCCTGTGGTCTGGCATTCGGGCAGCAGGATGAACGGGTCTCCGGTTCCGGTCATCTGGATGTCGCCCGGGGTAATAACCTCGGACAAGATGTTCAGTTGGCCAGTGGCCGCAAACCCGTCGCCGTCACTGTTGACTTGCATCCCCATCCGGTTGGCGCGTGCGCCACGATGGAATGAGGTGCGCGCAAACCGATCAAGCGTTGCGTCATCAAACAAGGACGTCTGGAAGCTGGCGACGACACGCAGAACGCCACCCGAGAAGCGTTCGGAAGGGGGCAGTTTCAAACCAGCGTCGCCTGCCTCCGCGCCACAGGTCAGCCGGTCGCCCGGCTTCACCGCTCGCCCGATCCGTGCCGTCAGGTGCGCGGATCGAGATCCAAGAAAAACCTCTGAATCGATACCGCCCCCCAAATGAAGATAGCCGTAATTGCCTTGCAGAAGCGCACCGATGACCAGCCGTTGTCCGGGCTTCAGGTGATGCGAGGCATTCCAGGCCACGGGGCTGCTATCAATGCTGGCCTGCATCTGCGCACCGGTCAATGCGATGCGCATGTTCTGTGCCGCCTCGAACGTGCCGCCCATTCCGGCCATTTCCAGCGCAGCAAGTTCCGGGCTTTGGCCGAGCAATGCGGCGCCTTCATGAAGGGCCAGTGTATCGACGGCCCCGGACCGGGACAGGCCCTGGTCCAGATAACCTGAGCGCCCCTGATCCTGGATGGTGCAAGCCGGGCCGATCTGGTGGACGATCAGGCTCATGGCGCAATCTCCTCGCAGGTTGCTCCGCCCGTGCCATCTTCGTTTTTGGCTCTGATTTGTTCCAGGTCTTCGCGGGAAATGGGTTCGAATATCAGTTCATCCCCAGGCTTGAGGGCGAATGCCTCGGTCGTCTCGGGCCGGAAACACCGAAAAGCCGTCTGCCCGACATGCCGCCACCCGGTTGGCGTCGGCCCGGAAAACAGGACAAACTGAGATATTGCAAGAACCAGAGCGCCTTCGGGCACCATGGGGGTCAGGTTTTGCAGCCGCGGAATATTGAACTCGGGGGGTAATGGCCCAAGGTAGGGTTGCCCGGGGGCGAACCCTATCGTCAAAACCCGCACGCGGGACTGGCCAAGCCGCCGTATTGCTTCTTCCGGCGCGAGACCGGCAGCAGCAGCGGCATCGTCCAGCTGGGGCGCAAGGTCGGTGCCATAGACCGTCGGAATTCGCCACAGCCTGCGGCCTGTTGGAAGTGGTGTGCTGTACCAGTCCTTCTGATCGACGAGGTCCTGAAGCTTGTGCAGCATCTGTTGGTGGGTGGTGATTTGCGTATCGAACCGGACATATGCCGAGGCCAGCGAGGCAGAAGATTCCGTGACCTCTGCCCATTGAAGCCGATCCAGTTCAGATCGAAAGGCCAGCGCCGCTCGGTTCGCTGTCTCAGACATCGTGTCCGCAAATGTGACAAGCGCTCCGTCAAATCCGACGGTTCTGACCAGTGGGAACGTAAGGTGACGCGTCATGCCTGTCTCGCTGAAGAAGTCGAAAACGAATGTCCCAGACCAGAACTCATCTCGGTGGGATGTTCAAGATTGGTGTTCAGAATGTTGGCACGCTCAAGGTGTGGTCGGAATCATGTAGGCCCCCTCGGCATGATGCAGTTCGAAATCTGGCCTTTAAGGTTTTCAATGCAGATTCTGGCAGAGTCCCGAGTCGATTCACGGACTTGAGTCGCGCAGCCTTGTGTTCAGTGTCGGTCGATTCCCTATATATAGTAGTGCCATCTTGTGTCTTCCGGGTTGTGTCGTGGCCATCCGATGGAGAGAGTCCCGACCGACACAGGAAAGGTGAGCTTTCGACGCTTGTAATATGCTGTTTTTAAATGGTTATCTAAGAATTTTCAAAAAAATGCTCTGCGGCGTCATTTTCCGCTTGCGGGATTTGTTTGTTATACTTAGAACCCCCTTCACCGGCGCTGCTGAGGCGCTGGGACGCGGCGGAAGCGGCGGTTACGCT
>NZ_WVQV01000012.1:0-87284 GCF_013110585.1 Ruegeria sp. HKCCD6119 | reverse complement strand
TCAGATGTGATTGATTTCCCGCCGATTTGCGCGCAGAGTGGCCGCCATGAAGCCCCCTGCCCCATATCTCCCCGCCGCCGCCCCTGCCCTGTCGCAGGCAGATCAGGACGCGCTGAGTGATCTTTATATCCGCGGCACCCCCGCCAATACGCTGCGGGCTTATGAACGCGATCTGATCTATGTGACGGCGTGGAAAATGGCGCGCTTCGGGGTGGCGCTGGACTGGCCCGAAAGTGAGGCCACGGCGCTGGCCTTCATCCTTGATCATGCGCGCGATCTGGGTGATGCGCCCGATGAAGATATTGCGCGTCAAACCGCGGAGGTGCTGATTGCGCGGGGGCTGCGCAAATCGCTGGCCTGCCCGGCGCCGTCGACGCTGGACCGGCGCATTGCCTCCTGGCTGGCCTTTCACCGGATGAAGAACCTGACCAGCCCGTTTGATGCGCCGCAGGTGAAACAGGCCCGGGCCAAGGCGCGCCGGGCGGCCGCCCGGCCCCCTGCCCCGAAATCCGCCCATCCCATCACCCGTGGCGTGCTGGAACAGTTGCTGGCCACCTGCCGCGGCTCGCGGCGCGATTGCCGCGACCGGGCGATCCTGATGCTGGGCTGGGCCAGCGGCGGGCGCCGCCGGTCCGAGATCACCGGATTGATGCGCGAGGACGTGTCGCTGAAGGAGTTCGACACATCCGGCGTCGCCTGGCTGTCGCTGCTGGAAACCAAGACCACGGCCAAGGGAGAGACGCCACGCCTGATCCTGAAAGGCCGCGCCGCGCAGGCGCTGGTGCATTGGATCGAGGTTGGTGAGATTACAGGTGGCCCGCTATTCCGCCCCATCTCCAAGGCGGACCGGGTGCTGAAACGCCGCCTGACCCCGGATGCAATCTATCAGATTGTCAAACATCGTCTCAGGCTGGCCGGATTGCCCGAGGATTTCGCCTCGCCGCATGGATTGCGGTCTGGCTTTCTGACCCAGGCCGCGCTGGACGGTGCGCCGATCCAGGCCGCCATGCGCCTGTCGCTGCACCGATCTGTGGCGCAGGCGCAGAAATACTATGACGACGTGGATATCGCCGAAAACCCGGCGACGGATCTGTTGGGGTAGATCCAAGCGCCCTTCTGGCGGCATGGGGCGAAGCTCTGTCCGCACCTCTCTCCGTTCGGCACTCTGATTGCGTCCCGGGCGTTTGCTTGCCTTTGAATAAGGCCATCGGAAAAGCACGGAAGAATTGGCGGCACCGGTCAAAATGGCCATGGGCGAAACCGGCTGCATTCTGAAATCAAGATAGGCGGACCTTTGCACGTCTTGACGAACCTCCATTGCCATAAATGGCTGCCCCTCATAAGTTACACATCAGAAAAGCAAGACATGTTCATGTCTCAACAAAAAAACACGCAGTGTCGCACGAGTAGTGGAGCAATGCTCCTTCCGGTAAAAATAACCAAATTTTAACCTCTGGTGGTTCAAAGTTTTGCCATGATTTCATCGCGGAATCATTTTGGGCATCTGCTCAATGGCATGACGGCGCCCACCTGGGTTTGACCAGACCAAGACCATAGCCGGAGGACTTGGAGAAGATGATTGGAATTATCGGGATAGCCATTCTAGTTGGCCTGTGCGCCGGCGGGTTTGCTTTGATTTCCGGTGCGTCCATCCTGATGGCTCTGGGCAGCTACATCCTCTTTGGCTGGCTGTTCATCATTGCAGCCCTCATTGTTATCGGCGCTGTCAAAATCGTGAAGACACGCGTGCAGAAACAAAACCCCGCCTATTCCAGCTAAGCGCCTAGTCCCGTCCGGCGACCCGCTTGGCCACATAGCCCAGAAACGCCCGCTGCGGGTTTCTGATCTGTGGGCGGCCTGACGCGGCCCAATAAGCCAGCCAATCCGCTTCCAGCGCATAGACATCGTGGCCAGGCGCCATCGCCCTGGCCTCCTCCAGCGCCTGCGGCGGCAGGATCGGCTTGTCCGGCCCCTCGACCACCTGACCCCGGCGCGAGAACCGGATCAGGTCGCCCGGCTCTTCGGTCATCTCATAATCGGGCAGGTGATCGGCTGCGATCATGTCACGGATCATCTTGCGGAACACCCGCCGGGGTGAGGCCGAGCCGGACTTTTTCAACAGCACCTCGACCGAGATCCGCCACTCGGGCTGACGCCCGCAATGTTTGCGTGCCAGCTCATAAATCCGCCGCTCCAGCGGTTTGCGCAGGCGGAAGTAATCGCGGCTGAGGGTCAGCACCGATTTCGCCAGCACCGCGCGGAACAGCCAGTCCGACAGTTTCACGCTGACGCTGGCCATCCGCCCCGCCCTTGTGTGACGCACGATTTCCCAGCTTTCGATCAGGCCGAACCCCGTGGTGGTTTCCGTTTCACCGGTCACAATGTTCGTGGTGATCCTTGTGCCGGCCAGCCGCTCGAACGCTTCGCGCAGACGCTTGTAACCGTCACCGCTGGTTTCGCGGTTGGTGGCCACCAGCAGATCATGCGCCTTCAGATGCAACACCCGGCTAACAGTCCGGCCCGCATTGATCGCCGCCATCAGCTGGCTGATGCAAAAGATCAGGATGTCCTTGTCGTGGATCGTCGCCAGACCGCGCACCGAAGGCGTCACCGTGATCTCGACCCCGTTATGTTCGTAATTGAGGATGCGCCGGTCCGGCCGGGTCGAGAGCGAAAACATAGGATGCTCCATCGAACCCATATCTGTCTTGGGCAGCGCATCGAAGATATCGCATACAAAAAAATCGCCCGTTGGGTGCCGGTCAGGCAACAACGCCCCTGACCCGCTCATACTGCCCTGCCCATATGTCCTGCCCGAATCTTTGTTCGTGGTTTTATTGACGCTCACCGTAGAGTTATCCACAGGATGCGTAAAGCCGCCGGAACGTGGGTTCAGAGTCACTGCAACGTGGGATCAGAGTCACCCTATCGTGGGATCAGATTCAGTATGATCTACGAGAAATACAAAAACCGCTTTTTTTTCTTACACTTAATAGAATTCAGATTCAGCCGTAACTAATAAGATAACAGGATTCTAACTGAACATTTTTTTGCTATAGGCCCAAAAGCAGCGTCTCGAAGGCTTTCTACCCCTTAATTTTGCTTAGAAAATCCGGTTTTGTGCTCATAATGCTTTCACATGCTTCCTTTTGCGGTATATTGGATAAAACATAGCACATGGGCAGTATTTCAATGCGAGCAGCAACGTCCGAGGGGCTTCCCCCGTATTTCAATATCGACCCGGATCTGGCCTATGCTGAACTGGGCGACCCAACCGGAACACATGAGTTCTCGCAAATCGCGGATGCCTGTGCGCGGGGGCGTAGCGACCTGGCGAACCGGGGGCTGGAAGAAAACGGTCAGAAAAAGCTGCGCCTGTTTTCAACCTGGGAAATCACCAAATATCTGATCCCTGTCGCGCCTGCTCATTTTCGCCGGGTCCTGAAGGGCAATCCGGATTTGCCCCAGGGACAGTCCGAAACCGAAGGCGGTGCCAAGTGGTTTACGCTGGATGAGGTTCTGCGGCTGCGGGCGCATTTCGCCTCGGAAGGATCCAAAGCGAAAGAATACCGCCCCTACCGCCCCGAGGGTCTGCCCGCCAAGATCGTGTCCGTGGCCAATTTCAAGGGCGGTGTTGGCAAAACCTCGACCTGCGCGCATCTGGCCATGTCGGCAGCTCTGGACGGTTACAAGGTGCTGGTCATCGATCTGGACAGCCAGGGTTCGATGACGTCGATCTTTGGCGGCAAGGTCAGCGATGAATGGCAGACGGTGTTCCCCTTGCTTGCCCGCCACTACGCCACCCATCTGCGCCGGGACAATCAGGGACGTCTTGACCGGGGTGAGGCCCCGCATCCGATCGACGATACCCTGTCCGAGGCGCTGAAGACCCGCAGCAGCGATCTGATCCAAACCACCCACTGGCCGAATATCGATCTGATCGGAGCGCAGCTGAACCTCTATTGGGCGGAATTCCAGATCCCCGTCTGGCGAATGCAGGGCCGCAGCTGGAAGCTGTGGGATGCGCTGACGGATACGCTGGACGAAGATGGGGTGCTGGACGATTACGATATCATTTTCATCGATACCCCTCCCGCCCTTGGCTATCTGACGATCAACGGGCTGGCCGCCTCGGATATCCTTCTGGTGCCCATGGGGGCCTCGTTCCTGGAGTTCGACTCCACGGGTCGCTTCTTTGACATGCTGCATTCCACCTTCCAGTCCATCGAGGATGGCGAGAACATGGCCGCCCGCGCCCTGGGGCGGCCCGAGATGGCGTTTCAGTGGGATGCGGTGCGCACGATCATCACCCGCTATGACGGCAGCCAGCAGGCGGAACTGGCCGGGCTGATGCAGGCCTATCTGGGCCGGACCCTGTCGCCGCACTGGCAGGGCTACACGGCGCTAATCGGTCAGGCGGGGGAACAGGTCAACGGTATCTACGAGGCCGATTACCGCGATTTCAACCGCGAGACCTATGTGCGCGGGCGGGAAACCTTTGATGCCACCTATGCCTCGTTCAAGAAGCTGCTGATCGGCGTCTGGCGGGGCGAAGAACGGGCCCGGCAGGCCGAAGAGGCGGGAACACCGGAATTGTCGCTCTGAGCGCGATGTTTCGCGCGCGAAACACGCCTGCCACGTCCCGAAACAGAGTCTGATCCGCGCAGGAAAAGGAGAAACCAATGGCAAAACGTAAACGACTGACCCCTGCCCGACCGGATTATCTGGAAGACAACCGCCCTGCCCCCGGGCTGAATCCCATGTTCCCCACAGACGCCCCCCGGACCACGCCGCCGGTTGCGCAGGTGGCCGGGGCCACGGCGGCTCAGGCGGCGCTGGAAGAGCTGTCCGGAGAATTGCGTGCCGCGCGGGCCGAAGGGCGCTTGGTGCAGGATCTGCCATTGGACGCCATCGAGGAAGCCTATCTGGTCCGTGACCGTATGGCGGCCGATGACGCGGATATGGAGGCGCTGAAGGAAAGCCTGAAGGCCCGTGGCCAGCAAACCCCGATCGAGGTCGTGGAACTGGAGGGCGGGCGGTACGGGTTGATCTCGGGCTGGCGGCGTCTGACAGCGCTGCGAGCTTTGGCGCAGCAAACGGGCGAGGCCCGCTTTGAGACCGTGCGTGCGTTCCTGAGGCAGCCGCAGAGCGCATCTGATGCCTATGTGGCCATGGTCGAGGAAAATGAAATCCGCGTCGGGCTGAGCTATTATGAGCGCGCCCGGATCGTGGCGCGCGCGGCAGAGCAGGGCGTTTACCCGGATGAGACTGCGGCCCTGCGCGGGTTATTCGCCTCGGCCAGCCGGGCGAAGCGATCCAAGATCGGGTCTTTCATCGCGATCTATCACGCGCTGGATGACCATCTGCGCTTTGCGTCAGCTATTCCTGAACGGTTGGGGTTGTCGATTGCGAAAGTTCTGAAAGAGGAGGCAAAAGCAGCTTCCTTGATCACCACCGCTCTGCGGAAGGCCGCGCCTCAGAGCGTGGAAGCCGAGATTTCAGCTCTGACCCGTGCAGTGAACGGCCTGGGGTCGAATGGGGAAAACCCACCTGCTGCCAAGCCCCCCCTGAAAGAGACATTCGGCGGCATTCAGTTGAAACAGAGTCGAAACGGTGCACAGGTCACCCTGTCCGGCGAGGGAATGTCCGAGACATTTCTTGCGGAGCTGAAAGCCTGGCTGCACGCGCGCGGCACATGATGTTTCGCGCGCGAAACAGAGGCTGAGAGGCCTGGTTCTCTTGTAGTACGCTGCACGCTCGATTTTTTGCGGGCATTACGCCGTGACCCAGAAAGAGATGGGCCCTGATCCTGGAGCCACCACCCGATATAGCCAGGAACATCAACGATCAAAAGTCCGCGCCAGAACCGGTTGCATTGGTGTGCTCATGGCACTTGGTGAGATTGTTTTTGGTATTGAGATGCCACGATTTGCTGCGCTTGCGGGGATAATGCCGTTAAAGCCAAACTGTAATTCGTTGTTTTTTTTTGAGAAATAGGGGAGTATCCGGATTAGCTTTACCAGGAAGGGCGCAGACGTCCGATTTGGATCGTTGAAGGCAGCTTGGATTCGACGCTCAGTGATAGCCGCTTTTTAGTCTGCTACGCCCCCCTATTGCGCGCATTTGTGAACCACATGTGTCAGGGGTCATTTGGCGTTAAGGGTCGGTAATACGCTCGAAGGAGGAAGCAAAATGAAAGACTTAAAGCAAACAAAGCCATGAAGAACTCGTATGTCTTCATTCGCTTGGCTTTACCTCTGCTGATTTTTTTAGGGGTTCTCATATTCCGAGACGCTCTCGTGGATTTTCTGGAGACTACGACTGGTAGTTTAGGTTTCATGCTGCGTTTAATCGGGGGCATTTCAACCGTTTGGGAAAGAGCTCTGCTGTTTGTATTGATTGTCCTGGCTTTGGGTGCTGTGATCTTCCTGCTTTCCCGTTTCTTACCAAAACGCATCAGGTCACTTGCGTTGTTTGTCCTTGTCGTGGCGGGCGTCAGCTGGGCGTTGTATCCATGGACGGGACGTGACGCAGTTGTGCTTGGCGTTGTCAGCGGTGGGGTTTTGATTGCGAATTCCGGGGTGTTCTGGGCGCAATATCTTCGTAAGCCGGTGTCCGCCAGATTAATTGATGCAGTGATGATCTGCGCGGTTGGTCTGGCCGAAATATTGTTTCCGCGCCCCTACTATCTTTGGATAAGATGCAAGCTTGGTTCAGATGCACCACGCAAAGAGCCCGGTTTTGGACGCTACATTCCTGGTGTTGTTGTCGCCTCTGCTCTCATCGTTGTTTTTTTTCCTTTTCCGAGGTTGGCAGAAATTGGACAAAACCTGTTTATGTCCCCTCAGGCCAAAGTCATTTTCGGCCCGCGTTTCGGAATTTACACAAAGTACGATATAACTTCGATGGTGTTTGATCCTGTTTCAGGTCAGCTTTTTTTATGCGGAAACGGGACAAATACGTTGCTGGTGCTGCTCCCCGAAACTCAAGAGGTAAGCGATACGGGGATCATAACCGACAAAACTCAATTCTGTGTTTTTGACCCTGGCCGCAGGCAAATATCTTTCGCCAATCGGGCTGCTGAGAAGTTGGTTTTAGTGGATGTTGAAAGCCGCAAGATCGTGTCCGACCGTGCGTTGGGAACGTTGCCCCCTGGGGAAATTATTATGGGTTACAATTCTTCGGAAAACGTTCTTATTGCAGCGTCCGAAGCCGCAGAACGGGCGGAAGATATAGACTCGGTGCAAATATTCGATGCCAATAGCCTGGCGCGCAAGTTGACACTGGACGTGGATCCCGGAAATCTGATCACCCATCCTCTTAAACCAATTATGTATGTGAATTTTTTCTTCCGTGATGAAGGCGTACATGCTTTCAACCTGAGGAATGGAGAGCTGCTCGCCAGCAGTCCTTCGGACGACCGCAGTGACCGATCTACGGTTGACGTTTCACGAGAAGAATTGCTGGTGACCTCGCCGGTGCACGCGCGTATTCAGGTCTTTGATACGACCACTTTGGCATCAAAGAACAGCTTTCCCACTGTATTTGGCGCGCGCGGGTTGGCATTGGATGCAGAGCGTGACCTGCTTTTGGTCGGAAGTATATTGACGAACCAGGTTGACGTGGTTGATCTGAAGACTCGAAAATCTCTGCGGCGTTACAGGCTTGGGCCCTGGCTGCGCGATATCGTCATCGATCCCGAGAGCGGGACAGCCTATGTTTCTTCGCGCTTTGCGGTTTATCAATTGAATTACCTGGAGTGATTTGCCGTCGGAATGCGCAATCCCACCGAGTGTTCCGAAGGTATAGACACCCCCGCCGACCACAAGACGGTCACATCTTGACCAAGCGCCCGTCTGCCACCCTGATCCCCTGCTTTTCAAAGACGTTGCGCGTGTCAAAGACCAGCGCGGCCTCGCGCGCGACCAGACCATAATCCGGGGCGCTGTGATCGGTGATTACGGCCACCGCCGCATAGCGTTTCAGGTTGTCCGCCGTCAGTGGCTGGGATGTCCGGCCCGCAAGCTGCGGGTATTCGCCACCTTCGGGCAGGCGGGGGAAATACGGATCGTGATAGTCAATCTCGGCCCCCAGCTTTTCCAGCTCGTCCAGCAGCACCAGCGCCGGGCTGCGGCGGGTATCCTCGACATCGCGCTTATAGGCGATGCCCATCAGCAGAATGCGCTGTCCGGTCAGGGGTTGCCCGGTTTCCGCCAATGCAGACCCGTTGCGCGCGGCCAGTTCCGCCGCCATCCGTGCCGCCAGCATCGACGGAACGGCGTCATTGCTGGAGCGGGCCAGATTGATCAGCGGCGTATCAGATCCTGCATCCGCGGCGCGCCAGGCCAGATAGGCCGGAGACACCGGGATGCAGGCCCCACCAATTCCAGGACCGGGATAGAAGGGCATAAAGCCGAACGGCTTGGTCGCCGCAGCCTCGATCACTTCCCAGACATCCACGTCCATTGCTTCAAGCGCGGTCTTCAATTCATTGACCAGCGCGATATTGACGGTGCGAAAGCTGTTTTCGACCAGCTTCACCGCTTCGGCCGTGGCGGCCGAACTGACCGGTACGGCGCTGGTGACGATGGCGCGATAGAAATCCTCGACCAGTTGCCGCGACAGCGGATCGTCGGCGCCGACCACCTTGGGGATACTGTGCGTGTCGAACTTGTCATTGCCGGGGTCTTCGCGCTCGGGCGAGAAGGCCAAAAAGAAATCGGAACCTGCCCGCAAACCGCCCGCTTCGAGGATCGGCTGAACCAGCGTGGTCGTGGCGCCGGGCCAGACGCTGCTTTCCAGCACCACCATCTGACCGGGGCGCAGATGCTGTGCGATGGTCTGCGCGGCGGCGGCGACAAAACGCATGTCGGGATCTTGTGCGTCGGTCAGCGGGGTCGGCACACAGATCAGGATGATATCGGCCTCGGCCAGTGCTGCGGCGTCCTGCGTTGCGCGAAAGCGCCCACTCTCTACCGCGTGTGCGATCCGATCCGGTGCCAGATACGAGATGACCTGACCCCCCTGATTGATCCGCGCCACCCGGTCGGGGTTGAGATCAACGCCGGTGGTATCAAACCCTTCATCATAAGCCGTCAGCGCCAGCGGCAGGCCAACATAGCCCAGCCCGACCACGGCAACCCGCGCATCGCGCGCCGCGATAAGCTGCTTGAGGGATTGATGGTGCGAGGTTTCGTAGTTCATAATCTATCCTGATCGTACAAAGTCACACTGAATTAAAATTAGCTTAGCAGATTGGAAACCTTCTCTCTTCATCGGATAGGACAGATCGGGAACGAAGCCAACTAATTTGTCGTTCCCGGCAAAGACCCGGAATGGGTGTTTCCAAAAACAAGGCAGTCTTGAATCAGCGTGCCGATTGTTTTCGCATATGCTCGATCCATTCGTCGAAGGAAACACGAGGCACATACCCGATCTGATCCTGTGCATATCGGGTTGAAACCTCTGGCTGACCGGCAAAAAGTCTGCGTCCCGCCATGTCAGGCATCACGGGCCGGGGTTTTGCCAGCCGGGCCTGAACGGACCGTGCCCAGTCTGCGGCGGCCTCGACCCGGCGGCGCCCGACAAGGCGGCGCAGATGCGCGCTGAGCTGCCCCGCCAGAGAGGGGCCTGCGGGCGCATTGCCATTGGGCGACGGGGGCGGGGCCGGGTTCGCAGCCGGATCAATCCGCACCTCTCCGCATCTGGCAAGCCGGGCATAGCCTTCGAAAAACGTCTTCCACCCCAGCGTGTCCGGTCCGCTGATCAGGTATCGCTCGACCCCGGTCCGGGGCGATGAGGCCGCGCGCAGGGCGGCCTGTACCACGTCATCGACATGCACGGCCGGGCATTGTCCGGGCGGGTCGGGCAGGATGATGCCGCCCCTGCGCATCATCGCCAATGGCCCGTTGGTCCAAAGTGCACTGCCGGGCCCATAGACGATGGTAGGCTGCAAGATGGCGGCGTCGCATTTCCCCTGCAACAGTCTCTGTTCCATCGCAATTTTGGCACCGCGATAGCTTTGCACATCTTCCGGCGTGATCGGGTTGCGTTCGGTGATCGGCCCGTTGGGCCAGCTGTCATAGACCACGGCGGAACTCAGATGCACGATACGGCTGCAAGACCCGTCTTCGGCGGCTTTGGCAAGCGCGTCGAAGGCTGCAAGGTTGTCCGCGCCGGAGGCCCGGAAATCATAAGCCAGATGAAACAGAGCCGCCGCACCGTCCAGCGCCTGCGTCAGAGCCGGGCCAGGGTGCAGCGGGCAAACCAGTGCCTTTGCTCCGGCCTGTTCCAACGTGGCAGCCCCGTGGCGTGTGCGCAGCAAGGCGGTCACGTCACATCCCAGTTTCAGCAGCGCATCGATCAGGCGCCGGCCGATAAAGCCGGTGGCGCCGGTCACGACCACGCGCTGGCCTGCAAGCCCGTCGCCGGGGCGGGGGTCCACGTGTTTTTCGGTCATGTCCGCAGGTTCAACATTCTTAATGCGTTGTGCAACAATTCAGCCCTTTTTCCAAAACTGTGCAGGCCCGGCCTGTCAGCGCACCATAGCGGTATCTACCATTTGGTGGCCACCGATCCCTATGCTAAGCCTGTGGCATTAGAGTGGATTCTGTTGGTACGAGGGTTTTTCATGCAAATTTTGATCACGGGCGGGGCCGGTTTTATCGGATCACATCTGGCCGAGCGCCTGATTGGCAATGGGCATGAGGTGACGGTGCTGGATGACCTGTCCACCGGATCGCTGCAAAACCTGTCTTCCGTTCAGGATCATTCCGCCTTTCGTTTTGTCGAAGGCAGCGTTCTGGATGCCACATTGGTCGAGGAACTGGTCGGGGCTGCTGACGCGGTGTTTCACATGGCCGCCGCGGTCGGGGTCAAGCTGATCATGGATCAGCCCAGCCAGTCGATTGCGACCAATGTGGACGGCACGCAGAACGTGTTGCGCGCGGCCCTGCGCCACAAGCCCCTGGTCTTCATCGCCTCCAGTTCCGAGGTCTACGGCAAGGCATCGAAGTTCCCGTTCAACGAGGATGACGACCTAACGATTGGCGCCACAAGCATTCTGCGCTGGTCTTATGCCTGCGCCAAAACGCTGGATGAGTTCATGGCACTGGCCTATGCGCGCGAGGTTGATCTACCGGTGATCGTCCTGCGCTTTTTCAACACGACCGGTCCGCGCCAGACCGGGCGTTATGGCATGGTTGTTCCGAACTTCATCGAAGCGGCCCTGGCCGGTCAGCCCATTCAGGTTCATGGCACCGGCGAGCAATCGCGCTGTTTCAGCCATGTGGCCGATGTGATCGAGGCGCTTGTGCGTCTGCTCGATGTCCCCGAAGCCCGGGGGCAGGTCTTCAATATCGGTGGTGAACAGGAAGTGACGATCCGGGGGCTGGCCGAAAAGGTCATCGCGATGACGGGCTCAACCTCGGAAATCCGGCTGGTGCCTTACGAAGAGGTCTATCCCGAAGGGTTCGAAGACATGGCCCGCCGTCTGCCCGATGTGTCCAAGCTGCGGCGGTTCACCGGGTTCAGCCCGGCGCGCACGCTGGATGATATCATCGCCGATATCATGGCCGAGAAACGCGCCAAAGCCTACGCATGAAGAGCCAAACACGATGACACCGGGACAAAGAGTTGAAAAGCTGGTGCGCGACACCGCGACCGTGCTGCTGCCGGACCGGCTGCGCAAATGGATCCGTAAACAACAACGGTTGCACAATCTTCAGTCGGTGCCGGTTGGGTCGGTCGATTTCGGCGGCTTGCGGCGATTGTCGCCGATCAGTGCCGTGTTCGGGCAGGATCGCGACCTGCTGACCATCGAACGCCATTACATGGAAGAATTCCTGCAAAACCACAGCGACGATATCCGTGGCCGGGTTCTGGAATTCGGCGATCCGGCCTATACGAAGAAATTCGGCGGTGACCGGGTCACGCAGGCGGATGTACTGAGCTATGTCGAGGGCAATCCACAAGCGACCATCGTGGCGGATATCACCGATGCGCCGCATATTCCCGACAACAGTTTCGACTGCATCATCATCACCCAGACCCTTCAGATGATCTTTGAGGTCGACAAGGCGATTGCAACGCTGGAACGCATTCTGAAACCCGGTGGCGTGGTGCTGTGCACCTCGCATGGGATGACCCGTGTGGCGCGGCGCGAAGGCGTGGATGACTGGGGCGAATACTGGCATTTCACCAGCCAGTCCAAGCGCCGCCTGTTCCGGGCGGTCTTCCCGGCAGAGAATGTCGAGGTGTCGACCGTTGGCAACGTCTTTACCTGCATCTGCAACCTGCATGGCCTTGGGGCCAGTGAAATTGCGCCCGAAGAACTGTCCACCCATGATCCTAACTATGAAATGCTGGTTCTGGTCCGGGCAGTAAAGGCGCAGTGAGCGATCTTGTCATAGGGTCCGGGCCTGCCGGGGTTTCCGTCGCCCGGGCCTTGCTGGCGCGAGGGCGAAACGTCACGATGCTGGATGCCGGGGTGGAACCAGGGCCCGGGGTCACGGACCGGGTGCAGCAGATGTCTCGAACACGCGCCGAAGACTGGAGTGCCGAGGCGCGTACAGCCTGGATGGAGCCTCAGTTTCAGGCCCTGGAGGGCGAGGTGTGGCGCTATGGATCCGGTTATGCGCTGGCCTCACCTGCGCGTACACTGGCGGAAGGGGCGGATTGGTTTGCTTTGCGCGCGTCGCGGGCGGCGGGCGGGCTGTCCAATGTCTGGGGCGCTGCGGTTTTGCCGTATCGGCAGGCGGATATCGACGACTGGCCCATAACGACCGATGATCTTGCCCCACATTACAGCGCGGTGGCGGACATAATGCCTGTGTCCGGGCAAAAAGATGGGCTGCAAGACCTCTTTCCCGCCTGCGATATGACAGGTCGAACTCCCATTCCGCCAACCGCGCAGGCCGAGATGCTGCTGGCCCGGTCCAGGCAGAAGGCGAAGGCATTGCAGGGGGTGGGAATGCATGTCGGTCTTGCGCGTCAGGCGGTTGGACCGGGATGTCAGACCTGTGGATTGTGTCTGCACGGGTGCCCGTGGTCGTTGATCTGGTCGGCTCGGCAGGCGCGTACAACACTGCAGGCAGAGCCGGGCTTTACTTACCGCGCGGATCACGTGGTGCGGCAGGTCCGCGAGGAAGGCGACGATGTTGTCGTCACTCTGGCAGATGGCAGCGACATCCGCGGAAATCGGGTGTTTCTGGCCGCCGGGGTGCTGGAAAGCGCGCGTATCCTGTTGGCGTCACCCGGCTTGCGGGGCAAGGAGCTGGTGTTGAAAGACAGCCAGCAGGCCTTTCTGCCGATGCTGCACCGCTGGCGGGCACCCAGGCGGCCCGATGTTTTGCCCTATCAGACGCTGCCGCAGCTTTTTGCCGAACTGGATGACCCGACCGTGTCGCGGCAACTGGTTCACGCGCAGATCTATACCTGGAATGAATACTATGCCCGCGATCTGAAACAGAACTATGGCCGCCGGATACCCGGCAGCGGGCCGCTGCTTGAGGCGCTGGCCCGACGTCTGATCGTGGCGCAGGTTTTCCTGCATTCCGATCATTCGCATGAAATAGCCTTGCGTCTGGCAGAGGATGGGCGGTTACGCCCGGAACTGAAAGAAAATCCCGCAACTGCCGAGACAATGCGGGCAGCGCTTGCGCGCTATGGCCGGGCCTTGCGGGGGCTTGGTCTGACCAGCCTGTCTTTTGCAGCGCGGTTCGGGGCACCGGGGGCCAGTTTTCATGTCGGAGGTGATCTGCCGATGTCGGATGACCCGGGCCCGGGTGAAAGCGATGTGCTGGGGCGCCCGCATGGCGCGACGCGCATTCACGTCGTTGATGCCTCTGTCCTGCCGACCATCCCCGCGACGACAATTACATTCAGTGTGATGGCGAATGCCCACCGGATCGGAACGCTTGCACCCGAAGCCTGACACTCAGTTGATGGGCAGCACCCTGCTCAGCCCGCTTCGCACGCCGCGCATCAGTTTGCGGGCCGCCAGATAGGCCCCGCCGCGCCCGGCAAGATGAGCCTGCCAGCGGGCGATGTCGGTGAAATAGAACATCTCGAGCCGCGGCAGGTCGTGGATGTCATCTTTCGGTCCGGCCACGCCCAGACGGGTGCCGACCGAGGTGTCGTAGTGCCGGGCAATCTGTGCGCGTACATTCGGGTTCGACGCGCCATAGGGCGGGGCGAAATGCCGGACGGGTTGACCAAGCCGGGCGGCAATATCCTGACCGGATCCGGTGACTTCATCCTCCAAGGTCTCTGCATCCAGCGTCGAGAGATCGGGATGGCTGACACTATGTGCGCCAAAGCTGACCCCTTCCGCTGCCAGCGCCTTGACCCTGTCCCAATCCATCAGCGGGCGGGGCGGGATGTTGCCCCCGGCCCAGCTGTCGGTGCCACCCATCAGGCCCGAGGGCAGATAGACGATCGGGCAGAAGCCAAGTTCGCGCAGGATCGGCCAGGCGGTATCGGCGAAATCCTGGAACCCGTCATCGAAGCTGATGATGACCACACGGGGGGCAGGCGGGTTAGCCAGCGCGTCCGGCGTCACCACCGGCAGGTCGGACGCCGCCAGCGCCCGCATCTGTGCCGCAAAGATGTCGGGTGCGATCGAGGTTGGCCCCGGCGCGTCCGAGATCGAATGATACATCAGGATATCGGCCTGCCAGGCGGGCATGGTCAGTCTTCCACCACATGGGTGGCAAAGACCTCACGATAGCTGTTCCATTTCGCGCGGTCGATATTGCCCTTGTCGTCGATGCAATCCGCCGCGCCATAGGCCATGGCAAATGCGTGGTGCGTATTATCATGGGCGAACAGGCCCTGCCGTCCAAATACGAGCAATCCGTCCAGATTTGAGAGCCACTGATCAACCGTATCGAACCGGTCTTCATAGCCCACATCGTAGACCGGATAGGCATGGCTCAGCCGCCGGGTTTCGCAGCGGCGCACCGGCACGGTGACGGGCAGGCCCAGTTGCCCCAGCCATTTGGTGAATTCTTGCCCCAACTCCTCGTTGGACATGGACCACCATTTTTCATCCGGGTCGCAGGGCAACTCGGCGCACAGAACGGTGACGCCCTTCGGCGCGCCACTGGCGTTATAGTTCTTGGGCTCGGACATGCGGCTGATCGGGATCGACAGTTCCGGGAAATAATGCGCATCGAACTCGGTGAACTGGTCTGTCTCCAGCACCAGATACAGCAGGATCATGCCGCGGAAGCGGATGGCGCGGGCGGCCTCGACCACCTCTGCCGGAGGGTCGCTGATCAGGCGCGTCAACCCGGTCAGCGGGATGGTCGACAGGATCAGATCGCCGGTCAGGTGCCGCTCGCCCTCTTCGTCGCGGATCGTCAACCCGGTGATGCGATTGCCGTCCCGTTCGATGGCGGTGATTTCGGTATTGAACAGGAAGGTGGCGCCATTGGCCTCGGCACTGTTGCGCATCGCGTCCGAGATTTGCCCGAACCCCTTGCGCGGATAAAAGAACCGCCCCGCCGTTTCACTGCGCAGCCCCGGCAACAGGCGCAGCATCTTCATCAGGATCTTGCCGACCGATCCGCTGCCCACCCGACGTTCGGCCAGTTTCACCGCCAGCTTGTCCGGATCCAGCCCCCAAAGCTTGCGCACGTATGGGAAATAGAAATTGTCCGAAATCGTCGGCCCCAGCCCGTCATACAGCACGGTCGAGAATGTCTCGGGGCCTTCGCTTTTCTTGCGGAAGGGTTTCAGCACCATGTCGCCGATCAGCGACGCGGCAAAGGGTTTGGGCAGGCGCATCAGCGCATCGGTCAGTTTCAGCGGAAAGTGAATCCATTTGCCGCCCAGCCGGATGCGCCCGTGGCGGGGGCGCAGCAGCAGCTCGTCACCCAGCAGGGATTTCACATCGGCCAGAACCTCGGGCTCTGCCGCCGGATGAAACCTGTGCGAGCCGTAATCACAGATCACGCCCTCAATCGGGAATGAGGCCGAATTGCCCCCGGCACTGGGCGCGCGTTCGATCACGGTCACTTTCGCCTGCCCGGTCAGGGCATGGGCTGCGGCCAGACCGGCCGGCCCGGCGCCCAGAATGATGATTTCAGGCGTGTCGCCGCCATTGGGTCGGGAAACATCCGTCACTTGCACTCTTCCTTTTGGGGATTTGCCGGGGTGCTGAACCGCATTCCGGACATGGTCAGAACCAGCGCGCCAAACCCGCCCGCTGTAAACAACACAACCTGCCAGACCAGCCCGGCGGCCACGACAGCTGGGACGCTGGCGCCGAAGGGGGCCAGGAAACCGGCTAATGTGGCTTCGCGCAGGCCCAGCCCGTTCAAAGACACGGGCAGCACGGCGATGATCTTGGCCAGCGGCCAGGCGAAGATCCATGGCCCGGCGGCCACATCAACACCCGCCGCCAGGGCCAGCCACCAGGCCAGCAGGACCAGCAGCAACTGGATCAGCACAGATGTGATGAAAGCGACTGCCAGCGTGCCGGGTTTGCGGCCCATCCCGGCCAGTGCATCGGCCAGACGATGGGCAAACCCCTTGCCGGGCAGGGATGGGGCATAGCGCCAGGGCAGGGGCAGCAGGCGCGGCAAGGCGACCATACCCGCCAGCGCGGCCAGCAGGATCAGCGCCACTGGCCAGATCATATGCCCGCCCGCCGCGCTTTCCCATGTCAGGACCAGGCCCAGACAGGACAGGGTCAGCAGCGCCACCATGTCGATCAGCCGGTCAACGGTTGCGCCCGCAACAACCTGCGCGCCGTCCTTCATCGCCGCCTGCGCCAGACCGGCCCGCACCGTATCGCCGCCAATTGCACCGGGCAGGCACAGGTTGGCGGCGAGACCGGCAAAATGCGCCCGGATGGCCAGCAGGGGCGAAAGCCCCCGGTTCAGCAGCAGCCACCATTTCAGGGCCGCGCCAACATGGGCCAACAGGAACAGAACGAACACGGACAGGAAGACCCAGATCGGGATCGCCCTCAGCGCTGTTACGATTGCGTCGGCCGGCAGAATCCAGAACAGGATTGCCAGCACCAGAGCCGACCCGGCCACCCGGATCAGCCAGCGCCGTTGATGTGGGTCGGAAAGCATACCGCCGCTCATGTCACGGTCTGAGATGCAGCCGCGAGATCATGTCGGCGATCAGCCCCAGCGACCAGATCATGATCGCCGCCAGGAACGAGAACACCGCCGTTTCGCTGAGGTTCCAGTAGAACATATCGATAATGAACTTCACCGTGCCCAGCGTGAAAAACGCCAGACCCAGCGGGATGAACACCCGCAGCGGATTGAACAGCGTGCTGATGCGCAGGATCAGGATGATGAAGTTCAGAAAGTCGATCGGCCGGATTTTCGATTTGCCCACCCGCTTACCGTATTCGATCGGCGTATAGATCATCCGCTTGCCATTCGAGGTCATGCACAGCGTGATCGTGGTGGTGAAGGAAAAATTCTGCGGCAAGAGCGGCAGGAACGGGATCAGCTCGGATTTGCGAAACACCCGCAGGCCGGAATTCAGATCGTTGATCTTGCGCTCGGCTAGGAACGACGCAAAGGCGAACAGGAATTTCTTGGCCGGTCTGCGCAGCAGCGGCACGTTCTTCATCGCCGCGCCCCGGTCGCCCACGACCATGTCCTGATCGCGGCACATGGCCAGCATTCCGGGCAGATAGCGCGCAGGGTATGTGCTGTCGGCATCCAGAATGGCCACATATTCATGCTGCGCCATCCGCACCCCGCGCTTGAGGCTGGCGCCATAGCCGGAATTGACATCGTTGAAGGTGACGGTGGCGCCGCTGGCCTCGGCCTCGGCGCGGGTGTTGTCCTGGCTGGCATCGTCCACCACGATGATCTCGTAGGGAATGCCCAGCGGTTCGAGATGGGTGCGCACGTCCTCGACCGTGTGGCGGACGGCGTTTTCCTCGTTATAGGCGGGAATGACCACGCTCAGGCTCATGCCGGCGGTTTCCGATGCGATCAGCTCTTCGGGTGTGGTGCTGTTCGTCTCCATCGGCTCTGCGACTTTGTTCATGAAAATGAAAACCTTTTATTCACTCAATAATCCCTGCCCCAGCCCCCGCTGCAAGAATTGCGTGGCGCCTGGAACATGACGGGCATAATTCCCTGTATTGCGTATAGTATTCGAACACGTACAGACTGAACATAGACAATAAATTTGACCAAATTCGACCGTTAAGGCGTCAAGTTTGCAATTGCGCATACTGTGCACAACAGGTGTGAGTGTTTGAGCCATGTGTCCATCGGCACTTGGCGGGGTTCGGGCAACAGGAAGGAAACGGGTGTCAGGGCGGCAGAGTTTCAGCAGCGGAGTTGCCTGGATGTCGGCCGGTATCTGGGTCGAGCAGGCGTTCAATTTCATCATTTTTGCCATTCTTGCCCGTATTTTAGGGGTCGAGGCCTTTGGTCTTCTGGCGATGGTTGCAGCCTTTGTGCTGTTTTCCGAATTCCTGGTCCGTGAAACGATTTCCGACATTCTGCTGACCCATGAGGCGCTGTCACCAGAGCGGTTGAACTCGGTTTTCTGGCTGTTGGCGCTGCTGGGGGGCGTGTTGACGGTTGTGCTGTATCTGGGGGCGGGGCCGGTCTCATATTTCTACAATGAGCCGGTTGCGCGCGAATTGTTGATCGGATTGTCCCCAACGGTGCTGATGATTTCACTGACGGCGGTGCCGGTTGCGATCCTGCGCCGGGAAATGCGGTTCCGTGTTCTGGCCATCCGTGCAGCGCTCGGCGCGGCGGTCGGAGGGGTCGTGGGCATTGGCATGGCGCTGTCCGGATACGGGGTCTGGAGCCTGGTCGGTCAGCGGCTGGCGATGACAGCCACCAATATCGTGATGGCCTGGGGGGCGGTCTCCTGGCGCCCGGCATTCCATGCGTCGCGGGATCACATGCGCAGGGTCTTGCATTTCAGTCACCGGATTCTGGGCCTGCGCGCGGCCGAACTGGCTGCGGTGCAATCGCCTGCGGTGATCATCGGCGCGATGCTGGGGCCGGTTCCGGCGGGGTATTACGCAATCGCCTGGCGCGTGATCGAGACCGCCTCGTTCCTGATTATCACACCGCTGCGCACGGTGGCGCAACCTGCCTTTGGTGCGGCGGCGCGCGATGGTGGTCAGGCGACGGATTTGCTGATCGACGTCATGCGCCTGACCGGGTTTCTGGCCTTTCCGGCCTTTGCCGGGCTGGCGGTTCTGTCGGAACCGGCGCTGGTGCTGCTGTTCGGTCAGAAATGGGCTCCGGCGGCTCCGGTCCTGAGCCTGATGTCGGTGTTCGGCATGTATCTGTGTGCCGAAAAGGTGCAGCAGACCTTTTGTCTGGCGGCGGGTCAGGCCGGGCGTCTGGCGGTTCTGTCCTGGGTCGAGGTGGCGCTGGCGGCGGCAGTGATCGTGGTGCTGGCCCCGTATGGGTTGCCGGTCGTCACAGCCGGTTTTGTGGCTGTCTTTCTGCTGGTCTGGCCGCTCAAATTTGCCAATCTGGGGCATATTGCCGGGCTGTCCGGGCCGGCTTTGATGCGGCAGCATCTTGCGCCGCTTCTGCTGTCAGGGGGGATGGTGGCGGCCGTGCAGGGGGTCATGTGGCAACTGGACGGCCTGTCCCCGGCTTTGCTTTTACTTGCCGGTACGGTGACGGGTGTTCTGGCCTATGGTTTGCTGGCTTTTCTGTTCCAGCGGGACAGGCTGCGCCTGCTGGTTTCGATGCTTGGGCCGCAAGGCGGGCACCTGCCTGCGGCTGACACTCAAGGAATTGAGAGATAGATGAAATCGTTACGCATTTTGATGTTCACCACATTTTATCCCCCCTATTCCTTTGGCGGTGACGCCATCGGCATTCAGCGCATGGCGCGGGCGCTAGTGGCGCGCGGGCACGACGTGACGGTGGTGCATGACGAAGACAGCTATCTGATTCTGGGCGGCAAACCGCAGCCCGAAGGCACCCCTGACGGGGTGCGGCGGATCGGGCTGCGCAGCCGCAACGGCATGATGTCGAACCTGCTGACCCAGCAACTGGGCCGTCCGGTTGTCCATGCTGCCCGCATCCGCGAGTTACTGGCCGAGCGGAAGCCGGATATCATCTGGCACAACAACACATCCCTGATCGGCGGCCCCGGCCTGTTGCCGATGGGCGAGGGGTTGAAAATCTATGAAGCGCATGAACACTGGCTGGTCTGCCCCACCCATGTTCTGTGGCGGCATGGGCGCGAGCTGTGCGATGAGCGCCAGTGCCTGCGCTGCGTGTTGCAGCACAAACGTCCGCCGCAGCTCTGGCGGTATACCGGTGCGCTGGACCGGGCGCTGGATCACATGGATCTGATCATTGCCAAAAGCGAATTCAGCCGCGCCAAACATCGTGAATTCGGCCTGCGGCAGGACATGCAGGTGCTGCCCTATTTCCTGCCCGATCTGGATCAGAGCGCCTTGCCGGAACCGGCGGCGCAGGAACGCCCCTATTTCCTGTTTGTCGGGCGGTTGGAAAAGATCAAGGGGTTGCAGGATGTGTTCCCGGCCTTTGACCGCTATCCCGACGCGGATCTGCTGATCCTGGGTGATGGTGACTATGCGGATGAGTTGAAGGCACAGGCCGCAGGCAATGACCGGATCAAATTCCTGGGCCGCAAGACGCCGGACGAGTTGAACGCTTACTATCGTGGCGCACTGGGGCTGATCGTGCCCTCGGTCTGTTATGAAACCTTCGGCATCATCCTGATCGAAAGCTTCCGGCTGGGCACGCCGGTGATCGCCCGGCGGCTGGGTCCGTTCCCCGAGATCGTGGAGCGGGCAGGGGGCGGGGAACTGTTCGAAACCGAAGATGATCTGATTGCAGCCATGCGCCGTTTTCAGAACGGAGGTGCCGCGCGGGATCAGATGGCAGCAGCGGCGCGGCAGGGGTTTGAGACGCTCTGGCGTGAAGATCAGGTATTGGGCCGGTTCGGCGCGGCTTTCGCGCAGGCCGCGCATCGTGCAGGGCGGGCCAATCTGGCCCATGCCTTGGAAGCTGGTGCTTTCGAGAACGGCGCGGCGGATTGACCGGGGGTTATCCCCGCCCGGCCAGTTGCCGGTACAGCTTTTCAAACCCGCTATGCACATGGGCTGGCGAGAACCTGTCTTCTGCACCGCGCGCCGTGGCATTGGCGCTTAGCCGGTCATATTCGGCGCGGTCGATGCAAAGATCGCGCAGCGCCTGAGACAGGGCATCAAGATCATCGACCGCACACAGGCGCCCGACATCGCCATCCACCAATTCACGCACACCGCCGCAATCGGTGGCGATCACCGGCAGCCCGGCGCGGAACGCCTCGACAATTGAAATCGGCAGGGCCTCCCACCGGGAGGTCAGCATATAAAGATCCGAGGCCGCGAGATAGGTGGCGACATCCGAGATCACCCCGGGGAAACGGATGATGTCGGAAACCCCGGCCTGTTCGGCCCAGGCTTCGACCTGGCCGCGCAGCACGCCTTCGCCCCCGACGATGATCCGCAGACCGGGCAGATCCTGCCGCACACGCCGGGCCACTTCGATCATCGCGTCGAGGCCCTTTTGGCGGTCCAGACGGGACAAGGACAGAACCAGATGTGTGCCATCTGCGCCCAACAGTTCGCGCCGCAGGGCATCCGCAGCTGCCGGATCGGCGGGCGGGTTGGGACGTACCCCCAAAAGCATCACCCGCGCCTTGTCGGGATCGACCTGGCGTTCCAGCAGGGATTGCATGACGGTTTCGCTGGGGCAGATCGCCAGATCGGCTTGCTGTCGGCAGGCGCGGGCCACCGCGTTGAGACGGTCGGGCGACGAGCCGTGATAGGTCATCACAATGGGAATTCCCATTCCCAGACTGGCCAGACGAGCCGTCAGAAGCGGGGCGGTTTCATGCGCATGGATGATATCGACCTTATGGTCCTTGAGCGCCCGGCGCAGGGTCAGGGCCGAACGTACCAGCCAGTACATTCTGAGGGCCGGGTTGAGTTTGCCATTCGCACTGTGGTCGCTGACCCGGTCAAGTTGCAAAGGTACAAAGACACTGCCATCCGCGGTCTCGCCAAGCTCGCCGGGGGCACCAGCCTTGATCACCTTGTGCCCATGCGCCATCAGGGACCCGCCCAGATCGGTAATGTGGCGCTGAATGCCGCCTCCGAATGTGAAAAACGAGCACATTTGCAGGATGCTGAGCCGTTCCTGAAACGCCTTCTCATTCGTCAGAGGAAGTGTTGTTTCGTTTACCATATCGGTTGCCCCAGTCGGAACGTGACGGTTTTTTTAGTGCCATCGGGTTTTGTCAGACGGGCTGTGATCTGGTTGGCCGTGTCATTGGGGGTGATGCGAAAAGATGCCTGCGCCTTTTCACCGTTCCGTACCAGTTCGACGGGCTGCTCTGCCCCCCCATCTGTTGCTATTGACGCCGCAGTGATGCCGGGTTCCCCAACCAGCATTTCGACATCAAGCGGGGTATCGCGGCGCACAGGTGCGGGCAGGATCAGATAGGCCACCGCAGCAGGTGCGTCGGTCGGGAAGACCCCAGCTCTCGGGTAGCTGCCCGGCCCAAAGCGCTGATACGCGGTCAGCAGGATACCCAGAACGATCAACAGATAGATCCAGCGGGACAGCCCCAATCCGCGCCAGATGCGCCGGATCGGGCCGTATTGTGCGGCCTCAGGAGCCAGCCGGGCCGCAAAGATCAAGGCGCCCGTCAGGGCAACGCCGGTGGCCACGAAGCCTGACAGAACCCAGAGACCCAATGAGAACGCACTACCCCAGGTGCCGAAATGCAATGTGTTCATCAATGCCTTCCAGCGTGCGAAGCCGCGGGTATCATCCGGGGTGAACGCGCCGAGCACCTCAAGGGTCACTGGATCAACCGATACGCTGCCCCATCCACTCGTCTTCGCAAAACCGACCACGGGGCCTTCAAAGGCAAAAGTGCCAGCCGGATCTCCCGGCAGCACCATGACAAGCGGCTCCAGGCCCGGCAAGGCGGCAACAGCGTTTGCCTCGGCCTGTTCAAGGGTGTCGGAACTGAAGCCGATAGGCAGGGCGGTGTCACGGGGGGAAGTGGGCTGAGGTTTTGGGGTTGTGCCTTCGATTCCCAGACCGCCGAGCATGAAATAAAAGCTGGTGATTGCAATCAGGATCAGAAGCGGCGCTGCCCAAAGGGCCGTTAGCCGGTGCGTGGCGCCGACCCAGGATCTGAACCCCCCGGAGCGTTTGGGCCAGCGGAAAAACCCTTTCCAGAAACGTCGGTAGGTAATCAGCCCGCTGACGATCTGATACAGCAGCAGAACGGATGTTGCCGAGATCAGGATGAAGATGGGGCGTTTGGTGGTCAGGAACGTATCATGCAGATCGCGCAGAATGTCGCGAAACCCGCCATCCCTCGTTTCGTAAACGACTGCTCCGGTCACCGGGTCAGTCCAGAAGCTGATGTTTTCGCCCCAGCCGGTTCGTCCGAAGGTTCGATCTGCGAACCACGGGGCGGGGTATTTTTCGATGACAAATACAGCGCTTTCGGGATGGGCGGTTTTAATGCCGTCATGGATTTCCGCAAAACTGGCCGTCCGGTCTTCTTTGGCAATGGTGGTCCAGATTTCCGGCCGGGCAATGGATTCAACCTCGATGCCGATGACAAGCACTGCCCCCGTCAGGAACATAAAGGCGAAGAAGATCGACAGGTGCAATCCCAGCCGGGTGTGCAGGGAAAATAGCCAGTTGCGAAAGGTTCGGGTCATCTGAAACGCTGACAGCTGATAAATTTACCGGCACACTAAATGAAACTGATGTTCAAGAAACAAGGGGTCGGAGAAAACTGACTGTTGTGAATGCGTGAAATCGGCAAAAGATGTGGCGGTGTGCGCACGTTATTGCAAAATATTCCTGTACTTTGGGCGATGTGCGAATCCGATACAGCACCGGGTGATACAATCGTTTCCAACTTGGAGGTTGGGTAATTGGTGTCTTCAGATTTAGAACAAAATCGCAAAACAATTTCCATTGTTTCGCCTTGCTACAACGAAGAAGACAATGTGGCGAATTGCTATGAAACCGTAAAAGCGATTTTTGAGGAAAAGCTGCCAGGCTACAGGTGCGAGCATATCTTTGTCGACAATGCATCCTCCGACCGGACTGTCGAGATCCTGCGAGAGATCGCTGAAAAAGATCAGAATGTGAAAGTTGTCGTAAACGCCCGCAACTTTGGAGTGTTCCGATCCGCCTTCAACGGGTTGCGTTATGCCGAAGGGGATGCCGTGGTCGTCATCCTGCCGGTGGATCTTCAGGACCCGCCGGACATGATCCCGGAATTCGTGCAGTTATGGGAAAGCGGTTACGATGTGGTGGCCGGTGCCCGCACCACCCGCGAAGAGGGGATCGTGATGCGCGCGGCGCGCGGCATCTTCTATACGATCGTCAACCGGCTGTCCGATGTCTGGCTAGAGCCATCAGTGGGTGAGTTCCAGCTTATTGACCGCAAAGTGCTCAATGCGGTGCTGTCGCATAACGACCACTACCCCTATATCCGCGGCATCATCGCCAGTTGCGGGTTTCGCCGCATCATCGTTCCGTATGTGTGGCGGGCCCGCAAAAGAGGTGTTTCCAAGCACAATCTGATGGCGCTGACCGATCAGGCGCTGAATGCGATCTTCTCTTTCACACGTGCCCCAATGCGGTTCTGCACGCTGAGTGGTCTGGTGATTGCCATCAGCTGTATTCTGTTTTCCCTCATTTCAGTGGTGTTCTATTTCTTCAATCCGGATTTGGCTCCACGGGGAACCACGACAATCATCGTTGCGCTGTTCTTCCTGTCAGGTATCCAGATGCTGTTTATCGGCATGTTGGGGGAATACATAACCTCGATCCACAATCAGGTGCGGGGCGGTCCGATCGTCACTGAACAGGAACGCATCAATATCGAAGGTCCTGCACGGGACCCGGCGATTGTCAAAGACGAGCATATGGCATGAATATGCGTTCAGGTCGGGTGATGTGGCTCTTTGCCGGGGCGATGGCCTTGTGCGGCAGCTCGGCCTGGGCTGCGGACCTGCCGGGCAGCAATGCCACATTGGCGGAACTGCGCCTTTGGTATGCGGCCGTGGTGATTGCTGCGTTGCTTGTGGGGGGTGTTTTCCGGCAGTGTGGCCAGTTTCTTTTTGGCTTGCTTGGCGCGGCGCTGCTTCTGGGCAGTGCGGCCCGGTTGTGGTTGACCCAACCCCTTTGGTTTCCACGGCTCGAGATTTCCGCGAACCCTCCTGAAAACCTGATCATGCTGGCGATACTGGCGGGGCAGACGGTGTTGACGGGCTTTGTGCTTGTGCGGCCGCAGGGAAGGGCGGCCATAACGGGCCTGATGGCAGAAGCAGGACGGTGGCGGCTGATCCTTTTGCTGGGGCTGGCTGCGGCCTTTTGCGTTTCTGCGACGCCGTACGTGGCTTACGGGTACTATCTGGCCTTCGGTTTGCAGATCGGGATCGGCGGTGCGCTGAACCTTGTGCAGATGGCGACGCTGGTCGCCGTTTTCACAGTTGCCGGGCCTGACCGGGCACCCCGCATTCCGGTGGCTGCCCTCGCGGTCTTTGCAATGCTGGCCAGCGCGGCTCTGGCCTGGGCGGCGTTCGACCGCGTGCCTCATGTCGAGGATGAGGTGGCATATCTGTTTCAGGCGCGTACCTTTGCTGCGGGCGTCCTCGGAAGCCCGGCCCCCCCCGCAGCGGCGCAGCCCGCATTGGAATATTACCTGTTCGACATTCGCGGCGATCAGTGGATCGGCGTGCCGGCACAGGGTTGGGCCATCGTGCTGAGCCTGGGCGTGCTGGCCGGGGCGCCCTGGCTGGTCAACCCCGTGCTGACCGGGATCTCTGTCTGGCTGGCGCATGGCATCGTGTGCCGTGCCGTCAGTCGCGAACGGGCCGATCTGGTGGCGTTGCTGATGGCCACGTCGCCCTGGGTGCTCGCCGTCGGTGGCACGCTGATGGCACATTCCACGACATTGGTGATGGTGCTGCTGGGATGGTGGTGTCTGCTCAGGGCTGGGGAGGGGTCAACGCGCAGGGATGTCTTGCTTGCGCTTGTTGCGGGTCTGGCTTTGGGCTGGGCCTTTGTCACCCGACAGCTTGATGGGTTGATCATAAGCGTTTTAACCGGCCTGTGGTTGCTGCGGCGCCTGCCGGGGGGGATCGGACAGGTGATCGCCTGCGCCTTGGGCGGTGTTCTGTCGGGTGGCGTCTTTTTACTGCTCAACCTGATGATCACCGGAGACGCGCTGCTGACCCCGCAAGCGGATTACCTGAGCCGGTTATGGCCCGACACGCAGAATGCCTATGGGTTTGGTCCCAATGTAGGGCCACCGGCCGAGAGCTGGGGCGCGCTCGACATCTGGGTCGGGCATAGCCCGGCCGAGGGTCTGCTGAATCTGATCAATGGTTTTGCCGCGCTCAATTACGAACTTCTGGGCTGGACATTCGGGTCCCTGGTTCCGGTCTGGATTACGTTCATATGGGGCAGAAAGCTGACCGGGTTCGACCGGGCCATGCTGGTGGTGTTCGCGATCCTTGTGGGGGCCCTGTTTTTTTACTGGTTTACGGGCACGTTCTATCTTGGGCCGCGCTACTGGCATACGGCTTTGTTGCCGGCGCTGGCTTTGGCGGCGGCCGGGATCGAGACCGTCCGGGACCGGCTGCCCGAACGGCATCGTGGCCGCCTGCACTGCGTCATCCTGTTGCTGTGTGCGGTGTCTGTTGTCAGCTTCACCCCATGGCGGGGGGTGTCGAAATACAATGGGTATGGTGGCTATACCGGTGACATACGGCGGCAGGCTGCCGGGCTTGGAAACTCTCTGGTCTTTGTTTCGACACAGGGCGATATCGGGTCTGCACTCTATCTCAACGATCCGTTCCTGCCCGAGGGCAAACCGATTTTCCTGCGCGATATGGGCCCCGAGCAGAACGCAGGCATCATCGCGGCCTTCCCGGGCCGCGACGTTGTCTATCTGGGGGATGGCGAATAGGCCCAGCCCAAAGCCAGACCTATTCGGCTGCGTGTTGGCTTTCGCCTGATACGAAGTTGCGCCGGAAATCATTGGCGAACATCGTCCGGGTGAACCGGCCGAGCCCCGAGGCATGTTCGCCGAAGGTTTCGATCCGTGACAGCAAGGTGGTTTTCACCCTTTGATCGACCTGGGTCTGGAACTCGCGGGGGGCATCGAACTGGTAATCCTGCAGCACGCCCTGATATCCCGAATTCCTCCAGGCCTCGACATCGAAAGACGAGCTCCAGACGGGTTCGTGTTCCAGGGTTTCCGAGAAGGGCACATGCAGCATCACGGCGCTGTAGTAATTGATGATCGTGTCGAGCATCTCGTGCGCTTCGTGGTCGTCCTTGTCCAGAAGGTCGCTGATGGCCCGTTTCAGGAAATCAAGTGCTTCGTCCAGCACGATGAACCGGCCAATCATCGAATATTTGCTGAGCAGATTGCCCCCCAATTCGCCGCTGATCAGGTCGTCATAATTTTCCTGCGCCCAGGCGACGCAGTCGGCGCGGGTTTCAAACAGCTCCTGCTGGTTTTCCTCCAGATAACCGGCCACCGCATCCCGGAAGGGTTTGGGGGCCTGATCGAGAATGTCCTGCATATGCTTGACGATCAGGAAGGGCCGGATGCCACGGGACCGCGCCAGCCGGAAGGCTTCTTCGAAATTGTCTTCGTAATAGAAGATCGTCAGCAGCAGATGGAAAACACGGGTGTCCAGATAATCCTGGAACGAGAAATTCTCGGACTGGACCACCATTTCCTCGGTCTCGACCACGGTTGGGCCGGTATATTTGCCCAGGCATCGGGCAACCACGCGATGGAGGGTTTTGAAGCCGAATTTCTCGCGGCTGTCGGGGTTGGCCAGCGGTGCGCCGTGCAGCAGCATCAACTGGTGCGCCGCGACCCGGCTGACGCCGGTTTCGATCAGCTGATCGACGGCATCCATGAAGGATTCCCGGGTTTCACCGGGCATGCACAGGATCAGCTCGCCATAGGATTGCATGCCCTTTGAATGCAGCTCCTGCTGTACCTCGGCATAGGTGTCCAGGCTGATATTGTCGCGTTTGATGTTCTTCAGAACTTCCGGATTCAGAGACTGAACCGACGAGGTCATCGGCAACCGGCCCTTGGCCTTGCGCATCACCTTGATGATCCGGTCGCCGCGGTTCTTGCCCGTGGTTGTCCGGATGTATTTGGGCCAGTCGTACCGATCCATCAGATGGCCCAGGTAATCGGCCACCTCTTCGTCCTGCACATACATGCCGAAATTGTCATCCGCAAAGCACAGCGGGCTGGCATGGTTGATGCGGGCGACGACGTAATCCAGATCGGCCTTGGTGCGTTCAAACGAATGGCGGAACACCTTCGAGTTCGATTTGACCGCCGAATTGCAGAACGCGCAGGTGAACGGGCAGCCCCGTGCCAGTTGCATCAGTGCAAACAGGCCGGTGTCAAAGAACTTGTCCATCAACCCGGCCAGATAGGGCGAGGGGATTTCATCCAGATCGCGGATGCGGGGCGGCTCGGCCCCGCGCAGGATCTCTCCGGTTTTTGGGTGCACGTAAAGCGCGCCATCGACGGCCTCTTCCCACATGCCTTCGCGTCGGGCGCCGACATCGATGAAGCGTTGCAGCGTGCTGAGGAACGCGCGCTCGCCCTCATAGGTGGGGCCGCGCACATGCATGTCGATCTGCGGCATGGTCCGGATCCAGCTGTCCTGCTCTTCTTCGGTCAGCGGAAAGTTGGGACCACCCATCAGGGTCAGGCTGTTGGGATTGACCGCCTTGACGTAGTCGGCAAAGGACAGGGCCAGATGGTGGTTCCAGGAATAGCTGGAAAAGCCGACCACATCGGGCGGAGCTGTGTCGACGGCCGCTTTGAATTCCTGCGGATCACGAAAGATCGCGACCTCAATCGGTGTCGGGCTTTTTGCATGAGCCTGGGCATAGGTTGCAAGATTTCCAACACCCAACGGGTAGGTGTCCGACGTGGCAGTAACGAGGTTATGTCCAAGATCAGCAAGATAAAGACGCATTGACGATTATCCTTCCAGCACTGGTACCAAATACATTTAACAGTCCATATCCTACTATATATCAGATGGACCGGTTACGGATCGAAAGTGTTTATGTCTGTAGTTTTGAGGCATTATATCAGACCTCCTGCTGCCACGGGAAGCGATCGGTCAGCGCCCGGGAAACAAGGATGAATGCCAGAACGGCCGCGGGCAGAACCAGCAGGCCTTGTGCAAGGATCGGATGCAGTCCCGTGCTCAGAAGAGCTTCGAGCGAAAAGGCGTTGAAAACGTAAACCATGACATATGCCAGCAGGTAGAAGGGCAATTTCCTGAACCCTTTGGTGTCGAATACGATCCGGGCGTGGGTCATGAAATTCCACAACACGCCGATGACGAACGAGATCGCAAGAGCCGCCTGTGCGGGCAACCCCGACAGGCTCAGAACCGAGAAAACCGCATACCCGAAGGCCGTATTCACGATGCCGACCAGGGCAAAAAGCATGAAGGATTGCTTGCGTAGAAAGGATGAAGATTTCATACGGCCTCCTCCCTTGACCGAAGACACCGGGCGACTCCGGAAGCAATGTCATATTGTGGCATAAAACCGGTCTCGTCCCGCAACCGGGTCACGTCCGCCGCCAGCCGGGGCGGATCGTCCGCTGCGCGGGCGATGGTGCCCAAGCGGATCAGATCGGGCCGGTGCATCTGGTTTGCCACCTCTGCAATCAGGTCTCGAACCGGGGTCGCCGTACCGCTGGCGACATTGACCGGGCCGGTCAGATCGCTTTCCAGCACGCGCAACAAGGCGCGGGCAAGATCATCGACATGCAGGAAATCCCGCTCCTGCCGCCCATCGGTGCAATCAACCGGCCGTCCCGCCCCGAGGTTTGACATCAGATCGCCAAACAGTCGCCCCGGCGGTTCATCCGGCCCGTAGACAAAAAAGATGCGGGCCCATGCCAGGGACAGGCCAAGCGTCTGCTGGCCCGCGCACAATGCCAGACCGGCCCCGGCCTTGGCCGCCCCATAAAGGGTTCGGGGGCGCAGGGGGCTGGTTTCGATCAGCTCCGGTACCGACCAGTCATATTCAGCACAGCTTCCGGCGCAGACCGCGCGCTGGCCTCCTGTGCGTGCAAACTCCCGCACCAGATGCAGGGTGGCGGCCATCCAGTCCAGATTGGCCCCAGAAGTCCAGCGGTCGCGCGCGCCGTCATGCCAGGCCAGATGCACCAGATAGTTGGCGCGGGCTGTTTCAAGGGCTGTCGTGATGGCATCGGGGTCCAGCAGATCGCAGGTGATGTCGCTTGCCGGGTTGCGGCCCAGCGTCACCACCTCGTGGCCCGCCTCTGTCAGAGCCGTGGCTGTCGCGCGCCCGATCAATCCGGTTGCGCCCGTCAGCAGAACCCGTGCCATCAGCTGATCCTGATCTCTGGCACGGCCGTTACGAAGCGGGTGCCATGTGCCTTCAGGTCGGACAGTTGATCCGTGACTTCGTCCCGGATGTTCCAGGGCAGGATCAGCACGTAATCCGGCGGCGTCTCGCGCAGGGCTTCGACCCCATGCACGGGGATATGGCTGCCGGGCAGCAGCGTGTTCTGCTTGGCCGGGTTGCGATCAACGCAGTAAGAGATCAGGTCGGGGCCGATCCCGGCATAGTTCAGCAGCGTGTTGCCCTTGGCGGCGGCGCCATAGGCGGCAATGGTGTCACCCCTGGCATTTGCTTCGCGCAGGAAGCCAAGCAGCCCGTCGCGCAGCGCTTCGACCTGAATGGTGAAATTCATATAGCCCTCAGGTCGGTCGAACTGCGCCGCAGCCTCATCCGCGCGGACCTTGGCCAGACCGGGCCCTTCGGGATGGCTGGCACCCTCAAGACAGGCGAACACCCGCAGCGAACCGCCATGGGTGGGCAGTTCCTCGACGTCGAAGACACGCAGGCCCGCCTTGGCAAAAATCTTTTCCACCGCCAGCAGCGACAGATAGGAGTAATGTTCGTGATAGATCGTGTCGAACTGCACTTCTCTGATCAGGTTCAGAAGATGCGGAAATTCGACCGTATAGACCGCATCGCCGGTCAGAAGCGTGGCGATCCCGGCGACGAAATCGTTGATGTCAGGCACATGCGCCAGCACATTGGCCGATGCGATCAGCGCCGGAGGTTTCTCGGTCGCGGCCACCTTGCGGGCCAGCGCCTCGCCGAAATAATCGACCAGCGTGCGCACGCCTTTTTCTTCGGCTGCCGCCGCCACGCTGCCCGAAGGTTCGATCCCCAGAACCGGGATGCCTTTCTCGACGAAATACTGCAACAGATACCCGTCATTCGAGGCGATCTCGATCACCAGATCATCGGGTCCCAGATCAAGCCGGTCGACCATCTGTTCGACATAAGCTTTGGCATGGGCCAGCCAGCTGTCCGAATAGCTCGAGAAATAGGCGTAATCGGCATTGAAGATCTCATCCGCCGGTACGGCGTCTTCGACCTGTACCAGATAGCAGTCGTTGCAGACCCAGGCATGCAGCGGATAGCGCGGACAGGCCGTGCCCGCGCGCTCGGGCGGGACATAGGAATTGGCCAGCGGCGAAAGCCCCAGATCGACCAGCGTCTGGGTCAGGGCTGCGCCACAGCTCCGGCAAGCGGGGTGTGTCATTGCGGCATCCTCCAGCGCAGATCCTCGCTCAGTGTGCCTGTGCGGATATGCTCTTCAAGCGCTTTCAGCCGCATCAACGGAGATGACCTGAAATCGGCATCGCCAAAGTTGATATCGTTCAGCAATTGCAACAAATCCCGGATGGTGCCTTCAAGCGTCTGCACCGGCTGATGTTCGGGTGCCAGTTGTTTGTAGAGCGAAAAGTCGACCTTGTAGGACCGGTTGTCGGGCGAGGCATCGGGATTGATCGAGTAGCTGGCCCCGGGGACCGCTTCGGCCACGGCCTGCGCCAGATCGCGGATCTGATAGTTCCACACATCCGATCCAGCGTTGACCGCAAGCCACTGCCCCCCGGCATCTTGGGTCCGGGTGATGGCCCAGTCGATGGCTCGGGCCATGTCGCGCACGTCGATCAGCGGCCGCCACGGGCTGCCGTCGCTCAGCACCGTGATCTTGCCAGCGGTGACCGCACAGGCGGCAAAATCATTCAGCACCAGATCCAGCCGCAGCCGGGGCGACGGCCCGCAGGCGGTGGCGAAACGCAGCGCTGTACGCAGCATCCCCGGCGTGTCCATGGCCGCCAGCGCGCGCTCGGTCCCGATCTTGCTGCGGGCATAGGCGGTCAGCGGGTTCAGGGGCGCGTCCTCGGATCTGGCATCGCCTTCGGCGAAACCATAGACCGAACAGCTGGAGGCAAACACAAAGCGCGACACCCCGGCTTCGGCGGCCAGATGAGCGGCCTGCACGATGGCATCCTGATTGATTTCCGTGGTGACTGTTTCGAACCGGGCACCCATCGGGTCGTTCGAGATGGCCGCCAGTGCAACAACCGCATCCGCCCCCTGGAACAGTGACGCATCGATATCGCGAATATCCGCGATGATCTGCTGGTTCAGAACCCGCTCGGGCCACGCATCATGCGTGGTCAGCCGGTCCGAGAAAAACCCGGGATCAAGGCCGATCAGATTGGCGTTGGGATAGGATTTCCGCAAGGCCGCCGCCACGACCGGACCAATATAGCCCAGATTGCCAAGCAGGATGATTTTCGGAGTGGAACCCAGCGTCATTCCCAGACCTTCCATGGAGCATTGCCTTCCTGCCAGCGGGCTTCGAGCTGACGGCGGTCGCGCAGCGTATCCATCGGTTGCCAGAATCCCTTGTGGCGAAACGCCATCAGATCGCCGTCTGCGGCCAGCGTTTCAAGCGGAGCGCGTTCCCAGATTGCGCCGTCCCCGTCCAGCAGATCACCAACCGAAGGATGCAGCACGAAGAACCCGCCATTGATAAAACCACCGTCACCGCCAGGTTTTTCGGCAAAACGTTCGATCTGATCGCTAGCCAGCTCCAACGCGCCGAAACGCCCCGGTGGCACGACTGCGGTGAGCGTGGCGCGTTTGCCGTGGCTTTTGTGGAACGCGACCAGCGAACTGATATCGACATTCCCGACCCCGTCGCCATAGGTCATGCAAAAGGCCTCTTCATCCTTGAGCAGATGCATGACACGGCGTAGCCGCCCCCCGGTCTGGCTGTCCTCTCCGGTATCGACCAGCGTCACGCGCCATGGTTCCGATTTACTGTTTGCAATCTCAAGCCCGCCATTGGCCAGATCGATCGTGACGTCTGAACTGTGCAGAAAGAAATTCGCGAAGTATTCCTTGATCACGTAACCCTTGTAGCCGAGGCAGACGATGAAATCCGTGATGCCGTGTGCCGCGTAGATTTTCATGATATGCCAGATGATCGGTTTGCCGCCGATCTCGACCATGGGTTTTGGAATCTTGACGGTTTCTTCGCTGAGCCGGGTTCCCAAGCCGCCGGCCAGAATAACACACTTCATAAAATTGCTCCCTCGTTAACAACGAGACTGGCTACCAATTTACTCATCGTCCCCCAGGTTTGAGACACCTGGGTTTTGCAAACATTCTCACGTATTAGGACGGCAGCGGTGCCACCCTGTCAAGATTCACCAAGCGACGAGTCGTGAGGTGCTGAATTTCCTGCTGCTCTGGCGCTCAACTATACACAATGCGAGGAAAGTCACAGCATTGTTGATGCGCCCTTTCGGTCCGTCGATACAGTGAAGGACATCACAGACGCAGCCTGAAAAAAACGGTCATGGTTCAGGTCAGGCGCCGTGCAAGAGGTGTATGGATCAAATCTATGTTTCGCTTCCGGGCGGGGAGTTTCGGCTGGCGGTGCCAGTCAGCAATCATCGTTATGTTTCAGGGCGTTGTGGAAAGCGCGTGCTGTTTCGGGCGGTGTGAAAGACCGTCGGTTTCGCAAAGCCCAAACTGGCTTTCGGCACAGGTGACCCGGGTTTGGCCTGTCATCGATTTGCACAGAAGGGCGAAAGTGCGGTTCGTCAAACGGAATGGTTGATTTTTCTGCGCGGAAGGGGTGGAGCTAAAGGCGCAGGAGCCCCGTTTCGGGGACTGACAGGATTTTGTTGTGAATCTCGGATAACCTCTTGTAGCTTTAGGTCAGTGTTTTGGTATGGGTGTTAGTCATTTGAAAAAAGATATTGTTCCCGTTGTCGTCATTGGTGGTGGTCCAGCAGGGCTGACAGCAGCCTATGAACTTCAGAAACTGAGCGACACACATGTTCCCAGGGTGTTCGAAGCCTCGGACATGGTTGGTGGCATCTCGCGAACCGAAACGCACAAAGGGTATCGCTTCGACATTGGCGGGCATCGGTTTTTCACCAAGGTGCGCGAAGTCGAGGATATGTGGCACGAGGTGATGGGGGATGATTTCATCACCGTGCAACGCCTGAGCCGCATCTTCTATCGCAACAAATTCTACGATTACCCGCTGCGTATCTTCAACGCCCTTGGCAATATCGGCCCCTACGAGACCTACAAGATCATCGGCAGCTTCATCAAATGGAAGATTCGTCCACGCCAGCAGGAAGACACGTTCGAAGACTGGGTCGTCAATCGCTTTGGCGGGCGGCTTTATATGCATTTCTTCCACAGCTACACCAAGAAGGTCTGGGGTATTCCGCCGTCCGAAATCCGCGCCGACTGGGCCGCGCAGCGGATCAAGAACCTGTCTTTGCCCAAGGCGGTCTGGAATGCGATTTCGGGGGCCAATGACACCGCCAGCCTGATCGAGGAATTCCAGTATCCACGCCTGGGCCCCGGCATGATGTGGGAAAAGACCCGTGACCTGATCCGGGAAAAGGGGGGCTCGGTCGAAACCCATTCCGAAGTGATCCAGGTGAACCGTGATGGCAATCGCGTCACCTCGATCGATGTGCGCCACTGGACTGAAGATGGCGAAAAACACACCGAGCGGGTGGAGGGTGAAGAGTTCGTCAATTCGATGGCCGTTCGTGATCTGATCCATGCTTTTGATCCGCCGCCACCGCCCGAGGTCGTCGAGGCGGCAGACCGTCTGCGGTATCGTGATTTCCTGATCGTGACCCTGATCCTGGATCACGCGGATCCGTTCCCCGACAACTGGATCTACATCCACAGCCCGCAGGTGAAGGTGGGTCGCATCCAGAATTTCCGCGCCTGGTCCGCGGAAATGCTGCCCGATCAGAACACTGCCTCGATCGGGATGGAATATTTCTGTCAGAAGGGTGACGGGTTGTGGTCCTCAAGTGACGAGGATCTCAGGCATCTTGCCAGTGAAGAGCTTGAAAAGCTTGGTCTGGCCAAGGCCAGTGATGTCATCGATCACGCAGTTATCCGGCAGCCCAAGGCTTATCCGGTCTATGACAGCGAATACAAGGACGCCCTGGACACGGTCAGCGACTGGCTGAAGACGCTGGAAAACTTCCAGACCGTGGGTCGCAATGGTCTGCACCGCTACAACAACCAGGATCATTCCATGCTGTCGGCGATGTACGCGGCGCGCAATATCCTGGGCGAAAATCATGACGTCTGGGATGTCAATGTTGAGCGGTCCTATCACGAAGAGTTTGAAGCCAAACCCAAGAAAAAGGCGGCCCCGCAATCCGCCGTCCGCAAAAGCAGGGCCCTCTGAGGAAGGGGCAGCCCTTCAACTGTGGACCGCAGCGCCCACAGGTTTGTTGGCAGAGGAGGGTCGGGGGCGAAATCTGTCCGGCCGGATGCTGACGTGATCGCGTAATCTGTTGATTTCGCAATCTTCGTCCTGATGATCCAGCCGGCATCGCAGCCACACCTCGGTCAGCAGCAACCGCAGCCGCAGATCCGGACCGGCCTCTTCGATGGTGTTTGTCATCTGTGTCCGGGTCAGGCTGAAAAGATCCCCCAAATGGGCGTTCCTGAAGTATTCCGGCCGGATCTCAAGCCGCTGAAACACCGTCGTCCAGAACCCGATCTTGATGCGCTGGCTCAGGGTGTTGGGGATGTAGCGGTTGGCAACCTCGCGGACCACCCATTTGTCGCGGATGAAGGGGTGTGCCTTCTCGAAAACGAACGGAGAGGCTCTGAGCTTGTAGCGTGCCGGCAGATTGACCCCGAACCGGGCAACCTGTGTGTCCAGAAACGGGAACCGCGCCTCGATCCCGGCAGCCATGCCCATTGTATCGTTGCGATGCAAAAGCGTTCGCAGATGGTGGTGCATGTAATCCAGGCTCCATTGCCGGCCTCTTTCCTGAAACTTGCGAGGCAGCTGTGCCAGGCTGTCGGCTACGGCCCGCTTGTCCTGCGCCATCTCGCGACCATTCAGGATGTCGCGGACGTTTTCCATGTTTCCCATCCGGTCAGGTGCCAGGATCGGGCCAACCCCCGGTATTGCGCGTATGGCCGAACCCAACCCGCTGATCATCCTTTCATACCCGTCTGTCAGGCGTTTGCGGCCAAGCCAGGGGTAGCCCAGAAACAGCTCATCCGATCCTTCGCCTGACAACAGCCCCTTGATCCCTGAATCCGCCGCGAGCTGGGCGATCATCATCAATGGCGCGCAATTGGGATGATAGGAAAACGGGTATTCGTAGTGACGCATTACGCGCGGGATCATGTCGACGAAATCCTGCTCTTCAGCCTCGATGACATGCAGATCAAGTTTCAGGCTTTTGGCCAGTTCCGAGGCGGCGTCCACCTCGCTCCAGGCGCCTTTCACATTGGCGTGGAACAGGGCGATATTCTGGTGTTGGGCCGCTGCGATAGCAACGATCAGGGATGAATCCACCCCGCCAGAGCAAAACGCGCCAACCGGTGCATCCGCGAATAAATGTGAGGCCACGGATTTATGCATGAGATCCGCATATTCATCGACGATATCGACAGCCGACAGGCCATCGAGACGGGTCATCTCATCAAGATCGAGAAAGTCGGTCAGGTGGAAGAAAGAGGCGGTGTCGATATTGCCCGATCCGTCATGCCATAGGTAAGTGCCGGGTGTCAGGCTGCGGATCCCCTGATAGAAGGTCGGGCCGCTGGTCGGGCCTCCGAATTTCATCAGGTAAGCCGCGATCGAGTTGACATCGGGTTGCAGGGTTATCCAGGGTTCGAAGGCCTTGATCTCTGAACCGAACAGAAAGGCGGGGCCTTGTTCGGTCATGCCTTGCATCCAGTAAAGAGGTTTCATGCCAAACCGGTCCCGGGCCAGCAGAACCCGGTGTGTCTGCCGGTCGATAAAGGCAAGTCCGAACATGCCATCGAACCGGGCAAGCGCATCTTCGCCCCATTGGATCAGGCTGTGCAGCACCACTTCGGTATCCGAGGTGGTGCGGAACGGGATGCCCAATGCCTCAAGTTCAGCGCGCAGGGTTCTGAAGTTGTAGACTTCGCCATTGTAGACAAGGATGTAGCGGCCGCTTGGGTCCGTAAAGGGCTGATCCGACCGGGTGTCGGTATCAACCAGAGACAGGCGTTGATGGGCCAGGCCAAGACCGGGCTCGCTCAGAATATTGCCGGCATCGGGGCCGCGGTGCCGAATGGCGAAACCGCTTTGACGAAGCCGTGTGACATCAGGGGATGAGGTTGTATCCTCTGGGAAAATTCCAAACAGACCGCACATCCGGCACCTCAAATCGTTAAAACTTAATTTCGGGTTCTGAAACGGATCGCTTTCGACAACCGATCTGGTGAAATATATAAAAGGGGGGGTGAACGGTGCATGTCGGGTCTTGTCATGCTGTGTTCACGTTTGGACCGTTTGTCCCGTATGAGGGGTTATGAAGGTACTGGTTGCGGAAGATGACGATACACTGCGCGGTGATCTTGAATGTTTGCTGCGCGCACGGGGTGATATCGTAAGACTGTCAGGAAACGGCAATGATGCGCTGTTTCTGGGAGAGACCGAGGATTGGGACGCGATCGTGCTGGACCTGGGGCTGCCGGGGCTGGACGGGTTGTCGATCCTGCGGGAATGGCGCAGCCGCAAGGTTGCAGCACCGGTTCTGATCCTGTCGGCGCGTGACAGCTGGAACGATATCGTTTCCGGGCTGCGCAGCGGGGCTGATGATTATCTGTCAAAGCCTTTTCATTCAGAAGAACTTCTGGCGCGGCTCGAGGCCTTGGTGCGCCGTGCAAGCGGGCGTGGCACGCCCTCGATCGATGTCGGAGATCTTTCGGTTATGCCGGATGAAAAAGCTGCCTTTTTCAAAGGGCGCAGCGTATCGCTGACCGCTTTCGAGTTCCGGGCGCTGGAGCATCTCGCCCGACATGCGGGATCTGTCGTCAGCCGGGCAGATCTGATCGAACATATCTATGCCGAGGATATGGATCTGCAATCGAACGTCATCGATGTTCTTGTCTCACGTTTGCGTCGGAAGACTTCGGCGGGAATGGTGGAAACCGTGCGGGGGCATGGGTATCGGATTCCGGTAGATGACGCATAATTGGGCTACGATCCCCCGTCGCGTTTCGATTGCCACGATAGCGATCTGCTGCGCCATACTGGGTATCGGGGCCATGATCTGCATTCAGGTCTACCGGGCTCATGAAATCGGCGAAATGGATTTGCTGCTTGGGCAGGATTTGTTGATCGAAGCCCGGCGGGTCGCCTATGACGGGGCACAGGCTGAACTGCTCGAGAGCGTTGGCCCGAGCTATTATGACCTGACCAATGAGCAATGGTTCTGGCAATTGACGCGTGACGGGTCTGACGAAATCCTGCTGCAATCCCCGTCACTTGGCCCTGTCACCGCAGAAAGCTGGGTTCTGGACGTCCCGGAAGCCGGGGGGAATTTCGTAATCCCGGGCGGAGATGTTCTGCGTGGAAGGCGGGCTGCGTTTCCCGGGATGGAACCGGATGAGACATTGACCTTCCGGATTGCGGCCCCACTGATGCATGTCACGGAAGAAACCAACCGGGCTGCAAAGCTGATTGCATTGATTTTCATTGGTCTTGCCATAGTGGTTTCGGTTTCGGTCTACATCACTGTGAACAGGGGGCTGATGCCGCTCAAGCGGCTCAGCAATTCCGTGAAGGTCATGCGTAAAAACGACACCATCATAGACGATCAGAAATGGCCCCCCGATCTGGTTCCCGTGGTCGAGGAACTGCGCGAGCTACACTGGCGCAACGGCACGATCATCGAAAAACACCGTCGAAAAAACGCAGAGCTGGCGCATGGCCTGAAAACGCCGCTGGCGGCATTGGCGCGCGTTGCCGAAGAGCTTGAGGGAGATAAAAGAGATCAGATAACGGATTTTGTGGGGCGTATGACCGGTGTCATCAAACGCAACCTCAGCCGCGCGCGTACCGAACGCCCCTATGGAAAATCCTCTCCGGTGCATGCCTGCGCCGAAGATGTATCGTTTGCACTTGGCATCACACTCCGAAACAGGATGCCGCATATCGAAAACGCCATAGACGCCGGAACCACCTTTTGGGGCGAGGAGGCCGACATTCAGGAGATCCTGGGCAATCTGCTTGAAAACGCCTGTCTCTGGGCCAAGAGCCATGTGCGCATATCCGTGACGGCACCCGAGCCGGGCATGATCACGTTGAGTATCGAGGATGATGGCCCCGGAATGGGGGCGGGCAGATCAGAGGGGTCGGCTCGGAAAGACAATACAGATGAGACCGAGGGGCATGGGCTGGGGCTTTTGATCGTGCAGGATATCGCTGAACTTTACGGCGGATCCGTCAGTATCGGAACATCCTCTCTGGGTGGTGCGCGCGTTTCGGTAACGCTGCCGGGCCAGATTGAAGCTGCCAGAAAGCCCAGAACGCGGTCCCTCAAAGGAAACTTGCGCAGGGCAAACTGATCGGTTTGCCCGGTTTCCGACGGGTGAAACCGGACAGGCTAACTTCGCCTGACCGACAAGTTATGCCGTCTGCCCAGCATGTGATATTCGAACAGGCACCAGACATAGATGGTGGCCGAATAGACATAATAGACCTGATGGTAGAGCAGACATTTGAACGCAAACCACGGCCCGCCATGCCCGGACATGGCGCGCACCAGATCCAGATTGGCGACAAAGGCCGCAGCCAGTAACACAAAAGGCAAAGGCCAGCTTCCCGGCCAGAACGGCAGGGCCAGAAGCGACAGCAGCAACAGCCCGGCAATTGCGGCCCGTGCACGTTCAGCCATCGAGGTGTTCAAATCATCGGTCAACCCCTCACGCGAGATCATCAGCCGGGCCCAGGGCAGGGCACGGCAGAAGATATCCGTGCTCAGGCTGTTGCGGATGGTCCAGACCTTCAGGTGTTTGCCCTGCAAAAGCGGCTCGACCAGGATACGGCGACCGGTGGCCGCTATCCGGTAGCCCAGTTCGATATCTTCGATCGAAGGCACCTCATAGGTTTTGACATCAAAGCCACCGACTTCAAGAAACACGTCGCGCCGGATGGCGCCACACCCGGCCCAGAAGGTGCGCGCCTCGCGGCGGGCGCGTTGATGGTGATAGCGGTGCAGAAGGTTCTTGTAGCGTGAAAACCAGGCCTGCCCGTCCGGGGCATCATCATAGGATCCGAACACGGCGCCCACATTGTCTTCGGACATCGACCGGCGAATATGGTCAGGCCCGTCCGGCCAGGCGATGACATCGGAATCCACGAACCACAGGATATCGCCCGTGGCTTGTTGGGCGGCCAGGTTGCGGGCAGCCCCCGGCCCGCCATTGACGGGTGTGGTCAGAACAGTTGCGCCCATTTCCCGTGCCAGCGCCGCGGTACCGTCGGGGGACTGGTCATCCACCACCAGAACCTGCTGCACCTGTCCGGTATTCAACATTTCAATCAATGGCGGCAAAACGCGCGGCAGCAGATGTTCGGCATTGTAGGCCGGCATGACCACGCTGATGGAAAGGGGGTGATCTGAACTCACGAAGGATCTCCGGCAATGATACGCGAAGCGCCTGAGCGCTGAACAAGGAAAAGAAAGGCCGCTGTAAAGGGCAACAACCACATCACGCGCGCGCCGTAACGATCTGCGGGTTGTGATACTCCCCCGCAGACCAGAGCGTTGACCGCTATTCCGATCAGGATGAACAGCGCAAACAGCTTCATGTCACGCGACACACTACCCGGCCGCAGCAGAATAAACACGATAAAGGCAAAAGAGACGGCATAGATCACGCCGTGCACGATATCGGCCGTTTCTATCCAGCCCCTGTCCTGAGACAATGAACCGCCTTGGAACATATCGGGCCGGATATCTTCCATTCTGGCCAACCAGCGGGCGTTTTCCAGCTCCACATCCGTTGGGATCGTCATGGCAATGCTATAGCGCAATACCTGCTGATAGCCGTTCCGGGCCAGTGCCAACGAGGTGGAAAGAGGCCGGGACAGGAAAACCGCCTTGGCGAATTCCCGTTGGGACAGGGCAACCCGTTTCTGATCTTCGGGTGACATGAGCCGGAATGAACCCAGGTTGGGGGAGCGTTCGAAAATGATATGGGAGGGTGTCAGCCTGTAGGGATCATCTGACCACGACAGCGCTTCGTGTAGTGCGCAGGTGGGCACTTCGGCATTCGGGCAGACCTCGTCCAGATAATCCATGCCCGGCCCGTCAACGATGAGCCGCGCGGTGATATGCGGCGTATAGACGACCTCTTTGTTGGTGGCGATTTCCACGGTGACCTGAAAGGCCTTGCGCTCGGCCAGTGCCAGCGCCAGAACCATCATCATCAAGATTGTCGCGCGCCAGCGCCGTGGTCTTTTCCCCCAGAGCGCGGCCAAAGCGACAAAAGGTATCATTAACGCCGCAACCGCCAGATGAGACGGGTGCAGAAGGGCGCTGAACAGGGCCAGACTGGATACCAAAATCAGTTCCCAGGTTTGCATCATCCGCCCAAAGGCCGTCAGTGAGGCAATCACGATCAGCAGCACCGGTGCAAAAATATCCGGCATCATATAGGCGACATAAAACGGCAATGAAGTACTGGCTGCGACCAACAAAGGCACTGCGGTCATAATGGTTGTGTTCGGTGCCCCGCCCGGCGACCGGCCAGCGGTTCGCGCCAGCATCCAGACGGCCAGCAGCGTAGCAACCAGATGCAATACCGGAAGGACGGACAGGGCATCGATCCGAACAAGCGCAGCCATGATGAGGCCATAGATCAGTGACCGTGATCCGGTTGCGGTGTTATCCTCATCGGCGGTGTGGGTTACACCTGCCGCAACGCTGTCAGCTGTCGGCGGAAGGAAACTGCTCAAGGCCACATTTCCCTGCCGGATGTAACTGCCGGTATCGAAGTAATAAAGCGGCCCGCCATTGATCATGAGAACGGACAGGCAAACCAGCAGCGCCGCGATCACCAGGAGGAAAGCCCCGACCGTCCAAGATGGCTTATCCGAAAGAGCCGACACGGTCATATCCGTTCTGCGACCAGCTTCGCCACAAGTACGGTGTGCTGAAAGCAAGCAACTATTGCATTCAGCCCGTCTTCCAGTGCCATTTCACAAGGATCAAAATCAGGCGCGTTCATCAGCGTCCTCGGCAGCCTCCATCAATCGGGCCATAAGCGGTGTTATCCCACTCCGGTCTCTGCCGGCATGGCGTTAAGCAATCATTTGATAGCAAGAAAACCTTCAAAACAAATATACTTCTGAATACTCATCACATCCTTGAAACCGGCCCGGCCCAGCAGATCCAGATTGCCCTGAGTGGAAAACGGCTCCAGCACGCTTTTCAGGCTGCGCGCCTTTTCGACGATTTCCTCGCTTGAGAATCCATTGCCGATTTTGAATTCGTTGTAGAGCTGGGTCACAAGATCCTGAAACCGCGCATCCGGCCCCCGGACCTTTTCGAACATGACAAACGCACCGCCCCAGTTCAGGGTGTTGTAGATCTTGGTGAACAGTTCCTGCCGGTACCGGGGCGGGATGAACTGCATTGTATAATAGCTGACGATCATGTCCGCCTTTTCCATCTCCATATGACGGGCATCGTCATGAAGAATGGAAATGTTCGGGACATCCGCGCAATGAGCTTCGGCGACTTTCACCATTTCAGGTTCGACATCGATGCCGATCCAGCGTGCGTCAGGCTTTCCCGCATTATGTTCTGCCAGCTTGCGGATCAACTCTCCGGTCGATGTGCCGATTTCATAGCAGAGACTGTCATTGCGGACGAAGAAATCGGAAACCTGACAGATCAGGCCGTGACCCATTTCATAAAGAGGAACAGACAATTTGATGTGGTCGACAAACGTATCGGGAACACTGCCCCCAAAGGTCCAGTTCGCATTCTCAGCGGCTATGTTCTGGCCAACGCCCATGCGCAATGTCTCCTCGCTAAATAGGCAGGCACAATGGACAAACGGCTAAACAAGGGCTTCCGATTGAAAATGCGTGCCTGAACTTGGTACAATAACAATCCAAAGCTACACGAAACTTTCGGACCGTCGAAGAATAAATATGGTGGAACCCGGGTTTGTGGCCTTTTTCCCTTCTGTTGTGATCCGCAGGGTCCTTGCGGCGGTCCGAAAGTAGACAGTGCGCTGAAATGGTTTGTATTGTTTCTCGCCTTGCGCAGAACGGGGGCGCCCGTCATGTGAAAAGGCGTGCCGGTTGCATTTCATGACAGAGTGATCGGGGTTGGTTCTGCATTGCCTGAACCGGTTTGGATTATGTTTGGTGCAGTGTGAAAACGCTCGGAATCGCCGGAAAGTTGGCATGTTCTCCAGACGCAGATTCGCCTTATTCGGGTGATTCTGGTTCACGATGGGGAAACAAACTATAATTCGAGCGCCCATTGTGCCGAGCAATCGGCCTTTGCGCCCAAAAAAAGCCACAATTCCGAGAAAAATCCTTCGCAATCAAATAGAAATGAATTATTAATAAATGCAGTAGGTGCCCTGCCGAGATTTCGAGCGGGTTGTGTGTATAAAAATCAAAGGTGGGACTTTGTATGTTTAGAACTTTTAAGATGATGGCGGCGGGGCTTGCTACTGCTGTGATGATGGCCGGATCGGCCAGCGCTCTGACCTCGGTGTCAGCGGGTGGTGGTCCTCTGCCAGGGGGTGGATATGACATCACCTCCGACACGCTCTTCTCCGGTACGGTTTCCACGATGGGTGGACCCGGGGTTTACATGATCAACTTCCAGTCGCCCATTGATCCTCTTTTTGGTGTTGCGAACGCTTCGATCACCATCAATCTGCTGAACACGTTCACAGGTCTGACGGTGAGCTGGGTCGACGCCTTGAACCCGGCCAACGTGCTGGCATCGACGTCGGTTCTGGGTGGTGTTCAGACGACACTCAGCACGCTGTTCAGCAGCGTCAGCCCGAACACCTTGAGCCAGAATTTGGTGTTTAGCTGGGCCAACTCTCAAGGGGCGACCGATGCCAATGGCAATCCGGTGCCGGTTACGTTTGATTTCGACGTCGCACCAGTTCCGCTGCCCGCCGGTGGTCTGCTGCTTCTGACCGCGCTTGGTGGTCTGGCTCTGACGCGTCGCCGCAAAGCCGCCTGAGCGACACACAAACCTGACAAACAGGACAAGGGGCCGTTTCGCGGTCCCTTTTCTTTTGATCAGATGTTGCCACCTGCCGCCTGGCGCAACATCCAGATCATCCGCTGACATCTGAGCCGGAACAACGTGATGACCGCCCGACTGGTTTCGCCCGCCGAGGACAGCTTGTCGCTGCTGAGGATTTTCGGGGTGTGCACAATTGCACTGGCCGGCATGGCCAATCCACGGATCGCCCACCGCATGCGCGCGGCCGCGTTGGTGCCGTGCAGCAGATATGCCTCTTGTGTCGTGCGCCGCCACTTGGCCTTGAGCGCGGGCCAGTTCTGCCGGGATGGATGGCTGACACGCAAGTCATCCCGGTAGATCAGGCTATACCCGCGCGCGACCGCGCGCATGGTCCATTCCCGATCTTCCGAGACACCGTTGATGAATCCGCCGATCGCATCGAACACATCGCGTCGGGTCAGCAGGTTGCCGGCGCCGGAGAACCCCTGAACCTCAATATACCTGCGGAAGTTGAATGCAAAAACAGCCTCGAACGCTTCTGCGCCGCTGCGCGGGGGTGGGGTTTCGTCAAAAACATCTACCCGGCCACCAATCAGATCGGCCTGATCCGCGACCTGACGCCCGACGCTCAACCAGTCCGGCGCGGGTACGCAATCGGCGTCAATGAAAAACAGTCGGGGCGCTCTGGTTTCTGCAACTCCGCGATTGCGGGCATGGGCCGCGCCCTTTTGGGTTTCCACCACAAAACGCACCTCGGGAAAGGCCCGGCGCATCGTATCCAGCGACACCGGAGAGTTGTTGTCAACGACAACGATTTCAGTTGCCGTCAGATCATTCTCTCTCAGGGCAAGAAGACATCGTTCCAGCCGGGGCAAATCGTTGTAATGGGGAATGATCACTGCATCGGCCGGGGCCGTATCAGTAGGATCCGTACTCATTGCCAAACGTCCCGCTGATGTATCGGCATTTGTTCAGCACGATCCCCATGACGCTGGTCAGTTCCGCCAGTTGCTGTTCGGCAACGTCAATATGGTCAATGCTGGTTTCTTCGGCGGCCGCCAGAAGCAGGGCACAATCGACATTCCTGAGAAACCCGTGGCTGTCATCGCTCATCATCAGGGGGGGCGTGTCGAACAGAATGACGTCGGGTTTGTAATCCGCCTCAAGCTGTTCGAGGAATTCGATTGCCCGTCGGCTTTGCAAGATCTCCGCCGGGTTGCGCGTGGGCGTGTAATTCAGCCCGAAGATCACGTTCTTGCCATACCGCAGCGCATGTTCATGAAACGGCACCGCCCCCTGAATGACGTCGGCCATACTGTGGTTGCCGGTTTGCTTCAGAATCTCGGCCAGCCCCCTGCGCCGCATGTCGAAATCGATCACGATCGTCCGCAGATCTTCCTGCCGCCCCAGGCTGAACGCCAGGTTGGCCGTCGTCGTGCTTTTGCCGCACCCGCTGTACGGGGAGGTCAATGCCACCCTGCGCCATTTGTTGGACAAGATCTGCTGCAGCATCTTGGTCCGCAACATGTCGTAGGGGGTGGCGTCCGCGCCGCCAGCCAGAGATGCAAGCCGGTTGCGCACTGCGAGCTTTGGGTCGATCTGTATCTCGGGCACGCTTTGCCACCGGGCGTCACGAGTGTCTTCTGACGGGGCGTGACGGGGCGGTTGTTCCATGACCGGCGGCGGGCTTTCGCGGCTCTGCCGTTCCTCGCGCGCCTTTTGAATCGCTTTCTGAAGACGGTCCATCACACATTCACCAAATCAATCGAAACAATACTCACCAGTATGTCTCCAGTTTATCCATCACTCTCTCGGTAATAAGATCGAGGGGCAGGTAATAGGTATGCACCGCCCAGACCCCGGCTGGCACTCCGATTAGAATGGCCAGTATGATCCCACCCCATACCGCGCGCTGCATCAACACTTCACCGCGTGATGGAGCATAGGGAATAGTGGCGATCGGCCAGACCTCAAGCTTGTTGATCAGGTCTTCGGGCCGGCGCACGGACCGATTCAGGACCTCCAGCAAAACCACCAGCCCCAGCCCCAGCAGGATACCAAAGGCCGATCCCCCTCCGGCAATCATCAGGCGGTTGGGTTTCGAAGGCTCGCTTGGCGTAGAGGGATGCTCAATGACGGAAATACGTTGCCCTTGGGACGTGACCTCAATCCGTTCCCCGGTCGAGGCTGCGGCCAGACGACTGACTGCGGCATTGTACTGGGTTTGGATGTTGTCATGTTCGCGCTGCAGTTCAGATAGTGTGATGGCATTGGCCGGGGTCTGATCAATCGTCAGGGTGAGTGCGTCGAGCCGGTCCTGAAGCACGCGGCGCTGATCTTCGAGCGCCGCAATCTGCGAGTCGATTTGCGCCAACTGCAGATCAAGGGACGAATTGCCTGTCTGGTTAGATGGTGCCGGGGCGTTTGCTTGTTCGGCAGCTACCACCTGCTCAAGCTTTTCGATCCTGGCGCGGAGCAGTTTGATCTGCGGACTGTTTTCGGAATAGACCACGAGTTGGTTGTCGAGTTGAGATCGCAACTGACTGAGTTGCTGCTGTGCCTGGGTCTGATTTTGTGGTGAAACACCGACAACCTGACCTGTCGAGCTGAAGATGCTTATAAGGTTTTCTCGCTGCGCCTTGAGGGAAAATATCTGCTGGTCCGTCTGTTCAAGATTGGTTTGCAACGCCCCTTGTTGCGCCAGCCTGAACTGCAGACTGTCGGGGAGCGCATCGGAATTGTCATTCTTGAACTCAAGAATACGGGCGCTACGCTTGCTCAGTTCGTCGCTGAGGCGGTCGACTTCCAACTGGAAGAAGGCCAGCGTATCGGTCGCGCGTTCCTTGCGATAGGTGACATCCAGCTTCTGGATTTCCGTCAGGTATCTGTTCAACACACCTGCCGCAATCTGGCCACTGCGCGCCTCGAAGGTGATTGTCATCAGATTGGCCTGATTGAGACCTCCGGTGATCCAGATCGAGGTGCTCTTGCGCATGGCGTTGACGATCTGATCGGGGGTTGCCTCGTCCTGATCAGGCAGAACCTCAAATTCATGGGCGATATCAAGAAGGACTGGCCGGGTCAGCAGGCGCTGTTCGATGATCTGCAGTTGCTCTGCTGCAGGTGTGGTCACAGTACTCGCGGCCAGGCTGCCTGGAATCTGGGGCGATTCCACGATCAGGCGCATCTGAGACAGGTAGGTCGGGGGCAGCGCCCGTGCTATGATGATCGATGCCACAGAGACAATGAGTGCGACGATCAGAAAATACGGAAACCGTCTCAGGAAAATGGAAAAGTAATAGCGAACCGGGCCCATATCAGACTGTCAGCTCCTTCTCGAGTGAGTTTCCGCCAAAGAACACGCCATCTTTGACCACTTGCTCCACAACCTCTTCATCCACCTTCTCGGCCTCATTCGTCCAGGCATAAAGCAGGGCAAAGTCGCAGAACTGATTTACAAGTCGCGGAACACCGCGCGTTTGTTTGAAAATCTGCTTGCAGGCCTCTTCGGTGAATTCATCGCCTGAACCGCCAGCCGTTTTCATCCTATGGCTGATATAGGCTTTGACCGAAGACTCATCCATCCGTTCAAGATGAAAACTTGCGGCAACGCGCTGTGTCAGCTGGCGCATCTTGGGATCAAGAACCATGTCGCGCAATTCAGGCTGACCAACCAGAACAAGCTGGATCAGCTCATCCGTATTCGAGTTGATATTGGTCAGCATCCGGATTTCTTCCAACCCTTCGACGGTCAGGTTCTGCGCTTCGTCAAAGATCAGAACCACCCGCCGGCCCTCGGCATATTCCGCGACCAGGAAATCCTGCAGCGCCCGGAATATCTGTACATAGCTTGCATCCGCCTCGATCGGCAGACCCAGCGCGTGCAGGACCCATTGCAGCAGCTCTCCGCGACCGCCCTGCGCATTCGAGATCAACCCTACGGTGATCGACTGCTCCATCTCGCTGAGGAGATGCTGTATCAGGGTTGTTTTCCCGGCCCCGATTTCCCCGGTCAGCACGGTGATGGGCGCACAACTCATGATGCCGAATTGCAGGACCGAGTAACCGCGCTTGTGCAGCGGCGACCAGTACATGAATCCGGGATCCGGAAGCAGCGTGAAGGGCCGTCGGTCAAGCCCGAAATAATCTAGATAAAACCCGTCGCTGGACGCCATTGCACCTCGGTTGCCTTCTGCCTTGTCAAACCTCGTACTGGCCCCCCGGAGATTATCCAAACTCATGCTCTGAACCACCAGAAATCCCTTACACAAAGAACACATCACATAAACAAAAAGTACTTGGGTACTAGTTTGTCACAAAATCAAGATAGCAGGCACCACTAAACTGCACACGCGGTGAATTGACCTTTCCGCTTTCTCAATCTGGAGTGATCGGTGCGATTGTTTCCGTTGTGTCCTTATTAGGTTGACCAAAAAAGAGGCGACCAGAACCTGATGTGATCACACATTAAAAAAGATTCTAAGGGCGGAAATCAAACCCAAAGGGTGAAATTTTCGCTCATTGTGTCCCACGGGGAAACGAAAGTTCATGAATTTGCGGCCAATCAGCTGATCGCATCTTCACGATACTATAAAAAAGCACCTGTATTCAGCGACCAGAGAACACGTTCGCCAGCATTAATGTTTTGCAAGGCAGGTGGAATTTGTTAACAGTTGGATACGGGAAAGCGGCCTCGCAAGTGAGTAAGTGCAGGGTCGAAGTGGTATAAAAATATAAGATTTTAAATATGTGTGGTTGAGGTCGAGCGTGTTCGGTTCGTAAGTTTGGTGAGTGGTTCGTGAGTAATTGTGTGTGTTGGGGGTTTAAATAGTGACAAGTCATTCGAAAGAAGTGGCCAACGCTGGCGCGGGCTACTCCGGTATTTCTGTTGTACCCACTCCGTTGCCGTGTCGAGGGGTGTACAGAAGTGCGGGCAAGCGTCTTTTTGACATTGCGTTCGCTTTGCTCGCAGCACCTTTCGTTGTGCCTTTTGTTCTTATGCTAGCCGCATTTTTGGCATTCCAGGGCGTGACTCCGTTTTATCGGCAGGAACGGCTGGGCAAGAACGGCAAGGCGTTCAAGATGATCAAGCTACGCACAATGGTGCATGACGCCGAAAATGTGCTGCAAGAACATCTGAAAGAAAACCCTGAAGCCCGTGAGGAATGGAATCGCGACCAGAAACTGCGGAATGATCCGCGCATCATCAAGTTCGGGACATTCCTGCGCAAATCCTCGATGGATGAGTTGCCGCAATTCTGGAATGTTTTCGTTGGCGAAATGTCCGTGGTTGGGCCCCGCCCCATGATGGTTTGCCAGAAAGAGCTTTATCCAAACAACATGTACTACAGAATGCGCCCCGGCATTACCGGCTCATGGCAGGTCTCCAACCGAAACAACTCGACATTCGCCGAGCGCGCGCAGCATGATGTGGAATACTGGAAGGATATGTCGCTCAAGACGGACATGCATATCCTGTTTCGGACAATTTTTGCGGTTCTGCGTGGGACCGGTTGCTGAAACGGTCATTTTGCAGCCTTTTGGGATGGCTGTATCCTTGTTGCGCCCAGATCGTGTGGAAACCTACCCATGAACCAGTCCGTCTTTTCCCGTCTCCCACGTCTTGCATCGCTTCTGTGTGCTGCGTTCCTGTTCCTGAGTGCCTGTGACACCGCTGAAGAGCGGGCCGAGAAACATTACCAGGCCGGGCTGGCCTTGCTGGAAGAGGGCGACGTCGAGCGCGCTCTGGTCGAATTCCGCAACGTCTTCAAACTGAACGGCCAGCACAAAGAGGCGCGCCTGACCTATGCCCGGCTTGAGCGTGATCGAGAGAACATCCCTGTCGCATTCGGCCAGTACCTGTTGTTGGTCGAACAATACCCGGACAATTTCGAAAGCCACTTCGCACTGGCCGAGATGGCGTTTGACTTGGGCAACTGGGACGCTGTCAGACGCCATGGTGCGATAGCTGCCGAACTGGAACCCGACAATATAGAGGTCGAGTCCATCAATAACAGCCTAGCCTATACCGACTCGATCCGTAACGGGGATGTGGCCAGAACGGATTCCATCATTCGGACCGCACGCGAAATGATCGACCAAAAACCCGATCTGATGAGCGCGCGGAAAATCGTGATCGACTGGCTTGTCCGCAACGAGCTCTGGGATGATGCTATCGACGAGATTGATGCCGCACTGGCCGTAGTGCCGAAGCAGGACAATTTGTACGCGATCCGACTGCGTGCCCTACAGGCTCAGAACAAACACGAAGAGATAGCTTTACAGCTCAAAGGCATGCTTCAGCTTTACCCCGAGGATGAGGGCGTCGAGGCGATGCTGGTTCAGCATTACATCGACTGGAACGAGCTGGATGCGGCTGAGGATATTCTGCGCGGGAAGATCGACCCTCAGGCCGAAGATCACATGCCAACTCAACGCCTTATTGCATTCCTGAACGACCATCGCGGTCCCCAAGCCGCTATCAACGAAATTGATGCAATCATCGCGCAGGATAGTACAAACGCCGCAAAGCTCCGCGCATGGCGGGCCACTTTGAAATTTCACAGCGGGGACACGCAAACCGCGCTTTCTGAAATGCGCAATCTTCTGGCAGATGCAGAGCGAACCGCACAAACACGGGAAAACGAAGTAGAATTTGCCCGGATGCTGTTCAGCGAGGGGGAATCTGAAGAAGCTCGTGCTTTGGTCGAAAAGATTCTTGAAGAAGATCCGAAACAGGTGGGGGCACTCAAGTTCAAGGCAGCCTGGTTGATTGAGGATAATCAGACCGGTGATGCGATTATCCTGCTGCGCGAAGCCCTGAGCCAGACCCCCCGCGATCCGCAATTGATGACCCTTATGGCCAATGCTCACGAACGCAACGGCGATCACGAACTGATGGGCGAAATGCTTGCCCTGGCTGCGGAGATGTCCCAGAACGCAGGAACCGAGGCTGCGCGCTACGGTCAATATCTGCTGTCAAAAAATGACTTGGAAATCGCCCAGAGCGTGTTGCTGGATGCCTTGCGTAAAAGCCCGCAAAATCCGGACCTGCTGTCTCTGCTTGCCCAAACCTATATGCGTCAGCAGGACTGGGACCGCCTTGAAGCTGTTCTGAAGTCGCTCGAAGCGCTGACAGATCCCAACGCGCAACGCCTTTCGAACGAGCTCAGGGCATACATGCTGGCCTCCCAGAACCGCTCTGACGACCTGATGGAATTTCTCAACGAATTGGCCGCAGATCCCCAATTCGGCTTGCCCGCTGATATCGCGGTTATCCGACTGATGCTGGCTCAGGACAAACACGAAGAAGCCTTTGCCCGGATCGATCGGAAACTTACGGAAACCCCGGATTCCCTGCCATTGCGCTTTGTAAAGGCACGTGCGCTGGCAGAAGAAGGGGAACTTGACAAGGCCGAACAGATTTATCGCGCGATCATCGATGAGCGCCCTGACATAACACGGGCATGGGTCGCGCTTCACATGCTGGAAGCCGAGCGTGGCAATATCGAAAAAGCCCAGGATGTCCTGGCCGAGGCACTGATTGCCCTGCCCGAAAATCCCGATCTGCTATTTGTGCAGGCAGCGCTTCACGAACAGGCCGGCGATATGGAGCAGGCCATTGCCGTTTACGAAAAGCTCTACCCCCTCAGTGGTCAGTCGATTTTGGTTGCCAACAACCTTGCCAGCCTGCTGACAACCCAGCGCAACGATGCCGAAAGCCTGCAACGAGCGCATGTTTTGGCGCAGCGTCTGCGGGGCACGCAAGAGCCCGCCTTTCAAGATACCTATGGCTGGGTGGCGTATCAGGTCGGCAATTATGAAGAGGCCGTCCAGTACCTGGAATCTGCGGCACAGGTTTTCTCTGGGCATCCTCTGGTCTTGTACCATCTGGGCAAAACATACGCCGCTCTGGACCGGCACGAAGAAGCTTTGCGCAGTTTTCGTGCAGCGGAAGCGACCGGGGCAGCCTCGGCTGAGATTGCCTCATCCATAGAGGCCGAGATCGAACGGCTGGTCACGATGAGCAACGCAGGTCAGTAAGCGCACAGAGTGCACGCGCGCCGCCGCTGCATTTCTGCCGCATCTTGTATGTATCAGACTCCCTGCTGATTGTTTTGCAGCTTGTGGGAAGGCATAAGTAGGAAAAAGTGAGAGATTTGAATATGCGTACAGTCATCGGGTCATTAATCGCTCTTGCCCTTACCATGATCGCGGCCACCGCATCATGGGCGCAATCCTATCAAATCCAACCGGGTGATGCGCTGCAGGTTGAAGTTCTCGAAGACCCCACCCTGAATCGGACCATTCTGGTTCTGCCGGACGGGTCCATCAACTTTCCGCTTGCCGGCTCGATCCGTGCGGCCGGTCAGTCGACCAGCGGATTAAGCGCGTCGCTCTCATCGGCGTTGGCCTCGAACTTCAATACGCCGCCGACAGTCTTTATTTCAGTGGCGTCGCTGGCTCCGCCGCCGCTTCTGGGCGGACAGGCCGCATCCGGACCAACCATCGATGTTTTCATCATGGGTGAGGTCAATGTGCCCGGCAAGCATCTGGCAACCGAAGGCACGACAATTCTTCAGGTTTTGGCTCAGGCCGGTGGTCTGACCAATTTCGCGGCTCGCAAGCGCATCGAATTGCGCCGGGCTGACAGTAAAACAGGCGTGATGAGAAAATACACCTATAACTACAAAGGCTCGGGCGGTGGCATCCAAGGCAATACAGTGCTTAGACCCGGAGACGTGGTTGTCGTACCAGCACGCCGCTTGTTCGAATAGGGGCTGATACAGGTGGGGAAATCCAGGAGCAGGCTGTCCACCATTCTGGGGGGCGGGATCGCTGTCATAAGTTCGTTTACACCAGCTGTCGGGCAGCAGGCCTCGACACAGCAAACGACTGCGCAGCAAACACAAACCTCGACACAGCAAACATCCGTGCAGCAGACAACCGTCGCACCGACAGTTGTGCAGCAGACACCCAGCCAGCAATTGATCGCACAACGGGCACAGCGAAACCCGGCCCGAAGGGTCGGCCTGCCGACCGGTCAGCAGATTGGGACCGGGACCGGCCTGAGTGTGACCCTGGATTATCTCTCGTCGCTCAGACATGACAGCAATCTTCGCCTGACCGATCCTTCGCTTGGGTCCACGACCTGGTGGGAGAATACGCTGGCATTGGGTATTCTGAAGCAGACCTCGGATTCGAGATTGGCTCTTGACCTTTCCGGACTGTACCGGATCGCCAATGAGCCGATTATCGGGACGGATTCCAGCTTTGCGGACCCGTCTGCCCGCCTGTCGTATCAGCGGTCGCGCCAGAACAGCCAGCTTGACCTGCTATTGGATTACCGCGAACAGGATCTGGCTTTTAATCGTTCACTGACCGACACCAATCTGGATGGCAGAATCGATGCCGCCGATGTGACCGGAACCATCGGGGATCAGGTCAACTCCTTGGGCAACCTGAATTGGCAAACCGGCCTGAATGATCCAATCGGGTTCCAATTCATCTACGGCTATAGCGAACGCACTTATACAAACACGATCGATCCGAACCTGTTCGACAACAAATCAAGCGATTACACGGCGATCACAACATTGCGGGTGTCACCGGTTTTCCAAGCCAACTTGCGTCTCGGCTACACTGATTTCTCGGCAGAAGACAACGTGCGAACCGATGAGCAAACAACGGTTGTGACAGTAGGGGGGACCTATGACATATCCCCTGTCACCACCGTCAGTGCGAATATCGGTTACAGTCAGGTGGATGACACGCAGCGCACAACCAATACCAACACCGTGACCGAGGATTTCGTCTGGGATTTCGCATGGAACAAAACCCTGCCAGATGGTTCGGCGGATTTTCAGATTGACCAGACATTCGGGGTCAATGGGTCACGGATAAACGCAACGGCCGGCCGCAGTTTTCAGCGCGCCAACGGACTATTCAGCTTCAACCTGGGCCTGACCAGAGGACCATTCGACGAAGTCACACCGATCGGGCAGCTCGACTACAGCTATCAGCTGGCCAGTTCCCGGATCGGAGCAACGGTGCAACGCCGGGTCGGCACCAGTACGCAGAGCATAGAAACACGTGAAACATTGGTGTTTCTGACATATGACTATTTCATCAACCCGGTATCGGGTCTGTCTTTCAGCGTCGATTACATCGACCAGGAAGACGAGGGAACCGGTCAACCCAACCCGCGCCAGCGCGGTACGTTCAGTGCGTCCTATACACGGGCGGTCACGAAAGACTGGGCTGTAAACGTGGGGTACCAATATGAAATGGACGATCAGAACGGCTTTAAGGCAACCTCAAACTCGGTCTTTCTGACTTTGGGCCGACGCTTTTCTCTCAAACCCTGACGTTCATTCACGCGGTTCATGATATCGACAATCAGGACATCCCGCGCCCAATGTCCCGAAAACGGATCAAAATAGCGGGAACTTGAGCCGTCATAATTTCAGGCCACACCTTATTGTGCATGATGGACCGTGATGCATCACCTCGATTCGAAAAACAGCCGCAGTAATATCCTTGAAGCGGCCAGAAGAGGCTTGCCGGTCATGAACACCGTCGGGCTGTTCTGGTTTGTCCTGCTGCTGCTTGGATCGGTACCCGTCTTCTGGATCGGGATCGTGTCTCTGGGCGCCGCCTGGAGCACCCCCGAATACAGCCATGGCCCGCTGATCCCGATCATCTCGCTGTATCTGTTCCTGCGTGAATTGCGGGATATGCCGCCCCCCAACCCGGTTGTGCATGATCGCTGGCCGGGCGTGCTTGTGATTGCCGTGGCCCTGATCATCGCCATTCTGGGCAACCTGGCCCGTATTCCCGATATCGTCACCTATGCCATGATCATCTGGGTGGGCGGCGTCATGCTGACCGTGTTCGGCTGGCAGCGGGGCAAATACCACCAGCTGCCCGTGCTGCATCTGGTGTTCATGCTGCCGCTGCCGCAGTTCGTCTATTGGAAGCTCACGATCTTCCTGCAATGGATTTCGTCCGAACTGGGCGTCTGGTTCGTGCAGATGGCCGGTGTTTCGGTTTTCATCGAAGGCAACATCATCGATCTGGGGGTCTACAAACTGCAGGTGGCCGAGGCCTGTTCCGGGCTGCGCTATCTGTTCCCGATCCTGAGCTTCTCGTATCTCTTTGCCCTGCTTTACCGTGGCCCGATCTGGCACAAGGTGGTTTTGCTGGTTTCGGCGGCCCCTCTGACCGTGCTGATGAACTCGATCCGCATTGGCGTGATCGGCGTGCTGGTTAATCAGCACGGCATCGAGCAGGCTGAAGGCTTCATGCATTTCTTTGAAGGCTGGATCATCTTCCTGCTCTGCGTCGCCATTCTGTTCCTGATGGCCATCGGCTTGCAGCGCCTGGCGCCGAATCCGCAACCCTTTGCCGAGACCATTGATCTGGATACCCAGGGGCTGGGTTCTGTTGCCTTGCGTATCTTTGGCATTCGCGCATCGGTGGCGCTGGCGGTTGCGGCCCTTCTGACGCTTACGGTTTCAACCGCCTGGACCCTGCGGCCCGCTTCCGAAGTGCGGCCTGTGGAACGTGACCCGTTTGTACTGTATCCACGGCAGCTTGGCCCCTGGTCCGGGTCGCCCACCACGTTGGATCCACAGGTAGAACAGGTTCTGGGTGCCAGCGATTACCTCAATGCCACCTATATCAACACCGGATCGGGCGATTTCGTGAACATGTTCGTGGCCTTTTACGACAAGCAGACCGACGGCGACGGCATCCATTCGCCCGAAGTGTGCCTGCCGGTGGGCGGTTGGGAAATCTTCAGCCTTGAACCGTATGAGATCAACCCCGGCAACACGCCTTATGGCCGCTTTACGGTCAACCGCGCCGTGATCCAGAAAGAGCTGTCAAAACAGCTGGTCTATTACTGGTTCGAACAGCGCGGCAAGCGTATGGTCAATGATTTCCGCGCCAAGATGAGCGTTATTCAGGACGGCTTCACCATGGGGCGCACCGATGGCGCTCTGGTCCGGTTTGTGACCCCCATCCTGCCCGGTGAAACCGAAGCGGATGCGGATGCAAGGTTGCAACGTTTCATGGAGCCAAGCCTGAACCGCCTGCCCCGCTTTGTACCGTTTTGAGGAGGAAATTCGGCGCTCAGGCTTCTAAGCCTTTGACGCCAAGTCATCGCAGTTGGATTTTGAGTGGTCGCGATAAGAAAAATAGATTGCACAATGATGTGCTATCGGTACCTGATGGATCAGTTTTTAGTTTCTAGTATATGGTTAGAAAAGTGCCTGCGGCAGAAATGATTACGACACCTCAAAGCCGTTCTCTGCGACCAGTTCTGGCACTGACTCTGCTTGCCAGCCTTATCCCCTTGTGCGTGACACCCGTTCTGCCACTGACGGATTTCTACGCTCATATCGCCCGTTACTACATTCTGGCCAATCTTCCGGACTCGACCACACTGCAACAGAACTATGAGGCGGCTTGGCAACTGCTGCCCAATCTCGGGCTGGATGTTCTGGGCACGGGTATCATGAAAGTGCTGCCCCCGCTTTTGGGTGCCAAGCTGATCGCTGGCCTGATCATTGCGGCCCCGTTCGCGGGAATTTTGTACCTGTCACGTGTTCTGCACGGCCGCCTCTCGGCACTGACCGTATTTCTGGCCGGTTTGGTGGCGTATAACCATATCCTGATCTGGGGTTTTTCGAATTTCCTGCTTGGGTTGGGGGTTCTGCTGGGCGCAATCGGATACTGGATTGCGACACAGGACCGCCCCGTCCGGCAACTGGCTGTCACGGCTTGCCTGGGGCTGATCCTGTTTTTCATTCACGGGCTGGCCTTTGCGCTGTGGGGGCTGCTGCTGGGTATGGTCGAACTGTCGCTTGCGTTCCGATCAGGCTATCCCGGGCTACCGGTTTTGTTGCGTAAAGCCGCAAGACTTGCATCGATCGCCATCGCACCGGCCGTGATCTTCCTGCAAACGAAAACCGCAAGCGGAGGCGTCGCCACGCCTGTCTCGAACCTACTGGCTCATGCCGAGCAAGGAACATTGTGGGCACGCCTGAGCACCGAGGCCTATCTGCGCGTCGACGGGTTCCTGCGCGTGGCTGAATCCACATGGCGCACGTTCGACTGGGGTTTTGGCGTCCTGTTATGGGGCGTGCTGATCGGTGGCCTCATCACCGGGATATGGCGGATCGACCGGCGTATGAAGCTTGCCGTGGCGCTGTGCGGTTTGCTGATCCTGATAACCCCTCCGAACCTGTTCGGCGTCGGACATCTGAGTGAGCGGATCCCGCTTCTGATGCTGGCCCTTCTGGCCGCCAGCCTGTCTCTGAATCCCAGCGCCAGGCTGCGATCACAACAAATAGCTGTTGCGGCGATCGCCGGGCTGTTTCTGTTGCGCAATCTGATGTTGACCGTCGGGTGGTATCAGGATGGCAAAATTTACGCCTCTTATCTTGAGGCGTTGAACCTCCACGACACGCGCAGTCTGGGCGCCGGGGCTTATGTGGAAGACGCAAAGGACTCGTGGGTTTTCAAGCCCAGTTGCAGACCCTTGTCCTTTCTCATGATCTTCAACGGTACAGCAGTTCCGACCTTTGCCAACCCCACACAGCAACCGCTGCGGATAGTTGGGCCGTTAGCCAGTGTGCAAGGCGCAGTTCAGAAAATTGCGCTGGAGGCCAATCACACGCTGCCATCGGCCTTGAATGCATTATCGAACGCCAAAGCCGATACAATCGTGACATGTTCCACGGAATCGTTTCCGCCACAGGTTCCGGGTTTCGAGATACTTGCAGCAACTGAACCGTGGATATTGTATCAAAGGATAACTTCCAAATAATTACGGACCCATATGTTTACGCCACCAACCCAGAGGACTCGCGGATGAAAGACCAGGATGCGCATGCAGCCTCGGGCAATCCTACGCGCTGCTATATCGCGGACCGGGCAGACGGGCGGGACAACAATTTCAACCTGATCCGGATTCTTGCCGCCAGCGGCGTGCTTGTATCGCACGCCTATCCGCTCAGTTGGGGTGGTGCGGTTGGTCAACCGTTTGAAACTGCTCTTCACGGGCTGTCCCTGGGCATGGTGTGCGTATGGATCTTCTTCGCCATTTCAGGATTCTTCATCACACGCAGCTTCGATAGAAAACGCTCTGCCAGTTCATTTCTGATCGCCCGCGCGCTGCGTCTGTTTCCGGCACTTGCGGTCGTGACAGGGATTACGCTCTTGGTTGCCGGGTTCATACTGACACAGGCCCCTGCATCCGTTTTCTGGGCGCAGGCCGGGGAATTTTTTGTGCGCAACATGCTGCTGTTCAAGATTCAATACGTGTTGCCCGGCGTGTTCGAATCCAACCCGTACGGCCCTGCAATCAACGGCTCACTCTGGTCGCTGTCTTACGAGGTCACCTGCTATATCGGTGTATTGATCTGCGGCATCCTAGGCATTCTGGGTCGGAAAAAAATCTTTGCGGTTGTTACCCTGCTGTTCCTGGTCGTCTATGCGGTGGCCATGGTGACCGATCTGAACCCGCGCATCGAGCAGCTCACCCGGCTTGGCCTCCCTTTTCTCACGGGGATGGTCTTTTATATCTGGCGCCAGCACATCCCGCTGTCCCCGACCCTCTTCATCACGGCAACGGCGCTGTCCATAGTGGCCTGGTTCACACCGCTGTTTCTGCCGGTCTTTGCCGTCTGCCTGTCATATGTGGTGTTTTTCTTGGGTTACGCGAAAACGCCTCTGCTGCTGCACTACAACAAGCTGGGCGACTATTCCTACGGGGTCTATATTTATGCCTTTCCCATCCAGCAGTTGGTGGCGCAGGCCGGGGTCACCACCCCCATCGTCAACATGGCCATGTCATTTCCACTAACGATGATCTGCGCGATGCTGTCATGGCATTATGTTGAGGCCCCTGCCATGCAATTGCGGCACCGGAAGGCTCAAAAGCCCCTGAAGGCCAAACAGGCTGCTGAATAGCAGACCTTACCCCTTCCAGATCCGCTGATACGCCGCGATCAGCGCGGGCACCTGATGCGGCCAGGCCATCTCGGCCTCGACCCGGGCGCGGCCATAGCGGCCCATGGCGGTGCGGCGGGCGTCATCTGCCAGCAGCTCGGTGATCTTGTCGGCCATATCCACCGGATCGTTGGCCTTGGCGTAAAGCGAGGCCTCCTGCGCCGAGAACCGCCCTTCGGTCACGTCGAACTGAACGATGGGTTTCTCGAAGGCCATGTATTCGAGGATCTTGTTCATGGTGGATTTGTCGTTCATCTCGTTCACCCGGTCCGGGTTCACGCAGACATCGGCGGTTGACAGGATCTCGAACAGATCATGATCGGGGGCGCGGCCAGTGAAAGTGACATACTCTGACAGGCCCATTTCAGCAGATTGTTCGCGCAGCTTGTCCAGGCTGGGCCCCCCGCCCACAAGGCAGAACTGGATATCGTCGCGGCCCTGAACCTTGACCAGATGCGCCACGGATTCCAGCAGCAGGTCGATCCCTTCCTGATCACCCATGACGCCGACATAACCCACCATGTATTTCCGCCCGTTGCGCCAGGCCGGGTTCGGCGGCAGATGCTGCAACCGGCTGAGGTCGGGGCCCGATCGGACGACAAACACATCCTCGGGCGCCATGCCGCCGCGTTCGATGGCGATCTTGCGATAGCTTTCATTGGTGGCAATCGACACACGGGCCGAGGCAAAGGTCAGCCGCTCGAACGTTTTCATCAGTTTCCAGAAGAAACCGCGCTTGTTGAACTTGGCCTCGTAAAGCTCAGGGTTGATGTCGTGGTGATCGAACAGATAGCGCACGCCAAACAGCTTGAAGGGCAGTGCCACCAGAAAGATCAGATCGGGCGGGTTGCAGCCATGGATGACGTGAAAGCCGCGGGTGAATTTGATCTTCAGCGACAGCCAGCTTTCCCAGAACAGCGCCGCGCCATATTCCAGCAGATACCCCAGCGCCCCGCTGGCATCCAGCGGCAGCGGGTGGCGATAGACCTTGATGCCCTCGTCTTCCCACACGCGTTCCTCATGGCCCTTGCCGGTTGGGCAGATGACCGAGACCAGCGCGCCTGCGGCGGCCAGCGTGCGCGCCTCCATCCAGACGCGGCGGTCAAAGGGGACGGGCAGGTTTTCCACCACGATCAGAACCTTGAGGCCCTTCAGGGGCTGGCTCTGGCGCAGCTCTTCGAACGAGATCGGCTGAACGGCGGGCACAGGGCTAGTCATATTCATAGGTTCTTACCACCTCTGCATCACCCAGGTTCAGATCATTCACGATCCGGTTTGAACCGACCACCAGATCCCAGGGCCCGGCCTCGGCCGTGGCGCGGTCTACCAGCAGGCTGCCCACGTTGGGCAGGTGGGTAAAGGCATAACCAAGGTTCTGCCCCCGCAGATCGGCCGGTTTGATGGCCGGATCATAGATCGACAGCTGATAGCCCGCCTGCAACAGGCGCCGGGCGATATCGACATTGGGGCTTTCGCGCAGATCATCGGTTCCGGCCTTGAAGGCCAGCCCGGCCATCAGCACCCGGCCCCCATCAGGCAGCCGCGCCATGATATCCTGCGCCTGATAGGTTTTATGCGCCTGATTGGTCTGCAACAGGCTGTCGATCAGATGCGTATGCGCCCCCACCTCACCGGCGATATGTTGCAACGCACGCACATCCTTGGGCAGGCAGGACCCCCCGAACGCGCCCCCCGGACGGGTGTAATAGGCCGAGATGTTCAGCTTGGTGTCCGAGACGAAAATCTCGTGCATGGTTTTTGCCGACACGCCCATGCTGTGACAGATGCGGCCCACCTCATTGGCAAAGGCCACCTTGGTCGCGTGCCAGGTGTTGTCGACGAATTTGGTGATCTCGGCCTCTTCGAACGCGGTATAGAACACCGGCGCATTCAGGCCTTCGTGCATCTCGTCCATCACCGCCGAGCGATTTCCGTCTGCCGTGCCGACAACGATCTTGGGCGGGTTGAAGAAATCATCCACCGCCGAAGCCTCGCGCAGGAATTCGGGGTTATAGACAATCTCGATCGCCTGACCCGTCCGATCGCCCAGATAGCTTTGGAAGATCGGCTCGATCAGCTGCCGCACCGTGCCCGGCCGGAAGGTGGATCGGTACGCCACGGTCAGCGGTCGCGCGCGGTCGGGCGAAACGGCCTTGGCAATCTGCCGCGTCACCTCGGCCACGAAATTCATGTTGTGCGACCCGTCAGTGGAACTGGGCGTGCCGACGCAAACGATGGCCAGATCCACATCCGACAGGTCGGGGATTTCAACCGTGGCGCGGATCAGGTTCTTTGCAAGCGCCTCGGTCAGCAGTTCGGCCACCTTGGGTTCCTTGATCGGAGGCTGCCCGGCATTGATTTCCGAGACCTTGTCGGCATTCACATCGACGCCGATCACCTCATGCCCCTCACGGGTCAGACAGCACGCTGCCGTGAACCCCACATACCCCAGACCAAAAATCGCAATCTTCATACCATTACACCATTTTGAACCCCGGCTTCCGGGCACTGGCCGCCACCGGACACATATCAGGCATCACATACTTGACGCGCTTGCCCATGAGGAGCCTGATCTGAGACACTGGGCCAGAAATTCTCCTTGAAACAGCAGATAACTTTCGGACACTAGACCCGCAGGTATCACCGAGTATGAAACAACCTTCTGACATTGAAAGAAAATCATGTGATTTCGACATAAAAAAGCGCGGTCTTCCTTGAGTAACAGCGACCCCGCCCAATTGCCAGAACGGCACTTCTCTATCTGGTTGGAATACCTGAGAGAGGAGATAAAAAGGAAACACTAACCCGGTATTCTGTTGTTTGTTTTGAATGTGGAAAGACAAAGCTGTTGAAGCCTTCGCCTAAATCCGAACCGACCGGTGCCGCAGTCCCGCGCGGCTCACCCCTTGTCGTCGGGGCCGCAGCACTGTTTGCGTCGGGTGTTTTCAGCCAGTTTCTTGGTCTGCTGACGCTTATCGTCACTGCCCGCCTGCTGACCCCGACGGATTTCGGTGTAATCGCCTATTTCGTCATCGCAGTGGCCTTGCTTGAAATCGCGCAGCGGGCGATTTCCATGACCCTGATCCGGCAACCCGAGGTAACCGAAGCGCACCTCAATACAGTTTTCACGATGCAGCTGTTGCTGGGCACTTCCGCCGCTGGCCTGATCTGGATCAGTGCACCCCTGATGGGGTTTCTGGGCTTGCCTGCCCTGACCGAGCTGATACCCGCCCTATGCCTGATCGCCATCGTCAGTTCGCTCAAAAGCACACGGTTTCCCTTGCTGGAAAGGGATCTCAGGTTTGGATTCGTGGCTGGTGAAGAAGCCATCAGCCGCATCACATATACGTTGTTCGCAGTATGCCTTGCCTGGTTCTGGCGCGATTTCTGGGCCATTGTGGCAGCCAATTTCCTGACTCAGGTCGCACGCGTCATCTGGTCCTTTTCCGTCGCACCGATGCGGCCCCGGCTGACGCTCAGATGCTGGCATGACTGTATCGACGTATCATCATGGTCACTGGGCGCACAGATCACGCAATTCCTGACGACCAACATGCCGCAAATCATTATCGGAGCCACGTTGGGGCTGGCGGATGCGGGTATTTTCAGAATCGGCTTTCGCCTTGTGTCGCTGTTCACCAGCCAGGTCATCGGGCCACTTGAGCGGGTGATCTATCCCGGGCTCGCCAGCATCTCCAGAACTCAGGGCAACGACCGCGAAGCCTTTGAACAGGCCAATGCCATTCTGCTGGGCATCATCATTCCCGTCAGTGTCGGAATGGCGCTGGTCGCAAATCACCTGATCGTCGTGGTGGCCGGATATGAATGGCTGGCAGCCTCTCAGGTCATCTGGGTGCTCGCCCCGCTCAAGGCCATTGAAACGCTACAAGCCAATGTCCGTTCGGCAAGCTATGTGCAGGGTGACACGAAACGGCTGTGCCTGCGCAACAGTATCCTGCTGGTCGTAACAACCATACTGGTGCTGCTGGGATCCAACTATGGATTTGTGGGCGCGATCCTCGGATCCGGCGCAGCCAGCCTGTTCGCGATTGGCCTGGCGCTGGTCATGGCCAAGGATTTTGGAACCGGGGGGCTTCTTACACCCATTCTCATGGCCTGGCGCACCTTCGCCGCGGCCATCGCAATGGTCACCGCGGTTCTCATCGTCAGCAGCGCCTATGGCAGTGGCGACGCAATCGGCTGGGCTTACGATTCAGCCGAAGACCTGCCCCTGCTGCGCATCCGCTTTGCCGTCAAGGTCATCGTCGGCGTGTTCACCTATATCGCGACCCATCTGTTGCTTTGGCAGCTGTCGGGGCGCCCAAAGGGATTTGAAAGCCTGACGCTCGAACTCGCATCGAAACTGCGCAACAGGATTGTCGCCAGGGTGTCCTGAGACACACTCACCCCTGCAATGCCCGCTTCAGTTCCGAGACGATGTAATCAACATGCGCCTCGGAAAGATACTGGTGCAGCGGCAGTGACACGGCGTCATTCTTAAGCGCCATCGCTTCGGCCTGTCCGGTCCAGTCGAGATTACGGTTGAATCCCGCCCACCAAGGTGTTGCCCCGATCCCGCCGTGTTGCAAAGCCTGCACGACACGGTCGCGCTCCTCCACCAACACCGGCATGTTCAGCGGGCAGGTGTCGACCGTCAGCTCGGGCACAAGCATGCGCACACCCGCGACATCAGTCAGAAGTTCACGGTACCTTTCCCAGTTTGCCCGGCGCGTTGCGATGGCCTCGGATACGGAAAACGCCCGCAAGGGGCGGGCCGCAAACGCGCTCATGCGGGTACTGCGCAGAGCCGGATCAAAGTAGTAATGGCTTGGAATATCTTCCAGTTCTCTCTCAGGGCACATGTCCACGGGTATTTGTTCGCCGCCCCGCAACGCTTGCACCAGCCCTTTCAGGCGCGCTGTACCAAGCACATTGCCCAGCCCGGCCCGCAGCAGCATCTTGGTGACCATCTTGCGGGGGGGCGGGCGTGTAAACGGATGCTCAGCATGCAGATCCGGCGCGTTGATCACCAAGGCGCCGCCGCCCAAAACCGGAACAAACTTGTAAAAACAGAAGACCGAAACGTCACCCACCCGGCCTTCGGCGGGGGTCTGACCACTCAGCAGGCTCAGCGCGCAATCTTCGATCAACCGCAACCCGTGCCGGTCACACAGCGCCCGCAGCCCGGTCAGTGAGGGTTGGATCACGCCGAAGTAATGCGTCACGTAAATCGCCCGCGTGCGCTTCGTGATAAGCGGTGCAATGCGATCCGGATCAGCCAGTAAATTGTCCGAGACAGGATACAGCCGGACCGAAAGACCCGCGTCAATCAGCGGGTCAACCTCTGAGCCGCAATTATAGGCTGGCACCAAAACCTCGTCCCCGGGCTGCAAGGCCAAAAGATCACATGCCGCCCGGATCGCCACGCGGGTATTGAAACTCCAGAAAACCGGGCGATTCCGAAACAGGGCTGTATATCCGCCTGCCGGGTCCCGGCGAAACAGATTGGCAAACTGCATGGGCGGGTCGCCGCAATAAAGCGTGGTCTCATGTGTGTTGCTGCTCATGCCAACCCCGCATTTCAATACTGCCGCCAAGTCCGATGATGTGTCAGGCGGTATTCATTACAGTGCCCAACCGGTGAAAACCCCGTTTTCAGGATATTGAGCCTGGAAGGTAAATTGTAATCCCGGCAATTGGTATAAAACCCGTCGATTCCTGCGGATATTTTGCTGGCAACAATCGCGTCCCAAAGCCGGCCCTGCAAATTTCTGCCGCGGTATTGCGGCAGGACATAAACATGCCAGAACAGCTCTTCCGTATCAGTGAGGGGCACAAAGAAATCGCGGCTATGCGCGGCATCCCTAACCCAGGCCACCGCCTGGATGCGCCCCTCTTCCGTCAGCACCCAAAGCTGCCACCCGGCGTCCAGCCATTCCAGCATTCCCCAGTCATGCGCCGCCTCAGGGTCCGTCAGGCTGGCCAGTTCGTCCCTGGTAAGGTCTTCGCGTGATCGGATTTCCCGCACCTGTTGCGCGTCCTGCCCGGCTTGTGAGTGGGCAGCACAACTGGTCGCGCCCAGCCGGAATACCAGATGGCGTTTGCGCACAAAGCTGTCCATCAGGGCCAGCCAAAGCTGCCGGACAAGAACAACCGGCCCACGTCGCGCGGCCCCCCGGATCAGTTGCAATTTGCCTTTCTTGGCCAGATTCATACTTCGCCTTACCAATCGTTCAGGGACCTAACCCGCCGCTGCCCTCTTGAGCTTTTTCAACTGCCCCCGGATCAGATCACGCGCATTTCCCGTCAGGTACACAGACCGGTTCAACACCTTTTCACGTGCTGAAATCCGCTGCACGACACGCGGATTGAACTCTGACTTGTACTTGTGAATGTTGAACTTCTTCTCGCCCGAAACCGGTACGTGATAGCCCTCGACATCCAAGGTGCTACAGCCCTTGCCCTTGGCCCATCTCATGGCCTCCAACCACAAGGCCGGGGCGATACGCAGATTGCCCGCCGCCCGCAGATGATCCGGCTCGGTGGTGAAATGCCGGCCGTGCACAATGTCCCTGCTGCGATACACCAAAAGCCCGGCAAGAAAGGCCTCTTGCTGCCAGGCCATGATCACGGTGCCAATCTCATCGGGCCGCAATACATCTTCAAACATCGCCTCATAGGCGGGAAGGCTCAGCTCGGGCAGCCTGCGCGAAACGCGCAACCGGTTCATGCTCTCGAGAAAAATGCGGAACTCTTCCGGGGTCTGCGCGCTTCGGAACGTCACGCCCTGCCGTTCGGCGCGCCTGACCTCGCGACGGGCGCTTTTGGAAAACGCCGCCATGATCTCTTCGCTCGTGACCGATATGTCGACCCATCCGGTTTCACGAAACTGATCTTCTTCAGCCACGCGCCAACCTGCACAAGACAGCGCGGCATCCAGTGTGTCGGCCTCTTCTTCAGTCCAGAACGGGGTGACAGTCAGGCTGCCGACCCTTGAAAACCCCGGCTGTCGGCACAGGCCATCCAGAAACGTCACCATGTCGGCGGCATCGTCGCAAACCGGGCCGCTCAGGCAGCGGGCCCGGGCCCAGGCGCCGGGCAGATACGGGTGCGGTTCAAGTGAGATCAGAGCGACACCCACAAGCGCCCCATCCCGGCGCGCCGAGGCATAAATCACCTTGCGTTTCAATCTTTGTTCCGAATTCGTAAACAACGGAGATTGCCGCGGATGCTGATGCCGGGCCGCATTCAGAAACGTCATCCATTCGGCATTCCGGTCTGCGGTCAGGGTTTCAGTGCATTCAATCGCAACACTATCTTGCCCTTCAAGTTCCTGCACAGCCAAACTAATACCTCAATATACCGGTTTATTCGCTCTGAATTTCACAGCTACTATTTAACAACAGCCGTCGCTTAATGACGTTGAGTGTATTCATAGATCAGAACAATGGCTAAACAATTTGAAAATGTAAGTGAGTAACGAGAACAGGGTTTCATGACTTCACCGTCACACGGCACGCAGAGCGAATGCGCTGTTTCCATTGTCATCGTGAACTGGAATACCCGGGACATTCTTCGGGACTGCCTGATATCGATTTCCCGGCAGACCCGGAAGCCGCATGAGGTCATCGTCGTCGATAATGCATCAAGCGACGGATCCGTCGATCTTGTCCGTGACGAATTCCCTGATGTTCGCTTGATCGCCAATGACACGAACCGGGGATTTGCCGCCGCCAACAATCAGGGTCTGGAAATCGCACGGGGTGACAATCTGCTGTTGCTCAATCCCGATACCATCATTCTGGATGGTGCGATCGATACCATGCTGGACTGGCTGGATCAGCACCCGGATGTCGGCTGCGCTGGATGTCAGGTCCTGGAAGATGAAACCACCATTCAGCGCACCTGTTTTGCCGACCCGGGTCCGGGAAACCTGGCGCTGATCGAGTTTGGGCTGCACCGCCTGTCTCGGCGCAATCCGCTTCTGGCCCGCGCCGAGTACGGAGACTGGGATCGGCGTTCGCAACGCGAGGTCGACGTCGTCTCGGGCATGTTCATGCTTGTGCCCCGTCGTGTCTTCGAGGCCGTGGGCCTTCTGGACGAGGCATTCTTCGTCTACTCGGAAGAGGCCGACTGGTGCCGTCGCATCCGCGATGCAGGCTGGAAATGCGTGTTCACCCCCGAAGCGCGCATCCTGCACCTTGAGGGAGGCGGCAAAAGCACCGCCCAGATCCGCTCGCGGATGTACGTACAGATGCAGAAAAGCAAGATGATCTATCTGCGCAAACATTATGGCCTTTGGGGCCTGTTCCGCGGCCGGATGGTGTTTGTGGGATCATCCGTATTGCGCTTTGTCATGTCGGTCGCAAATCAGCGGGAAGAAGCTGCCGCGCGGCGGCGTCTGGCCCGGGCCTCGCTGCGCTATCACCTGACCAGCCAGGAGCCGACAGAGTGACCGACACAGACGTCCGGCTGACATTCAAATGGGTTGATGGGGTCACCGGCCTTGAACGCATGACCGATGCGTGGGCCGCACTGGCCCGACAGACCGGCGCGGATATCTATGCCACTCCGGTCTGGGTCCTGACCTGGTGGGCTCATTTTGGGCGCGGTAAAACGCTCCGGACCCTTGTGGCATATGACGCTCAGGGGCAGCTGGTCGCCTTGCTGCCGTTCATGATCTATCCAGTTTGGCTGGGGCCTGTGAGGGTCCGTATCGCCAAATTGGCCGCAACCGATCCCAACACGGTGATTTTCCAACTGGCCGCCACGGAAACCGCGCTAAAGAACAGCTGCGCCGAGGCCCTGAACGGCCTTCTCGGCGATGGCCGGGCGCATCTGGTCAGTTTCACCCCCGCCTCGGAACGCGGCACCATGCTGGCAGCCATCCGCAATGGGGTGGCACCGGGGCTGGCGCTGACCGACACGCCGGCTGGCACCCATACGGTTTTTGAACTGCCCGATACGTTTGAGGGCTATCTTGCCAACCTGTCCAAGAAACGGCGGAGTCAGTATCGACGGGATCTGAAACATCTACAGAATGACCACGGCCTGACAACGCGGATGGTCCATCCTGATGCGCATCAGTTCAGGGATTTCGTCTCCTTCCACAACCGGCAATGGCAGGAGGTTGGAAAAGGAGGCCATTTCGCGGATTGGCCTGGCAGCGCCGCCTTCTACTGCGATCTGGCAGACGCCACCCAGCAGGGGCAGGAAACCTGGTTCGTCGAACAACATGGTCGAAACGGCCCCCTTGCCACCCAATTCTGTCTGGTCGCGGGACAGACCTGCCATTGGCGATTGCCCGCCAGATCGACCGATCCGGAACTGGAACGCCTCAGCCTTGGGAAAATCGGCTTGGTTCAGATGATCGAACAGCTGATCGCCGCTGGCGTGACGCGGATCGAAGCCGGGATTGGCGCATATGGTTACAAGCTGGTCTATGGCGGTGAATCGGTGCCCACTCATCGCCTGATCGTCTCACGGCGATCAGGAATATCCCCTGTCTTGCTGAAGCTCTGCCTTGGTTGGGCGCGTGTGTTGCACCTGGTCTATTACAGGCTCTGGTTCGGGCGGGTTGCACCCCGGCTGAGGGCCGTGATCCCGTTGAAAAACAAATCGCTGTGGTCCAGCTGGATCAAAACAAGAATATGAGGCGGATATGATCGCATATCAGTTCTCTGCACGGGTTCTGCCTGAAGAAAAGTGGCCCGCCCTCAGCGCGTCGTTCCGCGACCTGACCCTTGAACACAGCCTGACCTATGCCCGCGCGGCGGCCCGCCGGATCGGGGCAGACGTACAGTTCCTGATGCTCACCACCCCGGACGGGCAGCCTGTTGCCGCCGCATGTCTGCGCATCAAACATGTTCCTGGCCTGCGGCGTGGCATTGCATGGCTTGCCGCCGGACCGCTGGTGCTGCATGTCGATCGGCCTGATCCCGACGCTGCAACACTGCGTGCCGTGCTGTCCGCACTGCGTACGTATGCTCAGGAGAGCGGGCATATCCTGCGCCTGCGGTTTCCGGCCACACCCTGGCATGATGTTGCATTGTTGGATCAGCTGGCCCGTAGCGAAGCGTTTTTGCCCACCGATCGATCCCCGACCTATCGAACCGTGGTCGTGGATTGTACCCAGGACGAAGATACACTGATGCGTGCCCTGCACGGAAAATGGCGCAACCCCCTGCGCAATGCGCTGAAAGCCGGCCTTGATCTGGATATCGTGCCGATTGCACAGGCAGCCGACCGGTTTCATCCGATGTATACCGAGGTTCAGGCAGCCAAAGGCTTTCGGCCGGATATCCCGCCAGAATTCTATTATGGCCTTGAGGGGGCTGATTTTGCCCATGAGGTTCTGTTTGCCCGCAAGGACGGGGCCGACATTGCCGCGATGACGCTGGGACGGGCTGGGTCCAATGCCGTCTATCTGTTCGGGGCCACTCTGGACACCGGGCGGCGCCTGAATGCCGGGCATTATCTGATGTGGCATTCCATGCTGCGCTGTCGCGACCTGGGCCTGAAGTATTTCGACCTGGGCGGGATAGATCCTGAAGCCAACCCTTCCGTCACACGTTACAAGCTGCGCACGGGCGGCACAGAGCTGCGCGCAGCGGGCCCGTACGAGTTCCGCCCTGCCGGCGCAAGCTCTGCCCTGATCAGCATCGCCGAAACCATTCACGCCCGCCTGAAGAAGCTGCGCTCATGACAAAGCCCATCGGTATCAACTTTCACGGCATCGGAACACCAAAACGCTCTCTGGAACCGGGCGAGGCCCCCTACTGGCTGTCCGTTGGCAAGTTTGAGCGGGTTCTGGACCGGATCGCTGCGGCCCCCAATCCGAGCCGGTTCACCATCACCTTCGATGACAGCAATCTTTCTGATCATGACATCGCCCTGCCAGCACTTGTTACCCGAGGCCTGCGGGCCCGGTTTTTTGTTCTGACCGGACGGATCGGACAGGCCGGATCACTGGATGCAGACCATCTGCGTCGCTTGCAGAATGCGGATATGACAATCGGCAGCCATGGAATTGACCATCTTGCCTGGCCGACACTGGATGACGCTGCTCTGATCCGAGAACTCAGCGAATCCCGCGCGCAGTTGGAAATGATATGCGGCTGCCCGGTGGTCGAAGCGGGCATTCCCTTTGGCCGCTACGATACACGGGTGTTACGTGCGCTGCGCGATGCGGGCTACACTACGGCTTGGTCAAGCGACGGAGGCATCTGGCGCAAAAACGCATTTATACGCCCCCGCACATCGCTGCGCGAGGATATGAGCGATCAGGATTTGAAGGCGATCTTGTCGGGTCACATGCCGCTCGCGCGCCGCTTTCGGCGCGCATTGGGCATGACCCGTCGGCGCTGGACGACCACAGGTTAGCGGGCGCGTGCGACACGCCCGGTAGACAGTTCTCCGGGCAGGGCCTTGGGAAACCGGGTATACCGCATCTTCCGCCCTCCTTCCTCGGCCTGGGCCTGGTCCCCATCCTGACCGGACCCGTCATCCGCATCCAAAAACCAGACCCCCGCACCCAGCAGGAACATCAAAAAACAGAACGTGGCATCCCAAAGATGGACGGTCACCGCAGATACACAAAGGCCCAGAAGCGAAATCAGATATCCAAGGCGCGCATCCGCCATTGCCCCGGTCAGATTTCTGCTGCCAAGCTTAAAGAACGTGACAATCATCGCGCCTACAAGAAGGAACAGGGCCGGAAAACCATGTCGCAATGTGACCACCAGCCAGAAATTGTCGACGCTGCTCAGCAGTACCATCCAGTGGGGGCGCGTCCAGTCATTCAGGCCGATACCGAAGATCGGGTTTCGCAGAATATCGTCGGATGCGAAATTGAACGTATGGATGCGGGCCCATGCCGTACCGGGGGTCAGCGTGAAATGGGTTGCAAAAATCTGGAACATACTCCGGTTCGAGCCAATCTCGGCAATGAAATACAGAACGCAGAATATGCTCAGCAGAACTTTCCATTTCTTCTTGAGGAAACTAAAAATCCAGTTCCATCCCATCAACGCCAACTGAATGACGACATTCAGAAACGCACCCGATGAAAGGGAAAAGAACACCGCCCCCCCTACTACCGAGGTCAGGCCAACCTTCTTGAAGAACGATTTATGCCATCCCAGCACATACCAGGTCAGCGCGAAGGCCGGCGCGCAGAACACGCCGAACAGGATGGGATGCGGCATCGTTGTCTGCGCCCGCAGCAACCCAAGCCGAGGTTCGAAAATCCATTTCTGATAAACGCTTAGAACCTTGCCGAACAGGTTCAACAGCGGGGTCTTGCCCGTAAAGGATTCGAACAAGGCAAAGGGCAGCAAAATGAGGATAAGCAGAAACAGGCATTTCACGAAGTACCGAAACGATTCCAGGTTCCGGATATAGGTTCGGGCAATAAAATAGGGCACCAGGGTTTCGATCATGAACATCCCGATGAACTGCCACATTTGCGCCAAACCATTATTGACAGAAATGGACAGGGCCGACCAAAAGCTGAACATGATCGCCAGAATATCAACGGCCCTGATCTTTCCGGCCTTGCCGCTCAGCCATCCGATGATCGCAGGAAACATGAACAGCAGCAGGATCACCCGATACCCGCTGAGCTTGAGCCCCCCCAGGTGGAAATAGAACGGCATCGCGAAGGAGACAATGAGCAAGGCGAGAACGACCGGCTTTGTCGCCGGGGCGCTGGCTTTCGCTGACAAAACGGCTGTCATCTAAAATTCCTGCCTTTAAACGGATAACATATTACAGATTGCACCAACATATTGTCAGTATTCTGGCCGCGCGCCCGAAGCCAATCACTTTTCCACAACATTGCCCGCAATGTCCTCATCGCGAGGGGTAGGATTGCGACAAGCTGGACCCCGCATTCAGGCGATCAAGCTGGCTGCCGGGGCGCACGCCGTATTCGTTGTATCCGTCTTTCCTGCCTTGCGCGTAATAGATGAACTGGCTGTCATAATGCCCACCCTGAGAGGGGGTCTGATCTTGAATCAACGCATTGTTGAGCACAACCCAATCGCGCTGGTTCTCGTGCCCGATGACATTGGCCACCGCATTCTGCTCAATGACCACCGAGGTCGAATCCGGAGAAATGTTGATGACCGGAACCGAATGACCGCCGGGCACATGGATCACCGAGTTCTTTCTGATCGAGATATTGTCCGAGCCATGGATCGAAATGCCGTGAATATGACCATTGTAGATCATGTTGTTTTCAACCAGCACATTGCGGTGTCGCATGACTGGGTTGCCGAGGTCCTTGCCGTCTCCGCCAGCCCAGATGGTCTGTGTGAAATCGCCGCCGGCCATGTCGAATATATTGTCACGGATGACGATGTCCGAAGATCCCCGGGGCGATACCCGCATAATCTGGATCATGTCGCGGTGATCCTGAGATCCAGCCGCACCGCCAAAATCGTGAAACCGGTTCCGCTCGATTCTCAGGCCATCCGCAGCATCGACGTCAACCCCATCGGACCGGATCGTGTGAATGTTGTTGCCCGTAAAGACAAACTGCCGCGACTGCACGGACAGAACTGCTGTCCACCATCTGCGAAATTCGTTGCCTGAAAGGGTCAGGTTCCCGCCCCGCTCGATTTTCAGGCCGATCCCGATACTGTACCCGTCCGCCTCGGACCCTGTTCCCCTTGCAGTCCCACCGTCGAACACGGAATTCGATATCACAATGTCCGTACTGTTCAGGATGACGAAATAGGCAATGAAATGCGGATCGCCCCCATTGTAGGTGTAATCGAAATAGACACCATCCAGATGCACATTCCTGGCTCCTTCCAGAACCAGACGGGTAAAGCAGGCCGGTGCGGCAGGATCGGCGGACCGGATCACCACGGGTGACCGGTATGCCGTGTTCATCCTAAGGGTTCCATAATTCCCCGGCGCCAGAAGAAAGATGTCCCCGCCCCGGGCATTTTGCAGGGCTGCGCCAAGATCGGCGGCATTCGCGACCGGCTGCCCCTTGGTCTGAGTTGCGGGAAGGTGCGTTCGCACGTCTCGCCCCTGACAGGGGGGCTGGGCCGCCACATCAAAACCCAACATGAGCAGTAGCGCCCCTGCCAAGACGAGAATCCGGGACCCGGCCATAACGCACCTTTCTGATAACCACACTTGCAGGAAAGTGTAGGCAAGGCGGGTTCCACTGTCTATCGCGCCTGCTTGCCCGTCTGGCGCCATGGCACGTCCGAATAGCCCTTGCAACGCCCAGGTTTCCCTTACGGCACCGGGCAATTCATTGCCGATGCCTATCGCCCATACGCAAGGACATGCCTGAATGATGGCTATTTTGTGGCCATTGTTGCCCTACGGGAATCAATTCGCCAAACCCTAGGCAACCGCTAAGGGAAGTGGAACAATTCCCGGTATCGAGTATCGAGTTCACTCGGAAATAAACGCACAGGGGCAGAATTGTCCCGATACAGGCAACAATTTCCAAACATAGCCATATTTCGGCCACTCTGCCGCCCTCGGGCGGCTGTTCCATCCGTCCTGGGTGTGCGGGAACTCGTGCGCTGCCACTCACAGCGCCTATGAAACAGAAGGTGAAATATGTCGACGACAATCACGGTAACCTCTGCGGCAGAGCTGAACCAGGCCTTGTCTCAGGCGACAGGTGGGGAAACCATACTGCTTGCGGCGGGCGATTACGGTCAGCTCAACCTCCACTACACGAATTTCGCATCGAATGTGACGATCCAATCCGCGGATCCGAATGCGCAAGCCAGCTTTTCCGGTATTCACGTCAAGCAATCATCGAACGTCACATTCGACGGCATCAAGTTCGACTACACTTACAATAGTGGCGACTACCATTTCCAAAGTCCGTTCAGTGTCTATGACAGCCAGAACATCGCGTTCAAAAACTCGATCTTCGATGGCGACGTTGCCAGCGGCACAGGCACATCCGCAGATGGTACCGGTTATGGAACAGGCCTGACAATCAGCGGTTCGACCAATGTCACTATCGACAACACCGAGTTCTTGAAGTGGTGGAAAGCAGTCATTGCCGTGAACTCCAATGGGGTCAGCGTTACCGGCAGTGATATCCACACGATACGGTCCGACGGTCTGGTCTTCGACAATGTCGACAACATTCTGGTCGAGAATAACTATATTCACGATTTCGGCGGCGCAGCCGGGTCCGGCGATCACCGCGACATGATCCAGATTCAGCGCGCCAACGGCAGCGGCAGTGACAACATCACCATCCGCAACAACGTGTTCGACATGGGGAACGGGGACTTTACCCAAACCATCTGGGCTGGTGGTGACGGCAAGGATATCAACGATCCCAATGTGATCCACCACAACGTGCTGATCGAAGGGAACACGATCTATAATGGCCACTTCCACGGCATTTCCCTTTATGGTGTGGATGGGCTTACGATCACCCAGAATTCGGTTCTGCACGTGGACGAAAAGACGCTGACCGGCGGGATCGAGATTCCGGTGATCAACGTTTCCTCTGGTTCCACAAACGTCACCATCGATCAGAACATTACATCTCAGATCGTAGGGTATAACGGGCAATCCGACTGGAACGTCAGCAACAACGCCCTGATCCAGCCCGGTGAGTACGACCAGAACTTCACCTATCAGGCAACGGCGCAGGGGAATGGTTACAACCAGTATGTCGTCATCCCAGGCAGCCTGGCTGACACACTGAACGCCGGTTCGGCCCATTCGTATGGCGCCTCGGGCTCCACCACTCCGCAGCAGGGCGGCACCACGTCCCCGGACAGCGGCTCCACGTCCCCCGACAGTGGCACCACGTCTCCGGACAGCGGAGTCCAACAGCCCGACACTGGGTCCGAGCAACCTGATACCGGGTCTGAACAGCCCGACACCGGGTCCGAGCCTATTAGTGGCGAACCGCAGGGCGAACTGATGATCGACATAACCCATCAGGACAGCCCGGAGAGCGTTGAGTACCAGGACGGAATTTCTGACATCAGCAAAGTCTCCTCCCCGGTCGACGCGACGCAGGCCGAAGGCGATACAAGCGCCGTGCAACCTGATACAGGCTCGGAACAACCCGACACGGGTTCAGAGCAGCCTGACACCGACTCCGAACTTGTCCTTGCTGACAGCTCACAAGACGAAATGTCGGTGATCGACATCACCAATCAGGACAGTCGGGGGAACATCGGGCACTTGGACGGGATTTCTGACGCTGAGCAGGTCAGCTTCTCGATCGACGTGACGCGGGAAGAAGGCGACACAACAGCCGAGCGGCTTGTGTGGAACCACTCGAATTTCGGCCTGAAGCTGAACAAGAAAGGGCATCTGGTCGCAAAAGTCGACAACAATGATGGTGGGTTCCGCGACGGCTTCAAGATCACGGATGTCGATCTGAGCGACGGTGAAACACATCAGGTCACTCTGATGGTCGATCAGGACACCGATCGCCTTCAGATTATGGTCGATGGTGCCGTTGTCCTGGACGAAACCAATACGGATTTCGATTTCGCCGGCGGTCGGGAAAGGGATTGGTACGTTGGTGATAGCGTCGACACCTTTGCGATCGGTGACGAGACCCCGTTTGTCGAGCCGTATTCCGATTTGTTCGCGTAACGGCAAAGATCGCTGAAAATACAGCCTATTGATTACCACTGCATGGGCGGGTACCGAAAATTCGGACCCGCCCATATCTATTCCGCCCCCTGGCATTGCCAGTCATGTAAACTTGGGTGCATACGTTCTTTGAATGCTGCCAGCATTCATCTAAAGATTGGTCAAACAGCCATGTCACTGCCTTAAAAGGCGTATTGCAAAAAGTCTTTTTATCGCGATTGGCCCCGTTTCGAACGCCGCGCAAGGTTACGGTTTTTTTGGGAGAGTAAATGGTACAGTCAGAAATACGCTGGCACACGGATTGCAGACAGGATTATCTGGATACGGTCTGGAACATCATAACAGATGAAAAACCGGCCCGGATCATGGAAATCGGTGGCACGACCAGCCGATCGACCGGCGACAAGACACTGCCCGATCATGTCACATCCTTCACGATCAGTGACATAAGTGCCGAAGAACTTTCCCATGTTTCCGATGAGTTCGACACCCTTCAGATCAACGCCTGCGGCGATGTCAGCCATGTGGATCAGAGGTTCGATCTGATCATGTCCAAGTTTTGTGGCGAGCATATGCCCGACGGCAAGCAGTTCCACAAAAACATGCATCACCTTCTGGCGGATGGTGGCGTTGCTGTTCACTTGGTGCCGACCATTTTCGCCTCGCCGTTCCTGATCAACTGGTTGTTTCCCGAACAACTGACACGCAAGGCGGTTCAACTGTTGCAGCCCCGGCGCTTTGATGGCCAGAATACCGGCAAATTCCCCGCCTATTACTCACTGTGTCGCGGCTCGACCCCGTACATGCGAAAGGCGTTGGCGGATGTCGGGTTTTCGAGCATCGAAGTACATGAATATTACGGGCACCATTACTATGATAAGATTTTCGGCCTGCGGCAGCTGGATAACGGGCTGGCGCGCCTGTGCGCCCGGCACCAATGGGCGGTTTATTCTTCCTATGCCATCATCATAACGCGCAAGTAAGTGCCCCAGACCGGGCCCACGGCGTTTGACAGGAAACCAGCAAGACCGGAGGCTGTGGAAAGAGCGGAGCCACAAAACAGCCAAACAGACGAAGTAATGGAATTGACGCCCCAGTTTATGAATACCCGCTTCGACAGGTGGAGCGCATGACAAGTTGAGATCCGAGGACGTAGAGATGTTAGAGTCGAAAAGTTATCAGGCCTATATGAACAGCCCATACAAAAGCAGTAAGCATTCCACTTACTTCGATGTGTATGACAAACTTTTTTCTCCTTACATCGGAAAGGATATCACGTTTGTTGAGATCGGCGTTCTGGGTGGTGGATCTCTTTTCATGTGGCGGGAATTCTTTGGTCCTCAGGCCCGCATCATCGGCGTTGAACTGAACCCCGATGCAAAGCGCTGGGAACAGGAAGGGTTCGAGATTTTCATCGGCAGCCAGAGCGATCCGGATTTCCTTGAAAAAATCGTAAGGGAAGTCGGTGATATCGACATCGTTCTGGATGATGGCGGCCACACCTATGAACAACAGATCATTACGACGGAATGCCTGTTGCCACACATCAAGGATGGCGGGGTGCTTGTGGTCGAAGACACGCATACCTCTTACATGGAAGGGTTCGGCCTCAAGCACCGTTCCTTCATCAAATATGCCATGAACATGGTGGACCGTATCAACCATCGGTTCTCGCGGCTGACGCCTGACACCTCGGAAAAGCGTGCCTGGGGGATTAGCTTCTTTGAGTCTTTTGTCGTCTTTGACGTGAACCGCAAGGCGACCTCGGTCGCATCGGCGCCCACAGAAAACGCTGGCAAGGACCTGCATGCCAAAGACTTCAGACATGCGGACAATCAGACCTACGAAGCTCTTCTGAAAACATCCAAAGGGCTCTCGGCGCTCAAGGCCATTCCGGGGATGCGTGCCGCAGCCAGGCTGGTACGAAACATCGTGTCGCTGCCATCCAACATGAAGCGCGCCCGCAGGTTGAAAGAGTATTTTTGACCGGGTCAGAGACAGCTGTGTGCACGTTTCTTGTGGGAAATGTATAGCATGAGCATTGCACGACCCGCACATATCCTCTCGACCAGGTTCCGCTGGCCGCATGCGATTTCCGCCAGCCTGCTCATTTATGCACTCACAACCGCACCGGGCCTGATCAGGGATGGCAGAAACCCCGATGACTGGCGTCAGGTCCATGGTGCACCCGAGGGCGGGATGCCTCTTAACTGGACGACCGAGGAAGGTCGCTGGGCGATGGAGGTGCTGTATGTCCATGTTCTCCAGGAACGTTTTCTGCCCGTTTTGCAGACTGGACTAGCGGCAGGCGTTTTCCTTCTGCTGTCGTGGATTCTGGCGCGGCAGTCCGGCGATCGTGACACCCGGCCCTTCGCGACCTTTTTGATTTTCACGCTTGGCGTTCATCACATCTACATGATCAACGCCCTTACTTTTTCGAGCCACGTGTTTGCGTTCCCACTGGCGTTGCTGCTTTCCGTTGCCGGTTTCAAATGTTTTGAACGCGGCATCCTTCATGCGTTTGGCGCGCGGGTGATCTGGCTTTTGATCGGTGCGCAATGCATCGCGCTTTGTGCAGCACTCTATCAGCCTTTCGTCCCTTTTGGCGCCGTGATCCTGTTTGTCTCGATGATCCGAACCGACCGATACAAGACCACAGATGTGGGCACATTCATCCTGCTGTCGGCAATTGGATCATGTCTTGGCCTTCTGGTCTATTTTGCGCAGGCCCATCTGGCTGCCCAGTTGCATGATCATGTCCCCACGACCAACCGTATCGCGATGCCCTCTCTCCACGAGTTGCAGGGCAAGCTTGAAACAGCCCTTCAATTGCTTGGCCAAATCTGGCGGGGGTCGCTACAAAGAATACCCTGGGAAATCAAGACCCTGAACAGCGCCTATATCGGAATTGGGTTCTTGCTGGGCGTTGGGCTGAGCATTTCTGTCCTTGTACGGAACCCGCACAATTGGGTGCATGCCCTGCGCATCCTGATTGGCATGACCGGTATTCTCTTGCTGCCTTTGCTGATCTGGTTCTCCTACGATGGGCAGTGGATACCGTCACGGGCCGTAGCCTATGTCGGCTTACTGGCTGCGGTGTTCTACCTGGCCGTTGATGCCGAAATACGGGCAAGAGGGTTCACGGCACCGGTCATTCTGGGCCTGCCCCTGATCGTTGCACTCACATACGCCTTCATGGCGCCTTTCGTCTGGAGCGATCAGTCCGAAATGGGGGACCGTGATGAGACGCTTGCCGAACAAATCATGACACGGCTCGCGGAGCTGGAAGGGTATGACGGCGCGCCATTCCGCATCGTCGGCCATACAGATTACCCCGATCTGGCTTGGGGGGACATGATTGGCTGGACCGTATTTCACGCTGGCAACTCCCGCCCGGGCATCTTCAAGGACATGTATGACCTGGATTGGTACGCCGAGGGCGGGCTGTATGAAGGACCGCTGGCCTGCGAGGCCTTCCCAGCCGAAAATTCCGTCTATCTGCATCATGGTGCCGCCTATGTCTGCCTGTCGCAAAGCTCCGGCTTTTCCGGCAACCTCATGTGCGCTGACAGCGACAAGCCCGAAATCGGTCGTATCTGCGTCACGCCAAAAGCAGTTCTGCGGCTCTCGGAGATCTGTGCGTCCCCCCTTCGAGGGGACAGAATTGACGTTACAAGCACCGCGATGCCAACCGTTCGCAGCGCAATCCAAGACCACGGCCACACCATACATGGCGGGTGTTTCTATACCGCAGGTTGGAACGGAGAGGTACCAAATGAGATCGAAGTATCAATGGTGAACGGGGATGGTGCAGTCACCTGGTCCGAAAAGCTGACACTTGGCGCGATAGAGAATCCATCCGGCAACCTAGAATAAGGCGTGCGCCTGACTGGCCAAATGACGCCAAACTAAAAACTTTGTCATCACCAATGCACGGCGTGAGGTGCTTAGTGACTGTGAAAAGACACTGAAATTCGAAAAAATACGCACGCACACAGAACTTTTTGAGCCCAAGGCAAAACCATGGTCACTTATCCCCGGACGCACGGGAAAGGCTACGCGTTATGGTAAATTTAAACATGAGTTCCCCCACAATTCCGTCCCGGGAAAAAGCCTTGGACCAAAGCGCTCCGACGCTCAGCATCATCGTGCCCATGTTCAATGAAGAAGAGGTTCTGCCGGCCCTGTTCGAACGTTTGGGGCAATTCCTCGATCAGCTTGGGGAAAGCTACGAGATCATCTGCGTGAACGATGGCAGCACAGACGCAACTGCCAAGCTTCTGGCCGCCGCGCATGAGCGCGATGATCGTATCAAGGTGCTGAATTTTTCACGTAATTTCGGCAAGGAAATCGCATTGACGGCGGGGCTGGATGCAGCTGCGGGTGAAGCCGTTGTTCCGATAGACGCGGATTTGCAGGATCCCCCCGAACTGATCAAGACATTTCTGAAAAAATGGCGCGAAGGGTTCGATGTCGTCTATGCCGTCCGGCGCCACCGCGACAGCGATACCGCGATGAAACGCTGGACAGCGCTGAAGTTCTATCAGGTCATCAACCGGCTTTCGGGGGTACCGATACCCGCCAATACCGGCGATTTCCGCCTTATGGACCGGCGCGTGGTTCAGGCTGTTGTTCAGTTGCGTGAGCACAACCGCTTTATGAAGGGCCTTTTTGCCTGGGTCGGGTTTCGGCACACCGAGGTGGCGTATGACCGCCCCGAGCGTGCGGCGGGGCAGACCAAATTCAACTACTGGCGCCTTTGGAACTTTGCGCTGGACGGTATTACCGGGTTCAGCACCGTACCTCTCAGGATTGCGGGCTATGTCGGCATGCTGACTGCGTTGGCCGCGATCATCTATGGTGTTTTCCTGATCTCACGCACCCTTGTCTACGGGGTGGATGTACCCGGCTATGCCTCATTGATGGTTGCAGTGCTGTTGATCGGTGGCCTGCAACTTGTCGTGCTGGGCGTCATCGGGGAATATCTGGGGCGGCTTTATGCAGAGGCTCAGAAACGCCCGCTTTACATTGTCGAAAGCAGCCTGGGGTTTGAGCCCCTGGACGGTCATTCATCCTGATCCCTCGGCCTCATCTGCGCCGGTAGACAAGAACCTGCCCGTCCCCCAGCGTCCCGGCAAACGCGTGCACGCGTTCCAGCCGCCCTTCCGCATCACGTTGCAGATCAGGAATGGCACGGAACATCCGGTCTGGGAACAGAACAACCAGCGCCACAGGGCCAGGTTGGGCCATGGCCTCGGAATAGTCCTGCGCATCCCCGATGGTTCCCCAGTCGGCGTCGAAGTGGTCTTCGAAAAGGGGGCCGCCCGGGTTGATCGCATATACCCGTTCTGACGGGCTGCGGGTTTCTTCAACAAGCGCAAAAGCCCCCGCCAGATCCTGTTTCGGAGCAGAATAGTTCCGCTGCACCAAGAACACGGACACCACGATCATCGCCAGAACGCCCAACGCAAAGAGCGGCGATCCAAACCGGGGCTGTTGAGCCCACCGTGCCACCGCATCAGCACCGTATCGACACCCCACAACGGCCAGAATAATGATCAGCCCGATATCGACGAAAAAGAACCTCGGCCAGATCCGCATCTCAAGCGACAGCAGAAGCAGTAGCGTCACGGCGATATGCATGGCGATGGACGGGAAAAACAACGGCTGCACCGCATGCGCCCCCACGGCACCGAAGACGATGACGGCCAGCCCACCGATCGCGATGAACAACATCAGCGGGCCGGTATCCCCAACCGCGGTCCGCAAACCTTCGACAATTGTCCAGAGCGGGTTCTGGTATTCCTGCATGGGGTCCACGGCGGATGTCGCCGAAACCTCGCTCACCGTGCCCGCTATGCTTGGCAAGATCGGCAGATATGCAAGCAGGACCAGAACCAGCGCAACCGCAACACCCACCAGCGGATGCAGCACCCATTCGCGGGTCAAAGTGCCCCGGCCGAACCCGGTCACAAGGGAAAGCAGCCAGATGAGACCCAGTGCAACAAAGAAAAATGCACCGGTCAGATGCGTGAAAACAGCGGCCGCGGCGGTAAAGCCGAATGCAACCCAGGTGCCGGTCGCTGGCTGGCGCATCCCCCGCAGAAAGAAAATGAAGCCAAGCGTGCTCCAGAATGCAAGCTCGGTATATCCGCGCGCGTTCTGAGAGAACCAGACCTGATGGTAGGACAGGGCCACCAGCAAGGCAGAAACATGCGCAATCGTGCTGTCTGCAACCTCTTTTGCCAGCCACCAGATTACCCCGACAAGACCGACGCCGAACAGGACGGCCGGAAACCGGTATGCCCAGGCCTGATCTCCGAAGATCTGGGAAACCAGCTTTGCCTTCATGCTGAAAAAGTAATGATGGTTCATCGAATATTCGCGCATCATCTCATTCCACGGAAGGCTGACATGCGTATCGACGGTCCGGATTTCGTCATACCACAGGGGCGCGTTCAGCCCGGCGCTTCTGAGGACTGCGGCAAGAAGAAGAATGAACAGGAGTATTGCCAGATCGTTGCGGTCAAGCGCGGGGGAAGGCTGTTTCATGGGCTTCTCCAGTCCACTCGGTTCAGGTCAGGCACCCGGCAAAATCGTCGGCCTGGACGCGGCGCATGCAGGTGCCGGTCCTTCTTTCGCACCCCACCGTATCCGGGGCGCATACTGACACAAGGCTCGGATGCAGGCGGTTTCACCTCAAAGCAGCCCAAATACTCGATAATATACAAAATATTCCCTTATTGTTTCTACTTCCTGCACTCTGTCATGCCACCCCATCCAGCATCTGCCGATAAATCTGTTCGATCCGTTCATGCACATGGGTTGGGTCGAAACGGTCCTCACGTGCCAGTGCACGAGCGTTGGACCCCAGTTCCCGGCGCAGTTCCTCGTTCCCCGCAAGCTCCAGCACAGCAGCAGTCAGCCCTTCGGCATCGCCAACCGGGCAAAGCCGCCCAACCTGTTCAGACACAAGTTCACTCACACCGCCGCAATCGGTCGCTATCACGGGCAAACCGGCGTGAAAGGCCTCGACGATTGAAATCGGCAGCGCCTCCCAACGGGACGTGAGCAGCATGAAATCCGCGGCGGCCATATGCAGGGGGACGGTATCGATCGGCCCCAGAACCCGGATATTTTCACTCACCCCCGCCGAGGCAATCCAACCCGAAATCACATCTTCCAAAGGACCATGACCTGCCAGCGCGAGCACGATATCGCGGCGCACCTTCACCAGCCGGGCCAGCACATCGATCATCAGGTCGATACCCTTTTGCGGATCCAGCCGGGCCGGGCTGAAAATCAACACACCTTTCTCGTCGCGCAAAAGTTCCTGTCTCAGCGCCAGAACTGCAGCGGGATCCTGATCCGGTGGCGGTGGCACACCAAGCCCAAGCTGGGCTGTGCGCGCCCGCGGCAGGCCACGATCGATCAATGCATCAAGGGTTTTATGGCTGGGGCAAGCAGTGACATGAGCTGCGAACTGAGCACTGCGCGCCACCCCGCCATACCGTTCGGGCGTTGAACCATGAAAGGTGAAAAGGCGGCGGGTCGGCTGGCCGGCAAGCGCCAGCCGGGCGACAAGTGCGGGGGCGGTTTCGTGAGAATGAACAAGGTCGAAACGGCCGCGGGCGACAATCTTTCGCAGTTTTTGCGCACAGCCCACGGCGGCTCCTAGCCGTCTCATCATACTGAGACCCTCGTCTTCCGATACACGTTTCAGGTCCAACGCATGAAACCCGACATCGCGCCCTTCCCGGCCCCATGGACCGGGCGGTCCACCCAGTTCGACATGATGCCCTCGATCCCGCAGATAACTCGTCAGGTCCAGAATATGGCGCTGAATTCCACCTCGTTCGAACGCAGGTCCCAATTGCAGAACGCGTAGTGGCCGGGTGGAACGTCCGGTTGCAATATCCACCTCCTGCTCTGGTTGCCCTGAAACATAGGCCATAGACGAAACCCCTTACCCCCTTGTCCGGGGCACATGCGGACGTCACACAAACCCGCCACCCGGAAAGGTTTTACCAAATCGATTGCAGATTCAGCACCGTTGATCTGATATGGTACGAGGCTGAGCCATGTTGAAACACAGCCATCATATGGCAGGTGCGTAATACGTCAAAGGTATCGTCGACAGAGAGGGAACCCACATGGCGCATCAAGGCCCGCGAGGCGTCTGCCTTCGGCATCCTAGGAAGGTTGCGGCAGAAGTTCTGTGCTAAAGCGTTCCATTGCTGCACTGAAATCTTTGTCCATATACTCGTTCCCCATAATCACACTAAGCAGGATTTCCTGAACCCGGGATTCCAGCATTTTAATCGAATTGAGTGAGAAGTTTCCAATGTTTTCAAATTGCTCCGCCGACAGTTTGTCAGGCGCATAGAAGACATAGAAATACTGCGACACGATCTTGTCATAGCTCACGTCGCCATCTGTCCCAAAATCCCTGACGACGGACACACGCCTGCTGGTTAAGAAAGACGCGGGACCCTTATCCCGGCGTGGAGTTTGCCTCCAAGAGCAAAACTGTTCCGAGGACAATTATAGAAAATACGGATTTCTAAAATCACCCCCGACTTCCTATTGAAGAGTATGACAGGATAAGGTGGTTGTGTTACAAATTCGATCTACCGTGGAATGTTATAAAATCCGTCAATGAGCCGCACCGGCGGAGCACCACCTTTTCCTTTCGCTTGCAAGTAGATGTGTTGGAGCATCTGGAGGTCGCTGCGCCCCCGTTCCAGGCTCGTTGATTTTACTGCGGATGATACGAAGGCTTTGACACCCAACATCGACCAGGTGAGCCTCTTGATGAAACAGCGATCTTACTCGCCCTGCTTCAGGATGAACGCCTATTGCATCCCCGTGGACTTTGATGCCTTCATGCGATTCCGCTCCTATCCCAGTTTGGGAAGCTTAGCGGAAAACTCCAGCTTCAAACGGTCCAGTTTTCAGGGTGCGAAACACCAAACCACGCCTCCCAAAATCACCTCCAGCGTTCAAAGCTATATAAATATTTCAAAAAATTTACAGCACCATGTTATATCTCACCAAACCGCGACCGCATGCGCATAGGAAGATGAATGCGGATATCAATTGCAACTGCAATGGCAACCTGTGCTATGGGGGGGGCTGATGAAAGGAGCGCTGGGGCAGGTCGGCGACATTGCAACGAGCCGTAGCTATTGGTTACTTGCTCTAACCGCAATCGCAGTCATCGGTCCATTTATGTGGCCAGTGCAATGGTCGGGTAACGAGATCAACTATTTCGATCTCTCCTATAGATTTGCGCAACCCGACGCATTCACAGACAGCCATGCGGTTTTCGACGATTCAAAGGGACGCATCGTCAGCTTTTTGCTGATCGGCAACGTTATCACACTGGCAGGCTTTGAAGCCGCTAAGACGATCTTCGCACTGACACTCTGGTTGCTCTCTGCCTTGGGGGTTGCCGCCATCGCACGCGATTTCGGATTGCGGGTGGCCGAACTGGCTCTCTCACTCCTGATATTTTGTCAAAGCGCTCAAGGTATTCTTGGCAATGAATGGATGTTCGACACAATAGAGGCGAAGGTCTTTGCCTACGCTGCGGTATTCCTCGCGATCACCTCAGCGCTGAACGGCCGCTGGATAATGGCTATGATCGCGTTGGCAGTGGCAACCTACATGCATTTTCTGGTCGGTGGTTTCTGGGCTGTGACACTGGTTCTGCTGCACCTTCTGAAAACAGGTCGCATGTGGCAATCCGCACGTCTCGCGATCGGATTCTTCCTGCTGATCCTGCCGTTATTCTTTGTCTTGATCCGGGAGCGGATCGGGGTGGAGGTCGATACCTCGGGCCTCGATCGCTCGCTAAACGCGATCTACACAGAACTTTCAGCGCACTTCCATGTTGCTCCCCTTCTCGATGGCATCCGCCATTTCCTCAAAGCCTGGCTGCCCGGTGCATGCGTGCATTTGGCGCTTTTGATTGCGCTCGTAATGCTACGCGACCGGTTCAGGGACCGGGCTTTGCTGATCTGGTTGATCGGGCTGAATGTATATGTCCTTCTGGCGCTTGTTATCTACATGCTGGACGATGGCCGCTACTTGCTGGCACCCTTCTATCTGCTGCGTCCTGCCGGGCTAATCTGTCTGATGTCGCTTCTGGCTTTGGCGCATATGCTGTCGGAACTGGTCGAGCAGGACCAGCGACCGCGGCTCGCTCTGGCAACCTGCACCGCAGTTTTGTTGCTCTTACTGCCCCAGGCCTTGGGCAGTCTGGCGCAAATCGTCACGCGGTATCCCCCACATATCAGGCTCGAAGCCGCTCTCAGCGCCTCCGAACGCGATATTCTATCATGGATCCGCACCAACACGGCACCGAATGCGGCAATCGTGGTGCAGGAGGCAATTGCAGGAGGATCAATTCTGGAGGGCGATCCGTTTCCCGGCGGGATGGAACGATTGAGTGGGCGAGGGTTTGTCGTAAATTTCAAATACATTCCAACCAGCAAACCTGATGTAGTGCGCTGGTATCAGCTATTGCAGGCACGTCGCGCATTCTTTGACGGGGAATGTACCAAGAACACTGCGCTGCGCGCGGATTACGCCGTAATCCGGCTTCGGTCAGGTATGGCCGCAGCGGATTGCGTCACCACAGTATTTTCGAACAACGAGTTTCTAATCGGGCGTATCCTGCCGGAGGGGGCAGACAGGATCGACCCTCAACGACCATAAAGGCTCTGTCGCAAGCTTTGAGACCCTCTGTTCGAGGTTGGTCCTCGTGAAAGTGGCGCGGCGGATTTCGGAAAAGTCAAACTGTGACGATGTCATTCAAGGGCGCGCATTTTCCAAAGGAAATAATATTGCACGCCGTTTTCCTTTACCTGCGTTATTTGGTGTCGTGCCGTGATCTGGAAGAAATCATGAACTTGCTTTCGAATTGATACGACCGACAATTACTCACTTGCTAACTCCGAGAACGTCAATGGCTAAAAGTTGCAACAGATCCTCAGAAGGCCCGCCAGATTAGGGGTGCTACCATTATTACGCTCATTATCTTTTGATTTTGTTTACTTGTTGTTCGAGCCAAATATCTTTCTTTCATACCCAATAAGTATCGCTTATCAGATGTGATTGATTTCCCGCCGATTTGCGCGCAGAGTGG
>NZ_WVQV01000011.1:0-99827 GCF_013110585.1 Ruegeria sp. HKCCD6119 | reverse complement strand
CGCCGCCTTCGTTGTCGCCGCCGCTTTCGTTATCGCCGCCGCCTTCGTTATCGTCGCCGCCTTCGTTGTCGCCGCCGCCTTCGTTATCGTCGCCGCTTTCGTTATCGTCGCCGCCTTCGTTGTCGCCGCCGCTTTCGTTATCGCCGCCGCCTTCGTTGTCGCCGCCGCTTTCGTTATCGCCGCCGCCTTCGTTATCGTCGCCGCCTTCGTTGTCGCCACCGCTCTCGCTATCGCCCCCGTCTTCGCTATCGCCACCGCCGTCTTGGGCGTAAGCTGCACTTGGCGTCACAAAAGACAGCACGGCGACAGCAGGTACTCCGGAAAGCACAATCACACTTGCAGTTGTCATCATTAACTTGGACAGAACACTCATTTTAATTCTCCTGTAAAAAAATGACTTACGCAGTGGCACCATCCTAGGGTTGGCTTCTCTTCACCGTTGTGAAAGGCAGGAAACGCGTCGAACTCAGCAGGAAATGGCTAAAATTGAGGTCAAAATGTGGCAAAAATGTGCCCGATTCAACTTAAGGAATGGAGTTGAAGCGCGGCTCAATTTTTGGGCGAAAATGGGGAAGGGGCTTTGCTGAGTCGCATTCCTGCAAATCCTCTAGGCTTGTGGGCCTGGCAGGGGGCTGCGGAAGATCCCACGCTCAAAGCCTGGATCGATGGAAGCAGTTGACCCTCCAAAACACCGCGCGTAATGCAGGGCCCATGGAAAAGCAAAAGAAGCCCTCTCGTCAGCAAGTCTATACCCTTCTGGTCCAGATCGGCCGCAAGGACGGCGACGGGCTGCCGGACGGTGCGACGGGGGCGGCACTGATCTGCTACGCCAGCGGCGTGGACGAAGCCGAGGCCGTGCGCGAGACGGTGGCTATTCTGAAGCAGGCCGACACCGCGCCTTTGGATGTCACCGGCTACGGGACCCTGGCCGAGCGTGAGGCACAGGGACATGACATCGAACCTGACGAACGTGCCCTGATGCAGCGTGCCCTGGATGAAAACGCCGTGATCGTCGCGCAGATGACACCGTTCTTCGGAGACGAGGCGCCGGCCTAGTTCCGCATACCGAACCACTTGCGATAGATTTCGTCATAAGTACCGTCTTCACGCAACGAAAGCAGGGCCTGGTTGACATCCTCGACCAGAGGCGACCCGGTCGGGAAAGCGATGCCATAGTTCTCGCGCAGGAAGACGCCGCCTGTCATCGACGCCGTTCGCCGGCCTTCATGGGCCGCATAGTAAGACAGGATCGGCGCGTCGAATACGACAGCATCCAGTTGTTTGGACTGGAACGCATCCAGCATCTGCTCCAGCCCGGGATAGCCGGTGAATTCAATATCACGCCGGTTCAGAAAACTTGCCGCGGTCGAGTCCGAGATTGTCCCGACATTTTTGCCATACAGGTCATTCACCGAATTCACGCTGCCCGAGATCGCATCCACCGTCATGACCGAGGTGATGCGGGCCGTGAAAACGGACACGATGAACAGTGACGAAACAACCAGAATGACACCCAGAAGCCGGCCGAAAGGCGTGCGCGGCATCCTCTCTTCGAACCCGCCGTTCACGACAAGGTTCAGCGCCCACCAGAACGAGGGAAACCATGCCTCGTTCAGCTTGCGGTCGAAATAGGGTTGAGCACTGCGCTCAAAGCTCCACATCAACATGCCGCCGCCCAACAGAATGGCGAAGGCCAGGCCGATGGCGATAAAAAGCTCTTTTGAGAGCAGCGCATGCAGCAGCGAAGGCTGGCGCGCGGCTTCCGATGGCACCATGATCTGTAGGCCCGCCTCAAAGATCGGCTGGCTGAAGTCCATTTGCGTTTCCCGCAGCGCAGTGATCGAGATATTGGCGACTGCAAGATCGGCGGACCCATTCTGAACCGCCTCCAGCATATCCGAGAATGAATCCACCCGATTGATGGAATAGTCCCAGTTCAGCGCTTCTGCCAGCGCGGCGAGCAGATCCATCGAAAAGCCGGTTTCCGCACCGTCTTCGACATAGGAAAACGGGGGGCGGGTCACCGTCGTGACCGTGAGGGACTGTGCCATGCTCTGCTGCGCTAGGACGGCGAAAGTCAGGCAGATCAGTGCGTAGAATGCGCGCTTCATTTTCATTCACCTGTTTCGCGGCCCTGTAACGCGATTGCGCGGCTGGCGGCAAGATGGTCGCCGGGTAAACCGCCATGATTTGTCAGGGTATCGCTTTGATATCTGCTCAGTCGGGTGAAATGATATTTTTGCGAATTGGGGTTGGAAAACCGGCCAATTCGTTGAATCTGTGCGCGAACCCGCGAAAGACACCGTTCCAGAGGCCATTGCATGACCGACCCCGTCCAATTGACAGCCGATCTGATCCGTTGCCCATCGGTCACACCAGCCGAGGGCGGCGCGCTCGTTCTGCTGGGATCGAAGCTGGCGGATGCGGGGTTTGAATGCACGCGTGTCGACCGTGGTGGCGTCAGCAACCTGTTCGCACGATGGGGCCAGAAAGGCCATCCGCGCAGTTTCGGGTTCAACGGCCATACTGATGTTGTGCCGGTCGGCGACGAAGCCGCATGGACGATGCCGCCTTTCGGGGCCGAAATACGCGATGGTGTGATGTATGGGCGTGGGGCAACGGATATGAAATCCGGCGTTGCGGCGTTTGCGGCGGCGGCAATCGATTTCGTGCGCGACACCCCGCCTGACGGAGCCATCATCCTGACGATTACCGGCGACGAGGAAGGCGACGCGCTGGATGGCACGACCGCCTTGCTGGATTACATGGACGGCGCCGATGAACATATGTCTGTCTGTGTGGTGGGTGAGCCCACTTGCCCGAACAAGATGGGTGAAATGATGAAGATCGGCCGTCGGGGGTCGATGACCGCATGGTTTACGATCACCGGTGTTCAGGGGCATTCGGCCTATCCGCATCGTGCCAAAAACCCGTTGCCAGCCATGGCGCGGCTGATGGATCGGCTGGCGGGGCACGAACTGGATCAGGGCACGGACCACTTCGATGCTTCGACATTGGCAGTGGTGACAATCGACACCGGGAATGCGGCCACTAACGTAATCCCGGCGCAGTGCAAGGGAACGGTGAATATTCGATTCAATGATCTGCATTCCGGGGCCAGCCTGAGCGACTGGCTGAAGTCGGAAGCAGATCAGGTGGCCGCTCGGTTCGGCGTTGAAATAGATGTCGCAATCAAGATTTCAGGCGAAAGCTTTCTGACCCCGCCGGGGCCCTTGTCGGATCTGGTGGCCAAGGCGGTAGAGGCGGAAACAGGCGCAACGCCCGAGCTTTCGACGACCGGTGGTACGTCGGATGCGCGTTTCATCAAGAACCATTGCCCGGTTGTAGAGTTCGGTCTGGTCGGTCGCACGATGCATCAGGTTGACGAGTGCGTCGAGGTGGCCCAGATCCAGCAACTCAAATCGATTTATAGCCGCATCCTGACCGATTATTTCGCCTGATCCATGCAGCGCACATTGGTGATCATGGTGAAGGAACCTCAACCGGGCCGCGTTAAAACGCGGCTTGGACGAGAAATCGGCATGGTCGCGGCGGCGTGGTGGTTTCGGCACCAGACCCGGTCCCTGATCCGGCGGCTGCGTGATCCCCGTTGGCGAATCGTTTTGGCCGTCTCACCCGATCAGCAGGGTCTGAACAGCCGGGTATGGCCCGCTGACCTGCCGCGCGCCGCGCAGGGGCGTGGGGACCTGGGGGATCGTATGGGGCGGATGCTGCGCGGGATGCCCAAGGGCCCGGTTTGCCTGATCGGTGCGGACATTCCGGGCATTTCGCGCCGCCATATTGCCCGTGCTTTCAACGCATTGGGGTGTTCTCAAATGGTGTTTGGGCCAGCCCCGGATGGTGGCTATTGGCTGGTCGGCGCGCAACGATATGCAGCCTTGCCGGCAAGTCTGTTCCAAAACGTGCGCTGGTCGACAGAACACGCATTGGCTGACACGCTGGCCTCGATTTCTGGCGGTCGGGTGTCATTGCTTGATCAACTGCGCGATGTGGATACGGTTGCCGATCTTGACCCCTGAGGCTTTTTGGTCATGACGCGGTCGCAAACGCGTGCTAGGCCGGACGTATGACTCGCATCCCTACCAAGCAGGAGGTCCTGGACTGGATCTCGGCGAACCCCACTCTGACCTCAAAACGCGATATCGCCAAAGCCTTTGGCATCAAGGGCGCGGATCGGATTGATCTAAAACGTATCCTCAAAGAGCTTGAGGCCGAAGGCCATCTTGAGAAGCGCAAGCGCAGTTACCGCGACCCGGATCGCCTGCCGCCGGTCAGCGTGTTGCAGGTAAAGGCGCCGAATGCCGATGGCGACCTGTTCGCGCGGCCGCTGGAATGGCATGGCGAGGGGGTCGAGCCCATCGTTCTGATCATTGCTCGCGCCAGCGACCCGGCGCTGGGCGAAGGTGATCGCATTCTGGCTCGTCTGACCGTGGTGCATGAGGAAGATCACAATTACGAAGCCCGCCTGATCCGCCGTATCGGAACGAACCCTCGGAAAATCGTGGGTATCTTCCGCAAAGGGGCCGAAGGCGGGCGGATCGTGCCGATCGACAAGGCCGGATCGACCGAATGGCTGGTGGCCGAAGGCGCTGCGCTGGGCGCCAGGGATGGCGAACTGGTCGAGGCCGAGCAAGCCGGGCCGAAAAACCGCATGGGGCTGCCACGCGCGCGTATCGTTGAACGGCTGGGCGACCCTACTGCGCCCAAGGCCGTTTCGTTGATCGCGATCCATCAGCACGGCATCCCGGATGATTTCCCCGACAAGGTGATTGCCGAGGCCGACAAGGCCAAACCTGTCGGCCTGAAAGGCCGCGAGGATCTGCGGGATATGCCTTTGCTGACGATCGATCCCTCGGACGCGCGCGATCATGACGACGCCTGTTATGCCCATGCTGATGACGACCCGAAAAACCCGGGCGGTCATGTGATCTGGGTCGCCATTGCTGATGTCGCCGCCTATGTGCGGCCCGGCACCGCGCTGGACCGCGAGGCGCGCAAGCGCGGCAATTCCAGCTATTTCCCCGACCGCGTCGTGCCGATGCTGCCCGACCGTCTGTCGGGTGATCTGTGTTCGCTGCACGAAGGCGTGCCGCGCGCCTGTATCGCGGTGCGGATGCAAATCGACGCGGATGGCAACAGGATCGGTCACCGGTTCGTGCGCGGTCTGATGCGCTCGGCAGCCTCGTTGAACTATGCCGAGGTGCAAGAGGCCATCGACGGTCATCCGAACGACCGCACTGGGCCGTTGCTGGAGAGCGTTCTGAAACCGCTTTATGCTGCATATGCCGCGCTGAAAAAGGCCCGTGCTGATCGCCAGCCGCTGGAGCTGGACCTGCCGGAGCGCAAGATCGTTCTGAACGACAAGGGCGAGGTCGAAAGCGTGGCCTTCCGTGACCGGCTGGACGCGCACCGGCTGATCGAGGAATTCATGATCCTGGCCAACGTGGCCGCCGCCGAGACGCTGATCGCCAAGCGCAGCCCGCTGCTGTTCCGGGTGCACGAAGAACCCGCGCCCGAAAAACTGGAAAGCCTGCGCGAGACGGCGCAGGCCGCCGGGCTGAATCTGGCCAAGGGGCAGGTGCTCCAGACCCGTCACCTGAACGCGCTGCTGAATGCCGCCGCCGGCACCGAGGATGCCGAGCTGATCAATCTCAGCACCTTGCGGTCGATGGCGCAGGCCTATTACAGCCCGGAAAACTTCGGCCATTTCGGGCTGGCGCTGCGTAATTACGCGCATTTCACCTCGCCCATCCGGCGCTATGCAGACCTGATCGTGCACCGGGCGCTTATCTCGGCCCATGGCTGGGGCAAGGACGGGCTGACCGAGGATGAAATTGCCCGGCTCGAAGAAACGGCCACGCATATTTCGGATACCGAACGCCGCTCGATGATGGCCGAGCGCGATACGACCGACCGCTATCTGGCGGCCTATCTCAGCGAACGTGTGGGCAACGAATTCACCGGGCGGATCAGTGGCATTGCCCGGTTCGGGGCCTTCGTGAAAATGGACGAAACGGGCGCGGATGGCCTGGTGCCGGTGCGGTCTTTGGGGCGCGAATTCTTCCATTTTGATCGAGAGGCCGGAACGCTGATGGGCTCGGATTCCGGGCTGATCATCGCCATCGGCCAGCGGGTCACGGTGAGGCTGACCGAGGCGACACCTGTGACCGGCGGGTTGGAGCTGGAACTGCTGTCCATCGACGATCAGGCCCTGCCGCGCGGGCGCGGGCCCGCCAAGCGGTCGACGCGACGCAAGGCAGCCAGCACCAAGCGCAAGAAGGACAAGATCAAGCGCAAGGTCGAACGCAAGCGCCGTCAAAGGTGATAGGTCAGCGCCCGGGCAATCAGCCAGCCATGGCGGGTTTCATCGATCTGGCTCGGGTCATCGAACAGAATGGCCCGGTTCCCGTCAATTCGGTCCTCGCCCGGAAAGGCCGTGGTGAAATCACCGATCAATCGGCTTTGGCAGTGCACGAATAGTGCGAAATCCGCGGATTTGTGAGCCCCCAGCCGGATCGTTGACCCTTTGGGGGCAAGATAGGCGGGCTGGCCCCAGCGCAGCTCTTCTCGCAATGGATTGGCGGTGGGCAGAGACTCTGCTGTATTCAGTATCAGATCGCGAAGCGCCAGGGCCCCCGCGCGTGCTTGCGGGGGCATGGCTTCAAAGGCCGAGGCGACTGTGGGGTCATCAAAAGGTTTCATGCAATCGGTATCGCCTGTTCCATCCGGTCTACGTAACTGTTCAACAGATTATCTTGTTTGATCCTTCGGGTCAGTGGGGTATCGGCAGGCGTTGCGCGCATGGCGGCGAGCATTGGGCCGAAGCTCATATCTGCTGAAGTCGGTTGATCCGCCAGCAGGAAGCGGGATTGCCACAGATGGGCCGAGATCGCCTCGAGATCGCGTTCGACCCGGTCCAGGCGCTCAGGCAACGAGAACCGGCCGATTCCTTGTGACCTGATTCCTTTCAGAACGGATTTTCGGATCGCATTGGACGCCGGCTTTCGGATCAGGGTCGGAATTCCGGTGAAAAAGGTTTCGCGAAGGATTGGCCAGACCTCGTCATTTCCCCAGCGGTCCAGAACGATGTGGAAATACAGATGCTCTTCGGCCATTCGTACCAGCGCGCGGGATTGCGCTTTTTCCACATCCGAAAGCCCCTGATCGAACTCCGCCCCCTTCTGTTCCAGCCAATCGCGGATCAGATCGCTGTCCGGAATCAACCGCTCTGGCGTCCGCAGCACTGGCAGTTTTTGATGCGGCATCCTGCGGGGGTCAAGCATGTCCGAACGCTGCCAGACCTGACCGGAGTGCTGAAGCATCAAGGCTGTCTTGACGCAGAACGGACTGGCGCTGAACAGTCCGAAGGCGGAAGGATAGGTGAGAAGGGTCAGCATCGCGTGGCTCCGTATATTTGACGTGCCGGATGAGTAAACCGAGCTGATGACAGTTTTTGTCATTAGGGATAGGCTAGGGTTCATCATGTCCCGCACCGCCCGATTGTTCCAACTGATGCAAGCCCTGCGTTCTGGCCCATCGCCCAGAACGTCTGAACAACTGGCGCAGGATCTGGGTGTTTCTGCCAGAACGATACACAGGGATATTGACGCGCTGCGTGGTCTGGGGGCCGTTATCGACGGTGAGGCAGGGTTTGGATTCACCCTGATCGAAGATGCCACTTTGCCGCCATTGGGTTTCACCGATGACGAGCTTGAGGCCCTGGTTCTTGGCCTGCGCGAAGTTCAGGTGATTGGTGACCCGGCCTTGTCAGATGCAGCCAGCGCCGCCCTGCGGAAATTGCAGGGGCGATTGCCACAGCGTCAGTCCCATCGGCTGAGCCACGCGGTTCTGGCGGCAACGCGGTTCAATCGCCCGCCCGCGCCAACAATCGACGTGGCCATTTTGCGGCAGGCGACGTGGGACGAACGCGCGATCGAGTTCTCGTATACGGACGCAAAGGGCGGTGCCACACAAAGACGGGTCAACCCGCTGAGCATCGTCTATATGGATCGATCAAATGTGTTGCTCGGCTGGTGCCATCTGAGACAGGATTTTCGCGTCTTCCGGTTGGATCGCATGCAGGACATGTCCGTGACAGATCAAAGCTTTAGACCTTACCGGGTGCCCATGCTGCGCGAAGTTTTGGCGCAAATCCGCGCAGCGCGCGACGCGCAAGAACGCGATGAGGACGCCTGAGACTTTGTGATTCGCCGATTTTGCGCTACCCTGAGGTCGAGCAGTAATCAGGAAAAATCGGAATGCAAAAATGCGTAGGCGGCGTCATGACCGTCGCATTGTGGGCATCCATGGTGCAGGCGGACATATCAGAAAATACGACTTGGCCAGACAGTGCAGTGTCCGGCAAAACGATACAGCTGGCCTCGGCGGATGTGGCGGTTTCGATCCGTCCGGTCCCGCGCCCGACGGTTGAGGCTTTGCGGGTGTCCGCGGCCGTGACCGCACGGTTTCAGGCCTGGCTCGGCGCGTTTCACGAGCGCGCGAAGCTGCAGGGTATATCGGAAAGAACATTGAACAGGGTGTTCCCGGACATGATCTTTGACGAGGACATCCTGAAACGAGACCGCAATCAGGCTGAATTTTCGAAACCGATCTGGGCGTATCTGGATTCCGCCGTCTCGGACACGCGCGTTTCCAATGGTCGTGCCGCGATGCAACGACATCGGCAGGTGTTGCAGCAAATCGAGGCGGTATATGGCGTAGAAAAGGAAGTGGTCACGGCGATCTGGGGGTTGGAAACATCATTCGGCTCTTATCGTGGCAGCAACCGGACGCTGAGTTCCTTGGCGACGCTGGCCTTTGATGCACGGCGGGCGCAGTTCTTTGAAACGCAGTTGATCGCCGCGCTGAGGATCGTGCAGGCAGGCGATGTCAGCGCCAAAAACATGCTGGGCAGCTGGGCAGGTGCGATGGGGCACACGCAATTCATGCCAACTTCGTATCTGGATCACGCAGTTGATTTCGATGGCGATGGTCGGCGAGACATCTGGTCGGATGATCCGACGGATGCGCTGGCCTCGGCCGCGTCCTATCTGGCGCGACACGGTTGGAAAAAGGGGCAGCCCTGGGGCGTCGAGGTGCGCTTGCCCGAAGGGTTCGACTATGCCACCGCCAAACGGGACTTCACCCTGCTGCCGTCAGATTGGGCGGCGCGTGGCGTGGTGGGGCGTGACGGCAAACCGGTCCTGGATCACGGGCAAGCCGCAATCCTTTTGCCCACCGGGAGGCATGGCGTGGCGCTGATGATTTTCGACAATTTCAGCGTGATCGAGGCCTATAACGGGGCCGATGCTTACGTGATCGGTATCGGACACCTGTCCGACCGGCTTGCGGGTGGCGCACCGTTTCAGTCCGACTGGCCCCGAGGGGAGCGGGCGCTAAGCTTCACCGAGAAGAAAGAACTGCAAACCCGCCTGACAAATGCGGGGTTCGATACAAAGGGTATCGATGGGCGTACAGGGCCGAATACCATCAATGCGGTTCGCGCCTACCAACTGGCGCAGGGCTTGGTGCCGGACGGCTATCCAACTGCGACACTTTTGGAGCGGTTGCGGTGAACGATAAGAGGCGACCCAGACGGGCCGCCCCTTAATAGAACCTTTTTCTGATCTCAGGATGCGGCTTTCATCAGTCCCTGAGCGATGATTTCCGCCTGTGCTTCGTCCAGAGATTTGTAAATCCGCACGAACATCTCGTCGATATCTGCCGGGGTCAGGATCAGCGGCGGCGAGATGATCATGCGGTCGCCCACATGACGCATGATCAGATTGTTGGCAAAGCAACGGTCACGGCAGATATAGCCGACCGTTCCGGGCTCGGACGCGAATTTGGCGCGGCTGGCTTTGTCGGGTGTCAGAGCGATGGAGGCCATCATTCCGACGATCTTCGCCTCACCCACAAGCGGGTGATCGACCAGGGCCTCCCATTTCTGTTTCAGATAGGGGGCGGCAACATCGCGCACATGCTCGACGATCTTCTCTTCTTCCAAAATGCGCAGGTTCTCAAGCGCCACGGCGGCGGCGACGGGGTGGCCGGAATAGGTGTACCCATGGTTGAATTCCGTCCCGCCGATCACTTCGGCGATCTCATCATTCACGATGGACCCGCCGATCGGCGCATAGCCCGAGCTGAGCCCCTTGGCGATGGTCACGATATGCGGTTTGATGCCCACGGTTTGCGATCCGAACCAGTTGCCGGTTCGGCCGAACCCACAGATCACCTCGTCTGCAATCAACAGGATATCGTATTTGTCGCAGATGCGCTGAATTTCCGGCCAGTAGGTATCGGGCGCCACGATCACGCCGCCTGCACCCTGAACCGGCTCGGCGATAAAGGCCGCGACACGGTCCTCGCCCAGCTCCTGTATGGCCTCTTCCAGCTCGCGCGCGCGGGCCAGGCCGAATTCCTCGGGCGACATGTCGCCGCCTTCGGCCCACCAGTTCGGTTGGTTGATGTGGTGAATGTTCGGGATCGGAATGCCGCCCTGCGCATGCATACCTGCCATGCCGCCCAGCGAAGCCGACCCGACAGAAGACCCGTGATACGCGTTTTTCCTGCTGATGATGATATTTTTGTCCGGCTGCCCCTTCTCGGCCCAGTATGTGCGCACGAGGCGGATGTTGGTGTCGTTTGCCTCGGACCCGCCAGCTGCGAAAAAGACATGGTTCAGATCACCTGGTGCCAGTTCGGCGATTTTGGCCGCCAGTGCGATTGCGGGCACATGGGTCGTCTTGAAGAAGGTGTTGTAGTAGGGCAGTTCGCGCATCTGACGCGCCGCGACATCGGCCAGCTCATCGCGGCCATAACCGATATTGACGCACCAAAGACCTGCCATTGCGTCCAGGATTTCCTCACCTTCGCTGTCGGTCAGGTAAACCCCGCTGGCGCGTGTAATCACGCGGGCCCCTTCCTGCCCCAGCGCACCATTGGCCGAGAAAGGATGGATGTGATGCGCCGCATCCAGCGCCTGCAATTCGGCGGTCGGCATATGGTTGGTTATGGTGGACATCGGAGAATCTCCTACAAGAACGCGGTTGCGGATCACAATATGATCAAATTCATCGCTGTCAATCGAATCAGGCTGAGTTAAGCGGAAGTCAGGGCGTCCGACATCAATTCCATGCCTTGTTCGATGTCCTGAGCCGTTGCCTTTGCCGCTTTTTCGGCGTCGCCTTCGCGCAAGGCGGAAATGATATCCTTGTGTCGATCCGGCAGGCTTTGAGTCCCGAATCGACCACACACGACACGCAGCGAAGGGCCGAACCGCAACCAAAGCCTTTCGGCGAGATCACTGAGAATCGGTGCGTTTGCATGAGAGTACAGCGTTTCGTGGAACGCCTGGTTCAGACGCAGATATCCGCCCACATCCCCGTCGGCGATCATACGGTCCAAATGCGTATCAAGCCGCTCAAGATGATCGATATCCTCGGCCTGCAAATTCGACGTCGCGCGCCTTGAAAGCTCTGATTCTATTGAGGTTCTTGCAAAGATCATTTCCTGGATATCGCCCGGGGACAGCAGCGGCACACTTACACGCCGATTGCCTTGGAACACCAATGCCCCGTCCGAGATCAACCGGCGGATGGCTTCGCGCACCGGTGTCATGCCAACACCCAGCGAATCAGTCAGGCCCTGGATCGTGACAGGCTGGCCCGGAACCAATTCGCCGAACAGGATCTGTGATCTGAGCGTTTGATAAACCTGCTCATGCGCGGGCTGTTTCCCTTTGTCGACTATCGACGCAGATGCCTTATTTTTGATCAAATCCAATCGGTTCTTCCCATTTCGACTAACCCTGACTTGTCAGGTGACAGACCTCGTGAAACCATACGCTGGATCGAGGGAAAACGCAAAACTTGATCAAATCCAAAAAAACGGGAAAATAGCCGTACACTTGCAGGGAGAAGAATATGACAATCAAAACGCTGACCATGACAGCGGTCATCGCATTGGGGACTTCGGCGGCATTCGCCGAAGAGGTGCGTGTTTATAACTGGTCCGACTATATCGACGAAGAATTGCTAAGCAAATTCGAGGAAGAAACCGGTCTGACCCTGATTTACGATGTGTTCGACAGCAATGAGGTTTTGGAAACCAAGATGCTGGCCGGTGGTTCGGGATACGATTTGGTGGTGCCGTCGGGCACATTCCTGCAACGCCAGATTCAGGCGGGCGCGTTTCAGGAACTGGACATGGCCAAGTTGCCGAATGCGGAAAATTTGTGGGACGTGATTCAGAAGCGTACCGCAGGATATGATCCGAACAATGCCTACTCTATCAACTACATGTGGGGAACGACGGGCATCGGCGTGAACGTCGACAAGGTCAGGGAAGTCTTGGGTGACGACGTGGCCCTGAACAGCATGGATTTGGTTCTGAAGCCAGAAAATATGGAAAAGCTGGCCTCGTGTGGCGTTCACTTACTTGATGCGCCAGCCGAAATGATACCGATGACCTTGCAGTACATCGGTGAAGACCCCGACAGCCATGACCCGGAAGTGATCAAGAAGGTCGAAGACGTTCTGACAAGCGTTCGCCCCTACATCCAGAAGTTTCACAGTTCGGAATACATCAACGCGCTGGCCAATGGCGATATTTGCGTAGCCGTGGGTTGGTCCGGTGATATTTTGCAGGCGCGGGACCGCGCGGCCGAAGCCGACAACGGTGTGAACATCGAATACCACCCGTTCGCAGAAGGGTCGTTGATGTGGTTCGACCAGATGGCAATTCCTGCCGACGCGCCGAATCCGGAAGGTGCGCACAAGTTCCTGAATTTCATTCTGGATGCCAACAACATGGCTGCTGCGTCCAACTACGTATACTACGCCAACGGCAACAAGGCGTCTCAGGAGTTTCTTGAGGAAGACGTGATCGGCGATCCGGCAATTTATCCGGATGAAGCCACGATGCAGAACCTGTACATCACGACTCCGTACCCCGCGAAAACACAGCGGGTCGTGACCCGTCTTTGGACCAAGATCAAGTCAGGCACCTGATCCGGTCAAAAGCGCGGGGCGGTCTGGCGATCGCCCCGCCGCACTATTGTCCAAACTGACCATGCGGGGGCTGCTTTGAGTTCTGACGTTTTTGCGCCGTGGAATGACCCACAGGCGAAACCCTTGATCCAGTTCCAGAACGTGACCAAGCGCTTTGGCGAGTTCACGGCGATCGACAACCTGTCTCTGGATATTTTCGAACGTGAGTTTTTTGCCCTGCTAGGCCCTTCTGGGTGCGGCAAAACAACGATGATGCGGATGCTGGCCGGGTTCGAGACCCCGACCGAAGGCCATATCCTGCTGGGCGGGCAGGATATTGACCCCATCCCGCCGAACAAACGGGCCGTGAACATGATGTTCCAGTCCTATGCCCTGTTCCCGCATCTGAGTGTCTGGGAAAACATCGCTTTCGGTCTGCGCCGAGACAACATGCCCAAGCACGATCTGGAAGATCGGGTCGAAGAGATGCTGCGCCTGACCCGGCTGGAACAGTTCGCCCGTCGCAAACCGCATCAGATCTCGGGCGGTCAGAGGCAGCGCGTCGCGCTGGCGCGCTCGTTGGCCAAAGCGCCCAAGCTTCTGCTGCTGGATGAACCGCTGGGCGCGTTGGACAAGAAGCTGCGTCAGGATACCCAGTTCGAATTGATGGATATCCAGGAAAAGACCGGCACCACCTTTGTCATCGTCACTCATGATCAGGAAGAGGCGATGACAGTCGCCACCCGCGTCGCGGTGATGGATCAAGGCCAGTTAAAGCAAGTGGCCACCCCGGATCGCATCTATGAAAACCCTGAATCTGTTTATGTCGCTGACTTCATCGGAGATGTGAACATAATCGAAGGCCGCGCGACTCCATCCGGAGAGGACGCCTATCAGATCGATTGGGCCGAAGGTCAGGCCCCGTTCACGGCATCTTCGCCTGCCGGTTTCTCAGACGGCCAGCCCTGCCATCTGGCGATCCGCCCCGAGAAAGTGACAATCTCTGCCGAACGGCCCGTCGATGCGGTCAACGCCGTGCAGGGCAAGGTTCACGACATTGCCTATCTGGGCAATCTGTCCACCTATCACGTTGAATTGGCAAACGGCACAATCATCAAGGCGCAGACGGCCAACACCCGCCGCATCTCGCGCCGTTCTTTCACCTGGGAAGACCCGGTCTGGCTGTCCTGGACAGCCACGGCTGCGGTTCTGTTGGCCAACTGATGCGCCGCGCCGTTCTGATCGCCATTCCTTACGTCTGGCTGTTGGCACTGTTTCTGGTGCCGTTCTTCATCGTTCTGAAGATTTCGCTGTCGGATACCGCGCTTGCCATCCCGCCTTATGCTCCGACTTTGGACCTGTCTGCCGGTTGGGCGGGGATAAAGGAGTTTTTCAGCCAGCTTGATCTGGAGAATTATGTCTGGCTGACCGAGGACGACCTGTATTGGAAAGCCTACCTGTCCAGCGTCAAGATCGCTTTGATTTCGACCTTCCTGACACTGCTGGTGGGCTATCCCATTGCCTACGGCATGGCCCGCGCGCCTCAGGAATGGCGACCGACACTGATGATGCTGGTCATCCTGCCCTTCTGGACTTCGTTCCTGATCCGGGTTTACGCTTGGATGGGCATTCTGTCGAACGAAGGGTACCTCAACCAGATCTTGCTGTGGACCGGTATCATCTCGACGCCGCTGACGATCCTGAACACGTCAACTGCCGTCTATATCGGCATCGTCTACACCTATCTGCCTTTCATGATCCTGCCGATCTATTCTGCGTTGGAGCGGTTGGACGGATCATTGATCGAAGCGGCCGAGGATCTGGGGTGTTCGCGTTTGCAGGCCTTCTGGCTGGTAACCATCCCGCTATCCAAACCCGGCATCATTGCAGGGTGTTTCCTGGTGATGATCCCTGTGATCGGTGAATTCGTGATCCCATCCCTTCTGGGTGGTTCCGGTACGCTGATGATCGGCAAGGTTCTGTGGGAAGAGTTCTTTTCGAACCGTGACTGGCCGGTGGCAAGTGCGGTGGCCATTGTGCTGCTGCTGATCCTTGTCATTCCCATCGTGCTGTTCCAGCGCAACCAGCAGAAACAGGCGGAGGCCGAGGGATGAACAGATTGAGCTGGTTCAACACGGTTTCGCTGACGCTGGGTTTTGCGTTTCTGTACATCCCGATGATCATCCTGATCGTCTTCAGCTTCAACGAAAGCAAGCTGGTCACGGTCTGGGCCGGGTTTTCGACGAAATGGTACGGAGAGCTGCTGCGGAACGAAGCGTTCCTTGATGCCGCCTGGGTCACGATCCGGGTCGCGGTCTTTTCGTCGACGCTGGCGACAATTCTTGGAACGGCCGCCGCTTATGTACTGGTCCGCAGCGGGCGTTTCTTTGGCCGGACACTGTTTTCCGGCATGATCTATGCACCGCTGGTCATGCCCGAAGTGATCACCGGCCTGTCGCTGCTTTTGCTGTTTATTGGCATCGGCCTGGATCGGGGTATTCTGACCATCGTTCTGGCGCATACGACCTTTTCGATGTGTTTCGTTTCCGTTGTCGTATCCTCGCGCCTCATCACCTTTGACCGGTCGCTGGAAGAGGCTGCGCTGGACCTTGGGTGTTCGCCCGCGCAAGCCTTCCGTCTTGTTACCCTGCCGATCATCGCACCTGCGGTAATCTCGGGCTGGTTGCTGGCCTTCACCTTGTCACTTGATGATCTGGTGATTGCATCCTTCACTTCGGGGCCGTCGGCGACGACATTGCCGATCAAGATATTCTCGGCTGTGCGCCTTGGTGTCAGCCCGGAAATCAACGCGTTGTCGACGATCATGATCGCTGTGGTGACGGTCGGGGTAATCACGGCCTCGCTTGTGACCAAACGCGCGATGGTACGTCAGCAGCAGGACGAAATGGCCGCAGCGCGCACCGAATGAAGCGGATTTTTCCAGACTACGCCTATGGCAGCGAACCTCGCGACGGCTGTTGGTGGGACGAAACTGTTGCCAGCCCGGATTGGCCGAACTTCCAGGGCGACATGCATGTGGATGTGGCCATTATTGGCGGTGGATTTACAGGCGTTTCGGCTGCTCTGCATTTGGCTGAAGATGCTTCGGTTGCGGTGTTCGAAGCCGGCGCACCGGGGTGGGGTGCCTCGGGCCGAAATGGCGGGTTTTGCTGTCTTGGCGGCTCAAAACTTGGCCACGCATCCATGCAGCGCCGATTTGGCCGCGATGCTGCTTTGGACTATGCGGCAGCGGAACAGGAAGCGGTCCGACTGGTCGCTGATCTGTTGGCACAGCATCAGATCGATGCGGATACCCACTCCAGCGGGGAAACCCAGCTGGCGCATTCCAGGCGGGCGATGGACATGCTGCGCCGCAATGCCGACGAGGCGGGAACCCTGCACGAAGCCAGAGACCTGCCCGCGAAGGGCATAGGTGGCGCGTTTCATGGTGGATACACTTCGCCGGTTGGTTTCGGGTTGAATCCCCGCAAATACCTGTTCGGGATTGCCCGAGCCGCCGAAGCAATGGGCGCGCATCTGTTCCGGAATTCCCCAGTTCTGAGCGTTGAAAAAACGGCGTCCGGCTTTGTGTTGCAAACGCAGAGCGGGCCAGTCAAAGCGCAGGTGGTGTTGGTGTGTACCAACGGCTACTCCAGCGAGGATATCCCGGCCTGGATGTGCGGACGATACATGCCTGCCCAGTCGACCGTCATGGTAACGCGACCCCTTGGCCAAACCGAACAGATGGCACAGGGATGGACATCGGATCAGATGTGCTATGATACGCGCAATCTGTTGCACTATTTCCGCCTGATGCCGGACGGGCGCTTTCTGTTTGGTATGAGGGGCGGCCTGCGGTCATCGGCCGAGGCTGAAGCAGCCATTCGGCGAAAGGTTCAGCAGGATTTCAAACATATGTTTCCTGCTTGGTCGACGGTCGAGGTCACTCATATCTGGTCCGGTTTGGTGTGCCTGTCGCGGGCCCTGACACCTTTTGTCGGCCCCGTTCCGGATCAACCGGGGATGTTCGCCGGTTTTGCATATCACGGCAACGGCGTCGCCATGGGCACGTATTGCGGTCGAGCATTGGCGCGGTTGGTTCTGGGGCAGGACTCCGGGCTGCCGGTCGTGATGACGCAAACACCGGGTCGGTTTCCTTTGGGTCGCTGGCGCCGTGTGCTCATGCCGCCAGCCTACGCCATGCTGGCACTGGCCGACCTGCGATGAGGCGGGGTGTTACAGAATTGCGGTTTCCAAGTTCAAACCTGTCGCGTAATCGGGCGCACCATTTTCAGCGCGCCAGAGGCAATACGTCGCCATGCGCCACGCATACCATGGCCTGAGCTGTTCATAGCGCGCGACGATTTCGGGCCTGCTGTAGGCCGAAAGAAACTGGTCTTCCTCTTTCTTCGACAGCGGTGAGCCTCGGTAAAGCTGCTGCATAGCAGGCGACAAAAACAGCGCAAGGTCTTCGCAGGGATCGCCCTGGGCCGGGCATTGCCAGTCGATCAAGGTCAGACCACCGGTCGCCACCAGGATATTGCCTGCCACGGGGTCGCCATGGATCAGGCACGTCTGTTGCGTGGGTGCGACCGAATTTGAAGGTTGCAAATCAGCGAGTTCGTCGCGCCCGTTTGACGTGCAGCCTTGCAGAATTCTTTTTCCATGAGCGCGCAAGTCTGCGCTGCCATTGCATCCGGCTGGCGCCTGGACGGCAATGGGCAGGGTATGAAGCTTGCGCAGCAAGGCGCCAACCTGGGCTGAATCCTGCCGCCAGGGGGCTCCGGGGGCGTGGTCGTAAAACACCCAACGGGCTTCTTTGTATTGCCCTGTGGCCCGCAGCCTTGGCACGAAGCCCGTGGTGCCAAGCGCCTTCAGACATTGGGCCTCCAACTCTGCATCATTGCGAAACAAAGGATTGCGCAACGCTGTGCTGTAGAGTTTCAGGACTTTGTCACTGTCGCGGCCCTTGACCTTCCACACCCTGTTGGTGCGCCCGCCGTACAAGGTCTCGAACCGGGGATGCGCGTTGACCAATCCTTGCGCGTGGAGATGGTCAACCAGATCACGAGGGGGGGCAGGCAGGTCGGGCAGAGGTTCCATCACTTCTTATGGCGAGTCGATTTGCCAAGGTTTGGCCCGTCCCGCCCGACAGATCAAGCACCAGTTCGGACTGCGGTGACCTGAGTTGCGGGAACCACCTGACCGCCCTGCAAGGTCAGCAAAACAGCATCGTCGCCAACCTGTGCTTCGACGACGCGATTGTAGGCGGCGACAGGTTTTTCGGAGAGCAACTTGTCGCCCTTGTAGCTTTCCAGAGTTGCGGTGTAGTTGCCTGATGCCAATGGATTGCCTGAGGAATCCACTCCGGCCCAAACAAACTCCTCAGTTGTCGTGGGCACGGTGACATTATCGATCACCGTGCCGTCACTGTCGCGGATCACCAATTTCGTCGCGTCCGCATCAGGGTCGGCCTGGGCAAACAATGTCACGGGCTGGCCGGCAAAGTGAAAGGCTGATGTCGAACGGACGTCCATGCCCACCCAGCTTGCAAGCTCGTTCAGTTTTGTGCCGCCCAATGCGTTGGCCAGGTTGGACAAGAGGTCATTGGTCTGGACTTGTTGCTCGACCATCGAGAACTGCGCCAACTGAGACGCATATTCGGTCGAATCCATCGGCTCCAGCGGATCCTGATTCTTTGCCTGCGCCGTTAGCATCAGCAAGAAAGTCTCAAAGTCGGACGTAATCGCGGATTTCTGAGATGCCCCGGCCTTTTGTTGATCCGCAAAGGGCTGCGCGGTGTTGACAGGCGTAATCATTGGTCAAAACCTCATGTCGATGCCTTGGCCCGAGGCCAGATACTGTGTTTGGGAAGTTGTGTGATCGATCCGTTCATGCGGCGCAGCTTCAGAATGTGAAGGGGATTGTGTGTCAGCGTCGTTTGCATCCTTTTGATGTGCGCTAGAACCCCAAGAGGTTCCCAGGTCAAAGCTCAGATCCCCATAACCCAGCTTCTGAAACTCTTCTGTCAGAACGGACAAATGACGCCGCATTAATTCGAGGGTTTCCGGGCGCTCGGTCGCAATGGTGATTTGCAGGCCGTCCTCCCGACCGTTCAGAACAATCGACACACGCCCAAGCTCTTCCGGATTCAGCGCTATTTCCGTTGCTCCTGATCCGATACGAGTCTGGACAGCTGCTGACAGCTGACCAGCAATCGACCGGGCGATTTCCGTTCGGGCAGCAGTGGACGGAACCGTAATTTGAGGCGCGGACTCACGCGAGGTCAGCGGCAAAGGTTCCTCTCTGGCGGCCGGCAGGGCCTCAGCTTCGATAACGGGTGCCACGGGTTCGGCTTCAACGGCAGTTGCCATCAGCTGAAGCTGCGCCACCGAGGGCGCCCGGTCAGGCGCTGACGGTTTGGGCGTCGGAATGTTCACTTCGGGCAACGGCTTCTTTTCAGGGTCCAGCGGAAAGGGGACGGCCCCCGTTTGTTCGACCGTGCCTGTGGGCTTTGCAAGCTGATCAAACATCTGGCCGATTTCGGTCATGGCTGTCACTTGCACAGGTTGGGACGTCGGACCCAGCGCCTTCTGCGAGAGCGCCGGAACCGGGGAAGGCGTGTCGCTTTGTGTGGGCAAACCTTTTGGTACTGATACCGGTGGTTGTTTCAGTGTTTCCGAGGGTACTTGATTTACCTCCGCCAACTGAACCGGCACCACCTTTACCTCGTCCAGGTCCGGGGTTTCCAGGAATGCAGAAGGGGGTTGCTGTTCGCCGATGTGTTCTGAAATCGGGGTGGGATGGGCCGTTTCAGATGCCTCGGCCGTTGTCTCCGGCACAGGTTCGGGCTCTGATTCGACAATTTTCAGCTCGGCATTGATGGCAGCGTTTTCGCCTTCAGGGCGGCCGGTGGCACCAACCTCTTGCCCGAGGATATCCTGAAAGCTCTCCGAGCCAGTGTTTTGGCCCGGAGCCTTACGAGATGTGACGGCTTTCTCGGTTGTGGTCGGCGTTGCGTTCGCCAGCGTTAGGGGGTTGGGCATTTTGCTCCGGCTCCGTGTGACTGGTCGGAACACTGCCTGTAGGAAGTTACGTTTATTTTAACCGCTTTCACCTTTGATCGAGAAAGTTCGAAGCAAATTCGGAGAATGCCATGAAGGTTTCCACCCTTCCTCACGTATCTCAATTACAGTCACCCCAGACCCGGCTGAAAAACGCCGCCATAGAGCTGGAGGCCGCGTTTCTGGCCGAAACGCTGAAATCTGCCGGGTTGGGAAAGACCCGTCAGTCCTTTGGCGGTGGCGCCGGTGAGGATCAGTTTTCTTCGATGCTTGTTCAACATCAGGCGCAGCAACTGGCCCGGTCCGGCGGCGTGGGCCTTTCCGAAATTCTGTTCAAGTCACTGATGGAGAAAACCGATGACTTCTAAGGCCGATAAAGCGTTGATCAAGTCTTTGGAAGAAGTCCTGGATTTGGAACGTGCAGCACTTGTGCAGGGGGATCTGGACCGTTTGTCCAGCATGGTGCCTGAAAAAGAAAAGCTGATCGGGGCAATCAATGATCTTCAGGTGCTGGAAAGTGAGGCACTGATTCGCGTTCAACAGAAAGCCGAGCGCAATCAGGCGCTGCTGAACAGCGCGGCTGAAGGCATCCGGGCGGTCGCCAGCCGAATGGCTGAATTGCGGCGCGTTCGGCAGGAATTCAGCACCTATGGTGCAGACGGACAGCGAAGTGAATTCGCGGTGCGCAGCACGGCAAAGCTGGAAAAGCGGGCATAGGCAGAAGTTTGATTCAAATCCGAAATTTCTGGGCCGGGCGCTTTAGCACTCCGTTAGGGGATCGAGTTCAAAAGTGGTGTTGCACCTGAGATCAACAGGTGGCGCGAACGGCCACGCGGCGCGTCGCACAGGTCAGAAAGACACCAATGCCCGCAAATAGTGCGGGGTGAACATGGGCAAAATGGCCCGAACGAAAAGGATGAAAGCTATGTCCAGCATTCTGACAAACAATGGCGCGATGGTTGCGCTGCAAACTCTCAAGTCGGTCAACAAAAACCTGGCGATGACCCAGAACGCGATCTCGACCGGCAAGGATGTCGCAACGGCCAAGGACAACTCGGCAGTATGGGCGATTTCCAAAGTGATGGAGTCGGACGTCAAAGGTTTCAACGCCATCAAGGACAGCCTCGCGCTTGGCGAATCGACCGTCGCCGTTGCCCGGAATGCCGCAGAAACCGTCACTGATCTGCTGACCCAGATGAAAGGCAAGATCGTCGCCGCGCAGGAAGACAACGTTGATCGAGGCAAAATCAATGATGATGTGACTGCTCTGAAAGATCAGATTGCGTCCGTTGTCAGCGCAGCGCAGTTCAATGGCCTGAACCTGGTTGACGGCTCTGCTGGTTCCGCTTCGGTTCTGGCGTCGTTGGATCGTGACAATACCGGGGCCGTGACCGCATCGTCGATCACCGTTGCAGGGCAGAACCTGTCAACCGGCGGTTATGTCACCAAGCAGGTTTTTGACGGTTCGACCGGCGCATCGGCAGGCAACGATCGCGTCGGCGCAACCATCGACAACGGCGCGACTGCTGCGACCGCGCTGGTCACCGACGAATCCAGCGGTGTATTTGCCGCCGGCGACAAGGTTGTCGTCGCGATCAACGATCAGGTCGTGTCCTATACCGTGTCTGCCGAAGACGCCGCCGCGACAACAACCGGTGATCTGGTTGCCGTTGGATTGAAATCGAAGATTGAAGAGCTTGGGATTACCGGTCTGACCGTCGACTATGACTCGGGTACAGCAGGAACCCTGTCCATCACCAACGGTACGGGCTCTGACATTTCATTCTCGGCTCAATTCGTGAACGCCGGCGCAGGTGGTCTTGGCGCGCTGGCCGGCATTGATGTCTCGACCGGTGCGGGTGCGACCGCTGCCCTGGCCGCCGTTGAATCGCTGATCGATACTTCGATCGATGCATCAGCTGCTTTCGGTTCCTCCCAAGGTCGGATCGAAACTCAGAAAGAGTTCATCTCGAACCTGTCCGACTCGTTCAAGTCAGGTATCGGGTCTCTGGTCGACGCGGACATGGAAGAGACTTCGGCGCGGCTACAGGCGCTTCAGGTTCAGCAACAGTTGGCAACACAGTCGCTTTCGATCGCCAATCAGGCACCGCAGTCGATTCTGTCGCTGTTCCGCTAATTCGCGAAATCGGTTGGGGCGCGTTCTTCGCGCCCCATCAATGACTGCCTGATGACGGCCCTTTGGAAGGATTTCAAGTGACACCGCAAACCCTAGCCCATCAAACCTATGCGCAAACCACCGCGCCGACTCGGACGCCTCGAGACACAGAATACGAAGCGATTTCAAGGATCACACGGCGCCTGAAGGCAGCAACAGCACAAAAGGCAACGGATTTTTCGGGTTTTGTTCAGGCCGTGCACGAAAACCGGCGGCTATGGGGGGTGCTCGCAACCGGCGTTGCCGATTCCGAGAATGCCCTGCCCAACGACCTGAGAGCCAGGATCTTCTACCTTGCCGAATTCACCGAACAACACAGCAGCCGCGTTCTGGGAGACGGCGCAACCGTTGAGCCGTTGGTGGAAATCAACACGGCCGTACTGCGCGGGTTGCGCCAAATGAGGGCAACTTGATGAGCGGTCTGGTCCTAAAGCTTGCCCCGAAAGAAAGGGTTCTGATCAACGGGGTCGTAATTGAGAACGGCGATCGCCGCGGCCGGTTTTCGATTATGACGCCCCAGGCAAATGTACTTCGATTGCGGGACGCGATTCATCCGGATGAGGTGAATACGCCGGTGCGCCGCGTCTGTTATGCCGCGCAGCTTGTATTGTCAGGGGACATCGAACCTTGCCAAGCACGTCAGCAACTGTTGCGCCGCGTGGAAGAGCTGAGCCAGGTTTTTACGGATGCAGATAGCCGTCGGGTCTTGGCCGAAGCCACGGATGCCCTGGTTGCAGAGCATTATTACAAGTGCCTCAAATCGCTTCGCTCGCTTCTGCCGCGCGAAGAGCGGCTGATGGCTTACCAGCAATGACATTCCAACCCGTCATTCCAAGCGGCGGAATCGTGGGCTGGCGGTTCCTGCAACGTACCTATGAAAGTCAGCTCCAGAGTTTTTCGTCGTCAGCAGCAAATGAAAGAGAGACAAAGTATTTTCTGGACAACATCGGGAAAATCCAATCCGCTGAAGAGCTGGTTTCGGATCGCAGGTTGTTGCAGGTCGCTTTGGGTGCGTTCGGCTTGGAAGGAGATTTGGACAACCGGTTTTTCATACGCAAAATCCTCGAGGATGGGACACAGGCGGATGACGCGTTGTCCAATCGTTTGGCCGACAAGCGATACCGGGCATTTTCTGACGCCTTTGGGTTTGGTCCCGGAGCTGTCCGAAAAACCGCGCGGACGTCCGACATGGAGCAAATCGCCCAGGCCAATTTGACGGCCAGGTTTGAAATCGCCGTTGGCGAGTCGGATGAAACGATGCGAATTTCGCTCTATGCACAACGAGAGCTTTCGGATCTTGCCAACAGGACCTCAAGCGCAGACACAAAGTGGTTTGATCTTATGGGGTTGCCACCTTTGCGCAGCATGATGGAAACGGCACTTGGACTGCCGTCATCCTTTGCGCAGCTGGACATTGACAAACAACTGGTCGAGTTCAAGGCCAGGTTGCTCAAACTGACCGGCTCGGATGACCTGGCACAGTTTTCGAACCCACAGTCTGTTGAGAAACTGACCGACACCTATTTGGCCAGAAGTCAGATTGCGCAACTTCAGAACACGATCTCGCCGGCGCAGACCGCATTGATCTTGTTGGGGGCCGTTTGAGCAGAACGCCTCCGGATCGAAGTGATCGGTGAAGCATGATCGCAAGGGCGTCACGTTGATCAAGGCAATGCGGGTTTCTTCAGAACTGCAAACGACAGGCCTCAACCGTTCAGAATCTCATCGGCTGCGGTTCGTAAAGCGTATGATCTGACGGGACGGGACACATTGTGCAGATTGACGTCTCCCAGCGGTACAGCATTGGAACAGGCCGGTTCGATGTCTTCTGAAACGACAATGCGGTGCCCTTGCGACTTGCCGAACTCGCCCAAACGTGCGGCGATGTTTGCGGCCTGACCGATAACTGTGAAATCAAGCCGTTCGCGAGATCCCACATTGCCGTAGGTGACACGCCCATACGCGACGCCGATCGAACAGTCGCAATGCCTGTCCGTACCTTCTTTGCGCAGCTCTCCCAAAGTTTCGACAATTTTGATCGCCGAGCGCTGGGCATTGGTGCGGGCCGTACTGGCATCCTCGTCCGTTGCCGGGAAGACGGCAAGCACAGCGTCGCCAATGAACTTGAGGACTTCTCCGTTGTTGTCATGAACAATGCCCGAGACCGTTTCAAAGAACTCGTTCAGCAGATTGATATACTCGCCCCGGCCCAGCTTCTCTTCCAGGCTCGTTGAATTACGGAGGTCGCAGAACATGATGGCGGCGTCGATCTCATCCCCGTCACCCCGCCTGATTTCGCCGCCCAATACGCGCGCGCCGGTGCGTTTGCCGACATAGGTTTCCAGCAGGACCTGCGCGTTTTCGCGCTGCATGAACACTTCGTAGAAACGGGCGATTACCGAGGAACATTCAAAGACAAGGCCCAGATTTTCGGTGGTAAACCCGTCCGGGTGATCGCAGGTCAGCGTCAGAACATTGGTGCGCCCGTCGGAAAACGGCAAGGGCATGGCCACGTAATCTGTTGCGCCCTTGGCCCGCAGGTCCTCCATGATCGGGAAGCTGTTATGCGGGTTTTCATCATTCAACCTTTGCCGCACGCCACCCAGGCCGTTCGAGACATGCCGCAAGGGGCTGTTGATGAAAGCTGGGTGATCATAGATTTCGTATGTCGGAGCCCGGGTCAGAATCTCTTCTTCATCTTTTTCCCAGATATAGTGCTTTCCCGCGATCAGGGGGTGAAGGGACCAGGCCAGAATGCTCAGCCTTTGTATTGCGATGCCGTGCTCCAGCATCTTTTCGGCGAGCGCTTTGGTAAAGCTTTCGGGCGTTGCCGCGGTCGAAGCACCACGCATCAACCAATCAATCAGGGGCCCGCTGATGTTGCCGTCTTCAGGTTCGCGAAGGCGGTTGTCGCCCAGATGGATCTTCGTATAGGCGCCGGGCACAAAGCCGATACAGCCTTGAATGGCCGCGCTTTCGGGCAGGGCTTCCTCATAGGCCCAGACAGAATTGGCCAGGTTTTCGGACCCCAGATTGATGTCGTGATACGTGGCAGTGCCTTTGAACGGGCAGAATGTTTGCAGGTCTGTTTCTTCGCTCAAATCAACACAGACATCCGCGCGGGGAACATAGATCGTGGGCGGCAGGCGCGTTTCATACATCACCTTGGCATCTGTGCTTTCAGCCAAAAGCACATCATTGCGATAAATGGCAATTCTGCCATTCAGCGATTCAACCGATATTCCATACCCATTGATTTTTGGTGCGGCGTGGACGTTCATATGCGACCTCCCTTGCCTGGGTTTTTTCTAGAATGGGGCTTTGCATCCCACATTCCAAGAGGCGCAGAAGGGAAAAGTGCCAACGCATACGGTCATGCAGCAAGGTTCAGACCATTTGTATGACGTCTTTTTCGATGGACAGCATGTACCCTTTTTTGGCGATGTTTTTGACCAGAAGTTCACTGACCATCTGATTGCCAAGCGCATCCCGCAACCGTTTGATCCGCGTCGCGCCTGCGGCTTCGTCGCAATCGGCTTCATTACGGCCGGAAATCATCGCCTCGATCTGGGCGCCGGACAAAACCTCATCATCCAGTCGCGATTCAGCCAGAACCGATAAGGTTTCCATGGCGGCAGGCGTGAGTTTGAAATCCATGTTGTTGAGGTAGACGGTGTTTTCCTCGCGGCTGATCAGCAACGAAGTCACCTGAATGCCGGTGCGTTCGATTTGCGCCATGCGTCGGTTCAGCAGTACCAGCATAACCAGAAAGACCAATGCCGAGGCCATCATGGCACAGGCAAAAACCAGAAGCACATAGATCACCATCCGATAGCTGGACAGGGTGTCGGCGAAGGCGGTGCCAGACTGGGCCAGAATTTCAAGCAGGCGAATCTCGGTCTGTGAAGTCAGATCGGTCTCGATGAACAATCGCTCGACCCGCGCGTTGAATGCGTTCGCGTCCGGCAGGGTCCAGAACAGGAAAACGGCAGCGGTGATCAGAATGGCGATAATGGCTGCGACGCCCAGCACAACCAGACGGACCCCCGACCGGCGTGCGTCAGAAACGGAGATAGAATTGTCCGGCATTGCCTTTCCTCTGATCCAACCCTTCCGGCCCGAAAACGGACTGCACTTCAAGCAAGGTCCAGCCTGACGCGCTCAGGCGCTGGGCGATTTCTGCTTGGGCCTGGCCCTTGTCGCAGTTCGAGACCTGGATAACCCCATAATGCAAACGCAGCGGGTTGTCTTTCTTGGCCTTGTAATCCGCATAGCAATCCGCCGCAGACGCAGCAGAGCCAAGCGATATCAGGACCGCAAAGGTCAGAGAAGAGAGGATCTGTTTCATAGGCCGCATCCTGCGCACGAGTCGCCGCGATATTCAATAACCCAAGGGGTTTGCGGGTTCTGATATCCGATAACACCGGGCCGTTATTGCTTGTCTGGGCCGGTCGCCCCCAGTGTCAGGGCAATCAGGACGCGCTCCGTCACACGGTCGCCCAAACACTATGAAGGACACGCATCATGCATAAGAAATTCATCGCATTCATCGTTGCGACCGCGGTTGCAATAACCGGGGTGTCTGCGTCTCAGGCACGGGCTGCGGACGCAAAGGACATTCTTGGCGGGCTGGCCGCCATCGCGATCATCGGGGCCGGGGTTCACTATTACAACAAGGAAAAGAAAAAGGATCGGGCGACTCGCCACCAAACCTATACCCCGGCACCTTACACGCCGCAGCCGGTGCGCCCTCTGCCGCCGCGCGTGGCGCGTTATGATCTGCCCCAGCGCTGCCTGCGCACATTCAACGGGTATTCACAGGATCATCCGCTGCTTGGGCCGAAATGCCTCAAGAAGCACTACAAACATGCCAATAGCCTGCCGCAAGAGTGCAAAGTCGGTTTCTGGAATGGGCAAAAGGTCAAGCGGGCATACGAACCCGCGTGCCTGCGCCAGAAAGGATACCGTGTCGTTTACCAGTAACACCGGTTGAGCAGGAGCGGCGCCAAAGAAGCGCCGTGTGAGAGAGGGCGGTGTGGGCTGCCCTCTCTTTTTTTCTTGCGGCGCTGTGTGAAACACGGTTTTCCAAAGGCATGACAAAACCAGATTTCGAACTTGAACAGGCGCTGCTGGGCCGGGGCCATTGCCGCATCGCGGGCGTGGATGAGGTCGGGCGCGGCCCTTTGGCCGGCCCGGTCGTCGCGGCAGCGGTGATCCTGAACCCACAGGCCATCCCCGAAGGGTTGAATGATTCCAAGAAGCTGACGGCCAGACGTCGGGCCGCCCTGGATGCCGAGATCCGGCACAGCGCCGAGTTTGCCGTGGCCGAAGCCTCGGTCGCCGAGATTGACGAGATCAACATCCTCAGGGCATCGCATCTGGCGATGCTGCGCGCGGTTGAGGCACTGTCGCCGGCCCCCGATTTCCTGCTGATCGACGGGAATATGATTCCACGCGGCCTGAAAATCCCGTCGCAGGCCGTCGTGAAGGGGGATGCCCGATCGGTGTCGATTGCAGCCGCCTCGATCCTTGCGAAAAACTGGCGCGATCAGGTGATGGTGGATTTGGCGCAACAGCATCCGGGATATGGATGGGAAACCAACGCCGGTTATCCGTCAAAACAACACAAGGAAGCGCTGCAAAATCTTGGCGTGACCCCACACCATAGACGTTCGTTCAAGCCAGTGCACAATATCTTGTATCAAGAGTAAATCGTAAGTCGCTGATTCAAAAAAGAAATTGACGGCGAATCGTCTTTGACTCATCCTTGTCTCAACCAAATGAGCGCAAAAGCGCCGTGGATACTTGAGGCAGTGATATGACAACGACCACCAAAAAGGGCGCAAAAGCGCTCCCTTTAAACACGATTCTATCCGGGGACTGCATCGAAGTGATGAACAGTCTGCCCGAGGCGTCGGTTGACCTGATTTTCGCCGATCCTCCGTATAACTTGCAGCTGAAAGGCCAGTTGCACCGCCCGGATAACTCTCAGGTGGATGCGGTTGATGATCACTGGGACCAGTTTTCCAGCTTTGGTGCCTATGACCAGTTCACGCGCGAATGGTTGAAGGCAGCACACCGTCTGCTGAAGCCCAACGGCGCTATCTGGGTGATCGGTTCTTACCACAATATTTTCCGTGTAGGCTCGGCTTTGCAGGACGCAGGATATTGGATCCTCAACGATGTGGTCTGGCGCAAGTCGAATCCGATGCCGAATTTCCGGGGCAAGCGCTTTACCAACGCGCATGAGACGATGATCTGGGCCAGCAAACGCGAAGGCGCGAAATACACCTTCAACTATGAGGCGCTAAAGGCTCTGAACGAAGGCGTGCAGATGCGCAGCGATTGGGTGCTGCCGATCTGCACCGGGCATGAGCGTCTAAAAGATGAAAACGGCGACAAGGCACACCCGACACAAAAGCCGGAATCGCTTCTGCACCGCGTGTTGATTGGCTCGACCAATCCGGGCGATGTGATTTTGGATCCGTTCTTTGGCACGGGTACAACCGGTGCAGTTGCCAAAATGCTGGGTCGCGAGTTCATCGGGATCGAGCGCGAGGAAAGTTATCGCAAAGTGGCGGAAAAGCGCATCTCGAAGGTACGCAAATTCGACCGCGAAGCGCTGGAAGTCAGTGCCAGCAAACGCGCCGAACCGCGCGTGCCCTTCGGGCAACTGGTCGAACGTGGCATGCTGCGCCCGGGCGAAGAGTTGTATTCCATGAACCAGCGCCACAAAGCCAAGGTCCGGGCCGATGGCACATTGGTCGGTGACAACGTCAAAGGCTCGATCCATCAGGTGGGCGCCCATCTGGAAAATGCGCCGTCCTGCAATGGCTGGACCTATTGGTGCTTCAAGCGTGACGGCAAAACGGTTCCGATCGACGTTCTGCGCCAGCAGATCCGGGCCGAGATGAACTGATGCAAAGAACACCGCCGGTGCCTGTGGCCTGACACAAGGCACTACGCCTTGCCCCGCCGATCCTACGGCGGGGTCTTTTGTTTTCGGATCAACAGTGATTGCATGTTGTTGACCCTGACACTGCAAGAAAGATCACGGCCATGACCGAGACAACCGCGCAGCCCCGCCGCAGTCTGTTTTTCACGGAACCTGACACGTTCGATCTGGACAACAAATACACCGAGGCCGCGTTGGAGCGGCACAAGCGAGAAGGGTTGGAACTGGCCGTCCGCGCGCGCTGGGTGGCGATGGCACTGACCGGGGTTCTTCTGGTTTTCCTGAACCCGCAATGGGAGGTGCTTTGGTATCACTTCATTCTGCTGCTGATCTGCGCCAACGGTTGGCTGATCCGCCGTTCCGGTCGGGTGGGGCAATCGCGGGTCGAGCTTCTTTTGATCTTCGTGGATCTGCTGATCATGACCCTTGGAATGATCGTGCCCAACCCGTTCAGTGACGATGTTCGCCCTCTGGCCATGCAATACCGGTTCGACAATTTTCAGTACTTTTTCGTCATCCTGGCGGCTGGAACCCTGGCTTATTCCTGGCGAACGGTCATTGCCATCGGTTCGTGGACGGCATTGATGTGGACGATCGGTTGGATCGTTGCCTCGTGGGTGGCAACGCCGATTCCGGGGATCAGCGAAAAGGTTGCAGAGGCCTTGCAGGGCTATCCGGATGTTGCCGAGCTGTTGGACCCCAACAGTTTCATGGTCCCTCAACGTATCCAGCAAGTGATTGTATTCATAATGGTCGCGGTAACGCTGGGCATTTCGATGCGGCGTCTCAATCAATTGTTGATGAACAACGCAGGATTGGAACGTGAACGGGCCAACCTGTCGCGGTATTTCTCGCCCAATGTGGTGGATGAGCTGAGCCAGAACGATGAACCGCTGAAACAGGTCCGCAAAGAAGATGTGGCCGTTCTTTTCATCGATATCGTCGGGTTCACCAAATACGCCGCCGGGCGGGATCCCTATGAAGTGATCGAGGTTCTGCGCGGGTTTCATGCCCGTATGGAAACCGAGGTATTCCGGCACCACGGGACCTTGGACAAGTATCTGGGCGACGGTTTGATGGCGACCTTCGGCACTCCGGTGCCGACGCCCCTGGACGCGAGCAATGCCCTGGACTGCGCGCGTGCGATGGTGGGTGTGATCGACCGTTGGAATCTGGAACGTCGCAGGGTGGGAGAGCCCGAAATCCATGTCGGCGTTGGGGTGCATTACGGCTCGGTCGTACTTGGGGATATTGGCGCCAACCGGTTGGAATTCGCGGTGATTGGCGATGCGGTCAATGTGGCGGCCAAGCTTGAGGCACTGACGCGTGATTTCAAGGCGCGTATCGTTGTCAGCGATGCCGTGCGTTTGCGGGTCGAGGAAGAAAACCCGCAGGCGCCGGAGGTCATGGCCGGTTTTGGTGCCTGCCGCGACCAAACCGTGCGAGGGGTCGAGGCGCCGATGGATGTCTGGGTGATGAAAAGCTGAGGGCCTCCCGCCCGTCAGAACAGGATCGCAGATGCAGTGCTGACAGTTGGGTCAAGCAGCGCGCCAGTGCGCGCTGCGGTCACGCTTTGGGCATGGGGTTCAAAGATTTGTTGTAGGGGTGCCAGTCGGTGATCTCGGGATAATAGTGGCGTCGCCACGCGCGAACGCGCGGGTTCATGACCCGCCGCCAAAGCGGAGGGATCATAGCGAACACGGTCATGACGGGATAGCCATAGGGCAATTGTGGGGCTGCGTCCGACGCGTGATGTTGCAGCAGCGGAAACCGGCGATTGGGTTTGTAATGGTGGTCCGAATGGCGCTGAAGATTGATCAGCAACCAGTTCGAAGCTTTCTGCGAGGCATTCCAGGAATGGCGTGGCAGGACATGCTCGTACCGTCCGTCGCCCAGGTGTTTTCGGGTCAGGCCGTAATGTTCGACGTAATTGACCAGCTCGAGCTGCCAGATCGCGACACCAGCCTGAAGCAGAAACAACGCCACGCCGGACCATCCTCCGATCAGGCCGGCCAGAGCCAGCATCCCACCTTGCAGCGCCCAGTACCGCCAGAACGGGTTTGAACGATCTGTCCACGGTCTGCCGATGCGGGCCAGCTTGGTGCGCTCGGCGTTGAAGGCCGAAACCCAGCATTGCCACAGAACGCGGGGATAGAAGCGATGGAAACCTTCGTTGTAGCGCGCCGTTACCGGATCGCGTGGGGTGCCAACATGGCGGTGATGGACCAACAGGTGCTCGGACCGAAAATGAGAATACAGCACCATGGCAAGAAGGATGTCCCCCAGCCAGCGTTCCATACGGCTTTTCTGGTGCATCAACTCGTGGCTGTAATTGATCCCAATCGTGCCCGAAATGACGCCCATGCCAAAGAAGAGGCCGATTTTCTCAAGCGTTGACAGATGGGTGCCGTGGGTTGCGTACCAGATCAGACCAAAAAGGGTGACGAACTGGATCGGGGCCCAGAGTTTTGTCAGTAATATGTACCATTGCAGCGCCGTGTCCGGCGTCTCGGGGTCGGCGTTTTGCGTGTTGAGCCCGGTGATCCGGTCCAGCACTGCAAAAGCCCACCAGGTTGCGGCAGGAACCAGCAGCAGTGACCATCCACCGGTGGCAGCTGAAAACCAGACCAGCGGAATCAGCAGCAGCGACACCCAGAAAGGGGATGCAGATTGCCAGCGGGACAATGTGCCTGTTGCGATCATCTTTTCTGCTCCGACTTTACGGAGATATCCTAGCCATGGCCCGAAGATTTGCACAGCGGACTTATTGTCCTCGCCAAAGATCATAGGCCTTGCGCATCACGGTTGGCAGGTCGCCTGGCCTGAAGCTTTGTTTGTCTACAACTGTCAGATGTTCGGGTACGTCGTGATCGGCGGCATCCGTGGTCCAGATCCGCAAAATCAGGTGGAAATGCGTAAATGTATGGCGGACTTCGCCCGGCAACATCTTCCAATTCGCCGGGAACGGAGGCCGTTCGGCCGGGGCATCGTTCCACTCTGATCCGGGCCAGCCCAGCATTCCGCCCAGCAAACCTTTGTCAGGCCGGCGTTCCAGCACCATGGCCCCGTCTGCGCTTTGCGCAACATACACGTGCCCATAGCGCGTGGATTTGGGCTTTTTGGGTGTTTTTCGTGGCAGGTCGGCCTGGGTGCCTGCGACGCGGCTCTGACAGGGGTCACGCAGGGGGCAAATGCCACATGCCGGCGACTTCGGCGTGCAGATGGTTGCCCCCAAATCCATGACCGCCTGCGCGTAATCGCCGGGACGTGTGGCCGGGGTCAGGGTCGACGCCTTTTCCTTCATCAGGGGTTTGGAGCCGGGCAGCGGATCGTGAATGTCATGGAGCCGGGCCATGACACGCTCGACGTTTCCGTCCAGCACGGTTTCAGGCCGATCAAACGCGATGGCCGAGATCGCAGCGGCGGTATAGGGGCCTATGCCGGGTAGGTTCAGCAGCGCTTCAACGCTGTCGGGAAACCGGCCATCGTAGTCTTGCGTGACGGCCCGGGCGCATTTCAAAAGATTGCGGGCGCGGGCGTAATAGCCAAGCCCGGCCCATTCCCCCATGACCTGATCGTCCGGTGCGGCGGCCAGAGCCTGAACCGTAGGCCATCGGGTGGTGAAGCGCATGAAATAGTCGCGAACGGCGGCAACTGTTGTCTGCTGCAACATCACTTCGGACAGCCAGACCCGATAGGGGTCGGGGCGCATCCCGGCGGCGCGATCTGCCGGACCGATGCGCCATGGCATTTCGCGGGCGTGCCGGTCGTACCATTCCAGCAACGCATCACTGACGGTGAATTCAGCAGAGTCACGCAAGTTTTATTCAACTCCCGGTCGGGTTTCGCTGGCACATGGTGGCCTGCCCAGTACAATAGAGGTGTAGGAGCAGGAAACCAGATGCAACGCAGACGTTCTTCGACCCGCGGGTTCAAACGCACCGCATCCTTGCTGAACGATCAGATCCGGCGCGCCGGGGAAAGCCGGGGGTTTGCCGTGTCGCGGCTTTTGACCCACTGGGCCGAGATTGTCGGCCAGGAAACCGCCGCCATCGCGCGCCCGGTCAAAGTGGGTTATGGCAAGGGCGGATTTGGTGCCACCCTAACTGTGTTAACGACCGGGCCACAGGCTCCGATGCTGGAAATGCAGAAGGAACAGCTGCGCGGCAAGGTAAACGCGGTCTATGGCTATAACGCCATCAGCCGTGTCCGTATCACCCAGACCGCTCCGACCGGATTTGCCGAGGGGCAGGCCAGTTTCGACCACAAGCCGAAGCAAGCCAAACCCCAGATTGCGCCTGACATTGCCGCCGAGGCCGACAAAATGTCACGCGATGTACATGATGTAGATTTGCGCGCGGCTCTTGAACGTCTCGGGCGCAACGTTTTATCCAAACAGAAACGCTGAGAAAGGGCTGAAAATGAGCCGTATTGCAACCGTAATCTGTGCGGCCGTCGCCGTGGCCGCTGGCGGCTATTGGCTGACAGGGTCGAACACCAATGTCACCATTCCACTGGTCAGTGCCGCCGAAGCGCAGGAGGTAGACCTGGATACTTCGACGATCGTCGAGATGGTGCAGGGCGCCGAGGATGCACCTGTCGAAATCATCGAATATGCATCATATACCTGCCCGCACTGCGCAAATTTCCACACAGGCGCCTATAAGCAGCTCAAGAAAGACTTCATCGACACCGGCAAGGTCAAGTTTACCTATCGTGAGGTGTATTTTGACCGCTACGGCCTTTGGGCATCGATGGTTGCACGCTGCGCTGGCCCCGAAAAGTTCTTCGGTATCACAGACCTGATCTATGAAGGGCAGGCAGAATGGACACGCGCAGGTGGTCCGGCCGAGATCGTGGACGAGCTGCGCAAGATCGGTCGTTTGGCCGGCATCGATGGCGACCAGCTTGAGGCTTGCCTGCAAGACGGTACCAAGGCGCGGACATTGGCTGCGTGGTATCAGGAAAACGCCGAACGAGATGGTATTCAGTCGACCCCGTCGTTCCTTGTGAACGGCAAGAAAGTCGACAACCAGTCCTACGCTGACTTCAAAAAGCTGATCGAAGACGAACTGGGCGGCTAAAAACCCTTTTCCGGTTGGCCCTGTAGGGGCCGACCGGGCCTATTTTGGTGCAGGTGCTGCATTCAATAGCATGTCGCGGACCTTGTCAGTTTCGCCCACTCGCAGACGAACCGGCAGAGTGATCACTTTGCTCCGAAAAGCCGGGGGCAGACGTACGGCGTCTTTCTCGGTCGTTATCATCTGAATACCCAGTTGGCGCGCCTCGTTTTCCAGACGGGCCATCAGTGCCTGAGTCAGAGGCTGGTGGTCGTCCAGGGCTTCGGCGCGGACCAGGTCTACGCCCAGCTGTCGCAGGGTTTTGAAGAACTTCTCGGGGTGGCCGATACCGGCAAATGCCAAAGCGCGTGTGCCGGTCCAGTCCATGCCGGTTTGCAGGGGCTCGATTGCTCCGGTGACATGGGGAACAGACAACTTGTCGCCCCACTGACCGGTGAAAGCCATTTGCGCGGCCTCATCGCCCAGAGACAACACAAGGTCGGCCCGTTTCAATCCGATGTCGACCGGTTCCCGCAGTGGCCCGGCAGGCAGGCACAAACCGTTTCCGAACCCGCGTTGAGCATCGACAACAATGATCGAGAAATCCTTGGCCACCGAGGGGTTTTGAAAACCGTCATCCAGCACGATTGCCGTGGCGCCCGCCGCTGCGGCGGCCCGTGCGCCCGCCGCCCTGTCCTTGGCAACCCAGACTTCGGCAAACATCGCCAGAAGCAGCGGCTCGTCTCCTACTTCGGCAGCCGTGTGCCGGGCCGGATCAACCTGCACCGGCCCATCCAAAGAGCCTCCGTGCCCCCGCGTGACGACATGTGGTTCGTGCCAGGCGCCTCGAAGCTGTTCAAGGGTCCAGATCACCGTTGGTGTCTTACCGGTTCCACCAGCATTGAGGTTGCCGATACAGATCACGGGCACACCCGGCTTTTCGCCGGATTCCGAGGCGATCCTACGGGCGGTTGCCGCTGCATACAGGCGCCCCAACGGTGCCAGCATACGCGCCCTAAGATCCGGTTGGTCCGGGGTCGTGTTCCAGAAATCAGGTGCCCGCATGATCCGCACTCCGCTGATCCAGAATATCCTGCACCATTTCGATCAGGGCGTCAGCCTGCGGTGCGCCTTCGGTCAACAATTGCCATCCCGCCAACGCCATGTCGGCAGCTTGATCCGGCGCCAGAAGCTGCACAACGGCGTCGCCCAGTTCGGTTGCCGTTTTAACCTCTTTGGCGGCGTTCACCTGTTGCAGGCTGGAATAGAATTCCTGATGGCGATGCACATATGGTCCGAACATGATCGCAGACCCCAGCGCGATTGCTTCGGACGGATCCTGACCGCCCGCGCCGCGTTCCAGTGAACTGCCCATGAAGGTCACTGGTGCCATGCGATGCCACAGGCCCAGGTTTTCGGGGTCCGATGTCAGGACGACCTGCGTGGTATCTTCAATCATGTCCCCTTCATCCCAGTTGACGCAGCGCAGGTCCATCGATTCCAGCCGCCGTCTCAGCGGCGAGACTTCCGGCTCGTTTGCCACGTGCAACACCAGAACCAGCCGATGCAGCATCCGCAGTGCCTGACGGTGGGCTGTCAGAACCGAGATGAACTCCTTGTCCTGAACCCATGCCGCCAGCCAAACCGGGCGCCCGGCAAGTGTATGAGTGGTCTCGATAAGTTCGTCTTCTGGCCAGGGCCGAGGGTTGGGGCTGATCCGCAAAGGCGGTGATTCCGCAACTTTTCCGGATTGGATTCCGAGGCGGCGGATCTGCCGAGCCGTCTCGGCGGATGGCGTGAGAATCTTGTGGAAACAGTCAAAGGTCACCCGTGTGATGTCCGGCAGCCAACGGGCGTTCCGGGACAGAGTGACGCTGAATTGGGCGTCGAACAGGACCAGCGGGATCGCCTGTTCGTTAGCGCGCGTGACAATGTTGGGCATCAGATCGCCACCGACCCACAACCCCATGTTCGGACGCCAGTATTCGATAAACTCGCGGGCGGCGCCACTCTGTTCCTGTGGCAGGTTGATCAAAGGGAACCTGCTGTCCGGCCAGTTGGACAGATCCTCATCCGGGGGGGCTGTCAGCAGGAAATTCAGCTTGGCCCTGACCTGCGACAGCCGACGGCAGAAGTCGGTCACAGCCCGCAGCCGATCCGGTGTGGCAACATGGATCCATAGCAACTCACCTTTGGGGCGCGGCAGGTTGGATTGCGGCGCAACCCCGTTGCGCAACCCCCATGACAACACCCTGTAGGCGGCCAGGCTGAGTGAGCGCGGTTTGCTCATGTTCCAATTCCCGGCCCGGCCGGATCCAGCAGTGCCGACAGTTGCTGATGAATCGAGGCGCTGGCGGCGATCACGCCGTTCAACCTGGGATGCATGTTGTTGAAGATCAGCCGTCGACCCGTACGGTCGGAACACACGCCGCCGGCCTCTCGGATGATCAGGTCGCCGGCGGCAATGTCCCATTCCCAACTGGGGCGCAGGGTCAGCATGCCGTCGAACCGCCCCTGCGCAACCAAAGCCATGCGATAGGCAAGTGACGGACGATACGCGCGTTCGAATTCTGGCGCCTGCGCGTCGCGCCAATGCCGTGCGTCAAGATTTGGCTTGGCGGCCAGAATTTCTGATTGCAAAAGCTCTGCGGTGTCCGAGGTCGTGATCGTCTTACCATTGAGAGACGCGCCCTGACCTTGGGCCGCCGTGTACAGCAAATCCCGCATCGGCAGGTAAATGACCGCCGCCGTCACCACGCCGTTATCGGCGACGGCTATGGAATGTGCCCAGGTGCGCGCGCCTTCTGCAAAGCTTCGGGTGCCGTCGATCGGGTCGATGATGAAAGTGCTGCTGCGGTCCAGCCTGTCGGTGGAATCCTCGGATTCCTCACTGAGCCAGCCATAGCCCGGTCGCGCCGAACACAACCGCTCCTCCAGCATCGTGTTCACGGCAAGGTCCGCCTCGGTCACTGGGCCGGCGCCATCGGGTTTGTCCCAGCGCTGTGCTTGCGTGCCGGAATAGCGCGTGGCGATCTTGCCGGCCTCCAGCGCCGCCTCGATCAGCAGGGGCAGATCAGTTGCCGGCAAGTGTCATTCCTTCGATCAGAAGCGACGGAACCACGCGCGACAGGTATGGGCGGGCATCGTTCGCCGGGATGATCCGGCGCAGCATGTCCCGCAGATTGCCTGCGATGGTGCATTCATTGACCGGATGCGTGATCTCGCCATTCTCGACCCAGAAGCCCGATGCACCCCTTGAATAGTCACCGGTATTGGGGTTGATCGTTGAACCGATCATGGACGTGACCAGCAACCCGGTTCCCATATCGCGCAGCAGGTCGGCGCGGCTTTGGTCACCTTGTGTCAGGCTCAGGTTCCAGTTGCTGGGCGATGGCGGGCCCGAGACCCCACGCGCGGCATTTCCCGTGGACGCCATATCCAGTTTTCGCCCGCTTGACAGGTCCAGCGTCCAGCCGGTCAGAACGCCGTTTTCCACGATTGCCCGGCGTCGTGTCGGCAGACCCTCGGCATCAAAGGGACGCGAGCCCGAAATGCGCGGGCGGTGCGGGTCTTCGATCAGGGACAGATGCGCAGGCAGAACGTCCTGCCCCAAACAATCCTTGATCCAAGATGCGCCCCGTGCGATCGCCGCGCCATTGCTGGCGGCCAGAAGGTGGCCGATGAGCGAAGACGAGATCCGTTCGTCGAAGAGAACCGGAAAACTTCCCGTCTCAGGTTTGCGCGCACCAACCTGTTGCGTGGCGCGTTCACCTGCTGTGCGCCCGATTTCTTCCGCGCTGCGCAGGTCGGATTGGAACGTCCGGCTGTCACCGTCATAGTCCCGTTCCATCCCGGTGCCTTCGCCCGAGATCGCAACACAGGAAACCGAACGGCTGCTGCGCGCGTACCCGCCGGTGAACCCGTTTGTCGCGGCCAGATGCACATGGTGGGTTCCATAGCTTGCGGCCGCATCCGACACCTGGGTGACGCCGGCGACGGCCAGCGCTGCGGCCTCGACCGTCAGGGCATCCTGCATCAGGGCTTCGGCAGACGGGTCCGGGGCGGGGTCGGACAATTCCAGTGACTCTATGTTCCAGTCTGTGACCAGCTGGTCCTTGTCAGCCAGCCCGGAAAACGGATCTTCGGGGGCCTCCCTGGCCATTGCGACAGCTCGTTCCGCCATGGCGCGCAGGGTTTCAGGGCGGCTGTCGGAACTGGACACAATGGCGGATCGTTTGCCCAGAAACACCCGCAATCCCAAATCAGTCCCTTCCGAGCGCTCGGCATGTTCCAGCGCGCCGCCCCGCACTTCGACGGAAACAGAGGATCCGTCGATAACGATGGCATCCGCCGCGTCCGCGCCTGCCTTGCGGGCCACGTCAAGCAAGTGATGGCTGATTTCTTCTGGTGAGCAGGTCATGAGGCCTCCGGGTTGATTGCCAAGGACCTAGCCTTGGACCGCCCGTCTCGCAAGACCTGTGACCAGATTGTGCGTTGAGGATCGCGGTGAACCAGTGCCGTTTCAGAGGTTTGGGCAAGGGTTGGCAGCGCAGAGAAAGGGCCGCATGTTGCGCGGCCCTTTCCGTTGATTGTCACTTGATACGCTGACCATTCGCCAGGATCTGGCCGTCTTCGGTGAACTCGATCTTCGAGTTCAGTGTGTCCGGTTCTGCGCCCGGAACTGCCATCAGACCCATCATCATGCGGGCACCCAGCGCGTCTTCTTCCGAGATGATTCCCATGCCGATCAGGGTGTCGATCAACTGGTTGGCGCCAACCAGCCGAAGGTTCGCCACGCCGCTTGGGCTGGGCAGGCCATCAAACTCTTCGGTATTGGTGTTGTCGAAAGCAAAATCACCGGTACCGGTCAGTTTGGCGCCAACCAGCGAAACCAGCAGTTCGTTGATCTTCAGCGAGTGCAGTTCCCCCGGCGCTTCGTCGGATTCGACGTCGATTTCAGGATCGAAGATATTCATCAGCACTTTCGCGGTTCCCGTCGCATCCAGCGCAATCGTCGCCGGATCACGCGGCAGCGCGCCCGCAGGATCGAAAATGCCCCACAATACGTCCGACATGGTGAAATCGGTCAGGTTCAGCCCAAAGCCGAAGGGTTGAACCTCGTCCGATTGCTGGATGGGGAATTCGAAGTTCAGGCCCGCCTTGGCCATCGAAAGTTCGATCGGGAACGGCAGGCCCGCCGTGGTAACGGCCATCTTCGTGCTGTTCTGGTCAATGTCATAGACGATACGCTCTGCATCGATGCTGGCTGCAAAACGCCCGCCTTCGGACGTGCTGTTCATCGAGAACGCCTGACCTTCGCTGGTCCCGCTCAGATCCGTGCTGCCTGCGGCATAGGTGAAGGTGCCGTCAAACGAAAAACCAGCCTTGTAAAAGGCTTCTGGGTCCGAAAAGTCAAAATCCGGCGGGACGACGTTGTTGCCCTCAAATGCCAGTTGATCGAGTTGACCGTTGATCAACCCGTTTTCGCCGCTTTCAGGATCCTGAAAGTTCAGATCATAAGTTAACGTGGCTGCGTTGAACGTCTGGCTGATGTTCCGATTGTCGCCGATCTGCATCCGCGAGCTGCCGGACAGATCGCTTGCTTGGACATCGATGCCAAACACATCATTGGGCAGCGCCTCACCATCGACCTCAATCGAATCCAGTTTCACGCCCAGATTGTCAGCCTTGTAGTCATAGGTCATGTCGTCCGGTGTGCCCGACACGACCATGTTCAGTTGGCTGTGGGAATAGGTGACAGTGGCTGCGAAGTTTTCGTCTTCGGCCTGACCGGTGATTTCCATGGGAAAGCTTTCCGGCAGGTCAATGGTAACGGTCCCGTCACCATTTTCGGTCAATGTCATTTCCGGCATGACCATCTGAAACTGTCCGTCCTCTTCGGGAAGGGCCACTGAAAGTGTCATGTTGGAAATCGTGGTGACGTCGCCCGAAGTGCTTTCGTCTCCTGTGACGGTGTAACCCATCGAGGTGAAATAGCTCTGCCAATCGGACCAGACGTCATCGGCCGACAGATCGGCAAACGCCCCTTGGGTGGCAACGGCATAAGCCAAGGCAGCGCCGCAGCTGCGGCGAAGGAAAACGGACATAAGGTAACCCTTCTTGATCAATTTGTGGCGCATGGTCGGTTTTGTGGCGGGTATCGTCAAGGGGGCAAGGGCTGGACCCTTTCCCCGTTTACGCGTTACGGCTGTAGCCGACAGAGATTGCAATGCGTGAGGAAGGGCAAATGCAGGGAAAAACTGTTCTCATAACCGGGGCCAGCCGAGGAATTGGGGCCGAGGCAGGGCGCGTTTTTGCCGCAGCCGGCGCCAATGTCGCATTGGTGGCTCGCAGTCAGGATCAGATTGACGCTCTGGCGGCCGCATTGGGCGATAAGGCCATCGCATTGGCCTGTGACGTCAGCGATTTCGCGCAGGTGGAACAAGCCGTGGCCACATGCGTGGACCGGTTCGGTGGGTTGGATGTTCTGATCGGCAACGCGGGTGTGATCGATCCGATCTTTCATCTCTCGAATGCTGACACCGAGGCGTGGAGCAAGGCCATCGACATCAACCTGAAAGGTATTTTCTACGGGATGCGCGCGGCGTTGCCGGTGATGCGGGCTGCGGGAGGAGGGAGCATTCTGACGATCTCGTCCGGTGCAGCGTCGAACCCGGTCGAAGCCTGGAGCCATTATTGCGCCTCGAAGGCCGGGGCCAAGATGCTCACGGAATGTCTGCATCTGGAAGAAGCCCATAATGGTATTCGCGCCATGGGCCTGTCACCGGGGACGGTGGCCACCGATATGCAGCGGTCGATCAAGGCCAGCGGCATTAATCCCGTCAGTCAGCTGGACTGGGATGTGCATATCCCTGCGGACTGGCCCGCACGGGCGCTGTTGTGGATGTGCTCGGATGATGCCGATGAGTTTCTTGGCACTGAAATTTCGCTGCGGCTTGAAGACATTCGCAAACGGGCCGGGCTGATATGATCGATTTGACCAAAGAAGGTGGCCTGTGGACCGTCACGATCAACAATCCCGGCAAGGCGAACGCCCTGACGGGGGCCATGCTGGCGGAACTGGCCGAGATCGCCGAATCCGCGACAGAGGCCAAGGCGTTGATCCTGACGGGCGCGGGCAAAGTGTTCAGCGCCGGGGCAGATCTGGACGAAGCGCGCGCCGGTCTGGCCAAATCGGATGTCTGGGAAAGGCTGTCCGGCGCCATTGCTGCGTTGCCCTGTCTGACCGTTGCCGCACTGAACGGCACTTTGGCAGGCGGGGCCAACGGTATGGCACTGGCCTGCGATCTGCGCATTGCCGTGCCGTCGGCCAAGTTCTTCTATCCGGTGATGAAGCTGGGGTTTCTGCCACAACCGTCCGACCCCGCGCGGCTGGCGGCTCTGGTCGGACCGGCAAGGGCCAAGTTGATCTTTATGGCGGGTCAGAAAATCACCGCGCAAGAGGCGTATGAATTTGGCCTGGTGGACCGGATTGTCGATCCCGATCACCTGATGCAAACCGCACGCGATCTGGTTGCCGACAGCGTGAACGCCGACCCCGAGATCGCGGCGGGAATCGCAAGGTTGTGTTCATGAGGTTGTCTGCACTGCGCCTGCGGGTCGCTGACCCGGATCGGCTGGCCGCGTTTTATCGCGACATTCTGGGCATGTCCGTTGGCCGAACAGAAACCGGCCACCGTGTCGGCTATGACGGTGCAGACGCAGATATTTTGTTGCTGCCGGGTGGAGGAGGGTACACCCATGACAAGGGGCAGCGCTACTGGAAGATAGGAATCACCGTGCCGGATGTCGATCTTGCTGCGGCTCATCTGCGCAGGTTTGACGTTCCAGTGAGCACGCCGAATCAGTTTCTGGACATCGGCTACATGTGCCATCTTGCGGATCCCGAAGGGTTCGTCATCGAGCTGCTGCAACATGATTTCGAAGGCAACCGACCGCCGCATGCAGCGGACCCTGACGCGCCTTTTGCGCAGGCTCGGATCGGTCAGATTACCCTTCGAACCGGCGATATTGCCGCCGAAGACGCGTTCTGGCGCGCCCAGGGCATGTCGTTGTTGTCGATGCAGGAGGTCGCCCCTTACGGCTTTGACCTGCATTTTTATGCCTTTACCGACGAAACCCCGCCCAATCCTGACCTTTGGGCTGTTGAAAACCGCGAATGGCTGTGGAAACGCGCCTATACGACGTTGGAATTCCAACATGTTGCGGGCGCACAATTCGTGCATGTACCGGACTTTCAGGGTATCGTGATCGAAGGCCTGTCCGAACCTCTTACAGATATTGTCGGGGACCAGATCCTGCCAGGTTGATCAGCGCCCGCGCCGCTTGCCCGGAACTTTCGAACGAAATCCGGGTGGGCGTTTGCGAACCCAAGTCAGAAATTTCTCGAGCCTTGGATGCGCACGCAGGGCCTCGACCGTGTTGAAACTGCGTGCCAGTTCGGCTTCGGTCAGGGTGGCGTGCACCTCTTTGTGGCAGATCTGATGCAGCAGAACGGTAGGTCCGCCCTTGCCTCCTTTGAGTTTTGGGATCAGATGATGCAGGCTGCCACCCCCGTCGGGGATCGGGCGGTCGCAAAGCGGGCAGATTGGATCGCTGTTCGTCATGATGATGTGAAACTTGCGCCTGTGACGGGCGAAGGCAAGAGGGTGCGAATGGCGCAGGCAGTGGTGATCGGAGCAGGCCCCGCCGGGTTGATGGCGGCCGAACAGCTCGCCGCAGCCGGGCATTCCGTGTTGGTGGCCGAGGCCAAACCTTCGGTCGCGCGCAAGTTTCTGATGGCCGGGAAATCGGGGCTGAACCTGACCAAGGACGAGCCGCGTGATGACCTGATCCGCGCCTATGGTGAAGCGGCAGATTGGTTGCGTCCGATCATGTCTGACTTTGATGCCGAAGCTGTTCAGCACTGGGCGCGCGGGTTGGGGCAGACGCTGTTTGTCGGCTCGACGGGGCGCGTGTTTCCCCAAGCAATGAAGGCCTCGCCCTTATTGCGGGCCTGGTTGGCACGATTGGGCAAGGCCGGGGTCGAAATCAGGACCCGCTGGCGTTGGACTGGCTGGGAAAGTGATGCGCCGGTGTTTGACACTCCGGACGGGCGGCGCAGTGTTTCGACGGATGTCACCGTGCTGGCACTGGGCGGTGCAAGCTGGGCCCGCCTTGGCTCGGACGGTCACTGGGCGCAGATATTGGCCGGAAAAGACGTGGCTTTGGCACCCTTTGAACCCGCAAACTCAGCCATTTCCGTTGATTGGAGCCCACATATGCAGCCCCATTTCGGGGCCGCATTGAAATCGATCCGATGGATGGCAGGCGATTTGGAGAGCCGAGGAGAGGCTGCGATTTCCAGAACCGGTCTGGAAGGCGGAGGGCTGTATAAGCTGACACCGGCCTTGCGCGCGGGGACACCATTGTTTGCTGATCTGACGCCTGATCTGGACCAACAGGCTCTGCTGGCGCGGTTGTCCGCGAAACGGTCGAAAACAACGCTGTCCCAGTGGATGAGGAAATCGCTGAACCTGTCTGCTCAGAAAATCGCCCTGTTTCATGAAATGGCAAAACGCGGTGGCCACCCTCAATCCGTGCAAGTGAGCATGTTGAAAAAGCTGCCTGTCCGGCATGTCGGCCTTCGCCCGATGGACGAAGCCATTTCGACCGCAGGTGGTGTCAAACAGGCAGCGCTGGGTGACGGGCTGATGCTGACGGCCCTGCCGGGTGTGTTCTGCGCTGGGGAAATGCTGGACTGGGAGGCCCCGACCGGGGGCTATCTGCTCACGGCTTGCCTGGCGACCGGGCGCTGGGCCGGTCGGTCTGCCGCCGACTGGCTGGAAAAGGCTGAGTGACCTAGCGGGATCGCGCCAACATCGCCAATCGGATCATCGCGCGTTCCACCAGCGCCATGGCAGGGGCTGTCTGACCGGCCGACCGCAGCGCCAAATCTGTATCGGTCAGAACCGTCAGCGCGGTTTGCAGCTTGGTCGCGCCCCAACCTTGTGCCTGCCGCAGGATACGGTCACGCCGTTTGCCGTAAACCGGTGGACGCAGCTTACCGATGCCCTGCGCAGCACCGCCGGGATCGGACGCGCAGGCATAGAGTGTCCGAAAATGCCGCATCGCTCCGATGCACAGAGTCACGCCGTTGGTGCCCTGCGCCTGCAACCTCCGGATCAGCGGCCCGATCTCACCGGCGCGGCCTTCGGCAACGACGTTGAGAACATCATCCAGCGCCGCCTCGGTCGAGCGCGGGGCGCAGGCCTCAATATCTTCGATCGTCAAATCAGCGCTGTCACCGCGCTTGTAAAGAGACAGTTTTTCAATCGTTTGGGCGAAATCACCGGGGCTGAGGCTGACGGCCAATTCGCTGATTGCAGACATGACATCTCGGGGCACGTTTTTCATACCCGACTCGGCAAGAACCCGTTCCACTTCGGCGCGTGAGGGCGGGTCGTCATAAATGCCGACTGCGTAGGCGGCAGGGTGGCCTTCGAACGCCTTGCGGATTTTCGAGCTGGGTTTCAATTGCCCCGAGGTCACGATGATCTGGGCGTCTCCGGGGGCCCAATCTTCGAGTGCGGCCAGAATTGCCGGCGCGGCGGTTTCGGTTGCGTCTTCCACGAAAACGGCACGTGGGCCGGGAAAGAAGCCGACCGCCTTGACCGCGTCCAGCAGCAGGGCGGGATCACCACGCAGATCGCCACCGGGCATGCGGGTCAGGCGCATTTCTTCTTCGGCTTGGGCGCCAAGCAGAGCGGCCAGCACCTGTTGCCGCTTGAGCGCAACCCGCATCGCATCCGCGCCATAGATAAGCAGCCCTGTCTTGTCCGCGTCCGGCTTGGCAAAATACCCCTCAGCCTCGCGCGGGCCCAACTTCATGCAGCCAGGCCCGGTGTGGCGTAAAGACGGTTCATGATCTGACCCGACAGAATCATCATCAGCCGTCTCTTGGCATCGCGCTCATCCGCCAAGGTGGAAACGGTCGATCCTGCGGCAGAATATGACACAAAATCCGCCACCGAGCCCGAGGCGATGATCTGACCGGTTGCGTTGGACCGCAGCGTGTATTGCGCGCTTCCGTCGATGGTGTAGCGTTGCGTTTCGTTTGTGGTGGTGATTGCTGCGCCACGCGTTACGGTCGAAACCTGAACGTCCAGCTTGAAATCGTTCACCGACCCGGCGCTTCGCCCCAGTTGCTGTTCCAGATCTTGCACCAGCAAATAGCTTTCCACGGTGTTGGGCGCCGACACCTCGACGCGGCCATACAAGGCCGAACCCGATCCGCCAGGTGCATAGACGGGCTCAAAGCCGCAGGCGGCCAGCGCCAGCGGCATCAGCAAAAACGTTCTGCGATCAAACGACAACATTCACAATCCGGCCTGGAACGACGATCACTTTCTTCGGCGCATTCCCTTCCAGCGCCTTTTGAACAGCTTCGGTGCTGAGCGCAATTTTTTCAACCTCGGCTTTGTCCAGATCCTTGGCCACGCTGATTTCCGCGCGACGCTTGCCGTTGATCTGGATCGGCAAGGTGACGGTGTCATCAACCAGCATCGCCTCGTCGGCGACGGGCCATGGCGCAACGGCCACAAGGCCTTCGCCGCCCTGATGGGCCCAAATATCTTCCGCCAGATGCGGTGTCATCGGCGACATCAGCTGTGCCAGCGTTTTGATGGCCTGCTTTTGGGCCGCAGCACCTGCCTTGGATTTCGCCAGGGTGTTGGTGAAGGCATAAAGCTTGGCGATGGCCGCGTTGAAGCCAAAGCTTTCAACACCCAATGTCACGTCGCGGATGGTTTTGTGCATCTCGCGCAGCAGTTCCTCATCGCCTTCACCCGTGGCATTCGGGTCCATGGCGCCGATCTTGTCGCAGAGGTTCCAGACACGGTTGAGATGCTTGTACGCGGCCTCGGCCCCCGCAGCCGTCCATTCCACGTCCCGTTCGGGTGGCGAATCGGACAGCACGAACCAGCGCGCGGTATCTGCGCCGAAGGCCGAGATGATGCTGACCGGGTCGACAACGTTCTTCTTGGACTTTGACATTTTGGCCGATGGGATGATCTCGACCTGTGTGCCGTCAGCCAGTTTTCCGTCCGTGACCTCTTCGGGCAGGTGATAGACCGGACGACCGTTGGCATCGCGGGTCTGGTAGATCTCGTGCGTCACCATGCCTTGGGTAAACAGCGCGTCGAAGGGTTCGATGGCTTTGTCCGGCAAATGCCCGGTGATGTTCATCGCGCGGGCGAAGAACCGCGAATACAGCAGATGCAGAATCGCGTGTTCGATCCCGCCGATATACTGGTCAACATTCATCCAGTATTCCGCCTCGGCCAGATCGGTGGGCGTTTCCGCGCGCGGAGCGGTGAAGCGCGCGAAATACCACGACGAATCCACGAATGTGTCCATCGTGTCGGTCTCGCGCTTGGCAGGGGCGCCACAATTCGGGCAGGCGCAGTCGCGCCAGGTCGGGTGACGGTCCAGCGGGTTGCCCGGTTTGTCGAAGGTGACATCATCGGGCAGGCGAACCGGAAGGTTCTCTTTCTTTTCAGGGACCACACCACAGCTTTCGCAGTGAACGACAGGAATCGGACAACCCCAATAGCGCTGACGGCTCAAGCCCCAGTCTCGCAGGCGATATTTCGTGACCCCTTCGCCCCAACCGGCTTTTTCGGCGAAATCGATGGTGGTGTTGATCGCCTCTTCTCCGGTTGCTTCGGTCAGGCCCGCGAAATGGTTCACCCAGCGGACTTTCTGCTCTTTTGGTGGGACAAAGGCGATCTTGTCGACCGGCGTGTCGTCGTCCAGCGCAAAGAAGGTGTCGATCACCGGCAGATCGTATTTGCGGCAGAAATCAAGGTCGCGCTGGTCATGGGCCGGGCAGGCGAAGATCGCGCCGGTGCCGTAATCCATCAGGATGAAATTGGCGATCCAGACCGGCAGTTCCCAGTTCGGGTCCAGCGGATGCTTGACGCGGATGCCGGTGTCCAAACCCAGCTTTTCGCCGGTTTCGATGGCCTCTTCCGTGGTGCCGCCCTTGCGGCATTCGGCAACGAATTCAGCGACTTCCGGGTTTTCGGCCTCAAGCTGTTTGGCGATCGGGTGATCGGGCGAGATCCCAACGAAGGACGCGCCCAGCAGCGTGTCGGGGCGCGTCGTGTAGACAGTGATCGGTTCCCCACCATCCGTGCGCTCGAACCCGAATTGCAGGCCGCGCGACTTGCCGATCCAGTTTTCCTGCATCAGTCGAACCTTGGCGGGCCAGTTTTCCAGCGTGTCCAGAGCGTTCAGCAGTTCTTCGGAATAATCCGAGATCTTGAAGAACCACTGCGTCAGCTCGCGCCGTTCCACCAGCGCACCCGAGCGCCAGCCGCGCCCGTTTTCCACCTGTTCATTGGCCAGAACGGTCATGTCGACCGGATCCCAGTTCACCACGGCATTCTTGCGATAGACCAGCCCGGCCTCGAGCATGTCGAGGAACAGCGCCTGCTGCTGGCCATAGTATTCCGGATCACATGTGGCGAATTCACGGGACCAGTCGATCGACAGGCCCAGTGGCTTCATCTGGGCGCGCATGTCGGCGATATTGCCGTAAGTCCACTCTTTGGGGTGGCCGCCGATCGCCATGGCAGCGTTTTCCGCCGGCATCCCGAACGCGTCCCAGCCCATGGGGTGCAGAACATTGTGCCCGGTGGCCAGCTTGTGCCGCGCGATGACGTCGCCCATCGTATAGTTTCGCACATGCCCCATATGGATTCGGCCGGACGGGTAGGGGAACATCTCAAGCACATAGTATTTCGGCTTGTCCGCCTTGTGGTTGGCGGTGAAGATTCCTGCCTTGTCCCAGGCTTCTTGCCATTTTGCTTCGATTTCGGTGGCCGAATAGCGCGACATTGTGCGGTCCTTCGTGAATGAAAACGCCGGGTAGGAACCCGGCGTGGTATTAGTGTGATTTTCGGCGGAGTGCTAGAACTTGTTGTCCGCGATGCGCAGCTGACGCGCGCGGGACAGAATCGCATCCTCCACCGCACGGGTTGTTGCCGCGCTTACCGGGGCGCCCCCGCTGGATTGCAGGGCGACGGACAAAGACCGGGCCGCAAGCGCCGGATCACTGATGTGTACGGTCGCCCTGTATGACCGTCCTCCTCCCGGAGGAGTGCCGTAACCTGTTACGATCACTCCGGTAAACGGATCGACCTCCTGCACAGGCAAGAAGTTCAAAATGTCCAGCGAAGCTGCCCACAAGTACCGGTTTACATTGGTGGTCTGCTCGGCCGTGCTGCGATCGAAAATGTCCCACAGCGTTGTTCGTTCAGGATCGTTCAGCTCGCGTTCATCGGAATTACCGCTGGCGGGATTGGGGGAATATGTCGAAGTGCTTCGATTCTGCCCGCATGCCGCAATAGTGGTGGTCAGCATGATTAATCCCAAAATCGTAGGCAGGCGCATTGTCAGCAGGTCCTGTTTCACTTGTTGTGCAGTATTCAGGGCATACTCCTAGCCAAGGACCCTCGCTGCAACAAGCCTATTCTTCTGAAATGTAAGCGTGTCAGCCTGATCCGGGCAAAAACGAACTGTGGCATCCTTGCACCAATCTGACCCCAATGACGTGACCGGGTTTATGCCAAGCTTGCGCAATGGGGGCAAAAAGAGCGAAACGGTGTCCGTGCTGAGACATATGCCGAGGCATGTGTCGAGTAGATAACTCTTTTGAATGAAACCGAGGGAAACAAGATGAAAAAAGTTCTCTTCGCATCGACGGCGCTGATCGCGACCGCAGGCGTTGCGGCAGCTGAGATTAACTTCAGCGGTTACGGCCGTTTTGGTATCGGCTACGTTGAAGACCGTACCGCAACCACAACCGTTAACGGACCTGGTGCAGACGGCCTGATGGGTACAGCCGATGACGTCTCCGCAACTTCGACCGCGCAGTCTGACGACGCTATCCTGGTCTCGCGCTTCCGTCTGAACATCGACGGCATCGCAGAAACCGACGGCGGCGTTCGTTTTGAAGGTCGTGTTCGTCTGCAAGCCGACGAAAACAGCAGCACCGGTGAAGCAAACTCGGCCGGCCTGAACGGCGCACGCTTCTCGGTCATCTACGGCGGTCTGCGTGTTGACGCGGGTAACGTCGCAGGTTCGTTTGACAACCTGGCAAACTACTACGGCAACGAAGTAGGCCTGGAACTGTTCGCAGGTCAGTACTCGGGCGTTGACTACAGCTTCCTGGGTTACTCGTCGACCGGTTCGGGTTCGAACGCTGTGTTCTTCCAGTATTCGGTTGGTGACTTCTCGTTTGGTGCATCTTATGACCAAGCGCAGGTTACAACTGTTGCAGCTGGTGGTACCACTTCGACCACCGCTGACGCAGACCGCTGGGACATCAGCGCAACCTACACCTTCAACAACATCACTGCCGCTCTGGCCTATGGTCAGACCGACGCAGGTGCAGGCAGCGATCCGAGCCTGACCGTTCTGACCCTGGGTGGCGAATGGGGTGACTTCTCGGGTACTCTGTTTGTCGCGGACGACGCAACCAATGTTGCAGCGACCGACGGTACTGCATGGGGTCTGTCGGCCGCCTACAACCTGGGCGCTGCAACCACCCTGCTGTTCACCTATGGTGACGGTAACGCCTCTGCTGACCTTCAGCAGGTTGCTATCGGTGCGATCTACGACCTGGGTGGCGGTGCATCGCTGCGCGGTGGTATCGGCCGCAACGACTGTGACAGCTGCGCAAGCGACACAATCGTTGCTGACTTCGGTGCTCAGTTCAACTTCTAAGCTGATCTGAACCGCAAGGTTTGAGGGCGGGTCTTCGGACTCGCCCTTTTCTTTTGCGTCGACTTGGTGTTTTTCTGCGCCAAAGACAGATTGAGGGCCCCATGTCGTTGCAAGAAATCACCGCACGCATTGCAAATGCCGAAGCCAGATCGGACCGCCCTGCCGGTTCCGTCAAACTGATCGCTGTATCCAAAGTACAACCGAATGAGCGGGTTCAGGCGGTGCTGGAGCAGGGCCACAGGTGTTTTGGTGAGAATCGCGTACAGGAGGCGGCCAGCAAATGGCCCGCTTTCAAAGAGCAGTTCGATGCCGTCGATCTGCATCTCATCGGCCCGTTGCAGACCAACAAGGCCAGGCAGGCGATGGAACTGAGCAATGCGATCCATTCGGTCGATCGCCCCAAACTGGCCAAAACCCTGGCGCGGCTGGCGCAAGAGGTGGGATACTGCCCCGACCTTTTCATTCAGGTCAATACGGGGGAAGAAGCCCAGAAGGCAGGCGTTCTTCCTGCGGATGCGGACGGGTTTATCGCGGAATGCCGATCGCTGGATCTACCGGTACGCGGGCTGATGTGCATCCCGCCGGTCGATGAAGAACCCACTTTGCATTTCGCCCTCTTGGCCAAGATCGCAGCCCGCAATGGGCTTGAGGGGTTGTCGATGGGGATGAGCGGTGATTTCGAGCAGGCCATCGCCTTGGGCGCGACCCATGTTCGTATCGGGTCGGCCATTTTCGGCGAGCGGGTCAAGCCTCAGGAATAATCAGGCGCGTTCCAAGGGAAATTCGCCCTGCAATCCAGTGCAGATGGTCCCGACGGAAGGCAATGCAGCCCTCGGTGGGGTAGCCGGGCCTGCGCCACTGATGCAGAAAAATCGCCGATCCCTTGCCGGGAACGGCATTCGGCCAGTTCCAGTCGGTCAACAGGACCAGATCATAAAGCGGATCAGCCCGGCGCAGTTTCTCATGACTGAACGCATAAGGGGCAAGCACCAAGTGATTATAGTGGCTGTCTTCGACGTCATCAGACCACAAGTCCTGCGGCCCAATCGGGATCGCCCAGAAGTTGGGGGCGACCAGCCGGTCGGGCCGGTAGAGCATGCCGACGATTCGATGGCATCCGGTAGGTGTCGCCCCATCGCCCTCGTGTTTCGTGTTGCTCAATCCGCCTTTTCCAATCGAGCAGGGGAACGTCCTGCCACGAAAGCGAACACCACGCGGGGTGAGCACAAGATCGTCTGGGGTCACAACAGGTGCCCGGATTTCGCGGCTTTCGTGGCCAGGTATCCCCTGTTGTGCGCGGTTTCACCCACTTTCAAAGGAACGCGCTCGGTCACGGCGATCCCTGTGCGTTCCATCATCGAGATCTTGGCAGGGTTGTTGGTCAGCAGGCGCACCGAGTTAAAACCCAGAGATTTCAGGATATCCGACCCGAGTCGGAAGTCGCGCTCATCATCCTCGAAACCCAGCCTGTGGTTTGCTTCTACCGTGTCAAAACCCTGATCTTGAAGAAAATAGGCACGCATCTTGTTGGCCAGCCCGATACCACGCCCTTCCTGGTTCAGATACAGAAGAACGCCAGCCCCTTCGGCCCCCATTTGCGCCAGTGCGCCCCGCAATTGCGGACCGCAGTCGCATTTCAGGCTGCCCATCAGATCGCCCGTGAAACAGGCGGAATGCAATCGGGCCAGCACTGGTTTGTCCCGATCCGGGCGGCCTATTTCGACTGCGTAATGTTCTTCTCCGCCATCTTCGGGGCGGAAAACATGCAGACGGCCGGCCTCGGATACTTCCATCGGAAGACGCGCGGCAACCACCTCGTGCAGGGCGCTGCGGTCCGCCAGATGCGGGGCGGCGCGCGTGTGGTCAATGCAGGTCAGGCCGTGCGATACCGCAAAGGCCCGGCCATCTTCGACCGGCACGACGACCGCGGCAGGAAGAATGCGCGCGGACTTGGCCAACGCAATCGCGATGCGGTGCAAATTGGCGTTACCGTGGCGCTCGGTCATCAACGGCCCTTTCATCGGCGCGTTCAGATCGTCAGAGGGATCAGCAACCGCCTGCACCCAAGTGATATCTGCATCGGCGGGAATTGAAACGCGTGCAAGATCGCCGTCATAGGCCCGCGCCTTGAGTGTTTCGGCCCGCCGCCCGGTAATGGCCACCACCGGGTCTCCGAGCTTTTTCAGATCGGCCAGGCGCTGCGGGTTGAGCGTTTCCGCAGAGATCGCCACAACGCTAAAGCCGCTGTCATCGGTCAGAACCACTGGAACGCCCATGCGCAGATCGGCCCGGGCCCGGGCAAGAAGTTCGGTGATATCGGGAATGAGGCTCATCTATGTTACCCTATAACGCTCAGCCCTTCTCCTAGCTGTTTCGAAAGGAAATGTGAAACATTTCTGCCAACTCTGACACGATGGCGTGAAACCGTTGCAGCAAATCTTGTTGATTGCATATTCCGCGCGCAAGTGATGGAAAAGCGTTTGGAGGATCGGGAAATGGCTCAACTCAAAAAAATCCTGTTGGTGGACGATGACGAGGATCTGCGTGAGGCGCTCAGCGAGCAACTTGTCATGACCGAAGACTTTGACGTTTTCGAAGCGTCAGACGGCCAGTCCGCTATGGAGCGCGCACGCGAAGCGATCTATGATCTGGTCATTCTTGACGTGGGTCTGCCGGATACCGACGGGCGGGAATTGTGCCGCCTGATGCGTAAACAGGGCGTGAAAAGCCCGATTCTGATGCTGACCGGTCATGACAGCGATGCCGATACGATCTTGGGCCTGGACGCCGGCGCGAACGATTATGTCTCCAAACCCTTCAAATTTCCGGTATTGCTGGCCCGTATCCGCGCTCAGCTGCGGCAGCACGAACAATCCGAGGACGCGGTATTTGTTCTTGGCCCCTATACGTTCAAGCCGGCGATGAAGATGCTGATCACGGAAGAAGACCGCAAGATCCGTCTGACCGAGAAGGAAACCAACATCCTCAAGTTCCTGTACCGATCAACCGATGGTGTCGTGGCGCGGGATGTGCTGTTGCACGAAGTGTGGGGATACAATGCCGGGGTCACGACCCACACGCTGGAAACCCACATCTATCGTCTGCGTCAGAAGATCGAGCCCGATCCGTCCAATGCGCGCCTTTTGGTCACAGAATCGGGTGGATATAGGCTCGTGTCTTAACTGGTTGTGGATTGATGTGGATCAAAGTGATACTCTGTACTCATAATTAGGTTACTCCCAACCCGTGCATGTCCGGGTTATGACATGTACCTCCCTGTTGGACTGCCGGGCCGAATGGCCCGGCTTTTTTTGCTGCTGAGGGGCGGCTTCCACACGAAGGCAGACAGCAGCACTGACCGATATTCGCCCAATGACGGAGGTGAGCTCTGCCGCGGTTCACCCTTCCGCCGGGGCAACGGCGCGCTGGTAAAGGTGCCACGTGGTGTGGCCAAGGATCGGAAGGGTAAAGATCAGGCCCAGAAACGCTGGAACCAGCGACAGCAGTATGGTGACCGAGATGATCGCCGCCCAGCCGAGCATGACCGCCGGGCTTTCGGATACGACGCGCAAAGAGGTCAACATGGCAGAGATGAAGTTGGTTTCCCGGTCCAGCAGCAAGGGCATGGCGACGACGGTCACCGAAAACAGTACGGCTGACAGGAACGCGCCGACACAGGTGCCAATGGCAAGGAAGATCCAGCCCTGCGGCGTGAAGAAAACGGTGTTCAAAAACCCGTCGAAATCCGAGAAGGATGCGTTCTGAAGGGTGATCGCCAGCCAAAGCCGAACCTGGTAGATCCACACCCAGAAAATGAAAAGTGTGACAAAGGCCATCCAGCCCAATTCGCGTTTGCGTTGATTGGCCATGACGCTGAGGATTTCAGCCCAGCCAAAGCTTTCGCCTTTTTGCAAGCGGCGCGACATTTCATAAAGCCCGGCGGCGGCGAAAGGTGCGACCAGCGGAAAGCCGACAATGGCGGGAATGATCATCCAGATCTGGCCAAGCCAGATCAGGACCCAAACCAGCAGAATTCCGAAAACTGCATAGAACAGACCGAAAAAGCCGCTCAGGACAGGGCGGGCCAGAAAGTCGGAAAACCCGGCTTTCAGCGACGCCCTGATGTCATCCGTCGTGATCTTGTTGACCTGCGGCATGTCCCGCTGCTGCGGCGTCAGGTTTTCCGGTGGCGTGGAACCTGCGGTCTCGGATGCCATGACACACTCCTCCCAAAGCATGGTGCCGGGCCGGTCTGTTCGCGAACAGACCCAGCGGTGAAACAGACATTCCTCATTCGCAGACAAGTCTGCATCAGGCGAGATATCAGGGCAAGGGAAAGCACGAATGTGACGCCCGCCTAACTGCCGGTCTGTGGTCCTGGCATCGGGGCTGCCTTTTCTCGTGGCAACTGGCGTTGTGCCACGTTAACCTGCGCCAATCGCGACAAAGGAATCCCCGACATGCCTTTCACCCTTGCCACATGGAACATCAATTCTGTTCGCCTGCGCGAGCCTATCGTGCTGAAATTGCTGCAAGAAGAAGCCCCTGATGTATTGTGCCTGCAAGAGTGCAAATCACCGGTTGAGAAGATCCCGACCGAAGGGTTTTCCGAACTGGGCTACACCCACATGATCGCGCGGGGGCAGAAGGGCTACAACGGCGTCGCCATCCTGTCGCGCCTGCCGATGGAAGAGGTGGGCGACAGGGATTTCGCGGGTCTCGGACATGCCCGCCATATTGCCGGGCGGTTGGAAAATGGTGTCATTATCCACAATTTCTATGTCCCGGCGGGCGGCGACGTGCCGGACCGGGAGGTGAATGAGAAATTCGGCCAGAAGCTCGACTATCTCACTGATATGCGCGATTGGTTCCGTGCGGAAAAGCCGGCTAAATCCATCCTTGTCGGCGACCTGAACATCGCCCCGCGCGAGGATGATGTTTGGTCACACAAACAACTGCTGAAGGTCGTCTCGCACACGCCTATCGAAGTCGAGCATCTGGCCGAGACACAGGAAGCAGGTGGCTGGGTCGATATCACCCGTCAGGATATCCCGGAAGGGCAGCTTTACAGCTGGTGGTCCTATCGCGCCCGGGACTGGGATGCGGCGGACAAGGGGCGCCGGCTGGACCATATCTGGGCTACGGCCGATATCTCGAACGCGGGCCATTCCAGCCGTATTCTGCGGGACGCCCGTGGATGGGAAAAACCCAGCGATCACGCCCCGGTCTTTGCCAGTTTCGACGTCTGATCCGCAACTCAGCCCTTGGTTTCCGGGACAAGCGACTGCATATAGGGCCAAGTTCGAACGAAAGAGTGATTGCCATGGACCTTCTGAACGGCGGAAACGCCCCAGCAACCGATCTGATCAAAGACGGGACCGAGGCCACTTTCATGGCCGATGTGGTGGAAACCTCGCAGGAAACACCTGTGATCGTCGATTTCTGGGCACCTTGGTGTGGCCCGTGCAAAACCCTTGGACCGATGCTGGAAGAGGCTGTGACAGCCGCGAAAGGCGCGGTGAAGATGGTCAAGATCAATGTGGATGAGGCGCAGACAATTGCTGCGCAAATGCGCATCCAGTCGATCCCGACCGTCTATGCCTTTTTCAAGGGCCAGCCTGTGGACGGGTTTCAAGGCGCGTTGCCGGGATCCGAGATCAAGGCCTTCGTGGACCGCGTGATCGAAGCCGCAGGGGGGGAAAGCCCCGGGGGCCAACTGGATGATGCTGTGCAGGCTGCCGAGGAAATGCTTGCCGAAGGCGCGGCTGCGGACGCGGCTCAGACCTTTGCCGCAATTCTGGGCGAAGATCCGAACCACGCCGCTGCATATGGTGGTCTGGTGCGGGCGCATATCGCCACCGGTGATCTGGAGCAGGCAGAAGCGATCCTGAACGGCGCTCCGGCCGAGATCTCCACATCGGCCGAGCTGGAGGCTGCACATGCGCAGCTGGAGCTTGCAAAGCAGGCAGCAGATGCCGGCCCCGTCGCCGAGCTGACGGCAGCTGTCGAGGCGGATCCGGACAACCATCAAGCCCGCTTTGATCTGGCGCAGGCGCTGCACGCGAACGGCAATGTGGAAGAAGCCGTGGCACAATTGCTGGAACTGTTCCACCGGGATCGTGAATGGAATGAAGGTGCAGCCAAGACACAGCTTTTCACCATCTTCGATGCGCTCAAGCCCAATGACCCGATTGTTCTGAACGGACGTCGCAAACTCAGTTCGATGATATTTGCCTAATCTCTCATCAGAGCTAGAGTCGGGTACATGATGCATCCCGCCGACCTGCCGGAAACGGTATCTGTTTTTCCATTGCCCGGGGCGCTGCTGCTCCCGCGTTCGCGCTTGCCGCTTCACATATTCGAGCCGCGCTATCTTCAGATGCTGGACGACGCGCTGAAAACCAAGGAACGGTTGATCGCAATGGTTCAGCCGAATCCTTCGGTCAATGACGAAGACAAGCTGCACCGTATCGGATGCGCAGGGCGGGTGACGCAGTTTTCGGAAACCGAAGATGGCCGGTACCTGATCACGTTGACCGGTATATCCCGGTTCAGGGTCATGTCAGAGCTGGATTCGTTCACGCCCTACCGGAGGTGCGCGGTCTCGTGGGACGGGTTCGACCGTGATCTGGGAAAGGCCGAGAAAGACAACGAGTTTGACCGCAACGCGTTCCTGACATTGTTGGAGCGTTTCTTTTCATCCCGTCAATTGTCCACCGACTGGGATTCGCTTAAGGACGCAGAGGATGAACTTTTGGTGAATTCCCTGTCGATGCTTCTGGATTTCGACCCCGAGGACAAACAGGCCCTGCTGGAAGCCCCCTGCCTGCGCACCCGGCGCGAAACGTTGGTGACGCTGATTGAATTCGCCATGCGCGGCGGATCAAACGAGGAAAAACTGCAATGACCGACCCTGAACACGCCTTTGATCGCCACATGCTCGAGGCGATGATCTGCCCGCAGACACATACGATCCTGCACTATGACGCCGAAAAGCGAGAGCTTGTTTCAAAAGCGGCGGGTTTGGCTTTTCCCATCCGCAACGGCATTCCGGTCATGCTGGTCGACGAGGCCCGACAGCTGGATTAAATCGGGCGCCCTTGCAACAGCTTGGGCAGATCCCCGGTCAGCCCGGCCGCTTCGCGAACGAAACCGCGACGGAGGCCGGGCAAAGCGCCGACAACCCCCATGCCAATGTCACGTCCAAGCCGCAGCAGCGGGTTGTCGTTGGAAAACAGCTTGTTGAAGACATCCGTCGCCATCGCCAGCGAGGCCGTGTCGAAACGGCGCCATTCCTGATAGCGCTCCAGAACCATCAACGAGCCGATATCCTCGCCGCGCCGTCCCGCCAAAGTCAGGACCTCGGCCAGAGCGCCGACATCGCGGAGGCCAGCGTTCAGGCCCTGACCGGCAATGGGGTGCATTCCGTGCGCGGCATCTCCGACCAGCGCCATGCGATCGCTGATGAAGGAATTGGATATGGTCAGGTTCAGCGGATAAGTGAAACGATCTCCCGCCAGACTGATTTTGCCAAGAAAATCGCCAAATCGCGGGCGCAGAACTTGCACGTAGTCATCTTCGGGCAGGGCGTTGATGTGCTGTGCGCTGTCGGTGCGTTCGCTCCAGACGATGGAACTGCGGTTGCCGGTCAACGGCAGAATCGCCAGCGGACCGGGTGGCATGAAAAACTGATGCGCGATGCCATTATGTGGCAGCTCATGTTCGATGGCGCAGACCAATGCCGTCTGGCCGTAATCCCAACCGGTGCGTTTGATGCCGGCCCGTGACGCGGTTCCGCTGCGGCGACCGTCACAACCAACCAGCAGGCTGCCGCCCAGGGTTTTGCTGTCATCCAACGTCACGGTCACGTTGGCCGTGTCGGTCTGTTGCGAAACGACGGATTTGCCGCTTACCTGGGTGATGCGCGGCTCTTCGGCCATCGCGTCCAGAAAAGCACGGCGCAGGTGGCGATCCTCGACCATATACCCCATCGGGCCTTCTTCGATCTCGGCATGGTCGAAATGCATGAAAAACGGCGATGGCCCTGTCCCGGCATGGCCATCTGTGACCTTGATTTCCAGCATCGGTTGGGCGTGCTGCGCGACGCGGTCCCAAATACCGATGGCATCCAACAACCGCTGTGAGGCCAGAGCCAGCGCATAGGCGCGCCCGTCGAATGCCGCGTTCTTGCGTACCTTTTCGACCAGCGCGTCGATCACCGTGACCGAATGACCGGTCTGTGCCAGTGCCAGCGCCAAAGCAGGGCCGTTCAACCCGCCGCCCACGATCAGTATGTCAGAAGCCTGTGTCATGCCCTGCAATATGCGCGCCCTTTCGGGATTGTCCATGTGCAGTCCTGTCGCTACCGTCACCCACAGCCGAAAAAACCAGGAGGGATGAGATGCAGGATTGGTTGACAATGACCGCGTGTGATTTGGGCCGTGGCATTGGCATGGGGCAGATCGATCCGGTCGAACTGACAGAAACCTACCTGTCCGCTATTGACGCTCATCCGCATCGGGACCGCATCTATGCCCGCGTCACCCACGACCGCGCCCGGGCCGAAGCGGAAGCCGCTCGGCAACGCGCGCAACTGGGCCTGCGCCGGTCGCTGCTGGATGGCGTCCCGATCAGTTGGAAAGACCTGTTCGACACCACCGGCACCGTGACCGAGGCGGGTTCGGCTTTGTTGAAGGATCGCGTGCCGGATGCGGATGCGCTGGTGCTGCGCAATGCGACTCAGATGGGCACCGTTTGCCTGGGTAAAACACATATGAGCGAGCTGGCCTTTTCCGGCCTCGGGTTGAATCCGATCACCGAAACCCCGCCCTGCATTCATGACGAGGCAGCAGTGCCCGGAGGGTCGTCTTCGGGGGCGGCGGCCTCGGTCGCGTGGGGGTTGGCGGCGTGTGGCATCGGCTCGGACACGGGTGGTTCGGTGCGTATCCCGGCGGCTTGGAATGATCTGGTGGGGCTGAAAACCACTGCGGGACGGCTCAGCCTGGAAGGTGTGGTGCCGCTGTGCCTGCGTTTCGACACGGTTGGACCTGTGGCGCGTTCGGTCGAGGACGCGGCGCATGTGCTGGCTCTGCTCGAGGGGGGAACACCTGCCGATCTGCGTGGTGCTTCGCTGAAAGGGCGCCGTTTTGCCGATTTGCAGAACATTGCCAAGGACGACCTGCGCGACACACCGCGCAAAGCATATGACGAAGCCGCGGCCAAACTTGCCGACGCGGGGGCCGAGATCGTGCCGTTGGAAGTGCCCGAGTTGAACGAGGCCATGACGTTGACCAGCATCGTATACACGACCGAGGCCTATGGGCTGTGGCGCGATGTCATCGAAGCCAATCCCGAGGCAATGTATCCCGAGATTCTCGAACGCTTCCGCATTGGCATGGGTTATTCGGGCCCCGACTATGTGGCGGCCTGGGCCAAACTCAAGGCATGCCGCAGCGCCTGGGACGCGGCAACCGCCGGGTTTGATGCGGTTCTGGCACCGACAGCGCCGATTTTGCCGCCCAATCTGGAGCGCTTGCTCAGCGATCATGACTATTACGTAACCGAGAATCTTCTGGCCCTGCGGAACACGCGGATTGGCAATCTGATGGGGCTGGCGGCGCTGAGCCTGCCCACCGGAACGCCCGGCTGCGGGTTGATGATGCTGGGCTATCCCGGCTCGGAAGAGGCGTTGTTGCGGCTGGGTTCGGCAGCGGAAACGGTGCTGGCCTGAATGCCACAATCCCCTGATTCGGAACCTCTTTGTCTGGACGAAGAGGGACCCGGGCTGTAATCTGCCAAAAAAACGGGGCGCCAATGACCCCGATATTGAGGCAGTATTATGGATTTCCCCGAGCGGTTTTCGAACCTACCGGCTTATGCATTCCCGCGTCTGCGCGCCCTGTTGGATCACCACCAGCCGGGCGGTGATGTCGTTCACATGACCATTGGTGCGCCGACACATGATTTTCCGGCTTGGGTGACGGATGTCATCTTGGAAAACGCCGCCGGGTTCCAAGGGTATCCCCCGAACGAAGGGTCGGATGACCTGCGCACGGCGATCACGGATTGGATCAAACGGCGATATGGGGTTCAGATGGACCCTGATGCCAATGTGATGGCGCTGAACGGCACGCGCGAGGGGCTATACAACGCGGCCATGGCTTTGTGCCCGGAACAGAAGAACGGTCAGCAGCCGATCATCCTGTGCCCGAACCCGTTTTATCAGGTCTACATGGTCGCCTCGTTGTCGGTGGGCGCGCAGCCTTATTTTGTGCCCGCCACCGCCGCGACGGGCCATCTGCCGGACTATGCCGGCCTGCCTGCGGACGTGCTGAACCGCACCGCCGTGGCCTATATCTGTTCACCCGCCAATCCGCAGGGGGCCGTTGCCTCGCGCGAGTATTGGGCCGACCTGATCCGTCTGGCCGAGCAGTACGATTTCCGTATTTTTGCGGATGAGTGTTATTCCGAGATTTACCGTGAAGAAGCCCCGACAGGTATTCTGACTGTCGCGCAGGATCTGGGCGCTGATCCTGAACGGATCACGCTGTTCAACTCACTTTCTAAACGTTCGAATCTGGCTGGCTTGCGGTCGGGGCTTATCGCCGGTGGTCCAAAGACGATCAAACAGGTCAAGCAGCTGCGCACCTATGCCGGGTCGCCTCTGCCTCTGCCCTTGCAAGCCGCCGCAGCAAAGGTTTGGGCGGATGAGGAACACGTTCGCGAAAACCGCGCGCTGTATCAGGAAAAATACGCCATTGCGGATGAGGTATTCGCAGGCGTGCAGGGCTATATGGCGCCAGAGGCCGGTTTCTTTCTGTGGCTGCCGGTCGAGAATGGTGAAGACACCGCATTGAAAGTCTGGAAGGAAACCGGTGTCCGGGTCCTGCCGGGCGCATATCTTTCACAAGGCGATCCGGGAAAGAACCCGGGCGAAGGATTTATCCGGGCTGCATTGGTGGCCCCAAAAACAGAGTTGCAGCGTGGTCTGATCACACTCCGCGACTGCATCTATTCGTGAGGTACGAGGGCAAAATGGCATCATATAACGCGCGCAACCGCGATCCATTGCTGGACAGCACAACGCAGGCAGCCCTGGAGCGACGCAGCAAGGAGTTGATTGGCATCGCCCTGATCCTGCTGGGTTTGGCAGCGGCCGCGATGATCTGGTCCTACACGCCCGATGATCCCAACTGGATGGTGTCCACCGACGCGCCGGTGCAGAACTGGATGGGGCGGATTGGGGCCTCGATCGCCGCACCCTTGTTCATGATCGTCGGCTGGGGAAGCTGGGGCATCGCAATGGTTCTGATTGGTTGGGGTTTTCGGTTTGCGGGCCATTTCGGGGAAGATCGCGCCATTGCGCGTCTGATTTTTGCCCCGATCTGGATCGCCGTCGTCTCGGTGTATGCCGCGACGCTCGTTCCTGATGCAGACTGGCGCGCGACCCACAGTTATGGTCTGGGCGGTTTGTTCGGCGATACGGTCATGGGCGCATTGCTGACGCTGCTGCCGATTTCGTCACATTTTCTGGTGAAGCTGATGTCGCTGGCCATGGCGGTCGGGATGATTGCGCTGGGTATTTTTGTGCTGGGTTTCACCAAAACCGATGTCAAGCGGGGTTTCCGCGCCTTCTTGCTGGGTCTGGTGATGGCATATGACATGCTGATGACCCTGATGGGCCGTGGTGCAGCCTCGGCTGCGCAGGCAGCACGAGATCGCCGCGCGCAATGGGAAGAGCGCAAACTTGCGCGAACCGCAGCGGCCGAAGCCGTGTTCGAGGATGATCTGGCTTATGCCGATCCAATCTTTGAAGAACCCGAACTGGAAAGTCCCGAACCTCCGGTCAAGTCCGGTCTGTTGGCGCGCATGCCGTCACTTATCAGGCGCCCCGATCCCATGCCTGAGCCAGAGCTGGTCGATCCGGAACCAATCGCGGGTTTCGACGAAATGCCGGGCGAGGATCGCATCCGTTCGAAAATCTCGGCTGCTGTGCGCAATCGCAAAGTGGCCACAGGTGAGTTGACGCCCGAACCCGACCCGAACCTTCCGCTGACCAAAGGCCGTGGCCGCCGCCCGGGGCCGCTGATCCTGAACACAAGCCAGCCCGATGGCTTGCCGGCGGAACCGCCGGTGACAGCAGCAGGACTGCCGCCCGAGCCACCCGTAACAGCGGGTGTTAAGCCAGAGTGGCAAGAATCCACGCCGGTTGAAAACGCGCCCGCGCCTATGCAGACCCCCTATGCGCCCGAGCCGGATGTGGAGGACGAGGTATTCGAGGATGTCGAAGAAGCTGTTTTGCAACCGCGCCCGGCGATGAAAATCCCGGTAGCCGAACCGCGCAAGCCCGTGGTCGCGCAACCGGTACGCCGTACACCGCAACCGTCTCGCCGCGCACAGGCCGAGGCACAGCCTGCACTATCCTTTGAAGAGCGGCACTCGGATTTCGAACTGCCACCTCTGGGCCTTTTGTCGAATCCGGCCAGCATTCAGCGCCACCATCTGAGCGATGAAGCCTTGGAAGAAAACGCGCGGATGCTGGAAAATGTGCTGGATGATTATGGCGTGAAGGGTGAGATCGTCAGCGTTCGCCCGGGCCCGGTCGTCACCATGTACGAACTGGAGCCCGCTCCGGGGCTGAAGGCAAGCCGCGTGATCGGCCTGGCCGATGACATCGCACGTTCGATGTCGGCCCTGTCGGCGCGGGTTTCGACCCTACCGGGCCGTTCGGTTATCGGTATCGAACTACCGAACGAAAATCGCGAAATGGTGGTTCTGCGCGAAATCCTGGCCAGCCGTGATTTCGGCGATGGCAACCAGGCACTGCCGTTGGCCTTGGGCAAGGATATCGGCGGCGAGTCCGTCGTGGCGAACCTGGCGAAGATGCCGCACTTGCTGATTGCGGGAACCACGGGTTCGGGTAAATCAGTGGCGATCAACACGATGATCCTGTCACTGCTGTACAAGCTGACACCGGATGAATGCCGCCTGATCATGATCGACCCGAAAATGTTGGAACTGTCGGTCTACGACGGTATCCCGCATCTGCTGTCGCCTGTTGTGACCGACCCGAAAAAGGCGGTGGTCGCCCTGAAATGGGTCGTGGGCGAGATGGAAGATCGCTATCGCAAGATGTCCAAAATGGGCGTCCGCAACATCGCAGGCTATAACGGCCGGGTGAAGGATGCGTTGGCCAAAGGCGAGATGTTCAGCCGCACGGTGCAAACCGGGTTTGACGATGAAACCGGTGAACCAACGTTCGAGACTGAAGAATTCGCGCCCGAAGCGATGCCCTATATCGTTGTCATCGTCGATGAGATGGCCGACCTGATGATGGTGGCGGGAAAGGAAATCGAAGCCTGCATCCAGCGTCTGGCACAGATGGCGCGGGCCTCGGGCATTCACCTGATCATGGCCACACAGCGCCCCTCGGTCGACGTGATCACCGGTACGATCAAGGCGAACTTCCCAACGCGGATTTCCTTCCAGGTGACGTCGAAAGTCGACAGCCGCACCATACTGGGTGAAATGGGGGCCGAACAGCTGCTGGGGCAGGGCGACATGCTTTACATGGCTGGCGGTGCCAAGATTACCCGCTGCCACGGGCCCTTTGTCTCGGATGAAGAGGTCGAGGAAGTTGTCAACCACCTGAAACAGTTTGGTCCGCCGGACTACATTGGCGGTGTCGTCGACGGTCCGGCCGAAGAAAAGGCTGACAATATCGATGCCGTTTTGGGCCTGAACACAGGCGGCAATACGAACGGAGAGGACGCGTTGTACGATCAGGCGGTGGCAATCGTGATCAAGGATCGCAAATGCTCGACCTCGTATATTCAGCGAAAACTTGCCATCGGCTACAACAAAGCTGCACGGCTTGTTGAGCAAATGGAAGACGAAGGTGTTGTTTCGTCAGCAAATCATGTCGGGAAACGCGAAATCCTCGTCCCCGAGCAATAGGATATTTAATAACAAGGGCAGAAGACCTATCTGTACCGCATGAAACAGATTGCTTTTGCCCTTGCTTTGACACTGGCCGCACCCGCCGCATGGGCGGCGGAGAAGCTGCCGCTATCGCAGATTTCCAATTACCTGAACGGGTTGAAGACGGTTCAGACGACATTCACCCAGGTGAATGACGATGGCTCGCTGAGCACCGGCAAGCTGTGGATGCAGCGCCCCGGCAAGATGCGGTTTGAATATGACCCACCCAACAGTGCCGTGGTGCTGGCAAGATCCGGAAGTGTTCAGATCTTTGATCCGAAATCGAACCAGCCGCCCGAGCAATACCCGCTTAAGCGCACACCACTGTCCATCGTGCTGGCGCGAAACGTGAACCTGAGCCAGGCAAATATGGTTGTAGGTCACAGCTTTGACGGCACGGCCACCGTCGTCACCGCGCAGGATCCCAAGAACCCCGAAGCGGGTCGGATCGAACTGATGTTCACGGACAATCCGGTCGAGCTGCGCAAGTGGGTGATTCACGACAATGCGGGCAGCCAGACGACGGTATTGCTGGGCGCCCTGAATGAAGGCGGTCGCCTTGATCAGAAGCTGTTCTCGGACAAAAAGAGAAGCGGGTCAGGCAATCGCTGACCCGCTTGTACGTATCAATACCGGCAGTTCGCCAACTGTGCCTGATATAGTTGTGCGCGTGCGTCCACGTCATTGGCAACGTTCAACAACCAGGATTTGCTGTTGTAGCTGCCACGGGCGTAGCCTGTATGGCCTTCGTGATAGGCCAGGTACTGATTGCGCGTATCTGCCGGGTGGATACCGTTACGCTCGTAGCTTTTGTTCATGTACCAGCCGATAAAATCCGAGGCGTCGCGAATGCGATCGCGCTTGGCCCGACGTTTTCCTGTTTCGCGCTGATATTGTTCCCACGTGCCGTCCAGTGCCTGACCATAGCCGTAAGCGCTGCTTTGACGGCCCATTGGGATGACGCCCAATACATATCTATGCGGAGTGCGCGCATCATGCCTGTACCGGCTTTCCTGATAGATGGTCGCCATCTGAACGTGAACCGGAACGCCCCATTTGCGCTCGGTGTTCTTGAAGGCTTTGATATAGTCGGGTTTTTCACGCGCAATACTGCACGCATCGTTTAATCTGCTGGGCGGCTGTTTAGAGCCGCCCCCACAGGATGCCAGAAGCAGCACCCCTAGGAGTACGAAAAGAATTCTGCTCATGTGCCTCGTGCCTTTTTTTGTGTATTCTAGCGCAGATTGAGCGCTTAGGAAATCACAATCGCTATAAAATGATAGCCAGAATAGCCGGTAACGCCGCAACGGAAAGCACGGTGGACACCATGACCATGCCGGCGACGGCGTCGGAATCGGCCCCAAACCGTTCGGCCAACAGGTAAGAGGTTACGGCAACCGGCGTACAGATTTGAAGAACCAGAACGCCTAATGCGATCGTATCCAGATCAAACCATCGTCCGATTCCCCATCCCAGCGCAAAGCACACCGCCAGTTTCAGCGCTGACAGCCACAGCGCCCGCCCCAGGCTGTGCGAAGTCAGGCGGGCGATTGCCACACCCAACGTGACCAACATCAGCGGGACGGCCATTTGCCCCAAAAGCTCCAGCGTGTTGGTCAGAAATGTCGGCGTCTGCCATCCTTGCCACAAAAACACTGCGCCAAGGATCGTCGCCCAGGCCATTGGTTGGCGCGCAACCTGTCCCCACGCCCCTTTCCCGGCGACCAGATAAATCCCGTAAGTGAAAGAAAACAATGCGGTAACTGACAGAAAGACAACAGCATATCCCAGACCAATCTGACCAAAGGCAAAGATGCACAGCGGCAGGCCCAGATTTCCGGTATTGCCGAAGATCAAAGGCGACAGGTATGTTCGCGGGTCCAGTCTCAGCCCTCGAGCGATCAGCCAGAACAACACCGCCAGCAGCAGATTTGCGACCAGTGTCGCCATTGTGAAGCGTGACAGATCATTGCCCGGGATCTCGGTTTGCATCAGGGCAACAAAGATCAGACTGGGCATTGCCAGCATCGTTGCAAAGCGGGTGACGAATTGCAGGCGGTATTCGAAACCCAGCTTAACCCATGTAAAACCAACAGCCGCCAATAGAAAAACCGGCGCCACGATTTCGAACACTGTCAGTATAAGGTTCACAGACTGTTTCCCTGATTTTCACATCAATGATTGGCTTTTCCGCCCGGAAACGGGTAAAAAAAGCGTTGGGGGCTGATACAATGCTAAAGACACGTGCAAAATACGGCTTGGGCCAGGTGGTTCGTCACAAGAAACACCCTTTTCGAGGGGTGATTTTTGACGTGGATCCCGAGTTTTCGAATACCGAAGAATGGTATCAGGCCATTCCGGAAGACAGCCGCCCAAGGAAAGAGCAACCGTTCTACCATCTGCTGGCCGAGAACGACCAATCCTTCTATGTTGCTTATGTTTCAGAACAAAATCTGGTTGCAGACTATTCAGGCGAACCGGTCGAGCACCCGGATATTCCCAATATGTTCGGACCGTTCGAAGATGGTGCATACCCCCTGCATTTCCACCTGAACTAAGTGCGCCGAACCGGCGGGCGTAAGTCTGCCGCAGATCAGTATCCAAGGGCGCAGCCATCCTTGCGTGGGTCGCTGGCACCCTCCAAAACACCGTCTTTTCGGATTCGGATCGCTTGCGCTCCGCCAAGTGGTGTTTCTGGCATCTCAATATTATGGCCGATATCGGACAATTGTTTCGCGATCTCGTCGCTGTAGCCACGCTCCAGTTTCAGAACCGATCTGTCAAAGAAGGCGCGTGGCGCATCGATGCTTTCCTGCAACCCAAGCCCGAAATCGACAAGATTTGACACGAAGCGCGCGTGTCCGGTTGGCTGATAGGCGCCGCCCATGACACCAAATGGCATCGTGACCCGACCGTTCTGCGCCAACATTCCCGGAATGATCGTGTGCATCGGGCGTTTGCCGCCGCCCAGTTCGTTGGGGTGGCCGGGCTGCAATGTGAATCCTGCCCCGCGGTTTTGCAGCAATATGCCGTATTTTCCCGACGCGATACCGGATCCAAAGCTGTGAAAGATCGAATAGATCAACGAAACAGCCATTTGGTCGCGGTCGACGACGGTGATGTAAACCGTGTCCTTGTGAACCGCTTCGGTCAGAGGCGCCGCAGCAGGCATCGCCTTTTGGGGATCGATCAAAGCAGCCAGTCTGGCAGCGATATCCGGATCCAGAAAGCGCTCTACTCTTGCCATGTGGTCGGGATCCGCGATGAACCGGTTTCGAGCGTCATAGGCCAGTTTGGTGGCCTCGGCTTCGATATGAATACGCTCCGCTCCGAATGGATCCATCGAGGCCATGTCAAAATGCTTGAGGATATTCAGTAGCAAAATCGCGGTTGCGCCCTGACCGTTCGGCGGATGTTCCACCAGATCCACACCTTTGTAGGCCCCATGTATCGGCTGCGTTTCAGTACATCTTGTGTGATGAAAGTCCTCAGCGGAATGGACACCACCCCTTTCCGAAAGCGCGGTGATCATATCATCGGCGATTTCACCTGAATAGAACGCGTCGCGCCCGTGGGCCGCGATCTGGCGCAATACCTTCGCCTGTCCCGGCGCACGGAAAACCTGCCCGATCGACGGGGCTTGCCCGTCAATCAGATAGTGGTCGCGGGCGGCGCCCTGAAGTGTTGCGGCACCTGATTTCCAATCGAAAGCGACCCGAGGAGCCACCGGAACACCCGCTTCAGCATAATGAATCGCCGGTTTCAAAATCGCGCCCAAGCCCAGGCGACCCTCGGTCTGGGCCAGGTGGCAAAAGGCATCGACGGCTCCGGGAATGGTCACGGCATCCGGCACGCCCAGAGGTACGGATGACAGGCCCTGATCGCGCAACATCTGGGACTGCGCGGCAGCCGGTGCGCGGCCCGATCCGTTGAGCGCGCGTATCCTGCTTTCGCCGGCACGATTGAACAGAACGAAGCAATCGCCGCCCAATCCGGTCATCTGTGGTTCGCAAATCCCCAAAAGAACAGCCCCGGCAATCGCGGCATCCATCGCGTTGCCGCCCTGGCCCAAGGTATCGATGGCCACTTTGGCCGCCAGTGGATGCGACGTTGCGCACATGCCTTGCGTGGCAAAAACTTCGGATCGGCCCGGATTATGCAGATCACGCATGGCGAATTCTCTCTCGTTAGAACAAGAGAAAGCTATTCACTGATCAGCGATTGTCCAGCGATTTCAGGATGGGAAGTTCCTCGGCGCCATTCACTGGGTGGGGGCTGTGATATGTGGCGCCGAGGGAAGCTATCTGAGCTACGAGTCACTGTATGGTGGTTGTTTGCGGCGCGACAATGTTTCGAAAATGACCTTATTGTGACCAATTGTGGTCGATCACCCGTTGGGTTCAAAATCAAACCGCAGGGACAGACGATTGCATCCACCGCGCCGCTCGTACCGGATATCACTGGTGAGGCGATGGATCAGGAACCAGCCGAACCCACCTTCGGGGAGGTCCTGTAGATCCGTTCCCATCGGAGCAGGGGTGCCATCCGGAAGTCGGTATCCAGGCAGCGGGCGCCCCGTATCCGAGATCAAGATGTCCAGAAGATCCCTGTCCAGCCGGCAGGTGACCTGAACCTTGGCCGCGGCGATGCCATTGTAAGCGTGTTCCACGACGTTGTTGATGGCTTCAGCCAAAGCAATCTTCACATCGCCGGCTTTATGCGGGGGCAATCCCCGTTCCGCCAGACCGACGCTAAGCTTTGCAATGCCCTCGCTGGCCTCTGATTCCGTCGCAGGGAAGGTCAATTCCAGGCAGGTCTTGTTTTCAATCGGCTCCACGCCATCTATCCCCTGCTGCCGTCAGGCGTCTGTCTCTGACAACGCGTCATCCAGAGTTTCAAAAAGTCTGAAAACCGTATCCATGCGTGTCAGGCGAAAGACTTTTTCGACCACTGGCTGCAACCCGGCCAGATCAAGCCTCCGGTCTTTTCCCAGCTGTTTCATTGAAGCAACGATTGCACCCAGACCGCTGGAGTCAATGAACTCGACATCGGACAGATCCAGCACAACGCGATGAGCGCTGTCCTCGGTATTGGTGCGCATGTCTTCCTTGAACTGAATGGCCATTGCAGCATCGATCCGGTCGGCATGAACGGTGATGATCTGAGTTTCGCCGGTTGTCTTGCTGGTCAGCCCCATGATCCTGCCGCCTTCCAAACTGAAATTGAGTCGTAGAAATACGCTAGACGGCAATTCTTACCATTCGGTATTCAAGAGCCCGAAAGCAGGAGGAAAACCCGGATGAGAGACGTTGTTATAGCAGGGGCCGCCCGTACACCGATGGGCGGGTTTCAGGGCATGTTTGACGGTGTTGCTGCGGCTGACCTCGGGGGCGAAGCAATCCGCGCGGCTTTGCAGCAGGCAGGGGTGCAGACGGTCGACGAAGTGCTGATGGGCTGCGTTTTGCCGGCGGGGCAGGGCCAGGCACCTGCGCGGCAGGCCGGATTCGCGGCGGGATTGGGCGAAGAGGTACCCGCCACGACGCTGAACAAAATGTGCGGTTCGGGGATGAAGGCCGCTATGATGTCCTTCGACCAAATTGCATTGGGTCATGCAGATACGATGGTTGCGGGCGGCATGGAAAGCATGACCAACGCGCCCTATCTTCTTCCCAAGATGCGCGGCGGTGCCCGCATTGGCCACGGTCAGGTGGTTGATCACATGTTCCTCGACGGCCTTGAAGATGCCTATGACAAAGGCCGCCTGATGGGGACTTTCGCCGAAGACTGTGCCGAGGCGTATCAGTTCACCCGTGAAGCACAGGATGAATACGCGCTGCAATCTTTGTCCAACGCGCTGTCTGCGCAGGAAAATGGCGCATTCGATCAGGAAATCACACCCGTTACCGTCCGGACGCGCAAAGGTGAAATTCTGCTGGAGACAGATGAGCAGCCAAAATCCGCCCGCCCCGAGAAGATCCCGACGCTGAAGCCTGCGTTCCGCAAGGACGGTACGGTGACGGCCGCCAACTCGTCTTCGATTTCGGACGGCGCGGCGGCGCTGGTTCTTGCGTCGACAGAAACCGCCGAAGCGCGGGGCATGACGGTTCGGGCCCGGATTTTGGGGCATGCGAGTCATGCTCAGGCCCCCGGCCTTTTCACGACGGCTCCGGTTCCGGCGGCGCAGAAGCTCTTGTCACGCATTGGCTGGAGCAAGGATGACGTCGACCTGTGGGAAGTGAACGAGGCCTTCGCGGTTGTGCCGATGGCTTTCATGCACGAAATGGGCTTGCCACGAGACAAGGTGAATGTGAATGGCGGCGCCTGCGCCCTAGGCCATCCCATCGGTGCCTCGGGTGCCCGCATCATCGTTACGTTGTTGAATGCGCTGGAAAAACGTAACCTCAAACGGGGCGTCGCGGCGATTTGCATTGGCGGGGGGGAAGGCACGGCCATTGCCATCGAACGCGTTTGACCCTTCATCTTTTTCCAAATACTCCGGGGGTTCGGGGGCCGTGCCCCCGACCATCCGAAGGGGTTGCAATCAATGACTGCCGATTATGAAACGCTTGCCAAAACCATCGCGGCCCTGACCGAAGGCGAAACGGACCAGGTTGCTCTTATGGCGACTGTCGCCTGCGAGGTTCACCATTCCGACGATCGGTTTGACTGGACCGGGTTTTATCGTGTCACCGAACCGGGCGTTCTGAAGATCGGCCCTTATCAGGGTGGGCATGGTTGTTTGGTCATCCCGTTCGAACGGGGCGTCTGCGGTGCCGCCGCAAGAACGGGCGAAACGCAACTGGTGCCGGATGTCGATGCGTTTCCGGGTCACATCGCCTGCGCCAGCTCAACCCGGTCCGAACTGGTTCTGCCCGTGCGGGATTCGTCGGGACAAGTCCTCGCCGTTTTTGACATTGACAGCGACCAGCCGGATGCTTTCACGCAACAGGATGCGCAAAATCTGGAAGGCATTTTGACCGCAGTGTTTGCCGGGCACTGACCGCTGCGGTCGTTGCGGATGTGCATCAACCCAAGGGATTCCCGGGCGAATGAAGGGCCCGGCTGACTTCATCTTGCAGGCTTCGAAGCGATCTCATATCAGAATCCATAGCGAAGTTTCGTTTTGGGGTGTTTCTCAGGGATGCAAGAGTCTGACATCAATCCGACGGTCGCGGATGAAGCGCCTCGAAAAGGGATCAGACGCGCCCATATGGCGACATTCCCGGATCGCATCGGCGTATTGCCCCATTCGGTGGCAAGCATCGCGCATCAGGTCGACAGAGTTTTCATCTGCCTGAACGAATATCAGGAAGTTCCCGATTTTCTGGGTGAGTTCGACAACGTCACCGCCGTGATCCCCGACCGGGATTACAAGGATGTCGGCAAGTTCATTTTCCAACCGGATCCGGCAGATACCGTTTTTCTGGTCGACGATGATATCGAATATGCGGACAACTATGTCCGTCAGACCATACGCCGGGCGCGGGGCGTCGGACTGGAAAAGCGTGTCTTCGGCTATCATGCCACGACGTTCACAAACCCGACGCCCAAGTCGATACGGCAGCGCACGTTGTTGCGTATGAACCAACGGCTGACCTACTCGACCAGGGTGCACCAGCTGGGAACCGGAACCGTCATGGTGTCCGGGTCGCTGTTCCCGACACTGGAATACATGGAAGGCAGCGAGAAGTTCGTCGATGTGCGTTTTGCCCGTTACTGTTTCGAAAATGGTATCGAAATGTGGACGCTGCCCAGAAATCGCCGCCGCTTTCCCAGCTTGCTTGCCGGGCTTGAGCCGGAAAAGCGCGAAACGATCGCCGACAGTTTCACCCGTCGTTGGCCTCAACATGTGTTGGATGAAGTGAAGGTTTTTGCCGGTCTTCAATTCTAAGGCCGGGCGGGCTTTGCACGATCCAGGCTTTTCCAGATATGTTTCTGTCGCGAAGGGTTTCCCATGTCGCCGCAGCACGACGGGGCAACGATATGTGCTGTCTTTTTGAAATGAAGCCCTTGTACGGCAAACACTGAAATCCGGCTGCTGCGCCCCTGCGGTTATTCTGGTGTTTCAGGGGCCTGTGCGCCTTCTGCTCCTCAATTCTGTCTTTCGCACACGATGATGATCGACACCCAAATGAAACCGGGCGTGAAAAAACGCTTGGAAATTTCACCGGCTTGCTTCATCGTGAAAAACGAAGGAAGAATTTCACAAGATTCGGAGCGGCCTGTGAACAGCCAAGCCCCCCAAAGCGCGACCCTTGGTGCTGACCTGAGGGCCTTGCGCAAGGCCCGAGGGTTGACCCTGACCGAGATCGCAACTCGGCTGGATCGCTCTGTCGGTTGGTTGAGCCAGGTCGAGCGCGATTTGTCCGAGCCTTCAATCTCGGACCTGCGCCAGATTGCCGAATGCCTCGGCGTGCCAATGTCGATGCTGTTTGCGCATTCAGCCGCCCCTGCGAACGAATTGGGCTACGTTGTGCGCGCCGGGTCGCGTCGCCCGATGGGGTCGGGCGAAGAAGGGCTGATCGAAGAGTTGCTGTCGCCGGATCTGACTGATGATTTCGAAATGGTGCATTCCACTTTCGAGCCAAATTCACGGATGCAGACACCGGCCAACCGCCCGACTCAGGAAGTGGGCTATATGATTTCAGGTCGATTGAATCTGACGATCGGGTCGCGTGAATTCCGGGTGGGGCCGGGCGACAGTTTTCGGATCAAACATGAACCTTATCAATGGGCCAACCCCTATGAAGAGCCTGCAGTGGCCATCTGGGTCATTGCTCCGCCGGTGTACTGATGTCATTCGAGGCGTGGTCCATTTTCGCGCTGTTCTGGGTGGTATTCGTCACCACACCGGGGCCTAACGCGGTCAACTGCATCTCGAACGGGATGAGCCTGCCGTTTCTAAAGGCCATGATGGGTGTATTGGCCATACTGACGCAGGCTAGCATGTTTTTGATCCTGTCCGCGCTGGGCGTCACAGCCCTGATTGCGGCTTCTCCGACCGGGTTTTTCGTGGCCAAGTTGGTCGGTGCGGGCTTTCTGATCTGGTTGGGCCTGCGGGGATGGATGAATGCCGGCAAGCCCGCTCCGGTCTCGGAACGCCCGGCCCGGCACGTTTATCTGCACGCGCTGGCAGTGGCCACGATCAACCCAAAAAGCGTCGCGGGCTATCTGGCCGCGTTTTCGCAATTCGTGCAGCCGGACGTGCCGATCTGGCAGCAGATGGTCGTGATTATGCCAACCGCGCTGATCATCACCACGCTCAGCTATACCGGTTTCACCGTGTTGGGCGCCTTGATGGGCAAGGCGGCACTAGGCGCAGTATTCAACATCTGGGTGCGCCGGGTGATGGCGGCCTGTTTCATAATCTACGGCGTGTTGTTGGGAACCAGCACCGCGCCTGCGGCAAGGGGGTAATCTTATGTACAGAGGGTCCTGCCTTTGCGGTTCAGTTGCATTCACCATCGACGGAGACCTTTCACCGCCTTCGGTCTGCCATTGCGGGCAGTGCCGAAAGCAATCCGGCCACGTCTGGGCCTCGACCACGACCCATCAGGACAACCTGAGTTTCTCGGCCCGCGACACGCTGAAGTGGTTCCGTGCATCAGACATCGCACGGCGCGGGTTTTGCAGCAAATGCGGTTCATTCCTCTTCTGGCAACATACCGAAGAGGACACGATTTCGATTGCCATGGGCGCGTTCGATGCGCCCACGGGCCAAAAGCTCTCGAGGCACATCTTTGTGGCTGACAAGGGCGACTATTACGACATCACGGACGATCTGCCCCAACGGGCACAGTAACAGGGACCAAAACTCATGAGTGATTTTCCGACAAAAGCACGCGTGGTCATTATCGGTGGCGGTGTGGTGGGGGCTTCCTCGCTGTATCATCTGGCCAAGAAAGGCTGGACCGACTGCGTTCTGCTGGAAAAGAACGAACTGACCGCAGGCTCGACCTGGCACGCGGCCGGTAACGTTCCGACCTTCTCGACCTCGTGGGCGATCATGAACATGCAGCGCTATTCGACCGAACTGTATTCGCGTCTGGGCGAAGAGGTCGACTATCCGATGAACTACCATGTTTCGGGGTCGATCCGTCTGGCGCACAGCAAGGAACGGATGCAGGAGTTCCAGCGGGCCATGTCGATGGGCCGCTATCAGGGAATTCCGATGGAGATGTGGACGCCGGAGCAGGCCAAGGAACGCTACCCTTTCCTGGAAACTCATGATCTTGAGGGTGTTCTGTATGACCCGACCGACGGTGACATCGACCCGGCACAACTGACGCAGGCGCTGGCCAAGGGCGCGCGTGACATGGGCCAGAAGATCATCCGCTTCTGTCCGGCAACTGGCGTCACCCAGCATGGCGACGGCACCTGGACCGTTCATACCGAAAAGGGCGATATAGGCTGCGACTATGTCGTCAACGCCGCGGGCTACTATGCCCAGCGTGTGGGTGAATGGTTCAAGCCCTATGGTGGCCGCACCGTGCCCGCGATGGTCATGAGCCACCAGTACCTGCTGACTGAGGAAATCCCCGAAATCGAGGCCTGGTCGAAGGAAAACGGCGGCAAGCTGCCGCTGCTGCGCGACGTGGATGTCTCCTACTACCTGCGGCAGGAGAAGAACGGCTTCAACCTCGGCCCCTACGAGCCCAACTGCAAGGGGCACTGGATGACCGAGGACGACCAGATGCCCGAAGATTTCTCGTTCCAGCTGTGGAACGACGATCTCGACCGGATCGAGGACATTGTCGCCGATGCGATGGAGCGGGTGCCGCTGATGGCGACCTCGGGCGTGGGGCGCGTGATCAACGGGCCGATCCCATATGCGCCCGATGGCCTGCCGCTGATCGGCCCGATGCCCGGCGTCAAGAACGCGTTTGAGGCGCATACCTTCACCTTCGGCATCGCCCAGGGCGGCGGCGCGGGCAAGGTACTGGCCGAATGGATCGTGGATGGCGCCACCGAATGGGATATGTGGGCCGTCGATCCGCGCCGCTATACCGACTACACCGATCAGGACTACTGCAACCAAAAGGGTATGGAGGTCTATGGCAACGAATACGCCATGCACTTCCCCTATCACGAATGGCCCGCCGCACGCGACAAGAAGCTGTCGCCGGTACATGCCAAGGTCAAGGAACTGGGTGGCGTTATGGGGGCCTATAATGGCTGGGAGCGCGCCAACTGGTTTGCGCAGCCGGGGGACGATACCTCCGAGGAAAGCACCCACACCTGGGGCCGCTCGGGCCCGTGGGAGCAACGGATCAAGGAAGAATGCGAAGCTGTGCGCGACCATTGCGGCGTGCTCGACCTGCCGGGTTTCTCGCGCTTCGTCGTCAAAGGCGAAGGCGCGGCCGAGACGCTGCGCGGGCTGGTCACCGGCGGCCTGCCCAAGGTGGGGCGGATCAACCTGGTCTACATCGCCGACGATCGCGGCCGCATCCTGACCGAGATGTCCTGCATGCGCCTGAGCGAGGATGATTTCGTGATGATCACCGCCGCCACCGCGCAATGGCACGACCGCGACATCCTGATGAACGCGATGCCTGCGGGCGTCACGGTCGAGGACGTGACCACCACCCGCGACACCCTGATCGTGACCGGGCCGAAATCGCGCGAGATCCTGTCGGGTCTGACCGATGCCGACCTTTCGTTGGGCTGGCTGACCCATCAGGCTGCCACCGTGGCCGGGCAACCCGCCCACCTGATCCGCGTGTCCTTTGCTGGCGAACTGGGCTGGGAGGTGCACGCGCTGAACGAGCACATGCCCGCGATCTATGACGCGATCCTTGCCGCCGGGGCCAAGCCGTTCGGCATGTATGCGCTGAACAGCCTGCGCATCGAAAAGGGCTATCGCGCATGGAAGGGTGATCTGAGCACCGACTACTCGCTGCTGGAAGCGGGTTTGGAGCGGTTTGTCAAACTGGACAAGCCACAGGACTTCCCTGGAAAGGCTGCAATCCTGAACGAAAAGCAGCAGGGTGTGAAAAAGTCGTTCGTCACCCTGACTGTCGACGCAGGTGATTGCGATGCGCCTTACATGTCGTGCATCTGGCAGGGCGATCAGATCGTGGGCGAGACCACTTCCGGCGCATGGGGTTACCGCGTCGGCAAATCCATCGCGCTGGGCATGATCAAGTCAGAACTTGCAAACCCCGGTACCGAGCTCGAGGTTGAAATCTACGGCCAGAAGTGCCGCGCCGTGGTACAGGAGGATCAGCCGCTGTGGGATCCCGCAAACGAGCGGCTGCGCGCCTGACAAACAGGAGGCCCCCATGCGCCCGCGATATTCCAAGATGGGACCTGGTGAAGGTCCCAACTATGACTGGGAAAACGACCATACCTTCGTGAAAGTTTCCGGTCAGGACACGGGCGGAGCCTACACACTGATGGAAGACAACGTGAAGGCCAGCTTCGCACTTGGCCTTCATCGCCACGACAGCCATGCCGGGACATTCTGTTGTCCGGAAGGCGGGGTTGGTTTCCTTGTTGATGTGGATCGCGTTGATGTGGGCTGAGGATCACGAGCCACAGTCCGAAACATTCGGATGATGAGGTCTGAGATGACGATTCCCAATTTCATGTCGGGCGTTTACCTGACGGATCACGGTGGACCCGAGGTTCTGGAATGGCGTGATAATATTCCGGCTCCTGAACCCGGGGCAGGGCAAGTTCTTGTTCGGGTCGCTGCCGCAGGTGTGAACAACACGGATATCAACACACGGGTCGGTTGGTATTCCTCGGGCGTCACCGGTGCGACGGATGCCGTTGATCAGAAGGTCGAAGCGGGCGGTTGGGGCGGTGCATTGCACTTTCCCCGCATTCGGGGCGGAGATCTTTGTGGCATCGTGGAACAGGTTGGGCCGGGTGTTGCCTTCAAACCCGGGCAGCGCGTGACCTGTCCGATAAACCTGCCGCGTCCGCGCCCGGGAAACCCGCAGGGCTTCATTGCGCTTGGTTCCGAAATCGATGGGGCCTTTGCCCAGTATTGTCTGGTTGAAGCCGATGATCTCTATGACGTCAGCGCCTCGCCTCTTTCGGACGTGGAAATCGCCGCCATTCCTTGCGCCTTCGGGACGGCGGAAAACCTGCTGACCCGCGCAGGCGTGACTGCCGGGCACAAGGTTCTGATTACCGGCGCCTCGGGCGGCGTCGGGCTGGCGGCGGTGCAACTGGCCGCCCTGCGCGGGGCGTCGGTTTGGGCTGTAACAGCGGGCACGAAAGCCGAGATCGTGAAATCCCAGGGGGCCGAGAATACGTTTGACCGGAACGACCCGCTGCCGCAGGGTATGTTCGATGTGGTGATCGATGTTGTGGGTGGCCCGGCCTGGCCGTCGCTGATCCTTTCCCTGAAATCCGGCGGGCACTATGCCGTTTCGGGGGCAATAGCAGGCCCGATTGTCGAAGCTGATCTGCGGGACATATATCTGCGCGACATCACCATACATGGGTGCACGCACCAGGCGCCCGAAGTCTTTGCCCGTCTTGTCGAACTGGTGAATACCGGACGGATCAAGCCACTGGTTTCCCGGACCTATCCGTTGAAGGATATTGGTATTGCACAGGCTGATTTTCAGTCAAAGACTCTTCCGGGAAAACTGGTATTGGTGCCCTGAGGAGTAATGACATGGCAGATATCACTCTTTTGGACGGCTCTATCGGGCAGGAACTGGTAAAACGCAGTGGCGACCGGGCGACACCGCTGTGGTCGACGCGCGTGATGATCGATCACCCCGATTTGGTTGCGGAAGTGCACCGCGACTATTTCAGCCGGGGTGCGACGGTCGCGACAACCAATACTTATGCCGTCCATCGCTCTCGCCTGGTGCGGGTGGGGATGGAGGATCAGATGCCCACCCTGATCGACACCGCCCTGACACAGGCCGAACGCGCCCGCACGGAAACCGGGGGGCGGATCGCGGGTGCACTGGGGCCATTGCTCGCTTCATATCGCCCCGACCTTAACCCGGACCCTGCGGATGCGGCTGAAAAGTTCGCTGAACTTGTGGCCATGATGGCCGCGCGGGTCGATCTGTTTTTGATCGAGACCGTGTCCTCGGTGCAAGAGGCCGAGGGCGCATTGCGTGGCACGGTCGGATGCGGAAAACCGGTTTGGCTGTCCCTGTCGGTCAATGATGGCGATGGCAGCCTTCTCAGGTCCGGCGAACCGTTGGCGGACATTGCGCCGTTGATGGAGGAGTTTTCGCCCGATGCCGTGTTAATCAACTGTTCGCGCCCCGAGGCGATCCCGGCGGCGCTCGAGGTTCTGTCCGGCATGAACCGGCCTTACGGGGCCTACGCCAATGGCTTCACGCATATTACGGATGATTTCCTTCAGGATGCGCCGACCGTGGATGCCCTGCAAGAACGGCATGACCTTGGCCCCAGGGCTTATGCGGATCAGGTGATGCGGTGGATCAATCAGGGGGCAACGATTGTTGGCGGGTGCTGCGAAATCGGGCCGGATCATATCGAAGAACTGGCGAACCGGTTGCGGGCCGCCGGTCATAACATCGTTTGAAGAAAATGGCGGCAAAATCTACTTCGGACGCTCCAAAGCAGGCCATCCGGCATTTCGACATCCTTGTCGCGCCGGGTTTCGTGCTGTTGGAGCTGGCGTCGTTGGTAGAGGTATTGAGGCTGGCCAACCGCGTATGCCCAAGCCCTCCGTTCTCCTTCACCTATCGCTCGCTCAAAGGTGGCCCGATTGCCAGCAGCAGTGACGCCGTGGTTCAAACAGAAGCAGTGCTGCCACAGCCAAGGGCGGATTACCTGTTCGTAATCGGCAATTCAGACCCGGACCATCCGGATTTGTCGTTGGGGCGGGTGGTGTCGGACTATACCTTCCGGGACGCCAAGGTGTTCCTGCTGGCCGAAGCCGCCAGCCGCTATATCGACGAGCAGGGAACAGCCGACTTGGCAACCCATTGGGAAAACGCATCGTTCCTGCGGGAACGCGGCGCCCGGTTCGAAGCCAAACTGTCGATCGCAACCGAACAGGGCGCGGTTGTGACATGTGCCGGGATGGAGGCCACAACGGATATCGCCTTGGCGGTGATCGGGCGCCATATCTCGGGGCCTGCGAAGATGACCGTGGCCGACATCATGCTGCATGAGAACATCCGCGATTTCGCTTCGATGCAACCGTTCTCGGGGGCCAAGTTGACGGCGACCGGCGATTCGAAGCTGGATCAGTGCATAAAGCTCATGCAGGCCAATATCGAGGACCCCCTGCCTATCAATCAGATCGTCGAATCGCTGCACCTGTCGAACCGGTCCCTCGAGCGCAAGTTCAAAACCTTTTTTGGAACCACTCCCAACGGATTCTACCGGGAAATGCGACTAGCCAAGGCAAATAACCTGTTGCTGAACACCACGATGAGCGTACGCGAAATTGGATTGGCCTGTGGTTTTCCGAACGGGTTTTCGTCCGTGTACAAAAGCTTCTTCGGGGTCACGCCCTTTGTCGTACGCCGGCAAAAGCGAGCCGCATCACATCGGTGAAAACTTCGGATTCTGTGACGCTTTTGATGCATTTGCCGTCGATCTTTCATGGCAATCTATGCCAAACCTGACACAGCGGAGATTTCAGGATGGTTGATCTTCCCAGCAAGGCCCGAGTGGTCATCATCGGCGGTGGCGTCATCGGATGCTCGGTTGCATATCATTTGACCAAGAAGGGCTGGACCGATGTTGTTCTGCTAGAACGCAAGCAACTGACCAGCGGCACCACCTGGCACGCGGCGGGCCTGATCGGGCAACTGCGCGCGTCTTCCAACATGACCAAACTGGCGCGTTATTCCGCAGAGCTCTATCTGGGCCTTGAGGAAGAGACCGGTGTCGCCACCGGCCTACGTCAGGTCGGGTCCGTTTCGGTCGCCCTGACCAGTGAGCGGTTGGAGGAGCTTCACCGAAATGCGGCAATGGCCCGCGCCTTTGGCGTGCCGGTCGAAGAGCTTTCTCCGACCGAAGTCAAAGAGCGATATGAGCATATCAACCTCGACGGCGTGGCAGGTGGCGTTTGGTTGCCAACCGATGGCCAGGCAGATCCTGCTAATATTGCCTTGGCGTTGGCCAAGGGTGCGCGTCAACGCGGTGGGTTGATCAAGGAACGGGTGAAGGTGACCGGGATTTCCCGGCACGGACGGCGCGCGACCGGTGTCGACTGGGTCAGTGATGACGGGCAATCCCAAGGGCATATCGCCTGTGATATGGTTGTCAATTGCGCGGGAATGTGGGGGCGCGAGGTAGGCAAGATGGCCGGCGTGAATGTGCCGCTGCACGCCTGCGAGCATTTCTACATCGTCTCTGAACCCATTGAAGGGTTGAGCCAGATGCCGGTTCTGCGGGTGCCAGATGAATGCGCCTACTACAAGGAAGATGCGGGCAAAATGATGTTGGGCGCATTCGAGCCGAATGCCAAACCCTGGGCCATGAACGGTATTCCCGACAGCTTCGAGTTCGACCAACTGCCCGAGGATTTCGACCACTTCGAACCGATCCTCGAAGCGGCGTGCAACCGGATGCCAATGCTGTCCGAGGCGGGTATTCACACCTTCTTCAACGGCCCCGAATCCTTTACTCCCGACGACGCCTATCACCTGGGGCTGGCACCCGAGATGGACAATGTCTGGGTCGCGGCCGGGTTCAACTCGATCGGTATCCAGTCCGCCGGTGGCGCAGGCATGTCGCTGGCCGAGTGGATGGATGCCGGTGAAAAGCCCTTTGATCTGGGCGATGTGGATATCGGTCGGATGCAGCCGTTTCAGGGCAATAAGAAATACCTTTATGAACGCTCAAAAGAAACGTTGGGATTGCTCTACGCTGATCACTATCCCTATCGCCAGAAAGCCACGGCGCGCGGCGTGCGCCGGACGCCATTCCATCACCACCTGAATGAACACGGTGCCGTGTTCGGCGAACTGGCCGGGTGGGAGCGTGCCAATTGGTTCGCGAACGAAGGGCAGGAACGCGAATACAGCTACAGCTGGAAGCGTCAGAACTGGTTCGAGAACTCGGCCGCCGAACACCGCGCGGTGCGCGAGAACGTGGGCATGTATGACATGTCCTCCTTCGGCAAGATCCGGGTCGAGGGCCCCGATACCGAGAAGTTCATGAACTATATCGGTGGCGGTAATTACGCGGTGGCCAATGGCAAGATCGTCTACACGCAGTTTCTGAACCGTTCCGGCGGGATCGAGGCGGATGTCACCGTCACCCGCCTTTCCGAGACCGCCTATCTGGTGGTCACCCCGGCGGCGACGCGCCTGGCGGACCAGACGTGGATGTTGCGCCATGCGGGCAATTTCAACGTGGTCATCACCGACGTCACGGCGGGTGAAGGCGTTTTGGCGGTGATGGGTCCGAATGCGCGGGCCTTGCTGGAGAAAGTCTCGCCCAACGACTTCTCGAACGCGGCAAACCCCTTCGGCACCGCGCAGGAAATCGAGATCGGCATGGGCCTCGCCCGCGCCCACCGCGTCACCTATGTGGGTGAGCTGGGCTGGGAGATCTACGTCTCATCCGACATGGCGGGCCACGTCTTTGAAACGCTGCACGAGGCGGGGCAGAACATGGGGCTGAAGCTGTGCGGCATGCACATGATGGACAGCTGCCGGATCGAAAAGGGCTTCCGCCATTTCGGCCATGACATCACCTGCGAAGATCACGTGGTGGACGCCGGGCTGGGCTTTGCCGTCAAGGTGGACAAGGGCTGCGACTTCATCGGCCGCGAGGCGGTGATTGCGCGCAAGGAAAGCGGCCCGAAATCGCGCCTTGTGCAGTTCCGCCTGACCGATCCCGAGCCGCTGCTGTTCCACAATGAACCGATCATCCGCGATGGCGAGTATGTGGGCTATCTCAGCTCGGGCAACTATGGCCACACGCTGGGAGGTGCGATTGGCTTGGGTTACGTGCCGTGCGAGGGGGAGAAGGCCGCAGACGTTCTGGCCTCGACCTACGAAATCGACGTGTGTGGCACGAAAGTTCGGGTCGAGGCGTCGCTCAAGCCGATGTATGACCCGAAATCCGAACGGGTGAAGGTGTGACCACGGGGTTTGGTGGGGGCGCTGCCCCCGCCGCCTTCGGCGACTCCCCCGGGATATTTGTGGCCAGATGAAGAGCGGGTCCCTTGTTCATCTGGCCACAAATATCCCGGAGCGCGAGGCAGAGCCTCGCATTTCAGACCTCACCTAAAAAGCGTGGTCTGACAACTCATCAAACATTGTTATGTGACACTTCACTGTTTTCAGAGTTTTCAACCCGTTCATTTCTGCCTTAAACCGAACCGGTATCAACCGGAGACCCGATGTGGCAGACACGCTTCTACCTTCACAGAACACGGACACACCAAAGGGGCTTGCGCTGGCAGTCACGGCCTATGTCCTGTGGGGGTTCTTGCCTCTGTACATGAAAGCGCTGGATCATATGGGCGCGGTCGAGGTTGTGGCGCACCGTGTTATCTGGTCAGTGCCTGTGGCCGGGTTGTTGCTGGTTGTCCTGGGCCGAACCCGGGATCTGAAGGCCGCGCTTGGCAATCCGAAGATGTTGGGTATGGCCGCTTTGACAGCAGCGCTTATTTCCGTGAACTGGGCGATTTACGTATGGGCCATTTCCACGGGCAACGCACTGGATGCGGCGTTGGGTTATTACATCAACCCCCTATTCAGTATCGCGCTGGGGGCAATCCTGTTGAGAGAACCCCTGACACGGACACAATTGTTCGCGGTCGGATTGGCCGCGCTGGGTGTGGTGGTACTTGTGGTGGAAGCCGGTCGTTTGCCTTGGGCGGCTCTTGGGTTGATGATCAGTTGGGGATTCTACGCGTTCTTCAAGCGCTCGCTGCCGATTGGGCCGAACCAGGGTTTCCTGCTTGAGGTCCTGATCCTTTTGATTCCGGCACTGGTCTATGTCACCATTCTGGGTGTGCGGGGCACTGGTCATTTCGGTGTCGCGATGTCGGACACCTTGTTGTTGTCCTGTGCAGGGGTAGTAACGGCGGTGCCATTGCTGGTCTATGCAAACGGCGCCAAACTGGTGCGCCTGTCCACGATGGGCATCCTGCAATACATCGCGCCGACCATGATTTTCATTACCGCGATAACCCTGTTCGGCGAAAAGATTGACACGGGCCGGATGATCGCGTTCCCACTGATCTGGGCGGCTCTGGTCGTTTACTCGATCCCTATGATCCGGCAGGCGCGCGGTCAGGCCTGAAGCAACAGACGCGCGGCTGCATTCGCCCAGAGCGCATACGCCCGTGGGCTGGGATGGTAGCCATCCGGTGCAGCCAATGCCGGGTCGTCCGGCAGGTCGAGTGGCAGATGTTGAACATGCGGAAATGCAGCCGCAACCTCTTGCAACCCCTGATCCAGGCGGGCGGCCTGGCATCCAAGCACCCAGGCCAGCGGCTGTGGTAGGGCCGGAAACCTGTTCATCTGCGGGACAGCGGTTACGACGATGCGACGAGCCCCCAGGTTTTCTGAAAGCAAGCGGATAAGGCGGGTCTGACAGCGCGCAAATTGCTGGCGTGTTACGGCACGGGTGACATCATTGACTCCGAGTGCCGTAACGACAGCATCGAACTCGCCGTCCATTTGCGACAGGCGGTCGATCGTGTCCTGGGTGGTGTGCCCGGTTGTCGCTTCCAGCCGCCATTCGACCGCATAGTGGCTGGCCAGACGGTTGACCAGATGACCGGATAACGCCTGATCTTGCGTGCCTGCGCCCACTCCGGCAGCCGAGCTGTCACCGGTGATCAAAAGCCGCAGACGTGGCCCGCGCCCTGTGCGGCCTTCGCGCGGGCCAGTCGGTTCCGGCAGCAACTGCGCGTTCCTTCGCACCGATAGCCCCTGCGTGGCAAGCACCGGAAGCAACGGAACCCGCAAAATCTGATCGGCAGCTAGGGAACGAGGCATTGTCAGCTCAGCGCGTTTTTGAATTCCAGAAAGCGAGCGTCTGTCATGACCCGAGCCATCATGGCATCGCGCAAGGCACCTACCGTTTTGTAGGGGCGCATGACGACCTCGAAAACCTGGATCAACCCGTCGTCGTTCAACGTAACAAGATCCACGCCGATACCATCCAGATCACCGACTTTGCATTGAAACTCCAATGCCCAGTCTTTCCCGTCGCCCATGACGCGCCGATAACGAAAATCTGAAAACACCTGCCCGACATGCCCCAGAACGGCAGCGACCGGAGCGCGCCCTGTCCAGGTGCTGTAGTATGTGGGCGGCAGGAACTGCACATCTTCGGCCAGGAGCTGATGGATCAAGGTCTCATCGCCCTTTGCGACAACCTCTTGCATGCGTTCAATTGTCGGGTGCATGGCATCTCCTCCGCTTTTGAAGAGAAGGTCACCGAACATCGGCGGGCATGCAAGGACGACGTTGCGGGAGGTCACGAGCTGGGATAGGCACCCTGCATGAGCGACACCTATGATCCCCCTCAAACCCCGCTGGATGTGTTGCATGAAGATGCACAGCTGATCGTGGTGAACAAACCTTCGGGCCTGCTTTCGGTTCCGGGGCGGGGCGCGCATCTTTCAGATTGTCTGTTGACCCGGGTGCAGGATGCATTTCCACAAGCACTGCTGGTGCACCGGCTGGACCGTGACACGTCCGGTGTCATGGTCTTTGCCCAAACGCCGCACGCACAGCGCAACCTGAGCATGCAATTCGAGCAGCGTCAGACCCGCAAAACCTATATCGCCCGAGTCTGGGGGCAGCTGGAACCCAAGACCGGCACCGTGGACTTGCCTCTGATCGTGGACTGGCCCAACCGACCCAGACAGATGGTTTGCCACGCGACGGGCAAACCTGCCGTGACGGACTGGCGTGTCGTGAAGACCGAAGGCGATACGACGCGTGTGCGTCTGTTTCCCAAAACGGGCCGGTCTCATCAACTTCGCGTCCATATGCAGGCGCTGGGCCACTCGATCCTGGGCGATCCATTCTATGCGACGGGCGATGCGCTGGACTTCCCCAGATTGATGCTGCATTCGGAAGAACTGCGTCTGAAACACCCGGAAGGTGGGGTTTCGATGAAGTTTCGGGCCCGGCCCGAGTTCTGATCTCAGGCCGTGCTGGTCCAGAGCACCTTTAGATTTCCCAGCGAAAATCGTCTGGATCGTTTCTTTGATACGGGCTGCTTGCACTGCCGGGCCATGGCGATTTCGCGCTCGATCTCGAAGGCGCGCAGGGTATGGTCCTGAGACCATTGCCCCAGCCTGAGTGTCATCATGACATGGGTGTCGAGGTATGGCATTTTTCGTGCTCCTTCTTTCGATGCCAATTCAATCTGGCCCATCACTCCTGACACCCTCTTGTCAGTGGGGTGTGCTAGGGTGTCAGCATGGTGACAGGAGGATGCAATGCGCCGTTCGACCCGATTGTTTGAAATCATCCAGATCCTGCGGGCTGCGGGCGCTCCGGTCACGGCAGAGGCCCTGGCCGCAAGGTTGGAGGTGTCCGTGCGCACGGTTTATCGGGATATCGCCGAGTTGCAGGCGCAACGGACGCCCATCGAAGGTGAGGCCGGTATCGGGTACGTGATGCGGCGCGGCTATGATCTGCCGCCGCTCAATTTCGATGCAGAAGAAGTTGAGGCCTTGTGGGTTGGCCTGTCTCTTCTTGCGCGTACCGGCGACAGTCACCTGCAAAGGGCCGCCAGCCGGATATGCCAGAAGATCGACGCATTGCATTGCCCAGCGGATTGGTTGCAGGTTGCCCCATGGGGTGCCCCGGCGGATGATCCAAACAAGGGTTGCGTTTCGATCGCGCATTACCGCGAAGCCATCAGGGCAGAGCGGAAAATCCGTATCACCTATGAAGATAGCGAAGGCGAACGCACGGTTCGGGTCGTGCGCCCTGTGGCGCTGATCTATCACATCGAATGCACGATGTTGGCAGGCTGGTGCGAATTGCGCAACGGGTTTCGCCATTTCCGCACCGACCGTATCTGGTCCAGTGAATGCACCGAAGATAGCTTTTCAGGACAAAGCAGGTCATTGCGCGAGCTCTGGCAGGAGCAACAGAACGCAGAAACGTTCGTTGAAGCGGTTTGAATACGTGTTTGGCGGGTATTCGCCGACTTCACCGCATTGTAGCTTGAGCCGCCAAGCCTGCACAGTGATATACTGAGGAAAACGAAGCACGCCCGAATAACGGGTGCTGGAGCAGAAGGTGATATCATGACGATTTCCAAGTTTTTCGTGGCCACAGGTTTGTGTTCAGCCCTTGTGTTGGCGGCCTGTACCGACCCGGGCACGCTGAAAGTACAGGACGACCCGAACCAGAACGCCAAACAGGGCGCCGTTCTGGGTGGGCTGGTCGGCGCTGGAATCGGGGCAATTGCCAATAATTCGAACCCCGGTCTGGGCGCGTTGGCCGGTGCTGCAATCGGTGCTGCCGGGGGCGGCGTGATCGGCAATCAACTGGACAAGCAGGCTGCGGAGCTGCGCCAACAACTGGCAAATGACGGAATTACAATCGTCAACGCAGGCGATCGCCTGATTGTGACGGTCCCGAATGACATCACCTTTGACACCGACAGTTCGACTGTGCGCCCGGCGTTGCGGTCTGATCTGGTGAAAGTGGGCCAGAATCTGGTCAACTACCCGAATTCGAACGTGCAGATCATCGGGCACACTGACAGCGACGGCGACGCAACCTACAATCAGGGCCTGTCAGAGCGCCGCGCGAATGCCGTGGCCGATATCCTTCAGGCCAACGGTGTCAGCTACAACCGTATTCGCACGATCGGGCAGGGCGAAAACAACCCTGTCGCGTCCAACCTGACGCCGGAAGGAAAATCGCAAAACCGGCGTGTCGAGATTGTAGTGGTGCCCAGCGGGAACGCGTAACCACTGCGCGGCGTGAACAGCGGGGCCGCCCAATGGGCGGCTCGGTTTGCGCAATGACTGTGCGTCAAATGGGGTTTGGATCGGGGTGATCTCGGTCTAACTTGCGCCAAACACAGAAACGGAGCTTTCCCGATGTCCCAACCGACCCTTCTTGGCCTGTCCGGGTCCCTGCGCCAGAACGCGACCAACCGTAAGCTTCTGCGCGAGGCGGCACGGTTGTTCGATCCGGCAAGCTTTGTCGAAGCGGATTTGAACCTGCCCCTCTACGACGGTGATCTGGAAGACAAAGAAGGGATTCCCCAGGCGGTTCATACGCTAGCCAATCAGATCGCACAGGCCGATGCGGTGATCATTTCGACACCAGAGTACAACAAGGGTCCATCAGGCGTTCTGAAAAACGCGCTGGACTGGGTCAGCCGAACGCAAGGCAATCCATGGGCCGACAAACCGGTTGCGGTAATGTCGGCGGCCGCTGGTCGTGCAGGCGGGGAACGGGCGCAGATGATCCTGCGGGCCTGTATGGTTCCATTTCAGCCGCGCATCCTGCAAGGGCCCGAAATCCATCTGGCGAACAGTTCGAACGAATTCGACGATCAGGGAAAGCTGCGTTCGGACCGGTACGAAAAGTCTTTGCATGACTTGATGCAGAAACTCCGGGCCGAGGCCGGTTTCTGATCGCGGGTCAGGCAAATGACGCAAGAGCGACAGACCGATCTCTTGGATCCGGCCCGCCCGGCCGCATTTCAGGTCGCGCTGGGTGGTGTGCCAACGATCGCCAGTGGTTCGGAATTGCCGCCCTTCTTCCATCAGCTTTATTTCTGGACCTCTCAACCGGCCGCTGCATTGGGTCGGGATGGGCATCCCAAGGTTGGGGGCTTGATCCCGGATATGGGGTTGCCGCGCAGAATGTGGGCCGGCGGGCGGTTGACCTTTCATGCGCCATTGATCGCAGGGATCACCGCCGAAAAGAAATCGGTTCTTGAAAGTCAAAACGCCAAGGTGGGGCGGTCCGGCCCGTTGGGCTTTGTCACGTTGCGGCACGAGATCTGGCAGAACGGTCAGTTGCGCATGACAGAGTGGCAGGATCTTGTATATCGCGAAGATCCTGCGCCGGATGCTGAAATGCCCCAACCGCCCACAGCGCGCACCGATGAGACCGATTGCCGCGAAGTCGGGTTCGATTCAACGTTGTTGTTTCGATACTCGGCCCTGACCTTCAATGGCCACCGTATTCACTATGATCTGGACTATGCGCGCGATGTGGAAGGATATGGCGGGCTGGTCGTGCACGGGCCGCTTCTGGCGCAGCTTCTGATGCTTTTCGCGGTTGACCTGATCGGTCCGCTCGCCTCGTTTTCGTTCCGCGCGACTTCACCATTGATGCATTTCGAAACTGCCCAGTTGTGTCGGAGGGGTGCAAACATGTGGGTGCGCGGCCCTGACGGGCGGCAATGCATGCAAGCCGTCGCGCAGTCACAATGAGGCTTCGGGCCGGAACTCATCAGGGATCGTATCCCGATCTTCCAGCAAAAGATCGGCCATGACCTCGGCGATTTTGGGGGCCATGCCGAAACCGATTTTGAACCCGCCATTGGCGATGTACTGCCCTTGATGCAGGGGATGGGCGCCCAACATCGGCGCTCGGCTTTTGCTGCGCGGGCGCACACCAGCCCAGCGTTCGATCACCTCGGCCCCGTGCAACAGGGGCAGGACGCGCGTGGCGCGGTCTATCACGTCGTCCAGAGCTTCGTCCGTGCTGGTCGGGTCCTCATAATCCCGTTCCGAGGTCGATCCGACCGCAAGTGTTCCGTCTGCATGCGGCACAATGTGAATCGCGTCGGCGAATAGTTGCGGCACTTCCCCTGCGTCGAAGCGCAACAGGGCGGCCTGCCCTTTGACTCCATTTCCGACGGTCTTGCCGTAGGCGTCGTTCAGTTCCTGCAATCCTGCAAGGCCCGTGGCGTGGATGACCTGCCCCTTGTCCTCGGCTTCACTGACAATGTGAACGCCCATGACCTCCAGTGCTGCGACCAGCGCGGCACAGGCCCGCCGGGGGTGCATTCGTGCCGTCAGCGTATCGCGAATGACAAAGCCTGTGGGGCTGGGTGGGCACCATGAACCCGCTTGGGTCGCGGTGATGACACGCCATTCCGCCCGACCTTGCCAAAGCTCATCTGCGGTGCCTTCGCGCTGGCGGGCCAGTTCCAGACCACGCGCGTCCGGGATCGGCTGAAGGCGGCCCAGCCGGCCATAGCCGGGTGAAACCCCGCCGGTGTCTTCGATCTGTCGCCAGAACGGTTCAGCCATGATCAGACTGTCGAACTGAAATGCTTTCTTGGCGTTCCAGTTTTCCGGCACATGCGGGGCCAAGGCGCCGACCAGACCTCCGCTGGACCCGGCGCCGGGACCGGACGGATCGACAACCTGCACTTTCGCGCCGCGGCGCGCACAAATCCAGGCGATGGACAGGCCGAAAATTCCTGCGCCGCGAACCGTCACATCGACCATTGCCAATTCCCTTTTCCTTGTTCAGTGTCGCGCCGCTTAGCTACAGGATTCCCCAATGGCAGACCAGCGCGCCGAATTGACGTGGACCGAAGATCAGATACCGGTCTCGGATCGCTTCGACGACCCATATTATTCGTTACAGAACGGGCTGGAAGAGACGCGCCATGTGTTTCTGGCGGGAAATGACTTGCCTGCACGGTTTGCGACGGGGTTTCACATTGCCGAGTTGGGTTTTGGCACCGGCCTTAACCTGCTGACCGCCTGGTCGGAATGGGAGGCATCCGGCCAGAAAGGGCCATTGCGCTTTACCAGTTTCGAAGCCTTTCCCATGGCACCGGACGACATGCAGCGCGCGCTTGGAGCCTTTCCCGAATTACATCCGTGGAGCAGCCGGTTTCTGGCGCATTGGACAGGGCGCACGTGTATGTTGGATTCGCTTCGGTTTGAGGTTGTGATCGGCGATGCACGCAAGACATTGCCGAACTGGGACGGTGTGGCAGATGCTTGGTTTCTCGACGGGTTTTCACCAGCCAAGAACCCTGAATTGTGGGGCGCGGACCTGATGCAGGACGTGGCAAGCCACACTGTCAAAGGCGGTACAGCTGCCACGTATACGGCCGCGGGTTTTGTGCGCCGGGGGCTTGAAAGTGCCGGTTTCAACGTAACCCGCACACCCGGCTATGGTCGCAAGCGGCACATGACACGGGCACACAAAGCATGACCCAGACGAACAATGTCGGTGCGGGCATCGCTTTGATGGTGGGCGCGACAATTGTCTTTGCCTTGCAGGACGGTATCTCGCGCCATCTGGCCGGAACCTATAACACCTACATGGTGGTCATGATCCGCTATTGGTTCTTTGCGGCTTTTGTCATCGCTCTGGCCGCCCGGGCCCCCGGTGGACTGAAGGCGGCCACAAAGACAAGTCAGTTGGGTTTGCAGATCGTGCGGGGCTTGTTGCTGGCGGCCGAGATCTGCATTGCGGTGTTCGGCTTTACGGTCCTTGGCCTGATCGACAGTATGGCCGTCTTCATCTGCTATCCTTTGCTTGTCGCCGCGCTGAGCGGGCCGGTGCTGGGCGAAAAGGTCGGATGGCGGCGATGGGCCGCGATCGGTGTCGGCTGCATCGGCGTTCTGATCATCCTGCAACCGGGCGCCGGGGTCTTTAACCCATGGGCTGTCATACCTTTGATTTCCGCTTTGCTGTTTGCGATCTATGGACTTTTGACGCGATATGTCGCCCGTCAGGACAGCGCGGCGACCAGCTTTTTCTGGACCGGTGTCGCCGGTGCCGTGGCGATGACCGTGTTTGGCATGTGGTTCTGGGAGCCGATGGCGCGCGGCGACTGGCTCTGGATGGCGCTGCTTTGTGTCAGTGGGGTGTTCGGGCACTGGCTGTTGATCAAGTGCTATGAGATGGCCGAAGCCAGTGCGGTTCAACCCTTTGCATATTTTCACCTGGTCTGGAGCGCGATCCTGGGTATTTCGATCTTTGGCGAAACGTTGCGCCCCGAAGTCGTGGCGGGCGCAACCATCGTCGTGGCCGCAGGTTTGTTCACCTTATGGCGCGAACGCCGCCAGAGATGATCCGATCAGCTCCTGCGAGAAAGGAACCGGAAGGGCGGGTTGCCCCAGGCGGGCACGGTAGACCGGCAGGCTTTCGGTCACGCGCATCACGTAGTTCCGCGTTTCGCTGAACGGGATCGTCTCGATCCAGTCGACGATATCGACCTCGCCTGTGCGCGGATCACCATAGCGTTCCATCCACGAGATCGGGCGCCGTGGCCCCGCATTGTACCCCGCCGCCATCATCACAACGTTGCCGTTGAAATCGGCCGCCAGACCAGAAAGATAGTTGGCCCCAAGCTTTGCGTTGTATTGCCAGTCCGTGGTCAATCGTCCCGTCTGATGGCCGCTGAGAATGCCCAGCTCGCCCGCGACCAGCTTGGCCGTGGCGGGCATTACCTGCATCAGGCCGCGTGCACCCGCACCGCTGACGACGACCGGGTCGAACTCGCTTTCACGGCGCGCGATGGCCAATGTCATTTCCTTGGCCATCGGCAATCGCATATCTGCAACGGGATGGACCGGGTAATAGGCTGCGGGCAGAACGGTTCCCGTAGTTGCCGCCCGTTTGGCGATCATCACGGCCAGATGCGGCTGTTTCAGTTCGATCACCAGATCGCCCAATTGATTGGCCTGTACTGGATCAAGGCTTTCGACCAGATGGGTCAGGAACCGTTCGGACAGGTTTGCTTCTCCGGCTTTCAGCAACAGCAATCCGGCCTCCAAAACGCTGGAATCGGCAAATTCCGCCTGCCGCCAATGCGGCGCGGGCCGCGGATTGGCCAGTTCTGCATCAAACGGTCGTCCGATCCGTTCTGCGGCTAACAGACCGTAGAATGAGGTCTGGTAGTCGGCCCCCATCGCATAGGCGTCATACGCCTTGTCCGCGTCACCCAATGCCGCGTAAGAGCGCCCAAGCCAATAGCCACCACGGCCTTTCGAGATCGGAGATTTCACGGCGTCCGAAAAGTTCTGGAAGTGGCGAATGGCGGTGGCAGGATCATTCAGTTTGCGAAGCGCCAGAAAACCGGCCAGCCATTCAAGATCGGCATAGCCGTAACCCATTTCGGGGGTCATGTGATGATTGGCGGCCACGTCATAGGCGCGCGCCGCACGGCCCGATCGCATCTCAAGCCGTGCAAGACGGCGCCGTCCCTCGGCCCATTTGTCAGGCTCACCCAGGGCGTCAGGCCCGGTAGAGCGTGCCAGCATCAGATCGACGGCGCTGTCATCCAGTTCTTTCTTGTCGCGCCAGACAAAACGATCGAAGGCCAGCCCGGGCGCATCCGCCAGAGACTTGGGAACTGCTGCCACCTTGGTGTCCACACCGGGTTGGCGTTTCTGCAATGCTATCCTTGCTTCGGCCAGTTTGCGTTCGTCTGAACCGACCAAAGGCAACATCTGCCCGGCGCTTACAAGATGACCGTCCCACAGCATTCTGTCCAAGCGCGCCGCGTGATGCGGCTTCAGAAGTTTGGCAAAGTTCTCCAGATAGCTTTTTTGCAGACCCGAACCCATTGGCATGGTGCGCCAAGCGGTCACAATGTCGGCCTCCGCTTCTCCGATGCGTCCCTTGGCTTTCAGAGCGACGGCAAAGTTCAACGCGCCCTCTGCCGTCTGAGGCGGCATGCCGGCATAGAATTTCAGAACCCTGTCTGGATCGGCACCGGTGAAAACAGGCTCGCTCTTGCGGCGCAACCATGCCAGCCCGGGCCAGTCCGGGCGACGTTCGAGAAACACCAACACGTCGCCAGAGCTGCCGAAGCCCTCGCGCAGCCAGTGCCAGACAATGATATCGCGCGATACAGAACCACGCTGGCCGGATACGCGCAACGCTGCGTTCCAGTCGCCTTTGCGCATTTCGGTAAGTCCAGCGCGCAAATCAGCAGCAGCATCTGCCCGTGCTGAATGCGTCGCAGTCACCGAATACAGAATCACAGCAGTCAACAGTGCCAGAAAGCGTGTCATCCCTTGCATTTCCCAACCAACCGAGGATAGAGCCTGTGAGGATAAACCGTGCGTCGCCGGGATCAACTCACAAAGCTGGAAACGTGAGGGACCGCGGCGTAAAAATTGCAAAATGCACCTTGAAGGAGCGTGTCATGTTCAAAGGCTCGATGCCAGCCCTCGTCACCCCGTTCAACAACGGCGAGTTGGACCTGAAGACGCTCAAACATCTGGTGGACTGGCAGATATCCGAAGGCTCGACCGGGCTGGTGCCTGTGGGAACAACCGGCGAAAGCCCGACGCTCAGCCACGAAGAGCATGAAACAGTGATCGAAGAGGTCGTCAAAACCGCTGCGGGCCGCGTTCCGGTCATTGCCGGTGCCGGGTCGAACAACACGGTCGAAGCTGTCCGCTTCGTTCAGTTCGCGGAAAAAGTCGGAGCGGATGCGGCACTGGTCGTTACGCCGTATTACAACAAACCGACTCAGCGTGGCCTGATCGCGCATTTCGAGGCGCTGCATGCGGCCGCGGATATCCCGATCATCATCTACAACATTCCGGGCCGCTCAGTCATTGACATGACACCTGCCACGATGGGTGAACTGGCCAAGCTTCCCCGTATCGTCGGGGTCAAGGATGCAACGGGCGATCTGGCCCGTGTCAGCCAGCAGCGTGCAACTTGCGGCGCAGATTTCTGCCAATTGTCCGGCGAAGACGCCACCGCACTTGGCTTCAACGCACACGGCGGTGTTGGCTGCATTTCGGTCACCGCAAACGTGGCCCCCAGGCTCTGCGCCGAATTCCAGCAGGCGACACTGGCAGGGGATTACGCAAAAGCGCTGGAGTATCAGGACAAACTGATGCCGCTGCATGAGGCGATCTTCATCGAGCCGGGCCTGGTCGGTGCCAAATATGCACTCAGCAAACTGGGCCTTTGCAGCACCGAAGTCCGCTCACCCCTGACCGAGCTGGAAAACAGCACCAAGGATGCAATCGAGGCCGCAATGGCCCATGCTGGCCTGATCTGACTGGTATTTCAGAATACAACGAAGGGCGGCCTCGAACCTCGAGCGCCGCCCTTTCTTCTCCATATATCCAGACTTCATCTGGCTAAAAATATCCCGGGGGAGTCGCGGCTTGCCGCGGCGGGGGCAGAGCCCCCTCAGCGTTTGCCGTAATACAGCCCCACGACATGTTCGGCCTGCGCAAAGAACAGCCAGCGCGACGTTGCAACACCTGCCAGATGCGAGGCCACGGCCAGCAGGGCGAAGACGTGATTGAACGGCAACAACAACAGCAGAACCGGCAGCACGAATGCCAGAACGAACGAGATCAGCCGCAGTTTTTCGGCGTGTTTGCGCCCGACCACGTGAACAAACTCTCGCAGCAGATAATTGGTGCCGGTATGGGGCGGCTCAAAGGCGCGGACGGAACCGCGTGCGCCAAGCCCGGTGGCTGTACCCAGATCAGTTCCCGATGATGCAAACGCCTGATCCCCTTTGCGCCAGTACAGTATCTGCACCAGCGCCGCGATCAGCAGCAGCGGCAGAGCTGCACTTGTCTGACCTGCCAGCAAGGCACCACCGGCCAGGCTGAAGCTGAGGAACATGGCAGGTGTCAGGTTCATGTTCCAGCGTGGGATGGTCTTGAGCTGCGTGTAGATCATCGATGTCGTGAACACTGTGGCCAGCGACAACCCTGCGCCGATCCAGCCCAGAAAACCCCAGCGCTGGTCCAGAAACACCACGCCAATTGCATAGAGCCCCATGACGACCAGCGCGAGTACGGCACACCAACCTTCACGGCTGAGCCAGCTGGTTTTCCATTGAGTGAAGGCTTTCAAGGCCCGTTCCGGATGGCCCAGGTGGAAGGTCGAAGCCAAAAGCCCGCCGACGGCCAGACCATAGGCAATGGCGAAGAACACAAAAGCCACCCAACCCGAAACAGCCGGAAACCCCAGGCCAAGAAAGAACAGCAGTCCAAATCCCAGACCGGACAGGGTGGTGAACAGAATGACGGAGGGTGCGGGATGCATCAGAGTTTCTCCAACGTCTTGTCGAGCCAGCCGAGGAACCCTTTGGGCTCGTCAGCGATGGGGGCCAGCAGGGGGGCCAGTATGTCGATCTGGTCTTCCACGGTGTCCTTGGGGCGCGGGGGCAGGTATTTGTTGACGGGTTTTGTACCCATTTCCGGCATCAGGTCCATGCCACCCCGTTCTGCAACCAGCTGGCTGACATCGCTGTCAGGGTCGCCCAGATCACCAAAGTGCCTTGCGCCCGCAGGGCAGGTGCGAACACAGGAGGGGATACGGTCGACCTCGGGGAGGTTTTCGTTGTAGATGCGGTCCACGCAAAGTGTGCATTTCTTCATCACACCTTCGGCCACATCCAGTTCCCGCGCACCGTAAGGGCAGGACCAGGCGCACAGGCCGCATCCGATGCAATCGCTTTCATTGACCAGGACGATGCCATCCTCGACCCGCTTGTAGCTGGCGCCGGTGGGGCAAACGGTAACACAGGGCGCGTCTTCGCAATGCAGGCAGGATTTCGGGAAGTGGATCAGCTGGGCATGCCCATCGGCAGGTTGCACTTCGTAGGAATGCACGCGGTTGAGAAAGGTGCCCGAAGGGTTTGCACCGTAGGCGTCCTGATCCGAAAGAGGGGCGCCATAATTTTCTGTGTTCCAGCCTTTGCAGGAAATAACGCAGGCGTGGCAGCCGACACAGGTGTCCAGGTCGATGACCAGGCCCATCTTGCGGTCAGTGGAGTTTGGTAGCTGGGTCATGTCAGTGAACCTCTGCTGTGGAGGGCAGGTGAGGGGGCCAGCCCCCTCTTGAGCCTGCGGCTCAATTCACCCCCGGGATATTTTTGGCCAGATGAAGTGCGGATCCGGGTCATTTGCCCACCTTCCAGGCCAGGTTCTCAGGGCCGGTTCCGACAGGAGATTTGATCGGGTCGAAATTCGGCTGGCTTTGCGCATCGGCAGGTGCGTCGGCTTTTTCGATTTTGACCTTCAGGTCGAACCATGCCGCCTGACCAGTGATCGGGTCCGAGTTGGCCCAGCGCATTCCATCATCTTTGGACGGCAGCAATTCGTGAATCAGGTGATTGAGCAGGAAACCTTTGGTCGCTTCTGGTGCGCCGTCCTGCAAGGCCCAGGCGCCCTTGCGTTTGCCGATGGCGTTCCATGTCCAGACCGTGTTGTCGTTCAGCGCGGCCATCTCCATCACCGGCACGGTGATCTCACCGTGGGGGGAGCTGACTTTTGCCCAGTCTCCGTCTTGCAGGTTGTGTTCCCGCATCAGTTTGGTCGGGACGTACAGCGGGTTTTGCCCGTGCAACTGGCGCAGCCATGCGTTCTGTGTGCCCCAACTGTGATACATGGCCATTGGGCGCTGCGTCAGGGCGTTGACGGTGAAGCCTTCATTGCCCTGCTGATCGGTTTCGTACCAGATCGGCAACGGATCCATGGTGTCCTTGATGCGCTGGCGCAGGTGCTCGGGCGGCTGGCGGTCTCCGTGACCTTCGGCAGCCAGCTGGAACCGGCGCATCGGTTCGGAATAGAGTTGGAACAGATAGGGCTGAGGGCTGTCATAGATGCCCATCCCGACGGCCCAGTCCTGATAGGCGGTGTTCCACGGTTTGTAGTAATCCGCGCCTTCCGGGATATGCGCCACATAAAATCCGCCGTTTTCGATATACCGGTTCAGCTGATCCGGATTGACCTCGCCGCGGCCTTCCTTGTCGCCGTCTGGACCCCGGAAGCCGGCCAGCGGGCCGATGCCAGGGCGTCGTTCGTGGTTGACAATGTAATCTGCGTAGTCATTCCACTTTGGGCTGCCGTCTTCATTCGTGAAACCCGGCAGGCTCATACGGTTGGCCAGCTCGATCAGAACCGACTGGAAACCACGCACGTCACGGTCGGGTTCGACCACCGGCCAGCGAATGGCGTCAGCTGCGGCGTCGGCCTCGCAGATCGGGCGATCCAGCAGGGAGATACAGTCGTGCCGCTCAAGATAGGTGGTGTCGGGCAGGATCAGGTCGGCATAGGCCACCATTTCAGAAGAATAGGCATCGGAGTAGATGATGCGCGGGATGATGTAATTGCCGTCTTCGGCCTTGGCCGTCAGCATCTCCATCACACCTTTTGTGTTCATGGAGGAGTTCCACGACATGTTCGCCATATACATGAACAGCGTGTCGATCTTGTAGGGATCACCGGCAGCCGCGTTCGAAATCACCATATGCATCAACCCGTGCGCGGACATCGGGTTTTCCCAGGTGAATGCCTTGTCGATGCGTTGCGGCGTGCCGCAGTCGTCCAGCAGCAGGTCTTCGGGACCACGTGGAAAGCCCAGATGCGGGCCGTTCAGCGGGCGTCCCGGACGCCTGTCGCCATGAGGCGTCGGGTGTGCTTCGACCGGTTTGGGATAGGGTGGCTTGAAGCGGAAACCGCCCGGCACCTCGACTGTTCCCAGCAGGATCTGAAGCACGTGCAGTGCGCGGCAGGTCTGGAAGCCGTTGGCATGGGCCGAAATGCCCCGCATGGCATGGAAGCTGACGGGACGACCAATCATCTTCGAGTGCTTTTCACCCCGAAAATCAACCCATTCCTGATCCAGTTCGATCGCCTGGTCAAAAGCAACCCTGGCGATTTCGGCGGCAATGGCCCGGATACGCTTGGCGGGGATGCCGCAGCGATCGGCCACCGCCTCGGGCGCGTGTTCGTTGCTGAGGTATTTCTCGGCCATCAAGTGGAAAACGGGACGGTGCGTTACACCGTCCTTGTCATAGGTCGCCGACAGGTCCGGGCGCACGCCGGGCTTGTCGAATGCGGTTGGCTTGCCCGTCTTGCGATCAATAACCAGCGGCTTGCCATCCTCGTCGCGCAGGAACAGGCCCTTTTCCGCACCCTCGCTTGCGTTCACCAGAACCGGCGCATTGGTATAGCGGCTCAGGTAATCCAGATCGATCTTGCCAGCTTTCATCAGGACGTGGATCAGCGACAAAATGAACAGCCCGTCTGTTCCGGGTGTGATGCCAACCCAGTCATCGGCAACTGCGTTATAGCCCGACCGGATCGGATTCACTCCGATCACCCGTGCGCCGCGCGCCTTGATCTTGCCGATCCCCATTTTTATCGGGTTGCTGTCATGATCCTCGGCGACGCCGAACAGCATGAACAGTTTGGTGTGATCCCAGTCGGGTTGCCCAAACTCCCAAAAAGCGCCGCCCATCGTGTAAATGCCACCGGCCGCCATATTGACCGAGCAGAAGCCGCCGTGGGCTGCGTAGTTCGGAGTGCCGAAATTCTGGGCCCAGAAACTGGTGAAGCTCTGGCTCTGGTCGCGGCCAGTGAAGAAAGCCAGCTTCTGCGGTGCGGTTTCATGCAGTTCGTTCAGCCAGCCCACGGCAGTGCTGAGCGCCTCGTCCCACTCGATTTCGCGAAATTCACCCGAGCCGCGTGGGCCGACACGCTTCAGCGGTTTGCGCAGGCGAGAGGGGGCGTTGACCTGCATGATCCCGGCAGAGCCCTTGGCGCACAACACACCCTTGTTGACCGGGTGGTTCCGGTTTCCTTCGATATAGGCTACCTTGCCATCTTTCATGTGAACGTTGATGCCGCAGCGGCAGGCGCACATGTAACAGGTGGTTTTGCGGACCTCGTCCGAAACTTTCGGAGACGTTTCAAGGATCGGCTGCTGATGGGTCATTGGCGGGTCCTGTCGGTTATGTCGGGAGGATTGTTTCACTTTCCTTCCGATTTGAGAACATCGTTCTGAAGACGGCGCGAGTTCTGAGTTTTATTTCCTGATAGCTTGCAGTGCCGTCACGGCGATCATCTGGGTCACGTCTTCGGCGCTGCATCCGCGGGAAAGATCGTTGGCGGGTCGGGCCAGCCCCTGCAGAACCGGGCCGATTGCGGTGTAACCCCCCAGTCGTTGCGTGATCTTGTAGCCGATATTGCCCGCGTCGAGATTGGGAAAGATCATCACGTTGGCCTGACCGGCGACCGAAGATCCGGGCGATTTGCGATCCCCGACCGAGGGCACGAAGGCCGCGTCGAACTGAAGCTCGCCGTCGACCTCGAGATCCGGGGAACTTTGACGCAGTGTTTCAGTGGCCTCGATCACCTTGTCGACATCGGGATGCTTTGCGCTGCCTTTGGTCGAAAAGCTGAGCATGGCGATCTTGGGGTCAACCCGCAGCAGTGCGCGCGCCGATCTGGCCGAGGCGACGGCAATTTCGCTCAACTCGTCAGGGCTGGGATCGATGACCAGGCCGCAGTCCGAATAGAGCATCGCCCGCGCTCCGGGTTGAGCGTCTTCCGGCGGGTACATCAGGAAAAAGGATGATACCATTCCGGCATCGGGGGCCATGCCGATCACCTGAATGGCCGCGCGTACAATGTCTCCGGTCGTGTGAACGGCTCCACCTACGGTTCCAGTGGCCCGCCCGCTGCGTACCAGCATGGCGGCATAGACTGGCGGTGTTTCAACGGCGGCTCGGGCCTTGGCCGGATCGACGCCCTTGTGTTGGCGCAGTTCAAAATAGGTTTGAGCAAACTCTTCGGTCAGGTCCGAGGTTGCCGGGTCGTGAACGATGACGCCGTCAGAGCGAGTGGCGTTCTGGTTTTTGAGGGCGGCGTCGACCTCGGCTTGTGGACCGACCAGAATGACATCGGCCAGTCCGGCTTGTTGGGCGGCCAGCGCCCCCGCAACAACGCGGGGATCACTGCCTTCGCATAAAGAAATCACAGGGCGCGAGGCCGGGGCGCTCTGACGCAACAGTTCAATTGGTGTCATTGTCATGCGCTGTGGCCTCGTCCTTTGATTACGCTTCCTGAGCTTTCATGTCGTCGGCGGAGATTCCGGCGACGGCGACGGGTTTTTTCAT
>NZ_WVQV01000010.1:0-106799 GCF_013110585.1 Ruegeria sp. HKCCD6119 | reverse complement strand
TCAGGCTCATAACCTGAAGGTCGTAGGTTCAAATCCTACTCCCGCAACCAATATTTAGCGAACAGTCGTCGGAATCAAGGCCCCCCTCATCAGCGGGTTTTGCTTTTTGGGCATAGTGATCAAATCGCCCTGCATGTCCAGGATGCGGTTCTTGGCTCCATGGTCGTATGAAACAACAACCCGATTCAGCAGTTCGTTCAACTCATCGCTCGTTCTGCAAGTTGCTCTGATACCCAACCTTCTGCCACTTGGGCATAGAGTCTTCAACCTTGTCTCAGCATGGCGGGCTGGTATCGCCATGTGGGTTTGCCAGCATTGCCGGTGGGATGTTCCCGATGGTGCTGTGCGGTCTTTCTTCGTTGTCTTATCTAAGCCATTCCTCCATCTTTTCGCAAGCATCTGCCAGCGACAGGAACCAATGTGTGTTCAGGCATTCTGCCCTGAACTTTGAGTTGAACGCTTCGATGAAAGCATTGTCGGTCGGTTTGCCAGGGCGGGAGAAGTCGAGCGTAACGCCGTTGTGGTAGGCCCATAGATCCAAAAGTCCCGAGAGATGAACTCGCTGCCGTTGTCCACCCGTCTCGTCGCTGGGAATCCGATCTGCCGACACACTCGATCCAGCGTGACAACAACGTTTTCGCCCTTTTAGCTGAACCTTGGGGCAATGACGGGTGAGACGCGCGAGGACGTATCGACCACGGTCAGAATACGTAGCTTGCGGCCAGTCGCAAGCTGATCATGAACGAAGTCCCTTTCGGCAGATTGCACTTGCGCAATCGCCTATCGGGCAAGGCATGACCCACACATCATTGGGCCTCACGGCATCTGAACGATCCTCTTTCAGCTTGGCTTTCACCCGCCGTTTTGGTGATTTGTTCCGTAATTGCAGCCTCATTGCGTGGTAAATCCTGTGGACTTTCTTGACGTTGGCTGCCCAACCCTCCGGGCGCAACAGATATTGCACACGCCTGTATCCATAGCGAACACGGGTCTCGCAGATCTCCTTGATACGCCGATTCAGGACGGCCGGATCGGTGCGCCGGGAAACATACTGGCAGGTCGATCTGTCGAACCGCAACACCTTGCAGGCGCGTTTGACAGACACTCGCCAGTCTTCCCGAACACCGTCGATAAGCTCACGCTTCCGATCCGGCCTCAGAGCTTTCGCTTGATGACGTCCTGCAACATCTCCCGATCCAGCGTCAGTTCGGCCACGATGCGTTTCAGACGGCCGTTCTCGTCTTCAAGCTTTCGCAACCGCCGCATGTCGGATGGCAACATCCCCGCATACTTCTTCTTCCATTTGAAGTAGATTGCCGAGCTGATCCCAGCTTCTCGGCACACTTCGGCAACCGTCTTGCCTTCTTCGACCTGCGACAAAACAAACGCCTTCTGTGCGTCCGTAAATCTCGCTGCTTTCATCGCTTCCGATCCCGCTCCAACCAGGGATTCGTCGCGGAATACTCTAATCACAAAAGGCCGGCAAATCAGGTTTCAGAGCATGAGCTCTGAGCTGTCAGTCTTTCGTGCCGACGTTTTCTTCGAACGCAACCTTGAAGGCGGCCTGTTTCTCGGGGCTGGCCTCGGTTTGATATTTCGATTTCCATTCATCCATCGTCATGCCGTAGAAAATCTCGCGGGCTTCATCCTTGCCCAGTTCGATTCCCTTTTCGTTTGCCGCTTCCTGATACCAGCGCGACAGGCAGTTGCGACAAAACCCGGCGAGGTTCATCATGTCGATGTTCTGAACGTCCGTGCGGTCTTCCATCAGGTGCTTTTGCAACCGGCGAAATGCGGCAGCCTGAAGTTCAATTTCGGTTTGCTTGTCCATGATCTGGCTCCGGATGGCGATTGAGTTGCTTCTGACCTAACAATCCAGTGAACCCGTTACAAGAAACGGACGTGCCGAAGCGCCTTTTCACATCAGTTTCAAAGCCAGCCACGGCACGATGCAGAAAACCAGCGTCAGGATTTTGTAGTTCGCAAGATACCTGAAATAGGCGCGTTTCACATCCGGGCGTTCCATCCGAAACATCCTGCCGTGAATGCCGGCAATCCAATCCTGCAAAAGCAGAACCATCAGGGTGGTAAACAGAAGCACCGCGATATTGAGCACGGCCATCCAACCAAAAAACATCGTCAAAAACTCTTGTGTCATGATGACCCCCTTTCCCCGTTGATATGGGAAATGAAGGCCGTGCTCACAACAGCGTGATGCGCGGAAAAGCACGCGCAGGACTTGCGGTCAAAGGTCGCTGGCTTCCAATGCGTCCTGCAGGATTACCGCCAACCGCTCGGCCCATTCCCTTTGACCCGTATGGTCTGCGATCAAGTCGTTGCGCAGCTCGATCAGTGCGTTGGGGCGTCCGAACGCGGTACAGTGTTTGTCGATCGCATCCCCCGGCAAAACTCCGGTATACGGCTCGTTGACGCCAACGCACAGATTTTCCTCGGCCTGAAGCCTTTCGATCAGCGGGCCAGAGAACCGCTCGTCCGAGGTGTGCAGCACGCCAATGTGCCATGGGCGGGGCTCACGACCGCGCAGTTGGCGCGTAAAGGAATGCATCGAAACAATCACAGCATGGGGCAGGGCCGCCATTTGTGCCAGTGCCTCGTGGTAAGGGCGGTAGCACATATTCAGGCGACGCTCGCGTTCGTCATCATCTGCATGGCGATTTCCGGGGATGATTGACCCATCATAGAGCTTCATCAACAGCGTGGGATCGTCTTCACCCCGGTTAGGGTCGATGACCAAACGCGAGAAGTTGGCGGCAATCACCGGTGCGTTCAGGATCTCGCCCAAGTGTTTAGACACCTCATACGCGCCCACATCATAGGCGATGTGGCGTTCCATATCCTCGCGCGGCAGACCGAGGTCGCCACCATTTACGTCTGGGGGAACAGTGTTGGTTGCATGGTCGCATGTAATCAGCCAGCGAGACGGGCGATCCGCACCGTGGACGAAAAATGGAGTGTATGTCATGAGCCTGTCATCTTGTTTGCCGCAGATGTAGGGCAGTTGCTTTGGAAAGGGAATTGCGCAATAAGCATCGAAATGATGTTTGCGGTAACATTTCGCGAAATCTGATCTGCAAACTTGAGATGACGTAAGGAGGTCTATGCCAATGCGACGCCTGAGAAATGTGAAAATCGTGGCGACGCTGGGGCCAGCGTCAAATGACTATGACACAATTCGTGCCCTGCACGAGGCTGGCGCGGATGTCTTTCGTCTGAACATGAGCCATGGCAGCCATGATGAGATCCGCGAACGGCACAAGATCATTCGGCAGGTGGAAAAGGATCTGGACAGCCCGATTGCCATTCTGGCCGACCTTCAGGGGCCCAAGCTGCGCGTTGGTGTCTTTGCCAATGAAGCAGAGGAGCTGGAAGAAGGTGCGTCCTTTCGGCTCGACCTCGACCCTGCTGCGGGCGACACCAAACGTGTCTGCCTGCCGCATCCCGAGATTTTTGCGGCGCTTGAGCCGGGCGCGCGCCTGCTGGTGAATGACGGCAAGATCCGACTGATCGTTCAGGACTGTGGGCAGGATTTTGCAAATTGCACGGTCGAGGTGGGTGGCACGATCTCGAACCGCAAGGGTGTCAACGTTCCTGATGTGGTGCTGCCGCTGGCGGCTTTGTCGGCCAAGGACCGAGAGGATCTGGAGTTTGTCTGCCAACTGGGTGTGGACTGGTTGGCGCTGAGCTTCGTGCAGCGCGCCAAGGACGTTTTCGAGGCTCGCGCGCTTGCAGATGGTCGCGCGGCGATCCTGTCCAAGATTGAAAAACCTGCGGCAGTTGAGGCGTTTGACGACATTCTTGATGCGTCGGACGGGATCATGGTGGCACGCGGCGACCTGGGTGTGGAACTGCCTGTTTCTGCCGTGCCTCCGATCCAGAAACGACTGGTCCGTAAATGCCGTGGGGCAGCCAAGCCCGTCATCGTCGCCACACAGATGCTGGAAAGCATGATCGAAAGCCCGATGCCGACCCGTGCCGAAGTGTCGGACGTTGCGACGGCGATCTACGAAGGCACTGATGCCATCATGCTCAGCGCGGAATCGGCTGCCGGTGCCTATCCGATCGAAGCGGTGCAGACGATGAACAAGGTTGCCATCGAAGTCGAAGCCGACCCGACGTATACGCAGATCATCGCAGCCTCGCGTACCGCCAAGGGAACCACCGTTGCGGACGGGATCGTTGCCGCCGCGCGTGAAATAGCCGAGAAAACCGATATCAAAGCGATCTGCTGCTTTACGCAAAGTGGCACGACAGCCGCATTGACCGCGCGCGAACGTCCCGGTGTTCCGATTATCGCGATGACGTCGCTGATGGGAACGGCGCGCAGACTCTGCCTGAGCTGGGGTTGCAACTGCGTCATGACGCCCGAGCTTGAACGGTTCAAAAGCGCGGTTGTAAACGCAGCGCGCGCCGCAAGGGCAGGGGGCTTTGCAACTGAAACTGACCAGATCGTTGTCACCGCCGGGGTGCCGTTCAACGTACCGGGTACCACCAACATTCTGCGCGTGGCACCTTGTGACGAGCGACTGATCTACAGCACGGATCCCGAATAACCAGAACGGGTATCAAAGCCCGGACACCCGTTGACCAACCGGCTCTTTCACGGCCTCCATGACCGTGAATGAGCTGGTTTGGTGAATCCCGGGCAGCTTGTTGATTTTCTCGCCCAGTATCATCCGGAAATGCGCGATATCGCGGGTGCGGACAGTCAAAAGATAATCGAACGACCCTGCCACCATCAGGCAGCTTTCGATTTCCGGCACATCGCGTACGGCCTCGTTGAATTTTTCCAGGGATTGCTCGGCCGTTGCGGTCAGCGACACCTGTACGACGGTCAGAAGGGCCAGGCCCATTCTCTCTTTGTCGACGATGGCGCTATAGCCCTTGATATAGCCGTTCTTTTCCAGCCGTTTCACACGTTCGGAACAGGGCGTATTCGTAAGGTTTACGCGCGCCGCAAGCTCAACTATTGAGAGCCGGCCATTGGCCTCAAGCTCGTGCAGGATGCGTTGATCGATATTGTCCAATTCTCTACTAATCAGTAAAACTTCCTGTTATTTTAGTGCAAAACGACAATTTCCACTGAGTATAGACCAAAAAAATCCCCAATTCCTAGTGAAAATTCCTGATACTTACCAAAGGGTGGTCTTATTGAAAGTTCCAAGTTCCGGCTGCCCTGCCGGGGGCACGGGCCTCGGCCAAATGAAAAATAATGGAGGAACGACATGACAACAAAGATTGTCATAGGACTCGACGGGACAGAGACCGGTGAGCGCGTGATTGCCTTTGCCAAGGATTTGGCAAGGTTGATCGGGTCGTGTGAACTGGTGGTCGCTTATGTGATCGAATGGTCCCCTTACACCTTTCAGACACCGGAAGAAAACGCACAGCGTCACAAGCGACGGGAAGAAGAGGTTGATCTGGCGACGTCACGTATCGTGACACCTGCCGTTGAGGCCCTCAGAGAGGCTGGTTTTGAAGCGCACGGTGTTGTTCGCCACGGCGACGTGGCCGAGACCTTGAACGCCATTACAATGGAAATGGGCGGCTCGCAGATCGTTGTCGGCCGGTCTTCGGCGGACGGGATCAAGAAACGTATCTTCGGCAGCTCGACCCAGAACCTTGTGATGCATGCCGATGTTCCGGTCACGGTTGTGAACTGAAGGGAGGGACAAAATGAGAATGCTCAAACAACTCGGCGCCTCGATGGCAGCCGCCACTGTCGCCAGCCCTGCCTTTGCGCAAGATGCTCCGGGGCTTGATGAAAAAATCAATCAGACATTCGCTGATCTGACCGGTCCATTCGTCAGCTTCATCTTCGCGCCATTCCCCGGGACCAGCTTCCCATGGATCGTGATGTGGCTGGTGATCGCTGCGACGGTCTTCACGCTGTATTTTGCTTTTGTGCAGATGCGGTTTTTTGGTCACGCAATCAGTCTTGTCAAAGGTGACTATTCCGACCCCAATGATGCAGGCGAGGTCAGCCATTTTCAGGCTCTAGCCACGGCGCTGTCCGGAACAGTCGGTCTGGGGAATATCGCGGGTGTTGCCGTCGCCGTCGGCATCGGCGGACCGGGCGCAACCTTCTGGATGATCCTGGCCGGTCTTCTGGGGATGGCGTCGAAATTCACCGAATGTACGCTGGGCGTGAAATACCGCAACGAGTACGAAGATGGCACCGTTTCGGGTGGCCCGATGTACTATATGTCCAAAGGGTTCAACGAACTGGGCTTGCCGGGTGGCAAGATCCTTGCGGTTTTGTTCTCGATCTTCTGTATCCTTGGCGCGCTGGGTGGGGGCAACATGTTCCAGGCCAATCAGGCGCATCAGCAGATCGCGGGAATCGTGGGTGACTATCCGGGCTGGATTACCGGGCTGGTCTTCGCAGCGGTTGTTTTCATGGTCATCGTCGGCGGCTTGAAGTCTATCGCACGGGTGACCGAGAAGGTGGTGCCGTTCATGGGCGTTCTCTACGTTCTGACCGCTCTGGTCATCATCTTGATGAATGCGGATATGATCGGCTGGGCCTTTGGTCAGATCTTCGCCGGCGCCTTCACCGGTCTGGGTGTTGCAGGCGGCATGGTCGGGGCGTTGATCCAGGGCTTCAAACGTGCGGCGTTTTCGAACGAAGCGGGTGTTGGCTCGGCAGCGATTGCGCACTCGGCTGTTCGGACCAAGGAACCGATCACGGAAGGCTTCGTTTCCTTGCTGGAACCGTTCATCGACACAGTGGTGATCTGCACAATGACCGCTCTGGTCATCATCATCACCCAGCAATTGATCATCGATCCGGAAACCGGAAACTACATGCTGAATGAGGCCGGCACGGCGATTGCCACTGTTGACGGCAACTCGGGTGTCAGCCTGACTTCTGCCGCCTTCGGCAGCGCGTTCGGTTTCTTCCCGTATATCCTGGCGGTTGCGGTGATCCTGTTTGCCTTCTCGACCATGATCAGCTGGTCCTACTATGGCCTCAAGGCCTGGACCTACCTGTTTGGTGAGGGTCACACCAAAGAGCTGGTGTTCAAGATCATCTTCTGCATCTTCGTCGTCATCGGTGCCGCAGCCAACCTTGGCCCGGTCATCGACTTCTCGGATGCGGCGATCTTTGCGATGGCGGTGGTCAACGTCTTTGCGCTCTACTTCCTGATGAAAGTGGTGCGTCAGGAGCTGGCTTCGTATTCCGAGCGCCTGAAAACCGGTGAAATCCGGAAATTCGAACACTAAAACCCAATCACTGGGGCGGCCTTTGTCGCCCCAGTGCCCGATCAGCCGGCAAAAAGCGCAGAATCTGATCCAAACCCCCTTGCCAGTATGACCGAACTTGCGTAAACGGCGCTTCTGATCGCGTGACCGGCCGAGATGGCATGCCGAGTCGCGTCTGGAACCGAACCCGAAAAAGGAGACGGAAATGCCTAAGATGAAGACCAAGTCGAGCGCCAAAAAGCGCTTCAAGGTGACTGCGACCGGTAAGGTCCTTGCTGGCCAGGCCGGCAAACGGCACGGCATGATCAAGCGGACCAAGAAATTCATCCGCGACGCCCGTGGCAACACCACCCTGTCCGCCCCCGACGCCAAGATCGTCAAGGGCTACATGCCCTACGACCGCTAAGAGGAGATTAAGAGATGTCCCGCGTTAAAGGTGGAACCGTAACTCACGCCCGTCACAAGAAGGTCATCAAGGCCGCCAAAGGTTACTATGGCCGCCGTAAAAGCACCTTCAAGGTTGCCCGTCAGGCCGTCGACAAGGCCAACCAGTATGCAACCCGCGACCGCAAGAACCGCAAGCGCAACTTCCGCGCCCTGTGGATCCAGCGTATCAACGCTGCTGTGCGTTCGCATGACGAGGCACTGACATATTCCCGCTTCATCAACGGCCTGAACCTGGCCGGTATCGAGGTGGACCGCAAAGTTCTGGCCGACCTGGCCGTGCACGAACCGGAAGCGTTCGGCGCGATCGTCGCCAAAGCTCAGGCCGCTCTGGCTGCCTGATCCTCTTTCGAGAGACAGTGAAAGAAAGGCCGTCCCATTTGGGGCGGCTTTTTTGTTTTCCATGGATTGGACGTCGGTGTTAAGCACACTCTGGACATCGTCCGGCAGTCGTGCGCACCTTAAACTATGTCGCTGGTACAAGACTTTGAGCAAGTTTTAGAAACTGCCTTGCCACGTGATCCCAGCTTTCGGCGGATCGAACAGACGGCGATAGACAGTTGCATTAGTGATGCCCGAAGATACGCTTCAGAAGGTTTAAAAGAGGCCTTTCTGTTTTCAACAATGCGCCTACTGGCACTTCCCGACAACGGGCACACACGGCTGATTCCGAATGATGCCATCTCGGTGCTCCCGCTGAGATTCGTGAGCATCGGAACTGCCATCCAGTTAGTTGGTACGGCACCAGAAACAACTGCGCCCAGAGGAAAGCTGGTTGCAGTCAACGGTACACCGTTAAGCCAAATCGAAGCCGCCTCAGGAACATTTCTGGCAGGAACGCGCCAAAGGAAACGGGTAATCGGATCGATTATACTCGTGTGGCCCCATGCTTTGTCTCGTCTCGGTTTTTCCTCAAAAGACGAAACGACCGAGTATCGCGTGCAAGACGAGAACGGTCAGATATCCGAATTCAAAGTGGAAAACAGTCATACGGTTCCTGCATCAACGCTCTACCCGAGAAACGAGCATGGCCGGGCCGATCCGGCTTGGACACCCAAGAGACTTGTGGAGACTAAGGGCTGGCGGGGACTTGGGCTTTCGATACTGTTGCCCAGTTTTCTCGATTCAGGAGAAGGTGCGCTGCCGAAAGCCATCTCACGTGCAGCAGAACAAGTACGCGTTTGCTCGGAAAAAACGCTCTTGATTGATATTCGTGGAAACACCGGTGGCGACTTTCTTAAAACGATGCCCTTGATCGACGCTATCTCTGAAAACGCAAGCAGGCAGGTTGTTGTGCTTGTCGATAAATTCACGTTTTCGGCTGCGATAGTTTTTGTCGCCATCCTCAAACATCGATTGGGACCTAGGCTCAAGCTCATAGGGGAAGAAATGGGTGACGGGTTGACGTTTTTTGCCGAGGGAGGTTCGCTCGATTTGCCCACCAGCGGGGCGGTCGTTCGATACTCATCGGCTTTTCACGATTGGGAGAGCGGAACCAGCGATGAAACCACACCAGCCGAGATCGCGCGGCGACTAGTTCCGGCTGGAACACTGGATTTGGATTGGGAATTGATCAACGAACCTACCGCTGAAGATGCAAACGGCGCGTTCTATCAACGAATTCTCAGAAGTCTGAGAAATTAGAGGAATGGCAGGAAAGTCCGCGTAGATGCCATGCGAGCGAAAAAACCGGCGCATTTTAGCGCCGGTTTTCATAGGTTCCGTTAAGGTAACTTATCCGAACACACGCCCCAGCGCGCCATCGACCGCGTCGGTGATCTGGTCGATGTCATCCGCCGTGGCGATCAGGGCGGGCGAGAAGCACAGCGTGTTGTTGCGGCTTGGGATCGAGCGGTTGGTGACGCCGATGATCACGCCCTGGTTCATACAGTCGGCCACAACCGCCTGCGCCAGTTTCTCGTCCACCGGCTCTTTAGAACCACGGTCTGCGACCAGCTCGGCACCCAGGAACAGGCCCTTGCCGCGCACGTCGCCAATAACCTTGTGCTTTTCCATCAGCGCCTGAAGGTTGCCCATCATGCGGTCACCCATGGCCGCGCAATTGCCCAGCAGGTTTTCATCCTCGATGATGCGCATGTTTTCGATCGCAGCCGCCGGACCGGCAGTGCAGCCACCAAAGGTCGAGATGTCGCGGAAATAGCTCATCGGGTCCGAAGCATCATCCTTGAACATGTCAAAGACTTCCTCGGTGGTGACCATGCAGGCAATCGCGGCATAGCCCGAGGCGACGCCTTTGGCCATGGTCACGAAATCCGGCTTGATGCCGTATTGCTGATAACCGAACCATGTGCCGGTGCGGCCCACGCCGCAGACAACCTCGTCGATATGCAGCAGCACGTCGTATTTCTTGCAGATCTCCTGCACGCGCTGCCAGTATCCTTCGGGCGCTTCGATCACGCCGCCACCTGCGGTCACTGGCTCAAGGCACAGCGCGCCAACGGTGTCGGGACCTTCGCGCAGGATGACCTGTTCGATCTGATCTGCGGCCCATTCGCCGAAGTTCTCTTCCGGTGCGCCATCCAGCTCGTGCTTGCGGTATTCCATGCAGTGCGGCACGCGGACGAAATCAGGTGCAAAAGGTCCGTATTGAGCGGTGCGCTCGTCCTGACCGCCTGCCGACATGGTTGCCAGAGTCGAACCGTGATAGTCGCGGTCGCGATACAGAATCTTGGTCTTCTTGCCGCCGTACTTCTTGTGCGCGATCTGGCGCACCATCTTGAACGCCTTCTCGTTCGCTTCAGAGCCCGAATTGGTGTAATACACGCGGCTCATGCCGGGCATCTTGTCGATCAGTTTTTCCGCGAAGATGGAGCCGGGGATCGAGCCTGCGGTATTGGCGAAATAGCACAGTTTCATCAGCTGGTCGTAAACGGCCTTGCAAATCGATTCGCGGCCATAGCCGACGTTCACAGTCCAGACGCCGCCGGAAACCGCATCCAGATGCTCTTTGCCTTTCTGGTCCCAGACGCGCATGCCTTTGCCTTCGACAATGATGCGGGGATCGTTGGTTTCAAAGGGTTTATGCTGAATCAGATGGTGCCAGATATGGGCGCGGTCGGCTTCGACCACGCGGGAAAGATCGTTTTCGTTGAACGTGCCGTCCATGACAAGTCCTTTCAGTGAGGTGCGGTGCACGGGGTGCGGAGATGGCGTGCCCCGGCATATGTTTAAGATACTTCAGATCACCGCGAATGGCCGGATCTAAGTAGGGCCAGATCGCACCATCCCGTATTGCCAGTCAATAAGGGGACCGTAATACTACGGATTTGTCAGAGCACCAAGTTTATGCTCAAGTCGCGCAAACCGAGTGCAGGGAGGATCAGCAGTTGGCAGCGACCAATATCTATGAGCGTCATTTGGACAAATGCCGGGCGAATTACACACCCTTGTCGCCCCTCTCCTTCATTGAGCGCACGGCGCAGGTTTATCCCGATTACCCGTCGGTCGTTTATGGTGAGCGGCGGTATACCTGGGCTGAAACCTATGCCCGGTGCCGCCGGCTGGCGGGGGCCCTGAATGCGCGGGGTATCGGAAAGGGAGATACCGTATCAATTATTGCCGCAAACATCCCCGAGATGTACGAAGCGCATTTTGGTGTGCCCATGGCGGGCGCCGTTTTGAATGCCATCAACACGCGTCTGGATGCTCCGATAGTCGCTTTCATCCTGAACCACGCCGAAACCAAGGCGTTGTTGGTTGACCCCGAGTTTTCCGGCGTCGTGAAGGAGGCGCTGGAGCAGGTTGATCATGATATTCTGGTAATCGACATCGAGGATCCCAGCTTTGAAGGCGGTGAAAGGCTTGGCAGCCTGACCTATGACGCCCTGATATCAGGGGGCGACCTGGAATTTGATTGGTCACTGCCCGAGGACGAATGGGACGCGATCACCCTGAACTATACGTCCGGCACAACGGGCAATCCCAAGGGCGTGGTTTATCACCACCGCGGCGCCACCCTGAATGCACAATCGGATTTGCTGGACTGGGACATGCCCAAGCATTCGATCTATCTGTGGACCTTGCCGATGTTTCACTGCAACGGCTGGTGCTTCCCCTGGGCCATGGCCGCCAATGCGGGCGTGTCCGTCTGTCTGCGCGCCGTGCGTGCCGAGCCGATCTATGCGGCATTCCGCGACGAGAAGGTCACCCATTTCTGCGGTGCTCCTATCGTTTTGAACATGCTGGCCCACGCGCCGGATGAACTGAAAGACTTTGACCATCAGATCAAGGTGATGACCGCTGGTGCTCCGCCGCCGGCCGCCGTGATCGAAGCGATGGAGGCGATGGGGGTCGAAGTCACGCACGTTTATGGCCTGACCGAGACTTACGGGCCCTCGGTCGTTTGTGCCTGGAAGGATGAATGGAACGACAAGGGACCCGAAGACCGTGCTGCCCTGAAAGTACGGCAGGGCGTGCGGTATACGGCCCTGTCTGGCCTGATGGTGGCCGATCCCGAAACGATGGAGCCCGTGCCCGCGGATGGCGAAACCATGGGCGAGATCTTTATGCAGGGCAACGTGGTGATGAAAGGGTATCTCAAGAACCCTGATGCCACCGATGGGGCCTTCAAGGGCGGCTGGTTTGCATCCGGCGATTTGGGCGTCATGCATCCGGATGGCTATATCGCGCTCAAAGACCGGTCCAAGGACATCATCATTTCAGGTGGCGAGAACATCTCCTCCGTCGAGGTCGAGGGCATCCTCTACAAACACCCGGCAGTCATGGAAGCGGCGGTTGTGGCCCGGCCAGACGAGAAATGGGGCGAAACCCCCTGTGCCTTTGTCGAGCTGAAGCCTGGTACAACCGCGACCGAGGCAGAGCTGATTGCCTTTTGCCGGGACAACATGGCCCATTTCAAAGCGCCCAAGACCGTGGTGTTTGGCACCCTGCCGAAGACTTCAACCGGCAAGGTGCAGAAATTCGTTCTGCGGGATCAGGCGCGGGCGCTGGGCTGAAGCGTGTCAAAGATCGACAGGTCCAGATCCAGCATTTCACCCATCCAAATCGCGCGATCGCGGTGATCGGCCAGATGGTCGCCGGTTTCCGGGTGGGTGAAAACGGTAAGACCTCGCCGGTTCAGCATCAACCACGGAGTGACCTGATCGAAGGCATCAGCGGCAAAGCTCAACTGGCAGCTCCAGCGCGGGTGGGGGCCAACATTGCGGCTATGCATGCGCCCCATCCGGACGGGGAACAGACGGGCGGCCTCTTCGCAGACCTGTTGCGCCGTGTGCTGCGTATCGGCGTCGAAATAGACATGGGCGTGGTATCCGGTGATCTCGGGCATCAGAACCTCTTTTGCTTTGATGAAACAAAGCTAAGTCCGATTGCGACGAACGCCTAGGCACACCGGCACACAGGACCTGTGCAAGCTTATTGGGGTGCGTGCCTGTCAGGATGCGCCGCGACAAATGCGGGGTGATCGGCACAGGCCTTTTCGACACCCAGCAGACGCGGCATGTCCGACAAGTCGACCTTCCACCGGCGTGCATTGTAGATCTGCGGGATCAGGCAGATGTCGGCGAGGCCGGGCTGTGAACCAACGCAATAGGGGGTTTGTTCAAACTCACCCAACATGGTCTCGAAGGCCTGCAACCCCGGCCGGATGAAGTGCCGCATCCACTCTCCGGGCATGTCGGTCGGATCTTTGCTGAGGGTGGTCGCATGGCGAGCAACTGAAAGGTTGCAAACAGGGTGAATGTCCACCGCAATCGCATAGGCCAGCGCCTGCACGCGCGCGCGCCCTGCTGCATCGTCGGGCAGAAGGTTCAATTCACGTGTCTTGTCCAGATAGTCGAGAATGGCCAGAGACTGAGTCAGCCGCTGCCCGTCAATATCCAGCACCGGAACCAACCCTTGTGGATTTCGCGCAATATGTGCATCGCCCTTGTGTTCGCCGCCCACCAGGTCGACGACAACCGCGCGATAGTCGATCCCGGCCAGATTCAGGGCGATCCGCACCCGATAGCTGGCCGAGGACCGCCAATAGTCATAAAGGACGGTTTTGCTCACATTCGAATCCGTCACGTGTCGGCCAGGGTGGCGGCGCGAATAGCGTCAGACAACACCGCCTTGTCGCCGATGTGATTGGCCAGCACCAGAACCAGTCGGGCGTTCAGCGCGTCACTGTCGGCTTTTTCAAGCCCTTCATGCGCGGCCAGCAGCTCGGCATAGAAGTCGTCAGCATCGTCGATATTCGGGGAAAGGATCAGGTCAGACATCTCGCTCACTCCTTACCACAGGCTCTGCGGATTGCATGGCGGAAACTGTTTTCTTCATAACTGTCCCGGCGCGCCGCCACGTGCTGATCAGGACGGATCAGATAAACCGCGCTGGTTGCGTCGCCCAGATAGCGACGTTTCAGCGCCAGGGTCTGGTCATCCTTGACCGACAGCGCCAACCGCGTGACCTCGACCCCGTCTTCTTCCAGCACCTCCGGGGCATCCGCGTCAATCGTCAAAAGGGTGAATTTGCCTGCCAGTTTGGGCAACAGGAACGCATCACCCAGCGGCGCGTCCGGGCAGGCCGAGCCGGGGCGCGTTTCGGCTGGGCCATCCAGCGCGTCGGCAGAATTCAGGGTCGAGCCGTCATAGGTGCAAGGTTGACTCAGGCGTCCCGAATTCACCAACGGACGCGCAAATTCGTACTTCTCGCTGAGGTCCAGAACCGCATCCCGCAGAACCCGCGACATTTCGGATTTCGGCGTGATGAAATCGGTGGAGCGGCTGGATTTCTGGATGTTCTCATCAGCCCCGTGCACGCGTTCCGCGTTGTAGCTGTCCAGCAGGCTTTCGGGGGCTTTCCCATCCAGCACCAGTTTCAGTTTCCAGCACAGGTTGTCAGTGTCTTGCAGGCCGGAATTGGCACCGCGCGCGCCAAAGGGGCTGACCTGGTGCGCGCTGTCGCCTGCGAATAGGACACGCCCTTTGCGGAAGCTCTCCATGCGGCGACACTGGAACGTATAGATCGAGACCCACTCCAGCTGAAACTCGACGTCATCGCCCAGCATCGCCTTGAGGCGCGGGATCACATTCTCGGGGCGCTTTTCGCGTTCCTTGTCGATGTCCCAACCCAGTTGCAGGTCAATACGCCAGACATTGTCGGGTTGTTTGTGCAAAAGCGCGGATTGCCCGCGATTGAACGGCGGGTCAAACCAGAACCAGCGTTCCGAGGGGAAATCGGCATCCATGATCACGTCCGCGATCAGGAAATTGTCTTCGAAAACACGCCCTTCGAAATCGATGCCCAGCATGCGCCGGGTGGGGGACGCGGCACCATCGCAGGCGATCAGCCATTCGGCCTCGAGTGTATAAGGGCCTTCGGGGGTTTCGACCTCCAGCCGAACGTGATCTTCGTGCGTACCGATTGCGTCAACCTTGTTGCGCCCGCGAATTTCAATCGGTGCGCCTTCTGTCTGCAACTCGCGCACGCGTTCCACAAAGAAGTTTTCAAAATGGTATTGCTGCAAGTTTATGAAGGCCGGGTTGGCATAACCTTCGTCCGGCTGAAGGTTGAAATCATAGACCTGACGGTCGTCGAAAAAGACCTTGCCCCGGTCCCACAGCACACCTTTGTCGACCAATTGCTGGCCGCAACCCAGCCGGTCTGCGATTTCCAGCGTGCGCTGAGAAAAACAGATGGCGCGGCTGCCGAAGCTGACTTTGTCATTCTCGTCCAGAACCACAACTTCGACCCCTTGCTGGGCCAGATCGATGGCGGCGGCCAGACCAACCGGCCCCGCACCGATAACGATCACCTTGCGCCTGACGGGCGTCGGGCTGTCCTGATCCGGGCTGCGTTCATATCCGTAAAGCGGCGTTTCAAAGATCTTGTTCATGGGCTCCCCCCGAAACAGATGCACCGATGTGCTGCATGTCCTGTCCCCCGGCGACGGGCGCCGGAGGTCTTAGATTATGGTTTCATCGAATCCCGCCGCAAAAAACGATCTGGATCAAACTCGACCGTTTTTCGTCAGCCTTGCAGGGCTTCCCACATCTCGAGGTCGCGCTGGGCGGTCCAGATGCGGGGCGTGTCAATGCCGCGCGCCTCGTCATAGGCGCGGGCCACGTTGAACGGCAGGCAGTGCTCGTAGATTGCGTAGTCGGCGAACTTCGGATCGCATTCAGCGCGGACTGCGTCCCAGGCCTCTTTCAGGGACCCGCCGCGCGCGGCAACCTTCGCCGCCGGCCGGTATGTGCTTTCGACAAAATCGCGGGTGTTCTCGATGGCCGCATTCACCATGTCCTTGCCAACCAGCGCGTCACCGCGCCCCGGTGCGATGGCGTCGACGTCGAACCACTTGATCTCGTCCAGCGTGTCGCCCCAATCGCTGAAATGACCGTCGCCGCAATAGCAGGCCGAGTGATATTCGACGATATCGCCGGTGAACATCACGTTCTGATCCGGCACATGGATGACGATATCGCCAGCTGTATGCGCGCGGCCCAGATGCATCAGGTCGATCCGGCGGTTTCCCAGATACACCGTCATCGTATCGCTGAAGGTGGTGGTGGGCCATGTCAGGCCAGGGATGCTTTCATGCCCTTCAAAGAGGCGCGGGAAGCGCTGGAATTCGCTGTCCCAGTCTTCTTGACCCCGCTCGACGACCATGGCGCGGGCCATGTCCGACATCAGGATCTGCTGTGCGCCGAATGCGCTTGCGCCCAGAACACGCACTGCGTGGTAGTGGGTCAGGGCCACATGCGTGATCGGTTTGTCGGTGACGGAACGCACGCATTCGATCACCTTATTTGCCAGACGCGGAGTCGCCTGCGCCTCGACAATCATCACGCTGTCGTCGCCGATGATTACACCCGAATTCGGGTCGCCTTCGGCGGTAAAGGCATAAAGCCCTTCTCCGACTTCAGTAAAGCTGATCTTTTTTTCCGACATGTCCCCCTGGGACGCGAATGCCTTGGCCATGGTGGGTTCCTTATCGTGAATATGGGTTTTCAAGAGCGGGCAAAACGGTGCCGACACATTCACCGAAGCCGATCGTGTAGCCGTCGCCACGAGCTGCGCCGGTAAGGGTCAACGTGTCGCCATCGTCGATGAAGCTGCGGGTTTCACCGCTGTCCAATGTCAGAGGTTCCTTGCCGCCCCAGCTAAGCTCCAGCAACGAGCCACGTTCAGGTTTGGTTGGCCCGGAAATGGTTCCCGATCCCAGCAGGTCGCCCGTGTTCATGGGGCATCCTGATGTGGTGTGATGCGCCAATTGCTGCGCAGCGGAATAGTACATCTGGTTGTAATTGGTCCGGGCAATCGTCGTGGCGGGTTGTCCGGCAGGTGACATGGTGATCGCCAGATCGATGTCATAAAGCATCGGGCCGCAATCCTTGAGGTGATCCAGAAGCTCGAACTCGCGGGGTGGCGTGTCACAGCGGAATGGCTCGAGCGCCGCCTTGGTCACGATCCACGGGCTGATCGAGGTTGCCGTGGCCTTTGCCTGAAACGGGCCCAGCGGCTGATATTCCCATGCCTGGATGTCGCGCGCGGACCAGTCATTCAGAAGCACGTAACCGAAGATATTGTCATCCGCTTCCTGCACGGTGATCGGACCATCCGAGGGCGTTCCGACAATCGCGCCCATCTCAAGCTCGATGTCAAAACGGCGACTGGGCAGGAAGGCGGGCAAGTCCTGATCGGGGGCTTTCACCTGACCCCAGGGGCGGCGAATATCCGTGCCTGATACCACGACCGAAGATGCGCGGCCGTTGTAACCAATGGGAATGTGCAGCCAGTTCGGTGGCAGGGCGTTTTCCGGCCCCCGGAACATGGTGCCCACGTTGAAGGCATGGTTTCGGCCTGCGTAGAAATCGGTGTATTCGCTGACCGCAAAGGGCAGATGCATTTCCGCATCTTCTTGTTTGACAAGCAGCGGTTCGACCTTGGCTTGTTCATCTGAACCCTCGGCCAGCAGGCTGATCAGCCGCTCACGCAGGGCCGCCCAGACGGCTGGGCCTTCCTCCATGAGAGGGTTCCAGAACGGCATGTCGAACAGCGGCTCATCGCTCAGGGTGATCAACCCCTCGGCTTCGGCGGCGGTGACGTCGAGGATCATGTCACCGATGGCCACACCACAGCGGGGATCATCACCTTCGGTCGAGAAGACACCATAAGGCAAATTGTTCAGTGGGAACGGATGTGTCGCGTCATTGGCCGACGCCACCCACGAAGTCATCAAAGGCATATCTTGCCCCTATTTTGTTGTGTTCTAAGAGGTTCGAGAGGATTTTAGCTTTGGAACGGCGATAGCAAAAGCACGAAGCCGCGGCGGTTGTGGCATGTCATATGCACGAGGCGTCACTGCACACCGGTTGCCGAGGCACGTTGGCTCGGCAACCGGTTCAACTCCGGCATGTTCAGCGCGGGCAGGACGACGGCAATGAAACTGAACCGATGGGTGGCTCATTTCTTGCCCGGCGTTCCGTCGAACTTCTTCTCAAGCGATGTCCAGCAGTCGATATAGTCATCCTGCAACGGCGCTTCGGTGGCGGCAAACGAGGTCAGGTGCTGCGGGAAGCGGGTTTCGAACATGAACGACATTGTCTGGTCGAGCTTGTCCGGCCCCAGGTTCGAGTATGACGCCTTGTCGAAGGCCTCCCTGTCGGGGCCGTGTGGGATCATCATGTTGTGTAGGCTTGTGCCGCCGGGAACAAAGCCCTGCGGTTTCGCGTCGTACTGGCCGTAGATGTTGCCCATCAGCTCGGACATGATGTTCTTGTGGTACCACGGCGGGCGGAACGTGTCTTCCATCACCATCCAGCGTTCACGGAACAGGACAAAGTCGATATTGGCCGTACCGGGCTGGCCGGACGGAGCCGTCAGAACTGTAAAGATCGACGGGTCGGGGTGGTCAAACAGGATCGCGCCGACGGGGCAATAGTTGCGCAGGTCGTATTTGTAGGGCGCATAGTTGCCGTGCCATGCCACGACATCCAGCGGGCTGTGGCCGATCTTGGTTGTGTGGAATTGCCCGCACCATTTGATTGTCACGGTAGAAGGGGTTTCACGATCCTCATAAGCGGCCACCGGCGCCTTGAAGTCGCGCGGGTTGGCCATGCAGTTGGCACCGATTGGTCCGCGACCCGGCAGTTCAAACTTCTGACCGTAATTCTCGCAGACAAAGCCGCGCGCAGGGCCTTCCAGAACCTCGACCCGGTACAGCAAACCGCGTGGAATGATAGCGATCTCCTTGGGTTCCAGGTCGATGATTCCCAATTCCGTCGCAAATCGCAGGCGTCCTTCCTGTGGCACAACCAGCAATTCGGAATCAGCCGAAAAGAAATAGTCATCCACCATGGATTCCGTGACCAGATAGATGTGGCTTGCCATGCCGACCTGCGTGTTCACGTCACCTGCGGTCGTCATGGTCCGCATACCCGTCATCCAGTTCAGACCTTCATCGGAATGCGGGATAGGATCCCAGCGGTATTGTCCAAGGCTGATTACATCCGGATCAATGCAGGGGGCCGATTTCCAGTAGGGAAGATCGATTTTTTCATAACGGTGTGAGTGCTTTACCGATGGGCGAATTCGATAGCACCAGGTGCGCTCGGGCGGGTTGGCGGTAAAGGCGGTGCCGCTCAGCTGCTCTCCGTAAAGACCATAGTTGCACCGTTGCGGGCTGTTCATGCCTTGCGGCAGGGCCTCGGGCAGGGCCTCGGTTTCAAAGTCATTTCCAAAGCCAGGCATATAGCCTGCATGAGTTCCGACAGGCGTCGCAGCCTGTGTCAGCGTATGCGGATCAGTCGGACGATTCATTGCGTTTTCCTCCGTTTGCTGCTTGTCGGGTAATAGTTGATTTTGTAACTAACAAGCATGACACACGATGAATCCGAAAAAAATGATGACTTTTATCTGCAAAATTTTCTGCCCTTCCTGCTGAATCAGGCGGCCGAACGGGCTTCGCTAGAGTTTCAGGCAGTTTACAAGGGCCGCTATGGGATGCTCAGAACCGAATGGCGGGTATTGTTCCATCTGGGTTTGTTTGGCGAGATGACCGCCAAAGAAATCGGCGAGCGCGCCAGAATGCACAAAACCAAAATCAGCCGTGCTGTCGCCAAGCTGGAACAGCGTCGATACCTGAAACGTACACGGGACGAAGCGGATCGGCGGGCGGAATGGTTGACACTAACACCAGCAGGGCAAGCTGTGTATCGTGACCTGCGCGGCGTTGCTGCCAACTACGATGCGAAACTGTCAGGCCTGTTCAAACCGGAAGAGGCCGCGTTGTTGCGACAAATGCTGCAAAGGTTGGCTGGTTTGGACTGACCTATGGCAATTGACGCGGCCTGCCCCCAAATGGGGATCATACTTGATACGGACAACAAAATGACATTGCCAGATTCCGCTTCAGTTTTCTCACATTCCCTGATCGAATGGCTGGTCAGCAAGGGGCTGGAGGGCGCCGGGCAAGAAGAGCTGTTGGAAGGGTTTTGTGCCCGATTGGTGGAAATGGGTATTCCGTTGATGCGCTTTCATGCGGCGCAGTCGACTCTGCATCCAGTTTACGGAGGTACCGGTTACAGCTGGTACAACGGCGCGGGCGGTGAATCCGAGAAATTTGAGTTCACGGAAACGCCCAGCGAAGTTTGGCAGCAAAGCCCACTCTATACGCTGCTGAACGGTGATCTGGATGAAATCCGGGTCAAACTGGTCGACCATAATGAACCCAGCCGCTTTCCCTTGTTGAATGATCTGCGTGAAATCGGAGCGACCGATTATTATGCCACCGGCCTGTCATATGAAGGGGCCAGACAACTGCGCCCCGACGGTACGAAAAAGGTCAGCGATGGTGTTCTGATGTCCTGGACCAGCGACGCACCGAACGGATTCGAAGACAGCGATCTGAACCAAATACAAACTGTACTGCCGCATCTGGGGCTGGCGCTCAAATCCGCCAAGAACCAGGAACTGGCCAAGGATTTGATGCGGGTTTATCTGGGGCGGGATGCCGGTCGCCGGGTTCTGTCGGGTGAAATTCGGCGTGGGTCTTTGCAGCAAATCGACGCTGTGATCTGGAATTTCGACCTCGAAGGCTTCACCACGCTGTCCGAAGACCTGCCGGGGCATGAGATCATCGACATGCTGAACGACTATCTGGCCGTCGCCGTGGGTGTGGTGCATGACAAGGGCGGCAACATCCTGAAATTCATGGGTGACGGCCTGATGGCAATGTTCGATGTCGGAGAGATCGACGAAGACGCCCGTGCCGCGCTTGAGGCCGTGCCCTTATTGCAGTCCCGCATGGATGAACTGAACGCAAGGCGCCGCGCGCAGGGTCTGCCGGTGGCCAACTATACGCTGGCCTTGCATTCGGGCGAGATTCTCTATGGCAATATCGGGTCCGAGACCCGGCTGGACTTCACGGTGATCGGCCCGGCTGTCAACCAGGCCGCCCGCATTGCGGGAATGCACCGGTCTTTGGGTCAGAGGATCCTGATCTCGGATGATGTCGCCCGCGCTGCACAGCCCTGCGCGCAGGAGCTTGTCTCGGTCGGTCGCTACATGCTGCGCGGGGTGAATGAACCAAAAGAGCTGTTTACGGTGTACAGCCCCGGCGGGCCATCGGAAACCAATTGAAACTGCGGCTATTCCTTCCAGCGGTGCCGAAGCTGAAAGACGTGATGGAACGCCTTTAACCCGCCGGGATTGATCGGATAATCGCGTATGTTGTGGATTTGAGCCAGTATCTGGTTCGAACCCAGATCCACCGATGCTGCACCGGGGACAAGCGACAGAACCTCACATAATTCTGATATCTGCCGGAAAAGGTGACCCAAGCCGGTTTTGGGTTTTGCCAGCTTTATTCCTGCTGCCATGAATCCATGCCGACTTGGGTCTTGCCAGTTTCAATCCATGTAGAACTCAGCCTCCGTTTGAGTTCGCCAGCGGCGGTTGAGCAAAGTCATTGGCTGGCGGTGTCAGGTCCGCGGCTCCGGTTCCGGGCATCAACTCGAACCCAAGATCAAACTGGTCCAGAGTCGAAGCCAATTGCGACACAACATCGGTGTTGCCCTCGGATTGAGCGGTTCCGTCCGCCAGCATATCGACAAGCTTGCTCTCTCCGGTCATGACTTTCTCCAGATCCGCTCTGTTCAAGACGATCGACAGGTCTGCGTCGGGTGCCTTTCGATCAACGATGTGGGTCAGCGTGGCGTTGCTCATCTCGACGACGATGTATTCATCCTGGTCCGGAATCGACAGGTTGATCGTGAATTCCATACCCGCCGCCTTTTCGCTGTTGACGCGGATGGCTATGAAATCAAGCCACATTGAGGTTTCCATCGCCCGGATCGTGTCAGGGCCAGTGGTTTCGATAGTTGCACCTTGCGGGATGCCGTTGCGCAATTCGTAAGCGGCACCAAGGAACGAGTTGCGAACCGAAGGGCTTTCTTTTTGATAGCCGATCTGCTCGAACGCATCAGCCAGCAGGTCCTTGGCTTGCTGATTTTCCGGTTCGGCATAGACCAGTTTGTTCAGGATCTCGGTTGCGTGCAAGTATTGCCCTGCGTCAATCAAGTCCTGCCCCTTGGACAGGATCGGATCGGCACCGCCCATCATCTCGACATACAGTGGTGCGCTGTCCTGGGGCGACAGAGGCGTCAAGGTGGTCGGGTTCGCATCCCAATACCCAAGATACCGGTTGATCACTGCCCGGCTGTTATGTTCGACCGAGCCGTGATAGCTGCGCGCAGCCCATTGCTGCCGAAGACTTTCGGGGACCTCATAGACATTATGGACCTCATTGATGGTCACACCCTTGTTAGCCAGATTCAACACTCCGTTGTTGAGGTTGGCGTAGGTGTCGCGCTGTGCACGCATGACCTCTTGAATGCGATCATTGCCGAAACGCGGCCAGGAATGCGAAGCGAACATCAACTCAGCTTCCTGCCCGAACTCATAAAGCGCGTCATTGATATGCTTCGACCAGCTGAGCGCATCGCGGACCAGCGCGCCGCGCAGGGTATAGATGTTGTGGATCGTGCCGGTGATGTTTTCCGCAGCCCAGAACGCCTTGAGGTCGGGGAAATAGGTGTTCATCTCGGCAGGGGCTTCGGTGCCAGGCGTATTCTGGAAGATCATGCGCACACCGTCGATGGTGATCTCTTCATAATCGTCCGAGACATAGCGGGTCGGCTCGATCAAGCCGGTGGTTCCGGCCGAGATGTTCTTGCCGATCGACTGATCCACATGACCATGCGGATCGCGCGGCAGCAAAACACCGTATTGGAAGAACAGACGGCGGTTCATCACGTTTCCTGCATAGACGTTCTCGGACACTGCATGTTCCATGAACCCTTCGGGTGCGATGACCTCGACCCCATTGGCCACATCTTCATCGATGATGACACCACGGACACCGCCGTAATGGTCGGCATGTGAGTGCGAATAGACAACCGCCTTGACCGGCAACTCGCCTACCGTGTCATTCAACAGTTTCAACGCCGCCGCCGCCGTTTCCTTCGATGCCAGTGGATCGAAGATGATCCAGCCGGTCTCGCCGCGGATGAACGAGATGTTCGACAGATCGAAGCCGCGCACCTGATAGATCTTGCCTTCCAGAATCTCGTAAAGACCATAGTTCATGTTCAGGATCGCCTGACGTTGCAGCGAGGGATGGATCGAGTCGAAATCCTGCCCTTCTTCCAACAGGAAGTCATAGCTGCCGATGTCCCACGCGACAGTGCCGTCTTCGGTCTTGATTTGGCGATAATCCGGAACGGCGATCAGACCTTTGCGGCTTTCTTCAAAATCGCGCTGATCGTCAAATGGTAGAGAGTCGCGCATCTGCTCCTGAAATTCGACCGTGAATTTCGATGGCATCTTGCCCTTGGGGTCAAAGTGATCCTGCGCGACCGCGGCACCAGCCGTCAAAATCGAAAGCGCGGTAGAGAAAAAAAGTGTATGTCGGCGTGCCATGTTCAAACGGTTCCTGTCGAGTTGAATGCAAATAACGAAAGCGACAAGGAAGCAGCAATAAAATCACACCACTAGGGAAAATCAGACCGTCCGCACGGGACGGTAGCTGTTTTGAACACAAATGCCACTTCCTTGAGGCTCCGGCGCCTGCCTGCGTGGCAAACTGCACGTTCCTGCTAACCTGAGAAAAAGATCAGTGAAGTGCGAACATGTTGCCACCCGAGTTCAATCCCATGTATGAACGTTCCCGTAGCTCTCTGAGTGCTTAATTTATAGGAACTTTTTACGGGACCGGGATTCTTCAGTTGGGCTTTTCGGAAAATGACATTCGGGCGCAGTTGCACCGCCTTTTGAAGCATCAAGATTTCACCGCCACACCCCAGCGCCGCGCTTTTCTGTCTTATATCGTGGATGAGTATCTGGCCGGGCGCGCGGACCAAATCAAAGGCGTGTCCATCGCCATGTCCGTTTTCGGCCGGGATGAAACCTTCGATCAGCAAATTGATCCGATTGTCAGGCTTGAAGCGAGGCGACTGCGTCAAGATATAGACGGCTACTATGCTGGGCCCGGCCGATCAGATCCCATTCGATTGACCATTCCCAAGGGCGGCTATGCCCCAAGGTTTGAAAGCGTTGCCCCCCCGGCGGAACCAGTACCGGCACAGCCTGCGCCCCCTCATGTTTCCGGCTTCGGCCCCCGGCGATTTTTCAGGGCTGGGTTGGCTGTTTTCGGGGCTTTGGTGCTTTGCGCCTTGATCTGGGTTTCTTTTTTTGCGTCGTCCACAAAAACGGCTCAGCTCTCGGTTCAACCGTTGCCGCAGGGTCCTGTGGTTGCGGTACTGCCATTCGACACTCTGGGTGAGGGGCCAAGCTATTTCGCCGATGGCATTACTCAGCAACTGACCAGCGAGCTGGTCCGGTTTCGTGATATTTGGGTTCTCCCTTTGGGCAGCGTGCGGAGGTTTTCGCAAGGGGGCACGGATTCACAAGCTTTGCGCGCAGAGTTCGACGCGGATTTCGCGCTGGAAGGCAGTGTCATGGACATGGGCGACACGGTAGAATTGTCTGCCCGTCTCATAGACCTCAAGAGCCAGCGCTACATCTGGGTTCACGAATACAAGGTTGGCAGCTCACCCAGTGACATCTATGCCGCGCAAGACATGGTCATACAGGATGTGATCGGAAAACTTGCGGGTAAATACGGTGTTCTTACGCAAGACGCGATGAAGAAGGCGGCGCGCACCCCACCCGGAAACCGTGATGCCCTTGACTGCGTGTTGAGTTACTACAGCTATCAGGTCACAATCGATCTTGATCGGCACCACGCAATCAAGGCCTGTATCCTGAGAGCGCTTGAACAAAACCCCGACTATGCCGAAGCGTGGGCAGTACTGTCCAACCTGTATCTTCAACAAGTCCGGTTTAGTCTTGGCGGAGACCGCCAAGATCTTTTTGCCGCCGCGGATGCGGCTGCGCGTCGGGCGGTGGAGATTGATCCAAATTTGGCTGCCGGGCATTTGATGCTGGCCAACATGCGCTTTGTTCTTGGCGATATTCAGGGGTTTCGCCAGGCGGGTCAGGTCGCAATTGATCTGAGCCCGAATGACACGGCTGTTCTGGCGCATTACGGAATGAGATTGGCCTTCAGTGGCGAATGGGACGAAGGGCTGACCTTCGTGGAACGGGCCATCGCCCTGAACCCGGTCCATCCGCACTGGTATCGTTTCCCGCGTGTCATTTATGAGTTCGATCAGGGAAACCACCAGCGGGCCCTGACAATTCTGGATCAAATCGACATGCCGAACTTCTTTTGGACGCATCTGTGGGGGGCTGCCTTGAATGGTGAGTTGGGGAATCAAGAAGCGGCCCAGGCGTCATTGAATGAACTGCGGACGCTACAGCCAAATTTCGCATCAAAGGCGCGGGACATTTTTTCAATCTGGCAATTCGATGACTCGTTTCAGAGGAAACTGATGAACAGTCTTCGTAAAGCCGGCCTGCAAGCCGAAGCTTGACGACATCTGACCGAAGGAAATCTTCGAAGCCGGGAATTCTGAATGCCGTCGCCCTCGAGCCGTGCCGAGGTGTCGGCGGCGGGCTCGACCGTCACGTCGCCGAAGATCAGCCGCAGCTGACCGCCCGGCTTTCACCGCATCCGGCCACCGACGAAGCCCGCTCTCGGAGATCCCTTCGCCATGCGATCCGGGAAATGCAGTCTGAGCATCCAACGCAAAACGTACTCTCCGTCATGAGATAGACATCGCCTCGCGGGCCGGCCGGGGCGAGCAGTGTGACGCTCAGCCGCCGCGCAGCTCACTTTGTCGGCATGGCGGTCGCCGGGACAGCTGATCAGAAATCAATCTCTACACCCGGCAGGTTCAGCTCTTTCATCATGTCACGCAATTCCTGCCGGGCGGCGATGTTCGAGATGTTCAGCTGTTTGACGCCTATGTCCTTCAGGTCCAACAGGGTCAGGCCGCGCGGGAACAGTTCGCGAAAGATAACCCTCTCGGAAAAGCCCGAGGCGACGCGGAAGCCGATGCGCTGGGACAGCATTTCGATCGCGCGTTGCATCTTTTCCTTGTTGACCATGCGCTGCGTACCGACCCGGTTGCGGACAACGACCCAGTCGATCGGCTTCAGCCCCGCCTGTGCCCGCAGTTGACGAGCGTTCCAGACCATTTCGGAATAGACGGACGGGCCAAGGATTTTTTCGCCCTTCGAGTCGATCCGCGCCAAAAGGTCGAAGTCAATGAAGCTGTCGTTCAACGGGGTGATCAGGGTGTCGGCCAGCGAATGCGCCACCTGACTCAGACGGGTGTGAGACCCCGGGCAGTCGATCAGAATAAAGTCGCTGTCGCTTTCCAGCTGGGATACGGCAGCAGACAGGCGATGGTCATAGATGTTCTCGCCCGGTTTCAACGTTGCGGCATCGATCTCGGGCAGGTCGTGATGGCGCGGGCTGGGAAGGGTCAGGTCCGAGCTCTTGAGGAAGTTGTTGCGGTTCTCGAAGTATCGTCCCAGACTGCGCTGACGCAGATCCAGATCCAACGTGCTGACCTTGTGTCCCAATCGGGCCAGCGCGGTCGCCACATGCATCGACACGGTCGATTTGCCTGCGCCACCCTTTTCGTTCCCGACCACAATGATATGTGCCATGCTTGTATTCCCAAGTCCCGCCGTGCTTCACTACACGTTGTTGTCAGCCACTATATGTTGCGTCGGCGGCGAAGGAAAGAACCTCAAGCGGCGCTTTCGGGCAATATCAGACTCTATTCGGGAAAACCTAACGCTGCGCACGGGTTACACAGAGCGCTTGCCATTGCAATGGCACTGATTCACTGTCGACAAACGGTTTCGGCAAGGAGATTTTTGCTTGGAGCACCTGTTCCTGAACGTTTTGAACGTGGTTCTGCCTGTCCTGATCTGCGCTGGTATTGGCTATGTTCTTGCCGTGATTCAGGCGCCTTTCGACAACAAGGTCATTGGCGGGATCGTCTCAAAAGTCGGCTATCCGACATTGATCATTTCTCATCTGTCGAGCACCAAACTGGCCGTGGGCACGTTTCTTGACATGATGACCGCCGCTGCCCTTGCGGTGGCCGGTTTCGGGGTGTTGGGGTATGTCGGGCTCAAGGTTCTTCGCTTGCCGGTGAGGGCCTTTCTGACGCCGTTGATGCACGGGAATGTCGGCAACATCGGCCTGCCAATCACTTTGCTGGCGCTGGGCGATGCAGGTATGGCCTATACCATGGCGTTCGTGGTGGTTGTGCTGATCAGCATCTTCACCGTCGGCATGTGGATCCCGGCCGGAGAATTCTCGCCCAGGAAACTGGCGACGTCCCCGATTATATATGCCGTGGGCCTCGCCCTGATCCTGATGGCAACGGGGCAGAGCCTGCCGCAACCGGTCGCAAAGTCCTTTGACATCTTGGGTGGATTGTCCATCCCGCTCATGCTGCTGACCCTGGGGCATACGCTCGCGACGCTGCGTGTGAAAAGCCTGGGTCGCGCGGTTCTGCTAACGGCCCTGCATCTGGCGATGGCGGTTGCAATTGCCAGTGTTCTGATCTGGTTGTTTGGTTTCACGGGAACCGAGCGGGGTGCGCTGATCCTGTGTTGCCTGATGCCTTCTTCCGTGGCGACTTATCTGTTTATCGACCAGCATGTTCCGGAATACGGGCCGGATGTGGCGGGGTTCATTCTTGTCTCGACGCTCGGTACTGTGCTGGTGCTGCCCGTTGCGCTGTCTTACTGGATCTGACGCAACTCTATGCGCAGGGCCAGAAATCGTTAAACTGATGATGATTGTATTTAACATTCTTGGTCAGTGGGTGTTTTATGGCCGATGAGAGCTCGGCAAGTGTATCTCCGCAGTCCCGCGCCCGCGTGGTGCTGGCCATGACGGCCATCTGCATGATGGTCGTGGGGTTCAACACCACCGCTGTGTCCACCATATTGCCCAATCTCAGGGCCGAGTTCGATTTGACCCCGTCGGGTTTGCAATGGGTGATGGCCACTTATTCCGTGACCAGCGCCACACTTGTCTGCATCGTCAGCCGGCTGGGTGACATTACCGGCAAGATGGGCGTGTTCTTTTTTGGCATGATCGTCTTTGCAATCGGGTCTGCCTTTGCCCTGTTGGCGCAGGATGGGGCGATGCTGCTTATCGGGCGCGGCGCGCAAGGCGCGGGCGCGGCTGCTTTGTTCGGCACGTCCCTGTCACTGTTGACGGCGGCCACGCCTGAAGAGCAGCGCGCCAGCGTTACCGGCGTCTGGGGGGCGATTGTCGGTCTGGCGATCGGTGTCGGGCCCATCGTCGGTGGCGCTTTCGGCCACTATGTCAGCTGGCGCGCCGTCTTTGCAGCCGACCTGGTTCTGCTGGCTGTGGCCTTTGCCATCGGGCTGCATGTCAGCAAACGGAAATACGTTCCCGATACCCGCCTTGCCGGGGCAAAGTTCGATTATGCGGGGGCCGTTGCCATTCTGTTTTTCCTCGGGCCATTGTCCTTTGCGCTCAGCAACGGGGAAAGCGGCGGGTGGACTTCGCCTTTGACACTGGTGCCCCTGGTCGTGGCGGCCGTGTCGACAATTGCCCTTGTCATCGTATCCCGCCGCAGCGACGATCCTTTGATCGAGCTTCGGTACTTTCGCCATCCGCGTTATCTGATGGCTGCGGCGGGGATGTTCTTTACTGGCTTCACGCTGTTCTGCTTCTTCGTCTATTTCAATACATTCGTCCAATCGCCCGATGCCTTTGGGTATTCGTCCATCGGTGCGGGGCTGGCGATCATGCCGCTCAGCCTCAGCATGTTTTTGATATCGGCCACCGCACCCCGCTTTCTTGCCCCCTACAGCTTTCAATGGCCGATCGCCATTGGCCTGGGGGCGATGGCCTGCGGGTTCCTGCTGCTGATGGCAACAACGAACACAACGCAGTTTTCCGAAATCTGGTGGAAGCTGCTGATCGTCGGTGTCGGGTTGGGCATCTGCTTTTCGCTGTTGCCACGTCTGGGTCTGCGCCTGCTGCCCGAGCAGCATGTGGGGCAGGGTTCTGGGGTCATCAACGCCTGTCTCTACTTCGGAGCAACCCTTGGTGCCGTGGTGGGCGGTCTGGCTGAAGCGATTACCAGACGCCGAGGTCTGTCCGAGGTGATCGACGCGTTGCCTGCCGGGTCAACCCAGCGCGAGAATCTGGCCCATGCGCTGACACACGGAACGCCGAACCAGATACAGCAATTGATATCGGGGATGGATCCGACTGCGGGAGACACATTGGCGAAGGCCCTGCGGGATGTGCAGGACAACGCCTTTGACAATGCCATGTTAGTTGCCGCGATTGCGGCACTGGTCGGAATGACTCTGGCGCTGATGTTGTTGCGCGGGCCGGTTCCCCCTGTACACAGTGCGGCGGAATTGACCCGCAATCCGCGACAACCAAGCCCCTAACCGCCGAGGTAAACCCCTTTCTGCGGGCGAAAGAAGACCTTCTGATCGTGTAGCTTGCCCAGAAGTTCGTGAATGCGCCTCAACGTGTCTTCCCGGTCGGTCCTGCTGTCCTCTGGTTCATCCGAAGCAACATGTGACAACGAAGCGATCGAGTCGCGCAACGCCGTTTCAATCAGATCCATATCATCGACTGAAAGCTCGATCATGTCATTGTACTGGGGCATGTCCGGATCTCCGTGGAAGCTGAGTGTTGGTTAACCGGAGTGTAGCATCCCTGGGCCTTTGCCAAAACGCATCTTGTTCGGTTAGTCCGGTTTCGCGTCCATAAGACACATGGAAGCTTCCAACAAAAAAGGCCGCCCCCAAGGGACGGCCTTTCGAAATCGAAACCGGTCAGACTTAGAAGCCCAGACCTTCGTATTTCTTTTTGAACTTCGACACGCGGCCGCCGGCGTCCATCAGGCGCGACGAACCACCAGTCCATGCAGGGTGCACGGAGGGGTCGATTTCCAGAGCCAGCTGGTCGCCTTCGGCGCCCCAGGTGGATTTCATCTGAACCACGGTGCCATCGGTCATTTTGACGTCGATGACGTGATAATCGGGATGGATGTCTTTTTTCATCTTTCCGTTCCTTACGCTTCGGCGCCAGTCTTGGGCTTGTAGTTCGTGACCTCTGCGATACGTGCGGATTTACCGCGGCGGGTGCGCAGATAGTACAGTTTGGCGCGACGAACGCGGCCACGGCGGACAACGGTGATGCTGTCGATGTTGGTCGAATACAGCGGGAACACACGCTCCACGCCTTCGCCGAACGAAATCTTGCGAACGGTGAACGAACCGGCAATGCCATTGCCGTTGTTGCGCGCGATGCAGACGCCTTCGTAGTTCTGCACACGGGTGCGCGACCCTTCGGTCACCTTATAGCCGACACGAATGGTGTCACCGGCCTTGAAGTCGGGGATGTCTTTCCCCAGGGCGGCAATCTGTTCCGCCTCAAGCTGTGCGATAAGATCCATCGCAGGTACTCCTATATGCTCGTGGTTGGCCCACGAAGTTTGGGCACGGCCTGAGAGCTCTTGGTCTTCACCGGGTCCTGCATGCAGCCCGCCAGAGGTCAGATCGAATGTTCCTTTGGTCTGGTTTGATCTGACACATCCCCGCCGAAGAAAGCCGGGCTTTAAGCCGAAAATCAAACCAAAACACCGGAGTCGCAGAATGCGGCACCGGATTGCGGTCGTTTAAGGGTATTGAGTGCCGGGATCAAGAACAAATCGTATGGCGAAGCAGTGGGAATCCGCCTTTCGAAAATCTCACCGTTGCCACAGCGGTCAGATCAGGCATTCTGAAGGAAATTGAAAGAGCAGAAATTTCAGACAGGATCCCATGATGCGAATTGCACTTATGCTGACGATTGCAGCCGCTTTGCTTATGTCGTGCGGACGCGGCGGCCCGAAACCGCAGGTCGTGGAGCCCACGCCGGGCGTGGACAGGACGGCACCGTCCGCAATCTATCCTGATTTTGGGGACGCCGATCCGCATGAGTGGGAAGGCCGTCACCCTGGCTTGTATCCGATCCACGGGCTTGACGTCTCGCGCTGGCAGGGACCGATAGACTGGCGTACGGCCAAAGCTTCGGGCGTAAGCTTTGCATTTCTGAAAGCAACCGAAGGCGGCGATGTGGCGGATCCATTGTTCGACGACCACAGGCGCGGTGCTCAGGCAGCGGGCGTGCCGTGGGGGGCTTATCATTACTATTATTTCTGCCGATCGGCCCAGGAACAGGCGCGTTGGTTCATTCAGAACGTCCCGAAAGGGGCAGATCTGCCGCATGTTCTTGACATGGAGTGGACGCCGCATTCCAAGACCTGCACGTTGCGGCCCGATGGCAGAACCGTCCGCGCCGAAGCGCAGCGCTTTCTGGACATTCTCGAACGGCATTATGGCCGGCGTCCCATCGTCTATACGACAGTGGATTTCTTTGCGGATACGGATATCGGGCGTTTGCCCAAAACCGAGTTCTGGTTGCGATCCGTCGCAGGCCATCCGCGTCAGGTCTATCCCCGCACAGTCTGGCGGTTTTGGCAATACACCGGCACCGGGCTGGTGCCGGGGGTTCAGGGCAGGGTGGACATCAACACGTTCAACGGCACCCCAGAAACTTGGGCCAGCTGGAAAGCGCGCCGCTAGTTTTTGGCTGTTCCGTAGGTTTCGATAGTGCCGCCCCCGACCAGGTGGTCCAGCCGCCGTTCGCGTTCATCACCAAAGGCGTTGCGCACCCAGAACGATTCACCCGCGGTCAGTTCGCGCCGCTCGAAACCGCGTGCGCGCAAGCAGCGATCAACCTGATCGATTTCGCCCTGTTGGCGCAGCTCGTCCTGAAATGGCGCGGTGACCGCAGGCCCGATGATAATGCCCCAAAGCAGGATATTGGTTGCATAACCGCCAATTACGGCGCTGTTGCCGCCCTCGTCAGCTTCCTGAGAGCAGGAATCAACGGCAACCTTCGCAGAGTGCAGATTGTGACCGGCTTGCGTCGGAACGGACATCCCAAGCGGTTTGGTGGTACAGGCGGAGACAACCAGTAACGTGCCAAGCAATAGCTTTTTCATAATGCCTTCTATTTCACTTCTTATTACCCAAAAACCAATGGGGCATGGAAGTGAATAAGTTTAGGTGTGTTCAACTTCAAATGGCATTCTGACAAACATCGAAACTGAGGCATCCCGGCCACAACGAGCGGGTCTAGTCCTGGGTTTCCGATGTGGCTTTGACATATTCCGCCCAGATATCAGGACGCCGTTCGCGCGTGATGTCTTCTGCCATTTTATGCCGCCATTCCGCGATCCGGCCATGATGGCCCGACATCAGAACCTCGGGGATCGGGCGCCCTTTCCAACTTGCGGGGCGGGTATACTGGGGGTGCTCCAGCAAACCCGAGGCAAAACTTTCCTCTTCTGTCGAAGCCTGATTTCCAAGCACTCCGGGAATCAGCCGTACCGTGGCATCGATCAGGGCTTGTGCCGCGATTTCGCCGCCGGTCATGACGAAATCACCCAACGATACCTCTTGAACGCCGTAATGTTCCAAAACGCGCTCGTCCACGCCTTCAAAACGACCGCACAGAAGGGTCATGCCGTCACAACGGGCAAGATTCTGCATCATGCGCTGGTCCATGCGACGCCCGCGCGGGCTGAGGTAGATCAGCGGCCAGTTTCCTTGAATGCCTGCCATCGCATGTTCGATCGCGTCACCCAGAACATCGGCCCGCAGAACCAGGCCCGCGCCACCCCCGGCCGGGGTGTCATCAACATTGCGATGTTTGCCTATTCCGAACTGTCGCAGATCCACTGTTTCCAGTTGCCAAAGCCCTTCCTGCAAGGCCTTACCTGTCAGGCTTTCACCCAGAACACCGGGGAAGGCGGACGGGAACAAAGTGATGATCTTGGCTTTCCAGACCCCGTGCAGATCAGGGCTCGGCGTCATCAGCTCGCGTGGTTTCAGGGAAGGACGGATCGCCTTGCGGCCGTGGGATCTGCTGGGTTTCTCTGTCATGTCTGGCGGGCCAGTTCGTTCTGTGCGGATTGAATCAGAGCTTTCTTCTGGGTGATCATGGCGGCGTCGTCCAGCGAGGATCGGTTCAGCGCCAGGATTTCCTGTAGCACATCGTCTGAAAATGTTGGCGTGCCATGTGCAGGCCCGACAAGCTGCGACGAAAGCTCGGGTGGCAGGTTCAAAAATTCGGCCAAGGGCGCACCTGCACCAAGGCGGTGGTTCTGCAACGCTTCCATCCACTCTGTTCTGACCGTAACGGATGGCAGCCGATTCCGGACGGCATCAGCGGTTTCCTGAAGGGATGGCAGATTGGCCAGGTCGGAAGAAAAGGCGTCCAAATCCTGCACCATGCGTGATTTCTGCAAGTCGTGTGCCCACAGGCTCCGCAGCCATTGATCGCGGGCGCGCAAGGATATGTAGATCGTGATGTCGGTTTCATGACCCAGAAACCGACGCCGCACGACGCTGACCAGAGTTTCCGCCAGTTCCGGTGCAGCACCGTATCCTTCTCGCTTGTTTCTGCTGGGGCGCAAGCCTGCGAAATTCTCTTCGCTTAGGATCAACCCCCGGCGTGCGCCGAAATCCAGATCGTCCAGAAACGCGTGCAGGTGGCTTCCAAAACCCGCCAATGTGGAATCCAGCCGGTAAAGCGAGTGACGCGTGGCGCTCTCGCTCAAGCCGCTGTTGCGCGTTTTGTAGGGCAGTACCAACGCGAAGCGTGGCCAGATCAGTTTCCGGTTTTCATGGAGGAAGGACTGTGCTGCGGTCATGCCTGTCTTGTGCAGGCCCAGATGCAGCAGGACCCGACGCATCAGATCAGGCCTTCGGGCGGGTCGGCCACGATACGGCCTTGTTCCAGATCCACCGTGGGTACAACTTGCATCGTGAAAGGCAGCAAAACCGTGGTTTTCAGGCCCGGCCCGTGCAATTCCAACAAGTCCGCGGCGCCGTGGTTCTGCACCGATTTGACCTTGCCCAGCAAGGTGCCTCCGGTGTCATAGACATCCAGCCCGATCAGATCGTTGTGGTAGAATTCATCATCGGGCAGCGACGGCAGCTGATCGCGCCTTGCGTAAAGGCGCAACCCATTCAGGGCATCCGCCTGTTCCTTGGTTTCAACGCCACCAAGGCGGGCCGCGAATCCGTTCTTGATGGTGCGCGTCAGTACCACCGGATAACGCTCTTTGCCCGCTTCATCGGTCAGCGGCGAATAGGTCTCGATATCTTCGGGAACGGCGCAAAAGCTTTTCAGCCTCACCTCGCCTCGCACACCGTAAGCCCCCGCAATGCTGCCGACGCAGATCAGATCACTCATTGGCTGCCCCAGTCGTCAAACATATCCCGTTTCTCCATTCGCCAAGCCCGTTGCAGGCTTCACGCTGGTTGTTGCGCTCGAAGAACACGCCCACAATAAAGGCGATCAACAGCAGAATGGGAAGTCGTATCAATCCGAACATGAGGCCTTACCTTGTTTCGATCGTCAGGCCCTGCGCCCGGGTTTCCCAGCCGACCTGTTCCAGTTCAGGTGTATCCGACATCTGTTCCGGCCGGCCGACACAGAAATAGCCGATCAGGCGCCAGGTTTCAGGAGCATTCAGATCGCGCTTCATCTGGTCGGGATCCAGAATGGAAACCCAGCCCAGCCCCAGCCCTTCGACCCGAAGTGCAAGCCAGAACAAAGTGATCGCCGACACGACAGAGTAGCGCCGCATCTCGGGCATCGTGCCGGCGCCAAGTCCCAGCCCTTTTTCGGTGCTGTCGTCGCAGAAGACGGCCAGTTGCACAGGCGCTTCCTGCATCCCGGAAAGCTTCAGACTGCTGTATAGCTGCGCCTTGTCCCCCGAGTAGCCCGCCAAAGCGTGGTCATTGGCGGTGCGAAAATTCTTCAGCGCTGCGGCCCTTGCCGCTTCGCTTTCGACGCGGATCACGCGCCAGGGTTCGCTGAGCCCCACCGAAGGGGCCAGTCGAAATGCGTCGAGGCAGCGCGCCAGCACTGCCTCGTCAATCGTATCGGTGCGGAACCGGCGCACATCCCGCCGGAGCCGCAACAACAGGTCGAACTGCGTGCGAAAATCGTCTGTAAAGGAATGATCCCGCACGCGTGCGCCTGCTTATTCTTCTGCTGCGGCTTCTTCCGCCGGAGCAGCAGCGGCTTCGGCTGCTTCAGCGGCCTTGGCGGCTTTCTCTTCGGCGCGCTCCTGGGCTTTCTTGCCCGGAGTTCCCTTGTTGGGGTTGTTGCGCTCGGCCTTGTCACGGGCACCGGCCGCTTCCAGCATGCGTGCGATACGGTCGGTGGGCTGTGCGCCCTGATCCAGCCAGTACTGGATGCGCTCCATGTTCATTTTCACGCGCTCTTCACTGTCTTTCGGCAGCAGCGGGTTGTAGGTGCCCAGTTTCTCGATGAAACGGCCATCGCGCGGCATACGGCTGTCAGCCGCAACGATGCGATAGAAAGGACGTTTTTTCGAGCCGCCGCGGGCGAGACGAATTTTCATTGCCATGGTGGTATCTCCTTTGAATGGCATCACGCCAGAGGCGTGTCTTTGTTTGAGCCGGCGTGGGTGCCGGTTAGTTCTGGTGTTTGTTGAACCGGAGGTTCACTCTTGATGCTTCCGGTGGTGTCGGATGACTTCCTGAATGATGAAATTCAGGAAAGCCTTGGCGAAATCGGGGTCCAGATCGGCCTCATTCGCCAGGTCTTCTAACCGTGCGATCTGCGCAGCTTCGCGCGAGGGATCGGACGGGGGAAGGTCGTGTTCGGCCTTGAGCTTGCCAACGGCCTGCGTGTGCTTGAACCGCTCGCCAAGCGTGTAGACGAGGATCGCATCCAGCCTGTCGATGCTTTCGCGATGCTCTTTCAACAGCGTGGCAGCCTGTGTCACGGGGTTGGTCATTGGCCGGTCCTTTCGGTGGTCAAGTCAATCTGCGGATGGCGCCAGATCTGAGCGTGCTTGCCCAGAAGTTCGGCATTCTCAAGCTCCAGCGTTGCACCAAGCCGTTCAGCCAAAGCGCGCGAACGATCATTTGCATGGGCGATGTAAGAGATCACACCATTCAGGCCCTGATGCCGGGCGGCATGATCACGCGCAGCCGATGCAGCTTCAAAGGCCAGCCCCTTGCCTTCGGCTTCTTCCGTCAGGGTCCAACCCAGTTCCGGTTCGGCCCAGCCCGGTACGTAGATCATTCCGGCCCAGCCGACGAATGTGCCGCCGGCCTTTTCGGTCAGGTGCCACAGGCCATAACCCCGCAACGCCCAATGACCCAGCCGGTTCGACAGAGAGCTCCAGCATTCGAACGAATCCTTCGGGCCGCCCACCATATGGCTGCGCTCGGTCGCGAAGAATGCGGTCATTGCGGGCAGGTCATCCAGATGCGGCGCGCGCAGGATCAGGCGTTCGGTTTCAATGGTGGGAATGGTGAAAGAGGTCATGCGTATGCCTCCATTCCGCCATTCACCAGATCCGAGGGCGCCGGGTGCCGCCAGATTTCGGATTTTCCGAACTTGGGGTGGTCATAGTGATACTCGAACTGCGCGCCCAGACGCTTGGCCACGGCCTTGCTGGCGTGATTGTCCAGGTCGATCAGTGAGATCGCGGTTTCCCAGCCCAATACATCATAGGCGTAGGCGCGTGCGGTCAGCGCGGCCTCGGTCGCATAGCCCTTGCCGGTAGCGTGGTTCAACAGGGTCCAGCCAACTTCGGGTTCCGGCCAGCCTTCGGGAAACCAAAGCCCGATCCGCCCGACATAGGTGCCGGTGTCTTTTTCATCGACGCTCCAATACCCATAGCCGCGCAAAGCCCAGTGCCCCAGCAGCGAGGCGACCACCCGCCAAACCTCATCCCTGCGCAGAGGGCCGCCGACGAACTTGGCCGCATCGCTTGCAAAGAAGGCAGTGTCCGCATCGACATCGGCCTCGGACGGCGCGCGCAGGATCAGGCGTTCGGTTTCCAGCGTCGGGATCGGCAACGCGAATGTCATGCCTGCACCTCGCGGTAGCGCCAGACATGCTGGGTTGGCCCGAAGGCGCTTTCTGCATCGGCATCACGCGCTGCGCCCAGTCGTTGGGCAAGCGCGTTCGAACGGGCGTTGGATTGCGAAACATAGCTTACGAACTGCCCCGATCCCAGCAGGTCGAATCCGAAATCACGCACGGCGGCGCAAGCTTCGGTGGCATAGCCCTGCATCCGGTGTTCAGAGCCGAACATATAGCCAAGTTCCGGTTCGTGATCGTCCCATTCCAAGCCCAGAACGACGAAGCCAATGGCCTGATCATTTCCTTTGAGCGTGACCGTGAACAGGCCGTGACCATGCAGAAGCCAGCCCGCGGTATAATAGGAAAACTCGGTCCACGCTGCTTGCGCGGTGTCACCAAAGCTGTCTTTGCAGATCGACGTCCACACCGGCAGGTCGTCCAGTGTGGGCACGCGCAGTACCAGCCGCCGGGTCTGAATGACCGGCAGGGCTGCGCGATATTGCGCTGCTGCCATCGCCGCCTTTCCGGACGGGGGCTGGGTACAGCGTGCGGGGGTCACTTTTTCTTTCCGAACCCGCTCAGGCCCGGAGGCAGACCCATGCCGCCGCCCAGACCGGGCATTTTGCCACCCATGGCCTTGGCCGCCTGTTCCAGCGCCTTGGGGTCCATGCCTGCGGCCATCTCCTCGGGGCTGGGGCCGCCTTTGCCGAACATGCCTTTCATGGCCTGTTTCAGCATCTTGCCTTTGCCCATCTTGCCCATCTTCTTCATCATGTCCGACATCTGCCGGTGCATCTTGAGCAGCTTGTTGAGGTCGCTGACCTCCATCCCGGACCCCGCCGCGATGCGTTTCTTGCGGCTGGCCTGAAGGATCTGCGGGTTGGCGCGTTCGCGCTTGGTCATCGACTGGATCATGGCGATCTGCTGGCGCAGAATCCTGTCGTCCAGACCGGCCTGATCCATCTGCTTGGCCATCTTGCCCATGCCCGGCATCATACCCATCATGCCCTGCATGCCGCCCATCTGGATCATCTGTTCCAGCTGCATTTTCAGGTCGTTCATGTTGAACTGACCCTTGACCATGCGCTTCATCATGCGCTCGGTCTGTTCCATCTCCATCGTTTCCTGGGCCTTTTCGACCAGGGCAACGATGTCACCCATGCCCAGAATCCGACCGGCGATCCGGTCCGGCTCGAAGGTTTCGAGCGCGTCCATCTTCTCGCCCAGACCGACAAAGCGGATCGGCTTGCCGGTGACTGCGCGCATCGACAGCGCCGCACCACCGCGCCCGTCGCCGTCCATCCGCGTCAGAACCACGCCCGAGATGCCGACCTTGGCGTCGAACTCTTCAGCGACCTCGACGGCGACCTGCCCGGTCAGGCCGTCAACCACCAGCAGCGTCTCGCGCGGGTCAACGGCGTTGCGGACCTGTTCGACCTCATCCATCAGGACTTCGTCGATGTGCAGACGACCCGCGGTGTCGAGCATGTACACGTCGTAGCCACCCAGCGTCGCCTGCTGTTTGGCGCGCTTGGCAATATCGACAGGTTTCTGGCCGGGAACGATCGGCAGGGTGTCCACTCCGATCTGGGTGCCCAGAACCGCCAGCTGATCCATCGCCGCCGGGCGGTAGACGTCCAGCGAGGCCATCAGGACCTTTTTGCCCTCTTTCTCTTTCAGACGTTTCGCCAGCTTGCCGGTGGTCGTCGTTTTACCCGAACCCTGCAAGCCGACCATCAGGATCGGTGCGGGCGGGTTGTCGATCTTCAGCGCGCCGGGGTCTTCCTCGCCACGCAGGGTGTCAACCAAAGCGTCATGCACGATCTTGACGACCTGCTGACCGGGGGTGATCGACTTGGTGACTGCCTGACCGGTGGCCTGGCTTTGAACTTTCTTGACGAATTCCCTTGCAACCGGCAGCGAGACGTCGGCCTCAAGTAGGGCAACGCGGACCTCACGCAGGGCGGTTTTGACGTCTTCCTCGGACAGGGCGCCCTGTTTGGTCAACCGGTCGAAGACGCCAGAGAGGCGTTCGGATAGATTTTCAAACATGCCTGCGGCCTCCTTAGCCGGTTCTGATTTGGCGCCCCTTAGATAAGGGCAGACGGGTCAATGCACAAACGCCCCCACGGGCGAAACTCGCTGGTGGGGGGCGATCCCTGAACGACTCAAGGGACCGGAAGATCGAAAGGCTTCCGGATGTTTGGCGATCATCTACGCCTCTGGGCCGTGTGAGTCAAGATAAGCTATGTGAGTGTCACATTGCGGGCTATTCTGCGTGATTGAAGCTGAGGGAGGGGGCGATGAAGAATGGTCTGCCGCGAAAGACGACCGACTATGTCGGCGAAGTGACCAACACCGATATATGGTCCGGATTCGAGATCCGGCCCAGCGACGTTTTTGTGTGCACACCGCCCAAATGCGGCACCACTTGGACGCAAACACTGGTGCGCATGCTCATCACCGAAACGGCCGACCCCAGTGTGTACGACAACAGGGTCTCACCGTGGCTTGATTGCAGCTTTCGCGACCGGGTGGCGCAGGCGGATGAACTGAGCGCGCAAAGCCATCGGCGCTGTATCAAGACACATACCCCGCTTGATGGCATCTTGTTCTCGCCAAATGCGCAATATCTGGTTGTTCACCGCCACCCGGTTGACGTTCATTTTTCAATGCGCCGCCATGTCGAGAATATGAAGCATGACTGGCTTGATTACCTGTTCCCCGACGATCTGTCGGAAGCTTTCGACATGTTTTTGAACCGGCCCGCGTCGTCCAAGGGCACAGATGACCTGACCCTCAGATCGATCATTCATCACTTCCATTCCTTTTGGATGTATCGCGACCTGTCCAACATCCATTTTTTGCACTATGCCGAGCTCAGCCGGGATCTTCCGGGACAGGTCGCGCGCCTTGCACGGATCATGGACATCGAAATTAACCCGGATCTGGTCAAGGACATAGCCGGGGCCGGCAGTTTCGGATCGATGAAAAACAATGCCATACGTCTGGAGCAAACCCCCGGATTCACCAGCGGTTTTCACGACTTTGCGCAGTTCTTCTCTTCGGGCACAAGCAACAAGTGGGAAGGCAAGCTGACCGAGCAGGACATGGCGCGATATGACTCCTGCATGTCCCGGCTGGTCTCAGCCGAAGAACGATTGTGGCTGGAACGCGGCCTGACCTCTTAATTCGTCCCGACTGCGCGACGGTCTTGGCCGGGCTTAGATGGAAGCCAGTCATTCACCGCCTCGGCCAACCGGCGAGAGCCGGAGCCGCTGGAAAACGCTTCGACAATGGGATGGCGGCCCGCGCTCATGCCTTTCTCAAGAACAAGGACCGGGCGATACAGCGTCGAGGTGCCGTTTTTGCTTCGGGATGTCGTGCTTTCGATTTCTGCGTGGGACAGGTTGGACAGTTTGTGTTCAACCGCTTCGTAACCAAAAACCGATTGGCGGCGGATCAGGATACTGTCCTTGTTCCGATCCAGAATGATCTGAACCCGTCTTACGAAAACGCAAAACGCACCAAACCCAAGACCTCCTCCGCCAAGGGCGAAGATCAGGCCGAACCAGATGCCTTCGCCGCCCGTGCTCATCAGAAAAATACCGGGGCCGACAAAGGCCAGAATGAAAATGACCAGCGTGATACCGATGAACCAGGGCGTATTGGCGATGATCAGTTGGTTCGGGGTGTCTCGGGTCACTTTCATGGCGGTACGCTAGCACCGTTCCAACACCCTGTTCCAGTTTGTTTCATCACCGTCTTGCGTGAAATCAGGCTGAAACGCGCGGGGCAAGGACAGCACCGTCCTTGATCTCGGGCAGTGTGGTTGGCTGGGTCAAGCCCAGGTTCGGCACGCCAGACACTGACTGCGCCAGTGATGCGCGCGACCTTCATTCAGGCGGGCATCAACCGGGCAATTGTATGTCCCGCGCTTGAATTCCAAGCTTTGTTGCGCGATGAGCAATCCCAAAAAAGCGAGGGCTTCATGGACGCTTCATCCACCTATCAGGACACGTTGCCGCTGAGTTCGGACGCATTGCTGGCGCAGATGGAAGATTGGGGGCTGACCTATCGCCTGCATACCCATGTGCCATTGCGTACGGTCGAGGATGCAAAGGCGGTCGAAGACCAGTTCATGACACCGGGAGAGAACGCGCTGAGGGTCAAGAACCTGTACCTGCGCGACAAGAAAAAGCGCAACTATCTGGTGACCTTGGAACAAAGTCGCGAGATTGATCTCAAGGCTTTGGGAGCCGAGTTGGGCATAGGCAACCTGTCCTTCGGCTCGGCGGACCGGCTGTTTCAGAATCTCGGCATACGCCCCGGCGCGGTCAGTCCGCTGGCGATGATCAACGGTGTTCAGAATGATGTCAGGTTCTTCATGGATGCGGCGGCACAGCAGGCCGAGGTGATTTACATGCACCCCCTTGTCAACGACCGCACCGTGGCCCTGACGCGGGCCGACATGATGGCCTTTTTCGAGCGCATCGGCTGCGCGGTCACGTGGTTGCCCTGATTACATCAGCGCCTCTTTCAATGCGGCGGCAACATGCGCGGCTGACGGGTTGACGAACAGATGCCCGTCAGCTTCGAACGCCGGATCGTCCAGGTGGTTCGGAAAAGCCAGTGGAAGCTCGGTACAGGCCAGCAGGATCGCGGTTCCGGGGCTGGCGTGCTTGTCGCAAAACGCCAGCAGACGAGCGCGGGCCGTGTCGGTTGCACCACCATAGAAATCACTGTCGATCATGGCCTGCATCTGGGAAATCTCGGGTTCGGGCAACCGTTCATTCGCGGCAATGCCTTCGGCGGCCAGTCGATCCGCATAGTTGGTGGCCTGCATCGTCACGGTTGTTCCCAGGACCAGAGCCCGTGATGCGCCGGTACCTGCCGTCGCCTCGGCGGTTGCGTCAAAGATGTTGAGGATCGGCATCGAGACACCCTGCCGTATCGCGTGAAGCCGCGCATGGGGGGTGTTGGACGCGATAATGCCAAAATCGCACCCGGCGCGTTCGAGAGTCAGCAGGGCGTCGCGGAACACCGCGTCAAAATCCGCCCAGCTTGCCTCATCACCGGCGACACCGCGCAGGGCGCGCGTTCTGGCCTGCGTAACGGATTCGATGGTCATCGGTGGGATTGGCAAAGGCGAACCATGGCCGCGTTCCGCGTGATAACGCCCGGCACCTTCGGCAATCGCCCGGTAATAATCGACGGTCGAGGCCCAGCCCACACCGCCCAGAATGCCGATTTTCTTCATGTGGCCCATCCAGTCTGCCTGTTTGCTCGCATGCAGACTGGACGTTTCCACGCTCGTTGGCCAGAGGCGATCAGGCTGCAAGCTCCGCAACCGCCTTGTGGGCATTTTCCAGCGCCGCATCCGGGTTCACGGCCATCTGATCAGCGGCGATGACGTCGATGTCATGAATGCCGATGAAACCCAGAACGTGGCGCGCGTAATTGGTGGCGAAATCAGCTTCGGATCCGACAGGAACACCGCCCGATGCGATGGCCAGAATGGCACGTTTCCCTTCCAGCAGGCCTTTGGGGCCGTTTTCCGTGTAGGAAAAGGTCAGGCCCGCGCGCGCCACGAGGTCGACCCAGGCCTTGAATGCTGCAGGCACCGAAAAGTTGTAGATCGGCAGGCCGATGACGATGGTGTCGGCCTCTTTCAGTTCGGAAACGAGTTCGTCCGACAGGGCCAGCCGGTCGCGCTGTAGATCGTCGCGCTGCTCGGCGGGGGTGAAATTGGCGGCGATCCAGTCTTCTGTCAGCAGGGGCAGGGGGGTGGCCAGATCGCGGCGGATGATACGGTCAGCGCCCAGTTGCTTGACCACACGGTCAGACAGATCGCGCGTGGTCGAGTTCACGCGGCGGGCGGATGAGTCGATGTGAAGGATCGTTTTGGTCATTGTTTTGGTCCTTTTGGTCAGGGGAATCTTGTCTTGCGCCCAATATGATTGTTGCGTTGATGAACAAAACTCGGATACATCAACAGTTATTGTTGGAAATTGCACAGTGACGACATTGCCATGGATAATTGGGATGAAGTGAGAACCGCCTATCAGGTGGCACGCATGGGGACGGTCAGCGGCGCGGCAGAGGTTCTGGGTGTTCACCACGCCACCGTGATCCGTCACATTGATGCGATCGAGGCGCGATTGGGTGTCAAACTGTTCCAGCGCCATGCCCGTGGGTATACGCCGACCGAAGCAGGCGACGATCTGTTGCGTGTGGCCCAGGCGACCGAAGATCAGTTCAACCAGCTTGTCGGCCGGATGAAGGGACGCGGAGACGATGTCTCGGGTGAATTGGTCGTGACATCCCTGGGGTCTCTTGCCCCGTTGGTGGTGCCGACGCTCACCGCGTTTCAAAAGATGCATCCGGACCTGATCGTGCGATACCTGACGGGCGACCGGCTGTTCCGGTTGGAATACGGTGAGGCGCATGTGGCGATCCGCGCCGGATCGGCCCCTGATCAACCCGACAATGTCGTCCAGCCTTTCCGACAAGAGGAAGTTGGTCTTTATGCCAGCGCCTCGTACATCGAACGGTTCGGCAAGCCATCCGGAATCGAAGATTTTGCACGCCATCACTTCGTCAGTTCCGATGATGAGACCAGCCGCGCGCCGTTCACACGCTGGCTGCGCGCGACGGTACCCGCCGATCGCATCACCTTCCGCTGTACCAACAACTTCTGCATGCGCGAGGCCGTTCTGGCCGGTGCCGGCATCGGCTTCATGGCTCGTTGGGAGGCTGCCCGCCACAACAATCTGGTCGAGGTGATTGATCCGCTGCCGGAATGGTTCGGCAATCTGTGGCTGGTGACCCACGTGGATTTGCACCGCACCACCAAGGTACAGGCCTTTCTGAGCTTTCTGAAAGAAGAAGCCAAAGGCTGGCAGCCATGAGCCCGCAGATGCGTGGCCATCTGGCCATGCTTGCCTTTTCAGCCCTTGTGGCAGGCAGCTTTTCGCTGGGGTCCATGATCGCCAACGAAATCGCGCCAGCCGCCCTGAATGCGGTTCGCTTTGCGATTGCCGCTGCCGTGATTGGTTTGGCCGCCCTGGCGACAACCGGCCTGCCGCGCAGCGCCGCGCAGGCCCCTTGGCGCTATCTGGTGCTCGGGGCTTTGTTCGCCACCTATTTCGTCCTGATGTTCTATGGGTTGCGAACCGCCCCACCTGTTAGTGCGGCGGCGGTGTTCACCCTGACACCAGTTGTCTCTGCCATAGCCGGTTGGGTCTTGTTGCGCCAGATCACGACTCCGCGCATGGCGCTGGCCCTGACCATTGGCGCCGTGGGGGCGCTTTGGGTGATTTTTCGGGCCGATTGGCAAATGTTCCGCGCCTTTGAAATCGGTGGCGGCGAAATCATCTATTTCTGGGGCTGCGTCGCCCATGCGATCTATACGCCCATGATACGCAAGCTGAACCGAGGAGAGCCCGCCGTGGTATTCACTTTCGGTACGCTGGTCGCCGGGTGTCTGTTGTTGGTCGTCTTCGGCTGGTCGGACCTGATGGCAACCGATTGGGCCAGGCTTCCGGCTATTGTCTGGATCGGTCTGTTCTATATTTCGTTATTTGCAACGGCAGCCAGCTTCGTGCTGGTGCAGTTTTCTTCTTTGCGGCTGCCGTCGGCCAAGGTCATGGCCTATACCTACCTGGTTCCCAGCTGGGTCATTCTGTGGGAGATTGCGCTGGGCAAAGGCGTGCCAACCGGTTTGATCCTGGGTGGTGTGGCGCTGACAATCATCGCCCTGCTGATGTTGTTGAAAGAGGAAGTCCCGCCCTCGGTGCCTGTTCGCCGCGCCGTGGAATAAGCCATGTCTTCGCTGGAAAAACCCGACAGATCCTAGATGCATTCCAGAGGTGGAATTTGTTGAGCCAGATCAAGGCGCCCCTGCGGGCTCTTCCATAACCTCTTTGGCAGGCAAATGGAGGAGATCATGTTCAAACATATCATGTTGCCGGTTGACCGGCATCTACCGCCCGAAGTTCGCAAAGCAGCCGATGTTGCCGCGCAGGTTGCAAAATGGCAGGGCGCCAAAATCACCCTGGTCAGCGTTACCGGGGCCCATATGGGTGAATCCTCGGAAACCGAGGCCGAGATCGACAAGGAGTTGGCGGAGTTCACCGAACAGTTGGCCGCAGAAAGTGGATCAGACGTTTCCATGCGCAAAATCCACTCGGTCGACGTTGCCGCAGAGGTGGACAGCGATCTGAACCGCGCGGCCGAGGAGATTGGCGCAGATCTGGTCATTGTCGGCACCCACGCGCCCCGGATCACCGACTATATTTTTTCCAGCCACGCCGGTTATCTGGCGAAACACGCCAGCATGTCTGTTTTTGTGGTGCGCTAGGCCTCACCCGACTTTGGCAGTTCAGCTTCCAGAAACCGTTCGAACGCGTCCAGATTGACGGGCTCGAATTGTCCGAACCCCTGCATCCAGACCGAAGCGGCGCGCAAGGCGTCGGGTTCCAGCTTGCACCATTTTACCCGCCCGCGTTTTTCCTGACTGATCAGACCGGCCTTGGTCAGTATGACCAGGTGTTTGGAAATCGCCGCCAGCGACATCTCGAACGGTTCGGCCACATCCGTCACCGCCATGTCATCCTCCAGCAGCATCGCCAGAATGGCGCGGCGGGTGGGGTCGGCGAGGGCTGCAAAGACGGTGTCGAGATCGTTGGACATGCGTCCGCTCAACCATAGCTGCCGGGATTGGTCAACCATTTGGTTGAATATGTGGATTCAGGGCCTTGGCGGCGCAATGGTGGCCCTCGAAACCAATGACACGCCCTGTGGGTTCTGAAAATCATAAAATTTTCAATGCTTTAGGCTGCGTCAATGAGGGCATTCAAGGTCGTTGACTCTGCGCGCTTCGCGCCTTAGCACCATGCCCAAGATTGTACGAGGGAAACGCCCGTGACCGATGATGACCAAAAGCAGCGTATGGCGCAGCTTGAGGCCAAGATCGAAGCGGCGAAAAAGGCCAAAGCGCCAAAACCTCGTGCGGATGCTGACGTGTCCGGGGGCGAGCTTGCCTGGCGGATGGTCATCGAAATGGTATCCGGTCTGGGGATCGGATTTGGCATCGGATACGGGCTGGACAGCCTGCTCGGGACGATCCCGATCTTTCTGGTGCTGTTTACATTGCTGGGCCTTGTCGCGGGCGTGAAGGTTATGCTCCGCAGCGCGAAAGAGGCTCAAGAGAAACAAACGGCGGCAACGGCTGCCGAGAAGGACGAGAGGGACTGAACGTGGCAACCGAGACCACCGCAGCAGAAGGCAGCAGCCTGGTATTCCACCCGATGGATCAGTTCATCGTCAAGCCGCTGTTCGGCGACGGTGCAGTAGGCATGTTCACGGTCACCAACGTGACCCTGTGGTTGTTCTTTGCGGTGCTGGCCATAATCGCTCTGCTGGTGCTGCCCACTTCGAAACGCGCCATCGTTCCGACCCGTATGCAGTCGGTGGCCGAGCTGGCCTATGGCTTCATCTACAAGATGCTGGAAGACATCTGCGGCAAGGAGGGCGTGAAATACTTCCCCTATGTCATGACCCTGTTCATGTTCATCGTCTGCGCAAACTTCCTGGGGCTGATCCCGACCTCGTTCACCACCACGTCGCATTTCGCCGTGACCATCCCGCTGGCACTGGCTGTGTTCCTGACCGTGACCGTGCTGGGTTTCGTGAAGAACGGCGCCGCATTCCTGGGCCTGTTCTGGGTCTCCAGCGCGCCTCTGGCGCTGCGCCCGATCCTGGCGCTCATCGAGCTGATCTCGTACTTCGTACGCCCTGTCAGCCACTCCATCCGTCTTGCCGGTAACGTCATGGCAGGTCACGCGGTTATCAAGGTTTTCGCAGGCTTCGCCGCGATTGCCGTGATCTCGCCCGTGTCGGTTCTGGCGATCACTGCAATGTATGGTCTTGAGGTCCTGGTGGCCTTCATCCAGGCCTACGTATTCACCATTCTGACCTGTGTTTATCTGAAAGATGCGCTGCATCCTTCGCACTAAGGTCCGATACCCCAACATCGAAACTTCCAATTCGTAAGGAGACACATCATGGAAGGCGATCTCGCACACATCGGCGCAGGCCTGGCAGCAATCGGTTCCGGCGCAGCCGCAATCGGGGTGGGCAACGTTGCAGGCAACTTCCTGGCCGGCGCCCTGCGCAACCCTTCGGCGGCTGCTTCGCAGACCGCAACCCTCTTCATCGGTATCGCGTTCGCAGAAGCCCTGGGGATCTTCGCATTCCTGGTCTCGCTGCTGCTGATGTTCGCCGTATAATCTGCGGAACCTGATCCTTACGCGCAGGTGGGCCCAAGCCATAGCGGCCCACCTGTTGTAAAGACACGTTTCCGACGGAGGATATCATGGCGACTGAACCCCTTACAAAAGAGGTAGCTGGCTCGTGCGTCGACTCCTATGGCTCTGCCATCGGGATGCCACAGCTCTGCTTCGATTGGTTCCCCAACCAGATTTTCTGGCTGGTCATTACGCTGGTCGTCATCTTTCTGGTCCTGTCCCGCGTGGCTCTGCCCCGCATCGCGGCAATCCTGGCTGAACGTCAGGGGACCATTACAAATGACCTGGCTGCGGCCGAAGATCTGAAGGCCAAGGCGGTCGAGGCCGAAGAGGCCTATAACAAGGCGCTGGCCGATGCCCGTGCCGAAGCGCAGCGTATCGCTGCCGAAGCACGTGCGGAAATCCAGGCAGGTCTGGATGATGCGATTGCCAAGGCGGATGCGGAAATCGCTGCCAAGGCGGCTGAATCGGAAAAGGCAATCGCCGAAATCCGTGCCGGTGCGCTGGAAAGCATTCAAGTGGTTGCCAAGGATACGGCGGCTGAACTGGTCACCGCACTGGGCGGCGAGGCAGATGCCAAAGCCATCGACAGTGCAGTAGACGCACAGACAAAAGGATAAGTGACATGCGGAACACTCTTGCCCTTATCCTGACCGTTGGTGCCGCCAGCCCCGCGCTGGCTGCAAGCGGCCCGTTCTTCTCGCTTGGCAATACCGACTTTGTCGTCCTTCTGGGCTTCATCGTCTTCATCGCGGTCCTGTTCTATTTCAAGGTCCCCGGTATGATCGGCGGTGCGCTGGACAAACGTGCCGAAGGCATCAAATCCGAACTGGACGAAGCCCGTGCTCTGCATGAAGAAGCCCGCAGTTTGCTGGCCTCGTACGAGCGCAAGCAGCGTGAAGTTCAGGGGCAGGCCGATGCGATTGTCGCGGCAGCGAAGGAAGACGCGGCCTTGGCAGCAGAACAGGCGAAAGCTGACTTGGAAAAGTCGATCGAACGTCGTCTGGCCGCGGCTCAGGACCAGATCGCTTCAGCCGAAGCATCTGCACTGAAGGAAGTGCGTGATCAGGCCGTTTCGGTTGCGGTTTCGGCGGCCGGCTCGGTTCTGACAAAGCAAATGACCGCAGCGCAGGCCAACAAGCTGATCGATGCATCGATTGCAGATGTGGATGCCAAGCTGCACTGACGGGTGACCCCGACAGACACGTGATACAGACGACCCGAGAGCTTTTGGCTGTCGGGTCTTTTGTTTTTGCCGTGCTTCTGTTTCTGTTGTTTGGAACACTCCGAATCCTACGACCTGCCGGGGATCAGGTTGATAGGAGCGCCCTGATGGGGGCGTGAAAACAACAGGGAAAGACAGGCGGTGTCAGGCAACGCAGTTTCGATGAGTATTGTCGGCGTCGTCCGAAATGGCGGGTCGGCTCTGATCGACACGATCAACAGGATCGAAAACCTGTCTGCGCAGTTGCACCGGTTCACCGTCACCATTGCCACGAACGACAACACGGACGGTACGGATCAGGTGTTGTCCGACTATGCGGTGCAAAACAGGCATGTCGATATCCTGCGACTGGATGGTCTTGCGTCAAAATTGCCAAACCGGGTCGAGCGTATCACGGCGGCCAGAAATGCAGTTCTCAAAAAACTCGAGGATCAGGACAGGGATCTGGAGTTGACGCTGGTGTTGGATCTGGATGGTCCGAATACCTGCCTGGATGCTCAGGCGGTTCTGACAGCAGCACAGCGGGTCGCCCCGTTGTGGGAGGGCGTTTTCGCCAACCCCAAACCAGCATATGATGATATCCACGCTCTGCGTTGTTCGGGTTGGTGTGATGAGGACGTATGGCAACGCATTCAAAGCACGCGCAGGCCGCTGTTCGGGCGTCGCAAATGGCGCCGGTCTGTCATGAAGTCCGCTGTTTTTGACCGCCAGTTCCACATTCCTGCCGATACGCCCCTAATCCCGGTCGACAGCGCATTCGGCGGTGCCGGGTTGTACAAATCCCGCGCGCTGCGAGGGTTGCGCTATTCTTGCCGGGATGAAAAAGGCCAACAGGTGTGCGAACACGTTATGCTGCACAAACATCTGAGAGATCGCGGCGCAAGGCTGTTCATCGACCCGGCGCTGACGACACTGGCCGCTGAGGACCGTTTGGGAGAAGGCAGCGGCGCGCCGTTCCCCCGACATCTGCTGCCAGCCGCGTCGGGCGCTGCCTAGTCCCGGCCTTGCCCTGCCTAGTCTGCAAAATCGGGGCCGCGCTCAGCCCCGCCCGGTTTCGTGTTGCAGCCTTTGTTGCGCAATAGCTTCGTTTCGATCGGCCTTTTGCTGGTCCGCCATACAGCGTTTCACAAAATCCAAATGGCGTTCGATTGCATTTCGGGCGGCCAGGGGATCACGCTCTTGCAGCGCCGCATTGATGGCGCGGTGCTGGTCCAGGATAGCCTCGCGGGTGGCGCGCTGACGGAACATGGTCTGACGGTTGTAGAACACCCCCTGCACCAGAAGGTCATACATCGACCGCATCATGTGCAGCATCACCACATTGTGGCTGGCTTCGATGATGGCCATGTGGAATTCGGCGTCCAGCTGCGCCTCGTCATTCGCAGCGTTTCGGTTGTGGGCCGCCTGCATCTTGTCAAAGATCGCCTGAACGACCTTCAGGTCGCTGTCTGATCCCAGGCGCGCGGCTCGTTCCGCCGCCAGCCCTTCCATGTCACGGCGAAAGGACAGGTAATCGAATACAGCTTCTTCATGGCTTCCGAACAGACGGATCAGTGCCGGTGAAAAGGCAGAGCCCAGAACCTCGGCCACATAGATCCCGGATCCGGCTTTCGCAGTCAAAAGCCCCTGTTCCTGAAGGTCAGAAATTGCATCTCGCAGGGACGGGCGCGAAACGCCCATGCGCTCTGCCAACTCCCGCTCGGATGGCAGGCGCTCGCCGGGGCGCAGGATGCCTCGCAGGATCAAAAGCTCGATCTGGCGAACAACTGCGAGCGACAGCTTTTCCGTCTGAACTTTGTGAAATGGCATCTCATCTTCCGAAAGTGGTCAACTCATTTGACCATGGACGCTGGTACTGTTCAAGAATCCCCGGTTGCATCTGCTGATTAATTAGGTCAGCAATGTTGACTTTAATGGGGGAGAGCTTAGGCTGCACCGAGTTGAGATCGGAGGAGCCTCATGTCCCAACACCCTTTGTTTGCCACCCGGGCCTCGCGAATGAAAGCGTCAGAGATCCGCGAATTGCTGAAGCTGCTCGACCAACCCGGCATCATTTCCTTTGCCGGTGGGATTCCTGATCCCGCATTGTTTCCCGCCGATGCGTTTGCACAGGCGTTTCAGCAGGCTCTGGGGCCGGATTTTCATGCGCAGGCGCTGCAATATTCGGTCAGCGAAGGCTATGTCCCATTGCGGCAGTGGCTGGCGCATCACATGCGCGAAATCGGGGTGTCCTGTGACATCGACAACATCCTGATCACCTCGGGGTCGCAGCAGGCGCTGGACTATCTGGGCAAGCTGTTCCTGTCCCCCGGCGACACGGCCCTGGTCGGGTGGCCCACTTATCTGGGTGCGCTGGCGGCATTCAACGCCTACGAGCCGCGCTTTGACCGGCTCAATGGCAATCAGGGGGCCAAGGAATACAAGGCCGCAGCGGGCGAAGGCGCAGTGAAATTTGCCTATCTGTCGGCGGATTTTGCGAACCCGACAGGAGAAACCGTGGACTTGCAGGGCAGAGAGGCTTTGCTGGATCTGGCCGAGGAACTGGATTGCGCGTTGATAGAGGACGGAGCCTATCAGGCTCTGCGCTATGACGGGGACCCGATCCCACCCATACTGTCATTGGAGCAGGCCCGCAAAGGGTCAATCGAGGACTGTCGGACGATCTATTGCGGCAGTTTCTCGAAAACGCTGTCGCCGGGTTTGCGTATGGGATGGGTCGTTGCGTCCAAGCCAGTCATTTCCCAGATGGTGCTGCTGAAACAGGCAGCGGACCTTCATTCCGCGACCATCAACCAGATGGCCGTGCATCAGGTGGCGCAGGCCTGTTTCGACACCCATATTCCGAAAGTACGAAACGTCTATCGCGCCCGTCGTGATGTGATGCTGAACGCGATGGACCAGCATATGCCTGACGGGGTGGATTGGACACGTCCCGAAGGGGGGATGTTCATCTGGGTCACGTTGCCCGAGGGGATGGTTGGCTCTGACCTGCTGGCGCGTGCGCTGGACACCGTCAAAGTAGCATTTGTTCCGGGGCAGGCGTTCTTCCCGGATGGCAGCGGGGCAAACACGATCCGTCTCAGTTTTTCGAATTCTGACGAGGCGACAATCCGCGAAGGTATTCGCCGGCTGGGAGAGGTGCTGCGGGCCTGATGTTCGGAAAGGTTCTGTTAACCAAAATGCTGCAACTCTGCGGCATGATCCGGTTTCTCGCTCCGCTCCTGCTGGCCGCCTGCGCCGCCGGGACCCCGCATTTCCGCGACGTTCCCGCCACGCGCGTGGCTGTGAATGGCAGTGTGTTCGACGTGCGTGTGCGCGGCGACCTGGCCGAGGCTGTGCGGATCAACGCGCAATACGCCCCTCGGCTGGGCCCGGTCCGGGATCGCGCCGCTTTAGCGATGGCGCAGGTTTCGGGATGTCCGATCCTGGACGTGCTGGGGGACGCAGCCGTGACCGTTGGGGTTTTGGGGTGTGACCGCGATGCGGGTGAGCGGCTTTTGCTGACGGCCGTCTCGACCCCCAATTACGAATGCATCGACTTTGGTCTTTATGAAAACGTCGGTGGGGAAAACGGGTATCAGGTCTTTGAATGCACCCCATATTGAGATGCGCGCGTTCTTGCGTATTTCGGCAAGATGTTGTGGATAACTTGGGGTGATATCCCATATCCTGCGCAACTCCGTTGACTCGGACCCCATCCCTTGCGCAGACTTCCAATGCACAGGAATCATGGGACACGCAGCCATTGCGTTTCAGCAAGCTCAAACTGACCGGCTTCAAAAGCTTTGTTGATCCGACCGATTTGATCATCGCGGACGGGTTGACCGGTGTGGTGGGCCCGAATGGTTGCGGCAAATCCAACCTTCTGGAAGCTTTGCGTTGGGTGATGGGCGAAAACCGCCCCAAATCCATGCGCGGTGGCGCGATGGAAGACGTGATCTTTGCCGGGGCCGCCACGCGACCCGCGCGCAACTTTGCCGAAGTTGTCCTGACCATGGACAACTCGGAACGTCTGGCACCGTCAGGGTTCAACGACAGCGATCAACTCGAAATCGTTCGCCGCATCACCCGCGATGTGGGCAGCGCCTACAAGACCAACGGCAAGGATGTGCGCGCGCGCGATGTGCAGATGTTGTTTGCGGATGCTTCGACCGGTGCGCATTCGCCCGCTTTGGTCGGGCAGAACCGCATTGCCGAACTGATCAACGCCAAGCCGCGTGCCCGTCGGCGCATTCTGGAAGAGGCCGCCGGGATCTCGGGCCTGTATCAGCGTCGCCATGAGGCCGAGCTCAAGCTGAAAGGCACCGAAGCCAACCTGACCCGCGTCGATGACGTGCTGGAGCAGTTGGGCGGACAACTGGCCCAGCTTGCGCGTCAGGCCCGTCAGGCGGCCCGCTATCGTGAAATTGGCGAACAGCTGCGTCAGGCCGAGGGGATGCTGCTTTATCGACGTTGGAAAGAGGCCGACATGGCCCGCCAGCAGGCCGAAGAAAAACTCCGTGAGCGGATCACCGAAGCCTCCCGTGCCGAGGCTGAAGCCCGCGCCGCCGCCGCAAAACGTGCCGAGATCGAGGAAACCCTGCCGCCGCTGCGCGAGGAGGAGGCCATTGCCGCCGCCGTGCTGCAACGCCAGCAGGTGCAGCGCGATCAATTGTCCGATCAGGAAACCCGCGCCCGTCAAACGATCGAGACGCTGACCAACCGGATTCAGCAGCTGGCCAACGATATCGAACGCGAAGCTGGATTGAACCGCGATGCGGGACAAATGATTGAACGGCTGGAATGGGAAGCGCGCGAATTGGCCAAGGCAGCAGAAGGTCACGATGAGAAAGTGGCCGAAGCGGCGGAAATCGCCCGCGAGGCAGCCTCGATCTTACAGGAACGCGAAGACCACCTGTCGCAGCAAACCGAGGATATGGCCCGTCTTGTCGCCCGGCACCAGTCCGCCCAGCGTCTGGTCGAAGACAGTCGCAAGACACTGGCTCGATCCGAGAGTGAAGAAGAAGAAGCCCGGAAAGCCGTGGACGAGGCCAAGACGGCCCTGATCCGCGCCAGCGAGGCGTTTGAAGACGCCCAATCGGGCGAAGAAGAAGCCCGTGAAGCGGTGGAAGCCGCCGAAGAGGCGCTTGCCGCGGCGGATGAACTGCGCAACGAAACGCAAGCGCGCGAGGCCGAGGCCCGGGCAAGACGGTCCGAGGCAGAAGGCGAGCTGGGCGCGATCCGGGCCGAAACCACGGCGCTGGCCAAGCTGGTGGAGCGCGACACGGCGGAAGGCGGTCAGGTGCTGGACCTGCTGCGCGTCGAACCTGGTTTTGAAAAGGCTTTGGGTGCTGCTCTGGCCGACGATCTTCGCGCGCCGCTGGTCGAGGGTGACGGGCCATCCGGCTGGGTGCAGGTGGCTGGATATGACAGCGACCAGCCATTGCCTGAAGGGGCCGAGCCTCTGGCGCTTCATGTATCGGGCCCCGATCGTCTCAGCCGACGCATTGCGCAGATCGGGTTGGTGGATGCGGATCAGGGCGGACGGTTGCAGGCATCGCTGAAGCCGGGCCAGCGGCTCGTGTCCCGCTCGGGCGACCTTTGGCGCTGGGACGGGTTCCGTGCCTGGGCCGAAGACGCGCCAAGTGCTGCTGCTCTGCGGTTGGAGCAGCTCAACAGGCTGGAAGCACTGAAACAGGACCTTGCCCGTGCCGAAGCACAGGCTGACGGTGCCCGGGCCGCGCATGAGGCGCTGTCACAGCAATTGGCGGACGTGACCGAAGCAGACCGGCGCGCGCGTGAGGCCCGCCGTGCTGCTGATCAGCGCATGGCCGAAACCGCGCGCGCACTGTCGCGGGCCGAGGCCGACCGCAATCTGGCCCAGGGCAAGCTGGAAACCCTGACCCTCGCCGTTGACCGCCACAAGGACGACGCCATGGCCGCCCGCGCGCAACTGCGCGAGGCCGAAGCGGCTTTGGCCGGTCTGGGTGATCTGGACAGTGCCCGCGCGCAGGTCGAAGACATCAAGCAGACGGTCGAGGCGGCGCGGATCACCATGCTGACCCACCGCTCGACCCATGACGAGCTGCGCCGTGAGGGGGACGCCCGCACGCGTCGCACCCAGGAGGTCGCGAAAGATCTCAGCGGGTGGCGCCACCGTTTGGAAACGGCTGAAAAGCGGATTTCCGAACTTGCCGAGCGCAAGGAAAGTTCGGAAGAAGAGCTGACGGAGGCCATGGCCATGCCCGGCGAAATCGCCGAGGCGCGTGAGGAGCTGAACGAACAGATCGAAGCCGCCGAAGCACGGCGCGCCGAAGCCGCCGACAAATTGGCCGAAGCCGAGGCTATGCACCGTGAAATCGTTCTGGCCGAACGGGAGGCCGAGCGTCTGGCATCAGAAGCGCGCGAAAGCCGTGCCGCGGCCGAGGCGCGTTGTGACGCGGCCAAGGAAAGTGTTGTCGCGGCGGCCGAACGGATTGCCGAGGATCAGCAACTGACCCCAAACCAATTGCTGAACCAGCTGGACGTGAACCCCGACCAGATGCCAGCTGCGGACGTTCTGGAATCCGAAGTGAACCGTCACAAACGTCAGCGCGACGCGATGGGGGCCGTGAACCTGAGGGCCGAGGAAGACAGCAAGGAAGTTCAGGAAGAATTCGATACGCTCAGCAGCGAAAAAGCCGATCTGGAAGAGGCAATCAAGGCGCTGCGCAGCGGGATCGCTAGCCTCAACCGCGAAGGGCGCGAGCGGTTGCTGACTGCGTTTGAACAGGTGAATTCAAACTTTGCGATGCTGTTCAAGCATCTATTTGGGGGTGGCGAGGCCAATCTTGTGATGGTCGAAAGTGACGACCCGCTGGATGCGGGCCTTGAGATCATGTGCCAGCCGCCTGGCAAGAAACTGTCGACTCTCAGCCTGCTGTCGGGCGGAGAACAGACCCTGACGGCGACCGCGCTGATTTTCGGCGTCTTCCTTGCCAATCCAGCTCCGATCTGCGTGCTGGACGAGGTTGATGCGCCTCTAGATGATGCAAACGTGACGCGTTTCTGTGATCTGCTGGACGAGATGTGCCGCCAAACTGACACGCGGTTCCTGATAATCACTCACCATGCGGTAACGATGGCGCGCATGGATCGCCTGTTCGGTGTCACCATGCAGGAACAGGGCGTCAGCCAGCTGGTTTCGGTCGATCTGAAGAAGGCCGAACAGATGGTCGCCTGACCGCTCACTGCAAATTTATGACGATTGCGGCTTTATCGCGCTAACCTGAGCGCATGACGCGCTTTCTGATCCCCGCCCTCATCGCCGCCGGCCCTGTCTTTGCAGCCGACTGGCCCGTCAAAACCGGGGATACGCCCCTTACAGCCGCAGAGCTTGATGCTTTGGCGGGGCAGACGCTGACCTTTTTCGACGACGGACAGGCCAAATTCTCGGCCGGGGGCGCCTATTCCTATACATATGCAAGCGGAGATTCTGCCTTTGGAACTTACGCGATTGCCGATGATGGCAGCGTGTGCATCGCTTACCGCAATGGGTTCAGCCGATGCGATTTGTACGTACGCAACGGGGACAGGTTGATCCTGATTGACGAAAAAGGCGATCGGTATCCGGTGCGTAGTAAGTGAAATTGATCTGAGATTCTTGCAGTTTCTGCACATTTGATTGGGGAAATCCGAAAAATCAGATAATGTATGGGAGAAAATCTGATAACCAAGGTGGTATTGTCCCAAAAATTATTACTGACGGACGGAGACAGGCAATGTGCCGATTCTTGGCTTGGGTTGGGCGGCAGCGATACCTGGACGAACTGGTCCTTGAGCAAGAACAATCGCTTGTCATTCAAAGCCGAAATGCATTGATCGGAAAAACGCCGGTAAACGCGGATGGGTTCGGTCTGGCATGGTATTCTGATCGTGATACGCCGTGTTTTTACAAGGACACCCATCCGGCGTGGTCCGATGCCAATCTGAAGCAATTGGCGCATCACACGAAATCCCGGATGTTTCTGGCCCATGTACGGGCCTCGACGGGTACAGCGACCTCGCGCAACAACTGTCACCCCTTTGGCGTCGGCAGGTGGAGTTTCATGCATAACGGTCAGGCCGGGGGTCATGAACGAATCCGGCAAGAGCTTGATGCCATGATCCCGGCGCATCTGTACCAGCATCGTATGGGCGCAACCGAGAGCGAGGCGATCTTTCTCATCGCTCATGGCGAAGGGCTGGACACCGATCCTGTGGGTGCAATGGCCCGTGCGGTCGGTCGGGTCGAAGCCCTTTCCAGGCGCCGCGGAGCATCACCCTATCTTCGGTTTGCCGCCTGCTGGTCGGACGGCAAACGGGTTTTTGCGGCCCGTTATGCCTCGGATCGGTTTGCCCCCAGCTTGCACTACAAGGCCTGCAAAGACGGTATCATCATTTCGTCCGAGCCATTGGATGCCAACAACGAGGGATGGCTCGAGATACAGCCCAACACGGCAATCGAAACCGAGGGTGCCACGGTGACGACGCACGCCTTTGCGCCCTGTGTTCCGCAGCAACGGGAATGGGTCGCGTAAGCGTGGTTGCCGCCTAAAGCCGGTTTAACAGATCCACTGTCGGCCATGCATCGGCCGGCAGGCCAAGCCGCTTCTGTTCCGCCTGCACGGCCGCCCGCGTGCCAGCGCCCAGGATCCCGTCGACCTTGCCAACGTCATACCCCTTGGCCTGAAGCTTGCTTTGCAGCTGCTTCATCTGTGCACCGTTCAGACCCTGTGCGGGATTGCCGGCATCATAGATCTGTGCCCCTTCCAGACGTGTCCCGAAATAGGCGGCGGTCAATACATAAACAAAGCTCTGGTTCCATTCGAAATAGACGTCGAAATTCGGATAGGCCAGAAAGGCCGGGCCCTGGTGCCCCTGGGGCAGGATCAGCGAGGCAGGCAGGTTTGCCAGCGACCCGCTGCGTGCCTGAACGCCCATGGCCTGCCAATCGGCCACCGACCGGGGCTTGCCGGGGCCGGACAGCGACCAGTCCATCTGCGCGGGCACAGTGACCTCTTGCAGCCACGGTTCGCCTGCGCGCCAGCCCAGATGCGACAGCATCTTGGCGCCAGACATCAGTGCATCGGGGGCCGAGGTTTTCAGGCGGACATGCCCGTCGCCGTCACCATCGACACCGTTTTCAAGAATGTCCTGCGGCAGCATCTGGACCATACCGATTTCGCCGGCCCATGCGCCCGTTGTGCGGGCCGGGTCGAAATCACCATTCTGATAAAGTTCGATGGCGGCGAAGATTTGAGGGCGGAACAGGTCGGGGCGACGGCAGTCATGGGCCAACGTCACCAGCGCATTGCGGGTGTTGAAGTCGCCCTGAAATGATCCGTAATCGGTCTCGAACGCCCAGAAGGCCAGCAACACCCCGCGTGAGATTCCGTATTGCTTTTCGATCCGGTCAAACACCGCGTCGTATTTGCGTGACATCGCTTGCCCGCGTTCGATCCGGTTTTGCGAAATCAGACGACGGGAAAACTCGATAAAGGGTTTCTGAAACACCCCTTGCGCCCGATCGGCCTTCAGCACGGCGCTGTCCTGCTGCACGCCTTTGAAAAACGCGTTCACGGTGGATTTGTCAAAGCCTTGCTGCGTGGCCTCGGCCTTTAGCCCTTTGACAAAGGAATTGAAGCCGCCACCACATTGGGCCAGGGCAGGTTGGGCAAACAGGGTGGCGGCGATCAGGCCGGAAAGAAAACGCATGACAAATGTCCGTCAGTAAATCAGGTCGATCCCAACCGACACCGACACGAGCCCAAGCGCAAGCCCCCAAACACGCCACAACATGCGACATGCGCGGAAAATGTCCAAGGCTCCGATTTCGCGCTGAGCATTGCCATTGACCCATGCCAGATCCCGCACCTTGCCGTCATAGCTGCGCGGCCCGGCCAGGGCGACGTTCAAGGCGCGGGCCATGGCGGCCTCGGGCCAGCCCGCATTGGGCGAGATGTGACGGTGCGCATCAGCCAAGATTTCGCGCCAGCGCGACCACTGGCCCGACAGCGCCACGATCATCACGCAGGTCAGGCGGGCCGGGATCAGGTTCATCAGGTCGTCGAACCGGGCCGAAGCCCAGCCAAACGCGCGGTACGTTTCATTGCGATACCCGATCATGCTGTCGGCCGTGTTCACCGCCTTGTAGACCAGCAGCCCCGGCAACCCGGCAATCAGAAACCAGAAAGCAGGCGCGATGACGCCGTCGCTGAGGTTTTCAGCGGCGCTTTCGATGGCCGAGCGTGCCACCTGTGCCTCGGTCATGTCCTGTGTATCGCGTGAGACGATCATGGCCACCCGTGCCCGCCCCTCTGACAGCGAGGCCATCAGCCCTTCGCCCACGGCGCGCACATGGGTGACCAACGATTTTTGCGCCAACAGGATCGCGCAGACCAGGATTTCAATCACCGGCCCCAACAGGGACAAACCCCAGCCAAGCGCCCCTGCGCCGCAAACCAGCAGGACAAGCACACCCACCCCTTTTGAACGGCGCACGGCCCCGTGGTTCAAGCGTGTATCCAGCCAGCCGATCAGGTTGCCGATCATCACCGCCGGATGCCTGATGCGCGACCAGAACCAGTCGGGTTCCCCCAGTGCTGCGTCCAGACACATGGCACAGACCAGCATCAGGCCAGGGCTCACAGGGCGGCCTCCAACCTGTTCCATCCATCCTCGGGCGGGAGCCCAAGGCGCAGATAGGTTTCAGAATAGGGGAAGATGCGGCTCCAGATGTGGGACCGTGCCAGACGACCTTGCCAATGGGCGGCGTTGTCGACCTGATAAAGTCGGAACAGGCTGGTGCCGCCGATCACTTTGGCCCCTTTTCTCGTGACCAGCGCATCCAGCCTTGAGGCCTCGTCAGCCAGACGCGCATGCGTGGCTTCCGCCCAACGGTTGTCCATCAAAGCCTGTGTGCCGATCCGCAAGGCCGGACCGGATACCGACCAAGGGCCGGTCAGATCGTTCAACCGGCTGATCATATCCGGCCGTCCGATGGCAAACCCCAGCCTTACCCCGGCCAGCCCCCAGAATTTGCCAAAACTCTTCAGCACGATCACGCCGGGGCGGTCTGCCAGATGGATCAGGGACTTGTCAGGCATGACGTCGCAAAAGCTTTCGTCAATCACGGTAAGTGGTGCCGATACGTCGCTTTCCTGCCAGATACGCCCGTCCGGGTTGTTTGGATGTACGATCACGCGGGCGTCGCTGGGCCCGTCTTGCCGTACCTTCCACCCCTGCGCCGAAAAGGCGGCGGCGTGTTCGTTATAGGTGGGCGGCGTGATCTGTACCGTACCCGTCGCGGCCAGAGCCGGCAGACGCGCGATGATCGCCGACGCTCCGGGCGCGGGCAGGATCGCGGCACGCTGCGGCACGTTCCAGAACCGGCGCGCGGCATCGCTGAGCCGTTCGAACGCCCCGTGATCCGGCAATTCGGCCCAATCCCCGGCCGTCAGGCCGGACACGGGATAGGCATGTGGATTGATGCCGGTGGACAGGTCGATCCAGTCGGTGCGTTGCCCACCATATTTGACAATTGCCTTGTCCAACCCGCCGCCGTGGTCACGAACCGCGCGTGGATTCAGACTTTCATCGAATGTGCTCATCTGCTCTCTCTGCGAGAAATTACCGCTTTTGGACCGCTTCAAGCGGATTTTCGCCTCTTACACAAGCAAATCCGCCTGTTCACGGGCCTGTGGGGCTGCTGTTAACACTTTGTTAAGGAAATAACGAGATCACGGACCATGGGGGTCGGCACCACTCACCATACCAAGTGCCGAGGTTGTTGCAAATGAAAGTTCTGATTGTTGAGAGTAATCCCGACCTTGGTCGGGTCTGGAAAAGGCATCTGGAACGGCAGGGCGCCGAGGTCACGCTGGTCGAGACGCAGGAAGCCGCCATTCTGGCGCTGTACGGCACGGATTTCGAAATCATCGTGCTGGATCTGGTTCTGGAAACTGGCAGTGCACTGGCTGTGGCCGATTTCGCAAGCTATCGCCGCCCCCAGGCGCGGGTGATCTTTGTCACCAACACCACCTTCTTCTCGGATGGATCGATATTTGCCCACAGCCCGAACGCCTGTGCTTATGTGCAAAGCGAAACACCGCCAGAGGATCTGGCGGCGATGGTCGAGCATTACGCAGCAGGGCGCTGATCGCGGCGGTGCGGTTCTGTGTAATCCAGCACCGGGTTAACCGGAATGATCCGGTGCGGATTGATGCTGTCATGGCTGTAGTGATAGTGGCGCACGATATGGTTCATGTTCACCGTGGGCGCCACGCCGGGCCATTGGTACAGTTCACGCGTATAGGCCCATAGGTTCGGGTAATCGATCAGGCGCCGCTTGTTGCATTTGAAGTGCAGATGATAGACCGGATCAAAGCGGATCAGCGTCGTAAACAGCCGCCAGTCAGCCTCGGTAATCCGATTACCCATCAGGTAACGGTTCCGGGCCAGACGATCTTCCAGCCAGTCCAGCGTGTCAAACAACGGGCCCACGGCGGCGTCATAGGCCGCTTGCGAAGTGGCAAAGCCGGACTTGTAGACGCCGTTGTTGACGTCTGTATAGATGCGCGCGTTGACCTCTTCGATTTCATCGCGCATCGCTTCGGGCCAGTAGTCATCGGTATTGCCGGTGACCCCGTCGAAGGCCGTATTGAACATGCGGATGATTTCCGAGCTTTCGTTCGACACAATGGTTTCCTGCCGCTTGTCCCACAGGATCGGCACGGTCACGCGCCCCGAATAGGCTGGATCGGCTTTGGTATAGATCTGGTGCGCAAAACCCAGCCCGTAAAGGTCATCTCCCGTCGCGCCGTGAGCGTCTGTTTCAAAGGTCCAACCCTGATTCAGCATGTCCGGATGCACGACCGACACCGAGATCAGATCGCTCAGCCCTTTCATCTCGCGAAAAATCAGCGTGCGATGGGCCCAGGGGCAGGCATAGCTGACGTAAAGGTGATAGCGCCCGGGTTCTGCTTTGAACCCGCCTTTGCCTGATGGCCCCGCCTCGCCGTCAGCTGTCAACCAATTGCGAAACTGCGCTGCGCTGCGCTTGAATGCACCGCCCGTGGACTTGGTATCATACCAGGTATCGTGCCATTTTCCGTCGACCAGCAGGCCCATGTCTTTTCCTCCGCATGTGCGTTTCGAAAAACATAGGGCCAGGGCTTGCATCTTCCTATGCGAGCGCCCGCGCAAATGCTCTGCATCCGCGCACAGTCGAGTTCGGGATTTCTGTGCAACAAACCTCGGCTGGATCGTGTTTCTGTGACGTGGTTCACTGGATTTTTACAACTTATCCCGCACAATAGAAGTCATTCACGGGGGAACGGATTAATGAGTACCTATGTTTCAAAGGAAATACGCGCCGAGTTGGACGCGGCCCGAATCGCCACATTGAAAAAAGCCAGCCGTTTACGAGTGGAGATGGGCGACAATACCTACAAAATACTCAAATTGTGGAAAGACGGTTTTACGGTTGAGGCGGAAACCACGCCGCGCCTGCGCGGGCTCGTCGATATCTTTGACGGGGCCAACCACCTCTATCAATGCCTCATCGTCGCGGATGAGGATGAAGGCGGTGAGATGCGGTATGAATTCAAACGCAGCACGGCCGCCCATGACAGCGCGCCGCTTGACTTTTACCGCGCGCCCGATGCGCCGATCGCCCTGCTGGGGCGGGACGACTAGGGGCGAATTTCAACCGGTATTCCGATTTGGCCCGGGTTTGGTCGATGCCAAAAGCCAGCGGTGCCAGCCTAAAGACAGGCACGCGCGGGCCAAAGCGGCCTCAACCAAGTCAACCGGCACCTGTGAAAACAGGGCAGGGCTTTCAAGCTCTGGCCGGCACGTACTTATTGCAGATCCCCGAAAGCACGTTTCAGCCGCAGGCAAGCTTCCTCGACCCGCGCCCGTTGAGTGGCGAGGTTGAACCGTTCAAACGTTTCTCCTCCAGTGCCGAAACCCGGACCTGACGATGTGGCGATCCGCGCGTCCTCGCGCAATCGGCGGACAAATTCAGCGTGATCCATGCCGGTGCCCGAGAAATCGACCCAGGCCAGATAGGTCGCCTGCAAGGGCATCGACCAGAGCCCCGGAATCTCGGTGATGGTCTGATCGAACAGACGCCTGTTTCCCTCCAGATGCGCGATCTGGGCATCTACCCATTCGGCCCCTTCGGGGCTGTAGGCGGCGGTGATCATCGCCACGCCCAACGCGCCGGGATCGTAATCCAATGTTTGCAGCCGTTGCTTCATGGCCGCGCGCAGTTTGGGATCGGGAATGATCATGTTGCCGGTCCGCTGCCCGGCAATGTTGAAGGTCTTCGACGCCGCAGTCAGCGTCACGGTCCACGGGCGTGCATCCGGGGCCGCCACGTCCATCGGCACAAATTTGGCGCCGGGATAGACCAGATCGTGGTGAATCTCGTCCGATACCAGGATCAAACCGTTCCGTTCGGCAAACGCAGCAACGGCTTGCAACTCGTCGGGCGTCCAGACACGACCCGACGGGTTTTGCGGCGAACACCACAGCAGCATCTTCTCGGACCCGTCCAACCGGGACTGGGCGTCGTCCAGATCCAGGCCGTAACTTTCCCCGTCCCGCACCAAAGGGCATTCCACGACCCGGCGGCCGGATTTGTTCACCTTGTGGGCAAACTCATGGTAAACGGGGGTAAAGATCACGATGCCATCACCGGGATCGGTCCAGACATCCAGCGACAGGGCGATTGCATTGCCCAAGCCCTGGGTGGTCAGAATCCAATCCGTGTCGATTTCCCAATCGTGGCGGGTTTTCATCCACCATTGAACCGAGGCCAGATAGTCCGGGTGCATCCATGAATAGCCGAACACGCCGTGATCTGCGGCTTTGCGCACGGCCTCGATCACGCAGGGTGCCGTTTTGTAATCGGAATCGGCCGTCCACATGGCCAGACCGTCCTCGGGCGAGACGCCATACAGCATCTCCATCTTGTCCCATTTTGAACTGTTGGTGCCCCGGCGGTCGATCAGGTCGTTGAAAGTCATGTCTGCTCCATTTTCTCGACCGAAAGCTAACCGCAAATCGGGCAGGTGCAAGGGGGGCGTTGCGGCGCGGGGCGGGATGGCCTAAATCAGCCTCATGAAACGCACTATCCTGATCCATCCCGATCCCCGCCTGAAAAAGGTCTGCGCGCCCGTATCCGACCTGACGGACGAGCTGCGCACGCTGGCTGACGACATGCTGGAAACCATGTATGACGCGCCCGGGATTGGCCTTGCCGCCCCGCAGATCGGTGTGCTGGAACGGTTGATCGTGCTGGATTGCATCAAGGAAGAAGGCGAGACCCCGCGCCCGCTGATCATGTTCAACCCCGAGGTCATCGCCTCTTCCGAGGAAACCAATGTATACGAAGAAGGATGCCTGTCGATCCCGGATCAATATGCCGAAGTGACCCGCCCCAAGGTGGTCGATGTCACCTGGATGGACGAGAAGGGAAACCTGCGACAGGAGACGTTCGACGGTCTTTGGGCCACTTGCGTGCAGCATGAAATCGACCATCTGAACGGCAAGCTGTTCATCGATTACCTCAAACCGCTGAAACGGCAGATGATTACCCGCAAGATGCAAAAGCTCAAACGTGAACGGGCGCGCGCATGACCGTCCGCACCTGTCTGCCCTGGCCTGACAAACGCTTGCGCACAAAGGCGGATGAGGTGACTGAAATCACCGATGACATTCGCCGGATTTGGCAGGACATGATCGACACGATGGAGGCGATGCCCGGTGTCGGTCTGGCCGCGCCGCAGATCGGAGTGATGTTGCGTCTGGCCGTGGTCGATGGGTCGGCCGAGCGGGGCAAGGCCGTGCGTCTGGCGAACCCGGAAATCCTGCACAGCTCGATCGAACTGCGTGAACATGAAGAAGCCAGTCCGAACCTGCCGGGCGTGTCGGCCAAGGTAAAACGCCCGCGCGCGGTGACTGTCAAATTCCTGAACGAGCAGGGCATGGTGGACCGTCGCGATTTTGTCGGCATCGAGGCCACCAGTGTCCAGCACCAGATCGACCATCTGAATGGCCGGATGTATTTTGACCGGCTCAGCAAGGTCAAACGCGACATGCTGCTGCGCAAAGCCAAGAAATAGGGTTAAAGATGCGCGTTGTTTTCATGGGAACCCCTGACTTCTCGGTGCCGGTTCTGGATGCGCTGGTCGAGGCCGGGCATGAGATCGCCGCCGTCTATTGCCAGCCCCCGCGCCCGGCGGGGCGGGGCAAGAAGGATCGCCCGACACAAGTCCACGCGCGGGCCCTGGCGCTGGGTCTGGACGTGCGTCACCCAACCTCGCTGAAACCGGCCGAGGAGCAGGACAGTTTTGCGGCACTGAACGCGGATGTGGCGGTGGTTGTGGCTTATGGGCTGATCCTGCCCCAGCCCATCCTCGATGCGCCGGCTCATGGCTGCCTGAACATTCATGCTAGCCTGCTGCCGCGCTGGCGCGGGGCGGCTCCGATCCACCGCGCGATCATGGCGGGCGATGCGCAAACTGGCGTCTGTATCATGCAAATGGAGGCGGGCCTTGATACCGGCCCCGTTCTGTTGCGGCAGGCCACCGATATCGGGCCCGAGGAAACCACTGCGAAACTGCATGACCGGCTCTCGGCGATGGGCGCGGCCTTGATCGTTGAGGCGTTGGCAAAGCTGCCCGGCCTGACCCCTGATCCGCAGCCCGAGATTGGTGTCACCTATGCCGCCAAGATCGACAAGTCCGAGGCCCGCGTGGACTGGTCGCGCCCGGCGGTTGAGGTCGATCGGCAGGTCCGCGGGCTGTCGCCCTTTCCCGGGGCCTGGACCGAGATCGACGGCAACCGGGTAAAACTCCTCGCTTCGCGTCTGGCCGAAGGGCAGGGCGCGCCGGGCGAAGTTCTGAATGACGATCTGTATGTGGCTTGCGGGCAGGGCGCCATAGAACTGCTGCGCTTGCAAAGGGCGGGCAAAGGCGCGCAGGATAAGGAAACGTTCCTGCGGGGCTGGCCAATCCCGATCGGCACCCGGATGTCTTCGGAGTAAAGCCATATGTTCATGGTGATGATGGGCACTGTCGTGATTGCCGGGATCGTCGGGTATCTGTCCGAACAGACCGGTTTCACCCATAACGGCTATTTGCAATCCATCATCATCTGTGTGGGCGGGGCGTTCCTGTTCTATTTCGTCCGTATCATGTTCGGTATCAGCTTTGGTCCTCCGGGGCTGGATGCGGTGATTTCCTCTGTTGGTGCCCTGATCATCGTGCCGACCCACTGGAGGAAGTGACATGCCAATCGTCGCCCTGATCATCATCGGTGCAGCGGCAGGGTTTCTGGCCACCCGCCTGATGCGGATCGAGGCGGATATCCCGACGACCATGTTGATCGGTATCGTGGGGGCCCTGATCGGAGGGGCGCTGCTGCGGTTTCTTGTTACCGTTATGGGGTGGCTGTCTGGTTTTGTCGGGGCGGTTCTGGGCGCGTTGCTTGTGATTTGGATCTGGCAGACCTACCTGCGCCGCTAACCCCTTGACCCGGTGCCCTTCCTCCGTCCAGATCACATTCAACGAAAAAGGGGAATGATGATGCCGTATGATTTGAAGCCGGGTGATGTCGCTCTGATGGGTGTTCCTTTGGATCTGCATTCCTCGTTCCTGCAAGGGCCGGCCTTCGCACCCGGACGCATCCGCGAAGCGCTGCATTCCGGTGCCGCCAACCTGACCGCCGAAGATGGTACCGATCTGGGTGAAAGCGCCAAATTCAGGGATACCGGCGATCTGGATGTGTTCGAAATGCGCGGGCAGGAACCGATTGACCGGATCGAGGCCGAAGCGGCGAAGCGGATCGCAACCGGCGCACGCCTGTTGTCGCTGGGCGGCGACCATTCCGTGGCCTATCCGCTGATCAAGGCCCATGCAGATCGGTACGAAGGCCTGAACATCCTGCATATCGACAGCCACCCGGATCTGTACGACACGCAGGATATCGGCCCGCTCGGCCATGGCTGCCCCTTTGCGCGGGTGATGGAGACCTGCCCGGTCAAGCGTCTGGTGCAGGTCGGCATCCGCACCATGAACGCCCATCAGCGCGAACAGGCCAACAAGTTCGGCGTCGAGGTGATCGACATGCGCAACTGGCGCCCCGACTTGCAGATTTCATTCGATGGCCCGGTCTATCTGTCCCTTGATCTGGACGCGCTGGACCCGGCCTTTGCCCCGGGCGTCTCGCACCATGAACCCGGTGGGCTGAGCACGCGCGAGGTTATCGACCTGATCCACCGGTTCAAAGGTCAACTGGTCGGGGCGGATATCGTCGAGCTCAACCCGCATCGCGACCCCTATGGCATGACGGCGATGGTGGCCGCGAAATTCGTCAAGGAAATCGGCGCGCGCTTGCTGAACGGTTGACTTACCGTTCGTCGCACACCGTCGCAGACCCAAGTGCCGGAGCACCCCTGGTGGTCAAATCGAACCGGTTCGCCTCGGCGGCGGTCATCCAGTGGATGCTGTCGGCCGGGGCTGCGAACAGAGTGTACCAGTAAAACTCCTCGTCCACGCCGATATCCTTGAAATAGTCCAGGTATCGGTCATGTTCGGGATCGTTCTCGGGCAAGTCGGTGGCCACCAGACCCGACCCGGCCCAGCTGTGGACACCGACACAAGCCCCCGGTTGCAGCACGCGGCGGTTTCCGGCCAGGAACAGATCGGTGCCGCCGCTGGCAACCAGACCGTTCGATGGAACAACGGTATCGAACCCGGCCCTGTGCACTTCGCGGGCGAAGATGACATTGGCGTCATCATCAACCGATCCTTCAATGTATTGCAGAACCAAAGTGCGGGCTTCGGGGTTTTGGGCTGTCACTTCCTCAAAGGCAGACAGCGTTGTCTCGTCAATCGTGCCCGAGGCGATGATCTGGTCGCCCTGCGCAACAAAACTGACAGGGGTGTAATACGCGCCGCATGAGGCGAGCAGGGCCAGGCAGGCTGTGATGGATGCAAGTCTGAATGTCACGTTGGCCTCCGGGCTGTGCTTTCAAAAGGGGTATCAGCCAGCCGCTTTGGCGTCCACTATCGGGCTCAATTGCGCGGCGGCCGGCTTTTGTAGACCGGCAATTGCCAGCCAAACATCAACGACCCGGCACGCAACGCCCAGCACACCAAGGCGCAGAGAGCCAGAGAAAACGCAGGCTCTGTCCCCAATCGGGCAGCCAGAACCGCCGTCAGGGCACCTGTAAAGGCGCAGGACACATAAAGCTCACCTTGTTTCAGCACCAGCGGCACTTCGTTGCAGACCACATCGCGCATCAGCCCGCCCAGGCATCCGGTCGTCACACCCATCAAAACGACAATGACCCCGGACTGATCCAGCGACAATGCCGCGCCGGTTCCGGCCGCAACAGCCACTGACAGTGCAAAACTGTCCAGCCAGACCAGCCAGTTATAGCGGCTTTCCACCAGATGTGCGGTAAAGAACACCAGGACCGACGCCGCGACTGCGATCAGGATGTAATCCGGCTGCCCGACCCAAAAGATCGGGTGACGGTCCAGCAAAAGGTCTCGTACAGTGCCGCCCCCGACGGCAGTCAGGCAGGCCATGAAGGCAAATCCCACCAGATCCAGCTGGGCACGGCTGGCCACCAGTGCCCCCGTCAACGCGAAGATCAGAACCGAGGCATAGTCCAGCAGCGTCAGCGCGGTCACGCCTGTGCCTTTTTCGGTTTGAACGGCGCCATTCCGGCCCGGGCCAGCTCATCAGCTTTTTCATTCTCGGGGTGGCCTGCGTGGCCCTTGACCCATTCCCATGTCACATCATGCCGTTCCTGCGCCTCATCCAGACGCTGCCAAAGATCGACATTCTTGACCGGTTTCTTGTTCGAGGTTTTCCAGCCGTTGCGTTTCCAACCGAAAATCCAGCCGGTGACGCCGTTCTTCACATAGGCGCTGTCGGTGACGACGGTTATCTTCGACGGTCGCTCCAGCGCTTCAAGGGCGCTGATGGCGGCCAGCAATTCCATCCGGTTGTTGGTCGTCTCGGCCTCACCCCCGTTCAGCTCACGCTCTTTCAGAACGCTGTCCCCGTCCATCGCGCGCAACAGCACGCCCCAGCCTCCGGGGCCGGGGTTTCCGGAACAGGCACCGTCTGTATAGGCAAACAATTCAGGCATGGGCGAACACCAGGATATATCCGTCATACGATCCGGCCAGGCCTTTGCCCATGCCATGGACTGCGCGGTCAATCGTGAACCCGGCCTTGTTCAAGGCATCCTCGATCTCGGCCTCCGTGTAATAGGAATAATAACGATCCAGATCATCCCGATGTTCACCAGTGCCCAGCTTCATCCCCAGAAACAGCTGTCCACCGGGTTTCAGAGCCCTGTGGATCGCATTCAGATGCCGCTGGAAATCAGCGCGCGGCGCGTGCAGCAGGGAAAAGCTGGCGTAAACACCGTCATATTCGGCTGTCTCGGTGACGTCATCGAACGTACCCAGATAAGCATCCACACCGTTTTCCCGCGCATGTTCGACAAAGGCCGGCGTTGCATCCAGCGCGCGAACCTTCAGCCCCTGACGCATCAGGAACCCGCTGTCCGATCCCGGCCCGGACCCCAAATCCAGCACATAGCTGCTTGGGCCGACCGCATCAGCAAAAGCCTGTCGGGCCTCAAGCTGCTCGGGCGGCAGAGGGATCTTCAGATATTCCGCCACCCTGTTGGTATAAGCGGTGATCGTACGTTCATCGGTCACAGATAGACTCCGACTGCAAGACTGGCCAATACGACCGCGGTCAGCAGGATGCGCAACCGCATCCACCAGACCGGTGTCAGGCGCCAGTAGGAAAACAGGGCATCCAGCAACAACAAACCAGCGAACCCATACATCAGATTGGTGCCCGCATTCACCGGCCCACCACCTGTCATGGCAAAGGCCCAAAGCGCGGGCAGAACCGACAACAGATAACACAGGGCCGCCTTGCTGCCCGATGTCTTGGTGGCAAAACCCCAGAGTACACCGGACATGAAGCTGAGGATGACTGATCCATAGAACAGTTGCACATAAGGGCCCACGAAACGCGGGCCAAAGGTTTGCGCGCCCCAGGCATTCAGATCGCCATTCAGATAGGTCAGGGCGCCCCAGATAAACGGGATCAGTCCCGCCAGCCCCAGATAGAGAGGCGCTTTCGGCACTCCGTTCACGCCGGTTGCCTCAACACGCGGGGAACTTTGAACTCGACGTTTTCAACGGCGGTCTCGACCGGCTCGACGGTGACATCATAATGCGCGCTGAACGCTTCGATCACCTCGTTTACCAGAACCTCCGGGGCCGACGCGCCTGCGGTGACAGCCACGGTCGAGATACCCTCGAGCGCGCGCCAGTCAATCTCGGTGGCGCGCTGGACCAGCTGCGCGTACTGACACCCCTCGCGCGAGGCAACCTCGACCAGACGGCGCGAGTTCGATGAGTTCGGCGCGCCCACTACCAGCAAGGCATCCGCCTTGGGGGCCACGGCTTTCACCGCTTCCTGCCGGTTGGTGGTGGCGTAACAGATATCTTCCTTGTGCGGTCCGACAATGGCCGGGAACCGGGCCTGAAGGGCGGCGATGATATCCTTGGTGTCATCGACCGAAAGGGTGGTTTGGGTGACAAAGGCCAGCTTATCCGGGTCACGCACCTGCACCGTGGCCACGTCGTCCACGGTCTCGACCAGCAGCACATCGCCCTCGGGCAGCTGCCCCATGGTGCCCACGGTTTCGGGGTGGCCCTTGTGGCCGATCATGATCATCTGCAACCCCGCGTCCGCGTGGCGCTGCGCCTCGACATGCACCTTGGAAACCAGAGGACAGGTGGCGTCCACATAGATCATCTCGCGCTGGGCAGCCTCGGCGGGAACGGATTTCGGAACACCATGGGCGGAAAAGATCACCGGGCGGTCATCGGGGCATTCATACAGTTCTTCGACAAACACAGCCCCTTTGGCGCGAAGGCCGTCGACCACGAATTTGTTGTGCACGATCTCGTGGCGCACATAGACCGGTGGGCCCCATTTCTGCAAAGCCATCTCAACGATTTTGATGGCACGGTCCACACCGGCGCAGAACCCGCGTGGGGCGGCAAGGTATAGTGTCAGTGGCGGCTTTTTCATCAGGCTGTCTCCTTGTGGCACAGGTAAGTCTTTTCCCGGCCTTGGTCCAGACAGGACATCGTCATTCATCTGACACGAATCGTTGTTACTCGGGTGATGTTTAAGCACCTGTACCTTGTTAAAGAAGCGCGGCCAGGACTGATGTCCTGACCGCGCAAATTTTTTCCCCATCATGACAGGCTTGTCGCCTTGTCAGCTGTTGCTGGCAACAGCGACGCTGCGATGCTCCGTCGGCATTTCACGCGGCGGGCGACCGATGACATCGCGCAGATCTTCCAGTTCGATGAAATTGTCGGCCTGGCGGCGCAGTTCGTCCGAGATCATCGGCGGTTGGCTGCGGATTGTCGAAACCACCGATACGCGCACGCCCTGCCGTTGCAGGCTGGCGATCAGCGGGCGGAAATCCCCATCACCCGAGAACAACACGATATGATCGACGCGCGGCGCCAGTTCCATGGCATCGACGGTAAGCTCGATATCCATATTTCCTTTGACTTTCCGACGCCCCATGCTGTCGGTGTATTCCTTGGCCGGTTTCGTGACCATGGTGAAGCCGTTGTAATGCAGCCAGTCAACCAATGGGCGGATCGGCGAATACTCGTCGTTTTCCAGCAGCGCTGTATAATAGAAGGCCCGAAGAAGCTTGCCGCGGCGCATGAATTCCTGCCGCAGAAGTTTGTAGTCAATGTCGAAACCGAGTGCTTTTGCCGCAGCATAAAGATTCGAGCCGTCGATGAACAGCGCTAGCCGTTCGTCTTTATAAAACATAAATGTTCCCTTCCGGTATAATCCAGTGCGTGCCGCGTTACGTGAGTGAGTGAGTGATAAAATGACGCGCTCTGGTACGCCCATAATTAGAACTTCTGTCGATTATCGCAAGTATGCAATGGGTCGAATGTAGGGTATCACATGAGCAAATCCATGCCAAATGCCGTTGTTGCGCTGGGCGCAAATCTCGATTTGAGAGGAAATGGTCCCGATGTAACACTTCAGAACGCGCTTGACGCGTTATCGCGTCACGATGTGGTGATTCGCTCCGTCAGTCGTTTTTTTTCCACCCCGTGCTTTCCCTCCGGGGCCGGCCCGGATTATGTGAATGCTGCGGCGCTGATTGCGACCGAGAAATCTCCGTCGCAGCTGTTGCAGGTGCTGCACGAGGTGGAACAGGAATTCGGGCGTGAACGGGTGCAGCGCTGGGGGATGCGGACGCTGGATCTGGATCTGGTCTGTTTCCAAGATCTGGTCCTGCCGGATCGCGCCACGTTTGATCGCTGGCGGACCCTGCCGACCGACGCGCAAAGGCAAGAGGCACCGGATCAATTGATCTTGCCGCATCCGCGCCTTCAGGATCGCGCCTTTGTCCTGGTGCCGATGGCCGATATCGTGCCCGACTGGCGTCATCCGGTTATGGGTCGCACGGTCTGCGAGATGATCCAGACCCTTCCCGCGGCAGAGGTTGCGGCGGTCACGGCGCTGTGATCCGTGCAAATGCAGCATTTCCTGCTTGTCAAGGCGCGGATTCGCGCTTAGATAAACCCCTTCCTGACATGGATTCAGAAACGGAGAGCGCCCAATGGCCCGCGTGACGGTTGAAGATTGCGTAGACAAGGTTCCAAACCGGTTCGAGCTGGTGATGCTCGCCGCCCATCGGGCGCGTGAGATTTCCGCCGGTGCAGCGATTACCGTTGACCGCGACAACGACAAGAACCCTGTCGTGTCTCTGCGTGAGATCGCCGATGAAACCCAAAGCGCGGACGAACTGCGCGAGCGCCTGATCGAGGCCAACCAGACCCAGATCGAGGTTGATGAGCCCGAAGAAGATCAGATGGCGCTGCTGATGGGTGCCGAAACGGACAAACCCGCCATGGACGACATGTCGGAAGAGAAGCTCCTGCGCGCTCTGATGGAGGCTCAAGGGCAGGGGTAAGCCCTGAAGACGAAGGTGCGGACCGGATGATTTCTGCTGACGATCTGATTGCGCTGGTCCGCAACTACAATCCCAAGACGAATGCTGACCGCATTGCGCTGGCCTATGAATTTGGCCAGCAGATGCACGAAGGGCAGTTCCGCCATTCCGGCGAGCCCTATTTCACTCATCCCGTTGCCGTTGCCGCCATCCTGACCGAACAGCGTCTGGATGATGCGACCATAATCACGGCGCTGCTTCACGACACGATCGAAGACACCAAGGCCAACTATGGCAAGGTGGCTGAACTTTTCGGGGATGAAGTCGCCAAACTGGTTGACGGCGTCACCAAGCTGACCAATCTGCAACTGTCCAGTCGCGAGACCAAGCAGGCCGAGAACTTCCGCAAGCTGTTCATGGCCATGTCCAAGGACTTGCGCGTCATTCTGGTCAAGCTGGCCGACCGTTTGCACAACATGCGGACGATCAAGGCGATGCGTCCCGAAAAACAGATCGTCAAGGCCCGCGAGACGATGGACATCTACGCACCGCTTGCGGGCCGGATGGGTATGCAGTGGATGCGCGAGGAACTGGAAGACCTGGCTTTCCGTGTTCTCAATCCCGAAGGCCGCCAGTCGATCATCCGTCGCTTTATCACCCTGCAACGCGAAACCGGCGACGTGATCCATCGCATCACTGGCGACATGCGGCACGAGTTGGAAAAGGCCGGGATCGAGGCCGAGGTGTTCGGCCGAGCCAAGAAACCCTATTCGATCTGGCGCAAGATGCAGGAAAAGGATCAGGGCTTCTCGCGCCTGTCCGACATCTATGGGTTCCGCATCATCACCCAGACCGAGGAAGACTGCTATCGAACCCTGGGGGCCATCCACCAGCGCTGGCGCGCGGTGCCGGGGCGCTTCAAGGACTACATCAGCCAGCCCAAATCGAACGGTTACCGCTCGATCCACACCACGGTGTCGGGCCGGGACGGCAAACGGGTCGAGGTCCAGATCCGCACCCGCCAGATGCACGACGTGGCCGAAACCGGGGTCGCGGCGCATTGGTCCTATCGCGACGGTGTGCGCACCGAGAACCCGTTCGCCGTCGACCCGGCCAAATGGATTTCTAATCTGACCGAGCAGTTCGACAACGAGGAAGATCACGAAGACTTCCTCGAGGCCGTCAAGCTCGAGATGTATTCGGACCAGGTGTTCTGTTTCACCCCCAAGGGCGACGTGGTGAAGCTGCCGCGTGGCGCGACGCCGATCGATTTTGCCTATGCCATTCACACCCGGATCGGTCACGCCTGTGTCGGGGCCAAGGTTGACGGGATCCGCGTTCCGCTCTGGACGCGGCTCAAGAATGGCCAGTCCGTGGACATCATTACCGCCGATGGTCAGACGCCGCAGGTCACGTGGCTGGAGATTGCAGTCACCGGCAAGGCCCGTACCGCCATTCGCCGCGCCCTGCGCGAGGTGGATCGGGAACGATTCATCAAGCTGGGCAAGGAACTTGCCCGTTCCGGGTTCGAGCACGTGGGCCGCAAGGCGACCGACAAGGCGCTCGATACCGCAGCAAAACACCTGCGCCTGAAAGACCGGCACGAGCTGCTGGCCCGCCTTGGCAGCGCCGAACTGACCGCACATGAGGTGGTTCAGGCCGTCTATCCCGAACTTGCCAAGGACGACGGCGACGCCATTCCGCTGCGCCGTGCGGTGATTGGCCTGGAGCCGGGGCAGAAGTTCGACCGGGCCCCCTGCTGTCAGCCGCTGCCGGGGGAACGTATCGTCGGTATCACCTATCGGGGCAAGGGCGTGGTCGTGCATGCCATCGATTGCGATCGGCTCAGCGAGTTCGAAGGCGAACCTGACCGGTGGGTCGATCTGCACTGGCATTCGGGCACGCACCCGGCCGTCTATGGCGCGACGCTGGATCTGACCATTGGCAACGATGCCGGGGTTCTGGGGCGTATTTGCACATTGATCGGCGAGAAAAAGGCCAATATCTCGAACCTGGAATTTGTTGACCGCAAACCGGATTTTTACCGCCTTCTGATCAATGTCGAACTGCGCGACCTTGAACAGCTTCATTCACTCATGCTGATGCTGGAGGCGGAAAGCGACGTTGCAGCGGTCGAACGTTATCGGGACCGGACCAAAACCGCGACCGCGGCTGGCTGAGAAGGGGTGATCACGGGTGGTATTCAAGCGCCGAGACCGACGCTCTCCAGTCCAGATTGCATCGGATTTCGTCTATCCGCGTGGCGGATGGACCCGCGCCTTCCATTACGTGAAACACCGCGTCCGGCGCTTGCCGGATACCCCTGACCGGATCGCGCGCGGTATAGGGGCGGGTGTTTTCGCGGCCTTTACGCCGTTTTACGGGTTGCATTTTCTTGTCGCCGCCATCGGTGCCCGGCTGATCAAGGGAAATATTCTGGCCGCGCTCAGCGGCACGTTTTTTGGCAACCCGCTCACCTATGTTCCGATCGGGGTGATCTGTCTTCAGACTGGGCATTTCCTGCTGGGGACAGAATACGAAGAAGGCGACACACAAGGGCTGATGGGCAAATTCGCCAGCGCTATAGGGGACCTCAAGAACAATTTTCTGGCGTTGTTTACGGATCGCCTGGCCGACTGGCACGGGCTGTCGCAGTTCTACGATGACGTCTTCTATCCCTATATGATCGGTGGGATCATTCCGGGCGTCGTTGCGGGGGTGATCTGCTATTACCTCAGCCTGCCGCTGATCCTGACGTATCAGCAGCGCCGCCGCGCCAGGATCAAGGCGAAGTTCGAGGAAATCAAGCGTTTGGCCGAAGATTCGGCTGCCGTTTCTTCGGCAGAGCCTCTAGGCTCGGGCAGAAACATGCAAAAGGAATCGAGTGATGTCTGAGAACCATCTGCGTCTGGGTGTGAACATCGATCACGTGGCCACCGTGCGCAATGCGCGGGGTGGGGATTATCCAGATCCGCTGCGCGCTGCCAAACTGGCGGAAGAAGCGGGGGCGGATGGCATCACCGCGCATCTGCGCGAAGATCGACGCCATATCTCGGACGCCGATATCGACGGGCTGATGGAGGTTCTGTCGGTGCCGCTGAATTTTGAGATGGCCGCGACGCCCGAGATGCAGAAAATCGCCCTGCGCCACAAGCCTCACGCGGTCTGCATCGTGCCCGAAAAGCGCGAAGAGCGCACGACCGAAGGCGGGCTTGAAGTCGCGCGCGAGGAAAACAAGCTGGCGCATTTCATCGCGCCCCTGCGTGAGGCCGGCTGCCGCGTGTCGATCTTCATTGCCGCCGATCAGCGTCAGATCGAAGCCGCGCATCGCATTGGTGCCGAAGTGATCGAGCTGCACACCGGCGCCTATTGCGACGCCCATGCCGAAGGTCGCATGGAAGATGCCGAACGCGAGCTTGAGTCGCTGCGCCAGATGTCCACCTTCGCCCATTCGCTTGGGCTCGAGGTTCATGCGGGCCATGGCCTGACCTATGACACCGTAAAACCGGTTGCCGCTTTCCCAGAAGTAAAAGAGCTGAATATCGGTCATTTCCTGATTGGCGAGGCGATTTTTCTGGGCATGACCCCGGCCATTCAGGCAATGCGTCGCCTGATGGACGAGGCGCGCGCGTGATCACCCCCGGCTTTGTCGCCATCTGGTTCGCCTGGCTGATGGCAGGGGGCTCTCCGGGCCCCGCCACGATGGGCATTGCCGGAACCGCCATGAACGAAGGCCGCCGCGCTGGTCTGGTCTTCGCGCTGGGCATCTGTGCCGGGTCCGCCGCCTGGGGCATTGCTGCAGCGCTTGGCCTGTCGGCGATCATGCTGGCCAATGTCTGGGTGTTCGAAGTGATCCGCTATGTCGGCGTGGCCTATCTGGGTTGGCTGGCCCTCAAGGCCCTGCGCCGCGCGATGACCGCGGATGAGGTCGCTTTGGGCAAACCGGTCACGGGCGCGCTGCCGACGATCTTCGCCAAAGGTGCCGCCATCCACCTGACGAACCCCAAGGCGATCCTCAGCTGGGGCTCGATCTATGCCATCGTCGCCCCCAGCGATGCCAGCCTGTCGATGCTGCTGGGCTATTTCGCCATGCTCTATGCTGGATCGTTGATAATTTTTATCGGCTATGCGTTTCTGTTTTCCTCCGAACGCCTGGTTCGAACCTACCGCCGCGCCCGCCGCTGGTTCGATTTCGCCTTTGCCGGGTTCTTCGGGGTGGCGAGTTACAAGATCCTCACGGTGCGGTTGTCATGATCCTCGGAATCGGCACAGACCTCGCAAACATCGACCGCATCCAGGGCACGCTCGACCGGTTCGGCGACCGCTTCCGCAACCGGGTCTTCACCGACACCGAACAGCGCAAGGCCGAACGCCGCGCCGATACGGCCGGAACCTATGCCAAACGCTGGGCCGCGAAAGAGGCCTGTTCCAAAGCGCTCGGCACCGGCCTGCGCATGGGCATTTCGTGGAAGGACATGGCCGTCACCAATCTGCGCACCGGCCAACCGGTGATGCACGTGACCGGCTGGGCCGCCGAGCGCCTCAAGGAAATGACCCCCGACGGGCACGAGGCGATCATCCACGTCACCCTGACCGATGATCACCCTTGGGCGCAGGCTTTTGTGGTGATCGAGGCGCGTCCGGTTCAAGATCAGCCCGCGCAGCCTTGACTTGCCCCCATCCCCCCCGCATGTAGCAGCGAAGCCAAGCAAAGAACTGGAGCGAGCAGAATGGCCGAGGACGCCAAAACCGGAAATCCCGTCTGGGAGACGATCAAGACCATCGTCTACGCGCTGTTGATTGCCGGCGTGTTCCGCACCCTCTTCTTTCAACCGTTCTGGATCCCCTCGGGCTCGATGAAGCAGACGCTGCTGATCGGCGATTTCCTCTTCGTCAACAAGATGGCCTATGGCTATTCCTACGCATCCTGCCCCAGCCTGATCATCCCCAGCGTCGGCCTGAACGTGGATGCCGAAGATATCTGTGGCTGGATGCAGGGCGAAGACAATACCCGTATCTGGGGCGGTGATCCCGAACGTGGCGATGTCATCGTCTTTCGCCATCCGGTCACCGGGCGTGATTATATCAAACGCCTGATTGGGTTGCCTGGCGACCGGATCCAGGTCCGCAATGGCCAGATCATCCTCAATGGCACTCCGGTTCCTCAGCAGCCCGACGGCGTGTTTACTGAAATTGCCGAACCGCAAGGCCCGCAGCGCCTGCGCCCCCGCTGTGAAAACGGCCCTGTTGGAATCGGTGGTACCTGTGAAAAGTCGCGCCTGATCGAAACCCTGCCCAACGGTGTGTCCTATGACGTGCTGAATATCGGCAACCAGGCATCGGACAATACCGGCATCTATACCGTGCCCGAGGGTCATTATTTCTTCATGGGTGACAACCGTGACAATTCCAGCGACAGCCGTCTGCCGCAATCTGCCGGTGGTGTCGGATACGTGCCTTACGAAAACCTGATCGGTCGTGCCGACCGGATCATGTTCTCGTCCGCGGGCCGTTCGATGCTGTTCTTCTGGACATGGCGCGGTGATCGGTTCTTCAAGGCGGTCAATTGAAGCTCTCGGCTGAAATAAAGGCGTTCCAGCGGCGATTGGGGTATGAGTTCAAAAACCCCGAACTGCTGGTGCGCGCGCTGACCCATGGCTCGGTGTCTTCGTCCACCCGCCCCGACAATCAGCGGCTGGAGTTTCTGGGAGACCGGGTGCTGGGCCTTGTCATGGCCACTGCGCTGCTTGAAGCTGACAAGAAGGCGTCCGAGGGTCAGTTGGCCCCACGGTTCAACGCACTGGTCCGCAAAGAAGCCTGCGCTGATGTGGCCCGCCAGATTGACCTGGGCGCGGTGTTGAAACTCGGCCGGTCCGAGATGCTGTCCGGTGGCCGTCGCAAGCAAGCGCTGCTGGGCGACGCGATGGAGGCCGTGATCGCTGCCATCTATCGGGATACGGGGTTTGAGGCCGCCCGCGATGTCATCCTCGCCCTCTGGGGGGACCGCATCCATAAGGTCGAGGCCGACGCCCGCGACGCCAAAACCGCGCTTCAGGAATGGGCGCAGGCGCGCGGCCAGAAACCACCCAGCTATGTCGAGGTCAAACGCAGCGGCCCCGACCACGCCCCCGTCTTCACCATCGCCGCCCGCCTTCAGGACGGAACCGAGGCACAAGCCACGGCAGGTTCCAAGCGCCAGGCCGAACAGGCGGCCGCCAAGGCCTTGCTGGAGCGGGTCGGCTGATCTCAGTTTAAGCTCGGCCTGTCACAAACTTCAATCTAACTTGAAGACTATAGAAGCCACGACAGGCGACCTGTATCTGGGTATCAGTCGTTTTGGCACCAGTCAGGCTACGGCAGGTCAAAGCACTCAGAAAACAACATAAAAAAGGCAATCTAATGCAACGTGCAAAACTCTCGCTCGTCAATATCGGCTTTCTGTTCATTGCCGGGTTTGTGGCAACCATGGCCTTCGATTTCTGGGGGCAGGTTGTCAGTCCCGGGATCGGCTGGGCCAACCTGTCACCCGAAGGTCTGGCGCAGAGTTTGCTGTCCAGTCTGGGCCTGCCCAGCAACGCTTTTCTGGGCTTCTTTGTGCATTTCTACATTGTCGGCCTGATTGCCTATCCTTTGGGTTGGTTCCTTATTTTCCAGCCAATCTGGGTCAAGGTTCTGGGTCCGGCCCACATCTTTGTAGCCTCGGCAATCTATGGTTTCGGTCTGTGGGTGTTTGCTATCGGAGGTGTCACGACCTTTGCCGGTCTGCCACCGTTCCTGAACTTTGTCGGCATCACATGGGTCGCGCTGATCGGACACGTTTTGTACGGTATCGTGTTTGTGGCCGTGCTGAACCCCATCCTGCGCCGTCACCCGTGATCTGACCCGTACTATCCGTCGGTCCGGTGTCGGGCCGACGGTTTTCATTGATCACTCCACGCGAATGAACCCGGTCAGCCCGGTTTTCTGATGTTCGATCACATGGCAATGAAACGCCCAGTCGCCGGGGTTGTCCGCCACCAGTGCGATATCCGCCACCTCATCCTTCAACAGCAGCATCGTGTCCGTCATCAGCGGTGGCAGGGTGCGCAGGTTGGATCGCAGCGGCACGAAGGCCAGCCCGTGCAGGTGGATCGGGTGCAGATTGGGCGATTCATTGCGCAATCGCAAAACATAGCTCTTGCCCCGTTGCAGCACTGCCAGCGGCCCGGTTTCCTGCGCCGCATCGCCCGGCCAGGGTGTGCGGTTGATCGACCAGAAACTATAGCCCAACGACCCGCAGAACCCGTCATTCGGGGCGCCGCCTTCCGGGGTCCAGCCGAACACGAATTCATGCAACTCGGCCTGATCAAGATCTGGGCGCGCGACAGGGTTTGCACGCAATGGGCGCAGCTCTCTCAGATCGCGCGCCGCTGATGTGCCGGTCGCCCGCAAGCGCGCCATGGCGCGATGTGGTTGACCGGGAAACTTGGCTATCAGGTCCGCCGACTGCCCTTCGCCCTCGGGCATCCGGACGGCAATATCCACCCGTTGACCGGGGCCCAGCAACAGCGGTTCGTCCGCCGTTGGCACCGGCAGATCGATCTCGACCGGATGCCCGTCCCAGGCGATGATCCGGGTCTCGGCCCCCTCAGGATGCAACCTATAGATGCGGGTCGTGTCCGTGTTGACCACCCGCAGCCGCACCAGACTACCCGCCGTGTGTTCATAGACCGCCTCGCTCTGCCAGTTGGCGGTCTGCACCGTGCCAAACGTGCCCGCCCGCGCCGCACCTCGCGCCGTATAGGCCGGCAGGAACGCGTCATTCTCGTCCAGACGGAAATCCCGCAGATTGACCACCTGCTCGCTGTCGAACCCCGGCTCGTCCGGCTCGGCAATCACCATCACGCCGGTCAGCCCGCGCGCCATCTGGTCCATCGTCATGCAATGGGGATGATACCAATACGTGCCCGCATCCGGCGGCGTGAACTCATAGGCGAAACTTTCGCCCTCGCCGATGGGCATTTGGGTCAGGTAGGGCACCCCGTCCATCCCGTTTCGAATGCGCAGCCCGTGCCAGTGCATCGAGGTATAATCCGGCAAGGTGTTGCGAACGCTCAGCCGCATAGGCTCGCCCTGCCGCCCATACAGAATCGGCGGCGGCGCATCGGGCGACAGGCTGACCATCCCTGTGGTCAGCCCTTCGCGCAGCCGGTAACTGGCGGGTTGCAGCACCAGCTCCTGCGCCGCATTGCCTGCCGCCAGCGACCATCCGCCCAACCCAAACGCACCAGCGGCGGCACCGCTTCCAAGAAGAAACTCGCGACGTTTCATGACAACCTCACTGAAAGGATTTGCTGCCGGGCTGGAACTGGCTGGGCATCTAATCCTGTCCTGCCACTGCAAGCGCAGGGCTGCAATGCGACAAATCCCTCTGGCCCGCCGCCCCTTTCTGCTATAGGGGGGCGCAGTTGCAGACAGGATTGCCAGACACATGACCACACGCGCCGGATTTATCGCCCTGATCGGAGAGCCCAATGCGGGCAAATCCACCCTCCTGAACCGCATGGTCGGGGCCAAGGTGTCGATCGTGACGCATAAGGTGCAGACCACCCGCGCGCGTATCCGCGGCGTGGCGATGGAAGGCGACGCGCAACTGGTCTTCGTCGACACGCCGGGCCTGTTCAAACCCCGCCGCCGACTGGATCGCGCCATGGTCGCCGCCGCATGGGGCGGGGCCGCGGATGCCGACATCGTTGTGCTCATGGTCGAGGCGCATCGTGGCATTACTGAAGGCGTCGAGCGCATCCTTGAAGGTCTGGAAGAGATCGGGCAGGGCCGCACGATCGCGTTGGCCATCAACAAGATCGACAAGGTGCCGTCCGAGAAGCTGCTGGCGCTGACCAGTGACCTGAACGCGCGCTACCCGTTTGCCGAAACCTTCATGATCTCTGCTGAAAAGGGACACGGCGTCGAGGACTTGCGCAAGTGGCTGGCCTCTGAACTGCCTGAAGGCCCGTGGTTGTATCCCGAAGACCAGATCGCCGATCTGCCCCTGCGCATGATCGCCGCCGAAATGACGCGCGAGAAGCTGACCCTGCGTCTACATCAGGAATTGCCCTATCAACTGACCGTCGAGACCGAAAACTGGGAAGAGCGCAAAGACGGCTCTGCCAAGATCGATCAGGTCATCTATGTCATGCGCGACGGCCACAAGGGCATCGTTCTGGGCAAGAAGGGCGAGACGATCAAGGCCGTCAGTCAGGCCGCACGGGCCGAGCTGGAAGAATTCCTCGACCGCAGGATTCACCTGTTCCTGCAAGTGAAGGTCCGGCCCAATTGGCTGGAAGAATCCGAGCGGTATTCGGAAATGGGGCTGGATTTCAAAGACGGAAACGCATGACGCGGCTGACGGCGGAATTCTGGGTTCACGCCTATCTGGCGCGGCTGCGATTTCAGGATATCCCGGCCTATGTGGTTGCCCATGGCGATGACACCGCAGGCGCAGTTCTGGTCAAGCTGAACACGCTGGACGGGCAGGCCGTTGCCTTCCAACGCAGCTTTGATCTGATGAGTGGCGAACGGAAATGGGTCGAACTCTCGTCCGGCCTTGAAGGTGACGTGGACCAGGCCATTCAGCGCCAACGCAGCTTTGACCCCGACCTCTGGGTGATCGAGGTCGAAGACCGGCAGGGGCGGCACCTGCTGGGCGAAGAAGGGCTGGAGTGACCACGGTACAGACGGGTCTTTGACGCAGAGACCAAAATGACTATTTTACCCCGGCAACTACACTGGCAGGGCTGGCTTGCCCTGTGGACAGGCGCAACCAAGAGGTGCTTTCGTGGCTAAAACGCTTGCTGAGAAACTGGAAAAATCGGAACTCGGCCACTGGATGCAGCGTTTCGAAAGCTTCATGGTCTTTGTCGGGGTTGTTGGTCCTTTTGCCACGCTTCCGCAACTGATCAAGCTCTACTTCACCCATTCCGAACACGCTACTGGTCAGTCGCTTCTGTCCTGGTCGCTTTATGCCGGGCTGTCCTTCCTGTGGTTCGCATATGGTCTGGTGGTCGGCAAGTTGCCCATCTATGTGGGCAACGGTATCTCGATGGTGCTGAACCTGCTGATGGTCATAGGAATTCTGGTTCATGCGGGTGTGACGTTCTGAACTTCACGCTGGCTTGGGTCTTTCTTGTTCGCGGTCGCAGACGATGCTCGGGGCCATCAATCCGCGTCGCCAAAATAGACAAAGCTCATCTTGTTCCCATCGGGGTCGCGTGCGTAGGCACCAAAAAAGTTTGGGCCATATTGGGGGCGGTCCCCCGGATCACCTTCGTTTGTTCCGCCATTTGCAAGCGCGGCCGCGTGCGCCTCACGCACTTCCTCTGTGCTTTGGCACAGCAGGCCAACCATGTTTCCGTTGCCGATCGTCGCGTCTTTTTTGTCGAACGGTGTCGCGACCCATATGCATCCGCCGCCGCGCAGCTCATAACATACGGCATGCGGCATATACTCAGCGACGACCTTTCCGCCGATCCGGGGCATAACCGCGTCGTAATAGCTGCGTGCCTTGGCAACGTCGTTGGAACCGATCATGACATAATTAAGAGACATTTTTTGGAATCCCACTTTAAGAACATAAGTAGAACATTAATACCTGAACTGGTTTCAAGCAACGCGTTTTTCGGAATAGTTTTGGCGACCCCCGACCTACCCGAACAGGGCAACTGACGGGGTTTCCATCGACCAAGGGGCAGCAGGCGCGTTCTGCCGGGGCACATTGGTGATCTGAGGAATGGCGGCGGGTTCATGTTGAGGCACAACGGAATCCACCGTGGTCAGGTCTGATCGCTATATCGGACTGGACCGTTGCAATGAAAAGCCGATGCTCTGCCCTTCAGTCTTTGCATGTCTTGGGATTACGCGCCATGTCCGCCGTTCCACCCGTCTTCGTACTCGCCCAACACCCTGGACAGGTGCAGCAGAGAGGCAGAAAAGCGTGCGTAGACATCCCTCGACAACATCGGCTTGTTGTCATCCAAAACCTGCACAAGTTCGACGATGGCTGACGCAAATGTCTCATAGACCTGCATGTCTGCCGCCGTTGGATCCGGTGTCCAGATTTCGAGTTCGTCGTAATATGTGGCGGGTTTCGGTTCGTCATCGATCATGCTGCGGCCCCTTTTGTTGAAGCGCAGTTGGGGGTCATAAAAAACACGTACAAGCCGGGTGGCGCGAAGTCACAAAACTATGGCAGCTTCGGAAAAGAACACGCGCTGAAAAGGGATTGAAGCACTTCCGCTCTTGCGTGCCAACGTCGCTTGGGATTTTCTGCGAACCAACCAAACCAGCAACAGGGTCAGGTTTTGGACTGGCGCGATCACGGAATACTCCTGACATTACGCCGCCATGGTGAAACAGCGGCGATCATCGAGGTCTTTACCGAAGGCCACGGGCGCCACGCAGGTGTGGTGCGCGGCGGGACCAGCCGCAAGATCGCGCCGATCCTGCAACCTGGGGCGCAATTGGACGTGCTGTGGCGTGCGCGGCTGGAAGAACATATCGGCACCTTTCAGGTCGAACCCCTGCGGTCCCGTGCGGCAGCCGCTTTTTCAGGGCGGCTGGCCTTGTCCGGGCTGAACGCGGTCGTTTCGCTGTTGTCCTTTTGTCTGCCCGAACGGGAACCACACCCCGCGCTTTATTCCCGGACGGAACAGTTGATGGATCTGTTGGGGCAGGACGAGGTCTGGCCTCTGGCCTATCTGCGATGGGAGCTCGCGTTGCTTGACGAACTTGGCTTTGGCCTTGATCTGACAGCCTGCGCCGTGACCGGTGTGACCGAAGGATTGATCTATGTATCCCCCAAAACAGGCCGTTCCGTCAGCGCCAATGGCGCCGGGGAATGGGCTGACAAGCTGTTGCCTCTGCCGCCTTGTCTGCGAGGTGAGGGCACTGCGCCCGATGCCGAGGTCGCAGAGGCCCTGCGCACAACCGGATATTTCCTGGAGCACCGCGTTGCTCCGTCTTTGGGGCATAATCCGCTGCCCGAAGCGCGGGCTCGGTTCGTGGATCAGGTCACTCGGCGGCTGTGAACACCATCTCGTGCCCATCCTCGTTTCGCAGAATCAGAACATTGCCTGACACCTCGGATTGGGTCATGGCCATGAGGGCGGCAAAGTAGACCCCTTCCGCCTCGAGTCCCGCGCAGGCGGCGCGCGTCGCGTTGAGGTTCTGAACCTCAAACCAAGGGTAAGGCGCGTTGAGTGTTCCGTCATAGCTGTTGCACGGAGCGTTGCCGGCAATCCTGCCTTCTTCCGGAAACCGCAGCAGAGCGCTCGCCTCATAGGGCTGACCATCGATCTCCTGCAGCACCCAAATCTGGTCCGCCGCACCATAGGCGGCGACGGTTTCGTCCTTGTCGCATTGGAACAGTGCCAACAAGGGCAGGGTCAGGATCAGACGAGTCATGGCTGGGTCTTAGCGCATAGGGGATGTTGTTGGAACCGGATCAGTACGGAAGAGACCCGTTCAGCAGTTGCGCACGCACTTCCTGCCGGGGTTTCCAGTTATAGCGCGTATCTTCACGCACCGGCGCCCAGAACAAGGCACCGCTGTTGCGCCATGGGTCGAGGATGATACCGTCATACATTGTGTCCCCCTTGGCGCTGATCGATGCCGAATGGTGGATGATGCGAAACGGGGTCGGCGGCGACGTGGCCCAGTTCAGGTCCAGCGTCTGGAAATTTTCCTGCCGCAAGCGTTTGGTCATCGCTTCGGCCCAGTCATTGCACAGGCCCTTTTCGCGGAACCCGTTGATGACCTTGGCGTTGTGGATGATAGCCGGGTCGGTGACATTCCAATCCCGTGCCAACTGCTGCGAGTAGGAATAGGCGATTGTGGCCGCCCTCTGAGCCTCGGCCGGATCGACATCCGACCCGAGCGCCTGGATCGACTGAGCCAGCGCATCAATATCGTTCCGGCTCACCGTCGGTTGAGACGTGGTGCAAGCCGCCAGAGCAAGAGCTGCAAGAACAGCACACATGGCAAGGAAAGATCGGGTCATGCGGTATCCCAAAAGTTAATTTCGACGTCTCGTGTCCGGCTGATGCTCTAACGGTGAAAGGGGCGGGATCAAAGGGGGAAGTTTTGAAACACGTGGGTCATTTGTGACCGTCACGCGGGCTACGAGGGGCGATGGTATGTTTTGTACAAAACACACTCTGCATGGTTCGGACCGCGTACAGATTGTACGAAACAGGAAAAAGACCCGGCGCAAGCGCCGGGCCAGTCGGGGAAACAGGGCTGCCGGAATGGGTCACCCGAGCAGACGTCGTGCGATGACCTGTGCCTGAATCTCGGCCGCCCCTTCGAAAATGTTGAGAATACGTGCGTCGCACAGAACGCGGCTGATCTTGTATTCCAGTGCAAAGCCGTTTCCGCCGTGGATTTGCAGCCCGTTGTCCGCCGCAGCCCAGGCCACACGCGCGCCAAGCAGCTTGGCCATACCGGCCTCTAGATCACAGCGCTGGCCGTGGTCTTTTTCCCACGCGCTGAAATAGGTCAGCTGGCGCGCGATCATGATCTCGACCGCCATCATTGCCAGCTTGCCCGAGACACGCGGGAAGTTGATCAGCGATTTGCCGAATTGCTTGCGGTCGATAGCATATTGCATGGCGATATCCAGCGCACTTTGCGCCACGCCGATGGCGCGCGCGGCGGTCTGGATACGGGCACTTTCAAAGGTTTCCATCAGCTGTTTGAAACCCTTGCCTTCTTCACCGCCCAGCAGGTTTTCACCCTTGACGTGAAAGCCGTCAAAGCCTAGCTCGTATTCCTTCATGCCGCGGTATCCCAGAACCTCGATCTCACCACCGGTCATGCCGGGGGTGGGGAAGGGATTGTCGTCCGTGCCGGGTGTCTTTTCCGCCAGGAACATGGACAGGCCGCGGTGATCGGTGCTGTCGGGATCGGTCCGCGCCAGCAACGTCATGACATGGGTCCGCGCGGCGTGGGTGATCCAGGTCTTGTTGCCGGTGATCCGGTAATCACCGTTCTCGTCCTTCACGGCACGGGTGCGCAGGCTGCCAAGATCCGAGCCGGTGTTGGGTTCAGTGAAGACAGCCGTCGGCAGAATTTCAGCGCTGGCCAGTTTTGGCAGCCAGTTGGCTTTTTGCTCGTCAGTACCGCCGGCAATGATCAACTCGGCCGCGATTTCCGAACGCGTGCCCAGCGAGCCGACGCCGATATAGCCACGCGACAGTTCTTCGGAAACGACGCACATGGATGCTTTGGACAGTCCGAAACCGCCAAACTCTTCCGGGATGGTCAGCCCGAAAACGCCCATTTCCGCCAGTTCTTCGATGATTTCCAGCGGGATCAGCTCATCCTTGAGGTGCCATTCATGGGCATACGGTTCGACCTTTTCCTGCGCATAGCGGCGGAACTGGTCGCGGATCATTTCCAGTTCTTCGTCCAGGCCCGACGCGCCGAACATTGTGGCGCCGGCCTGATCTTGCATCAGCTCGACCAAACGGCTGCGTGCGGCTTGTGAATTCGCCTGCGCCATCAAGGTCTGTACTTCGGACGACTGAAAGCCCGACAGCGCATCCCAGCCGAGACCCATGTCCTGAAGGCGCACGACCTCGCCCTGGTTCATCGGGATGCCACCTGCGACCTGATGCAGGTACTCGCCAAAGGCGATCTGGTGAAGCAACTGCTCGAGCTCGCCGAACTTGCCTTCGGCCTGAAGTGCTTCGGCCCAGCGCTGCATTTGTTGCAGCGACTGATTATACGTGGCCAGCCATGCCAGCCCATGCGCGGCGGTCTGGTTTGCCTCGATCAGAGCGCCAGAGATACGGCCATCCGCCGAGACCATGTCGCGCACGGATTCACGGGCTTTTTCAAAAACAGCTTCTACCGCGGGTAGGGCAGCCCGGGTCAAATTCAGAAGATCGGGCAAAACTGCAGCAGTTGTCATCTCGGTCATATCCTGTCCGTCGTGGGCCATGAATCGCGTCCTTTCCTCGGTCGTCTGGTCATATCATGCTGCACGTGCAGCGCAACAAAAATACTTATTACGCTGCGAAAAAGTTCAAAAATTACCCCACCATTTTTGCAATGCAGAAGAAAATCCAGATGATATCTAGGGGGCATGACCCTGTTTTCCATTCTTTCCCCGCAGGAACTGTTGTTGGCCATGGCAATCGCGTTTGCCTCTGGTTGGGTCAAGGGCATGGTTGGTTTCGCGATGCCCATGATTTTGGTATCAGGGTTGAATTCATTTCTGCCGCCGGATCTGACCCTGGCGGGACTTATCCTGCCGACGCTGGTGACCAATGGGCTGCAGGCCCTTCGCGGTGGCCGTGTCGCCGCGTTTGCCTCGATTCGGCGCTTTCGGGTCTTCCTTGTTGTTGGCGGTCTTCTTCTGCTGCTGAGCGCACAGTTGGTCGCATTGATCCCAGGGTCTGTCTTTCTGGTTCTGATGGGCGGCTTTGTGTCAGTTTTTGCGCTGTTACAGGTTCTGGGGTTCAGAATGGCGCTGAACCAACCCTCGACCGCAGTCGAGGCTGTGGTTGGTGGCTTGGCTGGGTTTGTTGGCGGCATGTCAGGAGTTTGGGGGCCTCCGACAGTTGCCTATCTGACGGCGCTGAACACCCCCAAGACCGAACAGATTCGAATTCAGGGCGTAATCTACGGTTTGGGGGCGGTTTTGTTGCTGGTCGCACATCTTGGATCAGGCATTCTGTATGCAGAAACACTTGAGTTTTCGGCAGCCCTGATCGTTCCGGCCCTGGCCGGGATGTGGATCGGCATGAAGCTGCAGGACCGTATTGATCAGGCAAGCTTTCGCAAGGCGACCTTGTTGGTATTGCTGATCGCGGGCCTGAACCTGCTTCGACGCGGTTTGGTGGGGTAACACGTCAGCCCGAGCGCTTGTCGGCAAACCGGAAAGCAAAATACAGGCCCAGCATCAGAAAGAACAAACCCGAGATATCGCCGATCAGGAATGCGATATATTCCACCGTCGCGCTGCCAAAAGCCAGGTTGGTCAACCCGGAGACAAGGAAGGACGTTACGATTCCGATGCCCATCACACATATCCAACAGGGTTTGCGATCCGGACGGGGAAACAGATCCCACCCGATTGCCTTGAGAAGATAGAACACGATCGGGGCCGTCAGAACCGCAATCGCCATGGCCATCAGGCGGCTGGGCAGGAACACATCCGTTTGACCCAAATAGGCAAAAACGATGAACACGCCGGGCAACAATGCGAAAACGGCGCGCCACCCCAACAGCCACGCCGACAGAACCCGCACGCCATGCGGCAGAAACAACAGGCTCGCCCTGCTTGGGTATTCCGGGAAAAACACGTTCTGCAACGGCATGAGGACGGCGAATGTAAGGAACGACGCCAGCACATAGGCCAATGAGGCCAGAAGCGTTTCAGTAGCCCACCCGCGCAAAGTAATCACGGCCTCTTGCGCGGGTGGATCGCATCATTTGGGTGCATGAACGATATACCGTCCCCGGTTGGCGCTGCCGCTTTGAGAAAGATAGCCTTTTTCGACCAGCGACTTCAGTGCGCGAAAGAATGTTGGGCGCGAAACACTTTGAACCAACGTGTGCTCGATCAGGCCGAATGTGCGCACTTCCTGATCGGACTTGGAAAGCTCTTCGGCGGCATAGTAGATGTCGCGTTCAACCGGAGATAGTTTTTCCAGGCCTAAAGTGCGCTCCATGCTTTGCATCAATTTGCGCAGTTCGGTGAGTTTCGAGATCTCAGTCATAATGTTACCTATCGTTTGCCGTGTCATTTGCCGCCTAATTGCGACTGTTTGAGCCATGCTGAATGACGCGCAAGTCAGCAGGTCTCGTGTTGACACTCATCCCCATTTACTTAGACTAGGTGACTGATTAGGTTGCTCAATCCAGCGTTGTGAGTGTGCGCACATGAGCGACCCCCAATCTAATTTCAGTCAGTGCCCGGCGCAAAAGTGCCGGGTTTTTTCGTCTCAGCGATTATCAGGGCTAGCGCAAATTTCATTTTGAAACAACGCAATTGTATGTGCTTTTTGCGACAAACAACCTTAGGGAGAAGCACAGTGAGTGTAGTAAAAAAGGGGCGCTGTGGCCCCTTTTCCTGATTTATCCGATTGCGACGGCTTTGATGTCATCGTCAATGAAGGGCAGATATTGTTCAAAGTTCTCGGCAAACATCTGCACCAGTTTTTCGGCCTGTTTGTCAAAGGCTGCCTGATCGTCCCAGGTACGGCGCGGGTCCAGCAGAACTTCGGCAACCCCCGGGACAGAGACTGGAACGTCAAAGCCGAAATTGGCATCCTTGCGGAACTCGGCGTCGCGCAGGGACCCTTCCAGAGCGGCGGTCAGCAAGGCGCGTGTCGCGCGGATCGGCATCCGGCTGCCCACGCCATAGGCGCCGCCGGTCCAGCCGGTGTTCACAAGCCAGCAGGTCGCGCCGTGCTGGGCGATCTTGTCCCGCAGCAGATTGCCGTATTCCTCAGGGCGACGGGGCATGAACGGCGCGCCGAAACAGGTCGAGAATGTCGGCTGCGGCTCGGTGATGCCGCGTTCGGTCCCGGCGACTTTTGACGTGAAACCCGACAGGAAGTGATACATGGCCTGTGCCGGCGTCAGCCGCGCGATCGGAGGCAGAACGCCAAACGCGTCGCAGGTCAGCATGATAATATTCTTCGGGTGACCACCCAGTGCGCTTTTGGATGCGTTCGAGATATATTCAAGCGGATAGGCGCAGCGCATGTTGGCGGTCAGCGAGTCATCGTCGAAATCCAGTTCCTTGGTTTCGGGGTCGAAGACCATGTTTTCGATCACGGTTCCGAACTTCGAAGTGGTGGCATAGATTTCCGGCTCTGCCTCGGCATTCAGGTTAATGGTCTTGGCATAGCAACCGCCTTCGAAGTTGAAGGTGCCGCGATCGGACCAGCCGTGCTCGTCATCCCCGATCAGTATGCGCGAAGGATCTGCGGACAAGGTGGTCTTTCCGGTGCCGGACAGGCCAAAGAACACGGCCGTATCGACCGGGTTGCCAACAGCATGGTTGGCCGAGCAGTGCATCGGCATCACGCCTTTTTCAGGAAGCATGTAGTTCAGCAGGGTGAAAACGGACTTCTTGTTTTCACCGGCATATTCAGTGCCGCCGATCAGGATCAGTTTGCGGTCGAAGTTCATCGCAATCACAGTCTCGCTGCGGCAGCCATGCTTTGCCGGGTCGGCCTGAAAGCTGGGGCAGTTGATGACAGTGAAATCGGCCGTGAACTCATCCAGATCTTCGCGGTCCGGGCGACGCAGAAGGTGGCGGATGAACAGGTTGTGCCACGCCAGCTCGGTAACCATTCGTACATTGATTGCGTAAGCCGGGTCCGCACCACCGACGAGGTCCTGCACGAAATAATCGCGGCCCTCCATGTGAGCCAGCATGTCTTCGTACAGCGCGTCAAAGCCCTCGGGGCTCATTTCGGCATTGTTTTCCCACCAGATGGTGTCGGCAACGGTGTCGGTCTTGACGACGTGTTTGTCCTTTGGCGACCGGCCGGTGAACTTGCCTGTGGTAACCAGGAACGCTCCACCATTGCCAAGCGTGCCTTCGCCGCGCTTCAGCGCCTCTTCGATCAGCGCCGGCTCCATGAAGTTGTAATAGACATTGCCCAGACCCTCGATGCCCTGATCTTCGAGGCGGAATTGCGGGTTAACCCGTCCAGATGTCATGTGTGTCTTCTCCTGTGGCGGCGCGAAGGTCGTTGGCCGTTGCGCCTTTGGGGCAGTGAGCCGGGAAAACCGGCGGCTGAGCGCGTCTTATCACGGTCGTTCATGGCATGAACAGGCGGGTTTGACGCAGTTAGCGCAACCAAGTCCGGGTTTAGCGCCATCAGAAATTCAATGTCGGAAAAGCGGGCAGATTTTTGCGGGCATAAAGGCAAATTTGCCGCAGACCTGCCGCAACAAAGGCATGATTCGCAGTTACGGATTGATTCGGCGTCTTAAAACCGCCAACAATGCCTTACAAATAAGCGAATTATTGCGCGAGTGAGCAGGAATAGGGGTGAGCCCGATGTCAAAGATTGCACTTGTGGATGACGATAGAAACATTCTGACGTCTGTATCCATGACCCTCGAAGCCGAAGGTTTCGAGGTTGAAACATATAATGATGGCCAGGCCGCGTTGGATGCGTTCAACAAGAAACTGCCGGACATGGCTGTTCTGGATATTAAGATGCCGCGGATGGACGGCATGGATCTGTTGCAACGGCTGCGTCAGAAGACGCAAATGCCGGTGATCTTCCTGACCTCGAAAGACGATGAGATCGACGAGGTTTTGGGCCTGCGCATGGGCGCGGATGACTATGTAAAGAAACCTTTTTCGCAGCGTCTGCTGGTCGAACGCATTCGGGCCTTGCTGCGCCGGCAAGAGGCGACAAGCGGCGATGCGGTCGCATCCAACAGCAATGACACCAAAGTCATGGAGCGCGGCGACTTGCGGATGGACCCGCTGCGCCATGCGGTCAGCTGGAAAGGTAATGATGTGTCCCTGACCGTGACCGAGTTCCTGCTGCTTCAGGCGCTGGCCCAACGTCCGGGATTCGTCAAAAGCCGCGACCAGCTGATGGATGTCGCCTATGATGATCAGGTCTATGTGGATGACCGGACGATCGACAGCCACATAAAGCGTCTGCGGAAAAAGATGCGCGCGGCTGATCCCGAGTTCTCGGCGATCGAAACCTTGTATGGTATCGGTTACCGTTACAACGAAGAATAGGCGCGGCCGCCTGCAAGAGGTAATGGGGTCTCGTGCGCGACACCGAACAAGCCAGCGAATTGCGCGACGGTGACGTCGTTCTTGGGGATGACTGGGTCATTCCCCAGGACCCCGAGTCAGCGGAGCTGAGGGAAAAGCGATCGCGGAGAAACCTGTTTTCGCTGCGTGGTTCTCCTCTGGCGCGCAAAATCATCACGTTCAATCTGATCGCTCTGGTGATCCTGGTCACTGGGTTGTTGTATCTGGACGACTCGCGAAAAGAGAAGGTTCAGCAGACCGCCCGCAATCTGCTGGGCGATGCGCAACTTGTCAGCAACGTTTTTGAAACCCAGTTGCGTCAGGGCGCACAGCAATCCGGGCAGAATGCCGGGAACCTGGACGTCAAGGATACCCTGTCTGGCCTCACCTTACCCGAAGGGGGCGAGGTTTTTGTTTATGACGCCAGTGGCACGCTGATCGGCTGGACACGTGGTGCCCCGCAAGCCTCTGACATGCCGGTTCTTCTGCAATCCGAGGCCGAGATGCAGACCGGCAGTACGGTGATCAGCGACACGCTGAATGCCGTTTGGACGGGTTTGTCAAACCTGCTGAACTGGTCGACTGACACCGAGGCACCGACGTTGGCGCAGCGTGTTCAGACCATTATTCCACAAGCGATTGCCGGTCAAAGCCAGGTGCAGGCGGTACAAGATGGCGAGGGTGAGACGGTCATCGTGGCTGCGGCACCAGTTCTTTATCAGGATGTACCCGCCGGCGCGGTGGCGATTACCGGCCCGGCTGGTGAAATCGACGCGCTTGCCCGCCGCGAGCAGGAGCGCATTCTTCAGATGTTTGTCGTGGCCCTGCTGGTTTCCGTGGGCCTCAGCCTTGTCCTGGCCTCGACCATTGCGAACCCGCTGGCCGATCTGGCGTCCGCGGCAGAGATGGGCAAAGACCGGGGCACGGGTGTCAATCCCGGGCGCATCCGCATTCCCGACCTCAGCGCCCGTCCTGATGAAATCGGACGTCTCAGCCGCGCTTTGCGGGGTATGGTGACCGCGCTCTACAACCGGATCGACGCAAACGAACAGTTTGCCGCCGATGTCGCCCATGAAATCAAAAACCCGCTGGCCAGCCTGCAATCCGCCGTGGGAACGCTGCGGATGGTCAAGCGCGAGGATCAGCGCGACAAGCTGCTGGACGTGATCGAGCATGACGTACGGCGTCTGGACCGGCTGGTCAGCGACATATCAAATGCGTCGCGTCTGGATGCGGAACTGGTCAAGGAAGAAGAGCAGCCCTTTGACCTGCTTAAGCTGCTGGGCAATCTCGGCCAGTATCTGGGTGAAGATGCACGCTCCAAGGGCATCGATTACATTACGGATCTGCCCTCTGAGCCAATTGTGATCAACGGGCTGGAAGCGCGTCTTGCGCAGGTCTTTGTCAATCTGATCACCAACGCCATTTCGTTCTGCGAGGAAAATGACGCAATTCGCGTTTGGGTCCGGCAGCGGGACAACCGCGTGCTGGTGGTTGTCGAAGACACTGGCCCGGGGATTCCCGAACAGGCGCTTACCAAAGTGTTCAAGCGTTTCTACTCGCAGCGTCCGGCGGAACACTTCGGCAATAACTCGGGTCTCGGCTTGGCGATCTCCAAGCAGATTGTCGAAGCGCATGGCGGGGTGATCTGGGCTGAGAACATCCGCCCGACAGAGGCCGATATCACATCGGATCCGCTGGGTGCCCGCTTTGTCGTGGGGTTGCCCGTCTAAATCCATGCATATTGATTCGTTGTCACTCGCGAAAGATCAGGACAGCGCCTGTGTTCATGCCTCCTGCGTTTCGGTTGCCGGACGCGGGCTTTTGATCATCGGTGCGTCCGGCACAGGGAAATCCGGGCTGGCGTTGCAAATGATGGCGTTCGGCGCGAGACTGGTCGCCGATGACCGAGTCAATCTAGAGATGCAGCAGAATCGGGTGATCGCTTCGGCCGTATCGCAGATCCGCGGTTTGATCGAGGCGCGCCAAATTGGCCTGATCAAAGCCGAACCCAGTGGTCCGGTTCCGCTGGATTTCGTGGTGGATCTGGATCAGCCTGAGCCCGAGCGTCTGCCCGACCCTTTGACGGTTTCCGTGCTGAGGCAAACTGTTCCCTTGCTTAGGGGCGCGGGCGTGCCCAACTTGGCTGTAGCGATGATGCAGCTTCTAGGAAATGGGCACGTAAACCCGGAATGGCCGAACACATGACATCGCAAAGACGGATCGTACTTGTCACGGGGCCCTCTGGGGCAGGCAGATCCACAGCCATTCATGTGCTGGAAGATCTGGGCTTTGAAGCCATCGACAATCTGCCGATGGGTCTTTTGTCGCGCTTGCTCGACAGTGCTGACAGCGACCGTCCGATGGCTTTGGGTATAGATGCCCGCAACCGTGATTTTTCGACGATCGGTTTCATAGAATTGGCTGAAAAGCTGGGCCGTTTGGCGCAGGTCGATCTGACGGTTCTGTACCTGGATTGCAGTGATGATGTTCTGGTGCGTAGGTTTTCAGAAACCCGAAGGCGGCATCCCGTCGCCAAGAATGCCAGCCCGGAAACCGGCGTTCAGCGCGAAAAAGAGCTGCTGGCGCCGATACGTGAGATTGCGGATACACTGATCGACACCAGCCTTCTGAACGTGCATCAGCTGCGGGAAGAGGTCGAGAACTGGTTCGCCCCGCAAGGCGGGCGGCATCTGGCGGTTTCCATCGAATCCTTTTCTTACAAACGCGGTCTGCCGCGTGGATTGGACATGGTGTTCGATTGCAGATTTCTGGCGAATCCGTACTGGCGCCCGGAATTTCGCGCAGCGGATGGTCGAAACCTTGACGTTGCGCACTATGTGCAATCAGACGCTAACTACTTACCGTTTTTTGAACGTGTGCTGGACTTGCTGACCCTGTTGCTGCCGGCTTTTCGGGCCGAGGGCAAAGCGCATCTTTCCGTGGCGTTTGGGTGCACAGGGGGCCAGCACAGATCAGTTGCCCTGGCAGAGGCCGTTGCAAAGGCCCTTGCGGAAGACGGGCAGCAGGTGGCAATTAGGCATCGCGAGATGGAACGTCGGTCGTTGAATGTGAGGTCGGATTGATCGGAATTGTGATCGTTGCACATGGTGGGTTGGCTCAGGAATACCTGGCCGCCACACAACACGTGGTCGGACCACAGGCCAGCCTCGTGGCGGTCGCGATCGAGGCTGACCATGATCGGGACGAAAAACAGGCCGAAATCTGCCGTGCCGCGGACGAAGTGGACACCGGAGATGGTGTCGTTGTTGTCACCGACCTCTTTGGCGGAAGCCCCTCGAATCTCAGCCTGCGTGCTTGCGCGCCTCAGGATCGGCGTATTCTGTATGGGGCAAACCTGCCGATGCTGATCAAATTGGCCAAAAGTCGCCACTTGCCCATTGGTGATGCCGTCCGTCAGGCAATGGAGGCTGGACGGAAGTACATCAATGCGCAGAATGTGACATTGGATTAAAAACGGATTATTGAATATGACGAGCCGAAGCCTGAAAATTATCAATGAAAAGGGCCTGCATGCACGCGCCTCGGCAAAGCTGGTTGAGGTTGTCGAGGGGTTTGATGCACATGCCGAGGTGTCAAAAGACGGACTTTCTGCATCGGGCGACAGCATCATGGGCCTTTTGATGTTGGCAGCATCGCGCGGAACAACTATTGACGTCGAGACGTCCGGGCCGGATGCTGAGGCATTGGCAGAAGCTCTGGAAACGCTTGTGAACGACAAGTTCGGAGAGGGGTTCTAAGCCACCCCGCCGGGACAGGAAGAACGGGAAGACCAGGAATTGGCGGAAACGACGCACGAGACCAAGACAAACCCGGTGGTGGATGGGACCACAGATCAGGGTGAGATCTACGACCGTAGAACGCTGACCTATGCGAATTCATTCGACGATGCCTGGACAGCGACCGCCATTCGGGCCATCGAGTGGTGCACAGGCAAGCTGACCATTTTGCGCATGGTCAACAAGTTCGAAAAAAAGAACGAATACTATCGCGGCCAGCGGTTCTGGGGCGGTGCCCTCAAGACTATGGGAATCGACCTGACCACACCGCAGGAACAGATTGACCGCATTCCCAAGACCGGCCCGGTTGTTGTTGTCGCGAACCACCCGCACGGTATGGTCGATGGCATGATTTTGGCAGAACTGATCGGCCGGGTACGCAGCGATTACCGCATCCTGACCCGTTCGGTCCTGACAGGGCTGGACGAAGCGGCCACGTCATTCATGATTCCGGTTCCGTTCCCACATGACCCCGAGGCGCAGGCCAAGATGCTGGAAATGCGCGGCAAAGCCATGGAACATCTCAAAAACGGCGGCGTTGTGGCGCTGTTCCCATCCGGTGTTGTGATGTCCTCGGATGATTGGTTCGGGCCTGCGATCGAGCGGGAATGGAACGTGTTCACCGCCAAGATGATCCGCCGTTCAGGCGCGCGTGTGGTGCCGATTTTCTTTCCGGGCAGCAATTCGCGCTGGTATCAGATCGCCAACCGTGTCTCTGCAATTCTCCGGCAGGGATTGTTGCTGCACGAGATCGTCCGATCCTGCAACAAACCTCAGTCGCCGGTGATCGGCGAACCGATTTCAGACCGCGACATGGAACTGCTGGAACGCGACCCGCGCGGTTTCATGGCCTGGCTCAGAAATCACACCATGTCTCTGGGCAAGTCGGAACAGACCTGACCCGCGTCTTCATCTGGCCAAAAATATCCCGGGGGTGAGCCTGGACAAAGTCCGGGCGAGGGGGTTGGCCCCCTTCAGCGTGTCGGTACCGGAACTTCACCACGGTAATCATAAAAGCCGCGCTCGGTCTTGCGCCCCAGCCACCCGGCCTCGACATATTTCGTCAGCAGGGGGCAGGGGCGGTATTTGGTATCGGCCAACCCGTCATGCAACACGTTCATGATCGCCAGACAGGTATCCAACCCGATGAAGTCCGCCAATTCCAGCGGGCCCATGGGATGATTCGCCCCAAGTTTCATGGACTGGTCGATGGATTGAACGTTCCCCACACCTTCATAGAGTGTGTAGACAGCCTCGTTGATCATGGGCATCAGGATCCGGTTCACGATAAAGGCCGGAAAGTCCTCGGCGCTGGCCGCCGTTTTGCCCAACCGATCCACCACCGCTTTGCAGGCCTTGAAAGTTTCTTCATCCGTGGCGATGCCGCGGATCAATTCCACCAGCTGCATAACAGGGACAGGGTTCATGAAATGAAAACCCATGAACCGTTCGGGCCGATCCGTGCGGCTTGCCAGGCGGGTGATGGAAATCGAGGATGTATTTGACGTCAGAATCGTATGCGGCAGCAGGTGCGGTTGCAGGTCCTCGAAAATCGCCTGCTTGATCGTTTCCCGCTCGGTTGCTGCCTCGATAACCAGATCGGTTTGGCCCAGTTTCGGCAACTCAAGCGTGGTCGTAATCCGTTTCAGTGCAGCCTTCATCGCCTCTTCGGTGATTTTGCCACGCGACGCCTGCCGCGCCAGGTTACCTTCGATTGTGGCAATGGCGTTGTCCAGAGCATCCTGGCTGACATCGTTCAGCAAGACGTCGTATCCCGCCAACGCCATAACATGGGCAATGCCGTTGCCCATTTGCCCCGCGCCAATCACCCCGACCGATTTAACTTCCATGTTCAGCTGCCTTTGCCCTGTAGGATACCGCGACAGTATCGGCAGACCGGGGCAGGCGGCAAGAGGATCAAGGCGGTCAATTTCGCTTCAAATGCGCGCATTAGGAAAATCTCAATATCTAAGGCCGCAAGATGGCACCGGGTGAGAAAACGGGGGCTTGATATGAGCTTTCATCAGACAAACAGCGGCGGGGAGTCCGCCTGCCAATATGCCAACTCGAAACTTTGGTTCCGGGGTCCACCCGGCACGTTGAACCAGCCCTATGTGGCCTGTCTGGGAGGAGAGGAAACTTTCGGCAGATTCGTCGATTACCCGTTTCCTGCCGTGCTTGAGAAGCGATTGGGAAAGCCATGCGTAAACTTCGGCAGCCTGTTTTGCGGAATCGAAGCGTTGTCCACTGATCCGGGGGTGCTGAATCTGGTCAATCAGTCAGACCTGTGCGTGTTGCAGGTGCCCGATCTTCTGCGTCAATCGAACCGGTTTTACCGCGTGCACCCGCGTCGCAACGATCGGTTCCTTGAACCCACCGCGGACTTGCTGGGGCTGTACCCGGATGTTGACTTCACGGAAATCCATTTTGTGCGCCATTTGTTGGAGCAGCTGAGCGCAACAGAAGACGCACGATTTGAAGTCGTAACGCAGGAGCTGCGAGAGGTCTGGATACGCGCCACCGGGGACTTGATAGAACGGATCGAACCCGGCGTGGTTCTGCTTTGGCTGCATGTGCAGCGGCAAACCGGATCGCATGTCGACCATATCGTGCCCGACGCCGCCATGATCGAACAGCTACGCCCGCTATGCGCAGATGTCGTCGAGGTTTCGGTCGCTGTATCCGCGCGATCGGATGCTCTCGAAGACGTAATGTTCGGAACGCTTCAGCAGCCAATTGCGGAACATATGATCGGCCCGTCCGCGCATCGAGAAATTGCCGAACACCTGCTAATCGCCTTGCGGAACCTGAACTGAAAAAGGCCCGCCTGTTGGCGGGCCTTTACAGATCAATCCGGATATCCGGTTCAGCCGAGCTTTTCGGTCAGTTCCGGTACCGCCTGGAACAGGTCTGCGACCAGGCCGAAATCGGCGACCTGGAAGATCGGCGCCTCTTCGTCCTTGTTGATCGCCACGATGACCTTCGAGTCCTTCATGCCGGCCAGGTGCTGGATCGCGCCCGAAATACCGACGGCGACATACAGATCTGGGGCAACAACCTTGCCGGTCTGACCCACCTGCCAGTCGTTCGGCGCATAGCCCGAGTCAACGGCCGCACGCGACGCACCAACCGCAGCGCCCAGCTTGTCAGCCAGGGTTTCGATCAGTTTGAAGTCTTCTTCCGAGCCGACACCGCGGCCGCCCGAAACAACAACGCCGGCCGAGGTCAGCTCTGGACGGTCGCTTTCGGCCACCTTGTCCTCAACCCAGGACGACAGGCCGGGGTTCTCGCCGACCGACACGGTCTCGACCGCGGCCGAACCACCTTCGCCGGCAGCGTCAAAGCTGGCGGTCCGGATGGTGACGACCTTCTTGGCGTCGTTCGACTTGACGGTCTGGATCGCGTTGCCCGCATAGATTGGGCGCTCAAACGTAGAGCCATCGACCACGCCCGAGGCATCCGAGATCACCATCACGTCCAGCAGCGCTGCAACGCGCGGCATCACGTTCTTGGCGTCGGTGGTGGCAGGGGCAACGATGTGCTCATACCCATCGGACAGGCCCACGATCAGGGCTGCGGTCGATTCCGCCAGGCGGTGGCCCAGCGATGCGTCTTCGGCGACCAGAACCTTGGATACGCCGTCGATCTTGGCGGCGGCCTCACCGGCAGCAGCGGCAGACCCGCCTGCGGCCAGAACGGTCACGTCGCCCAGCACTTTCGCGGCGGTCACGGCCTTTGCGGTCGCATCCATCGCCAATTCGCCGTTGTTCACTTCGGCAAGCAGAAGTACAGCCATTACACAGCCCCCGCTTCTTTGAGTTTCTCGACCAGCTCGTCAACCGAGCCCACGATGATGCCCGCCGCGCGCGCCGGCGGCTCTTCGGTCTTGACGATTTCCAGACGCGGGGTGACGTCGACGCCGTAATCGGCGGCGGTTTTCTCGTCCAGCGGCTTTTTCTTCGCCTTCATGATGTTGGGCAGCGAGGCATAGCGCGGCTCGTTCAGACGCAGGTCGACGGTGATGATGGCGGGCATCTTGACGCTGATGGTCTGTAGGCCGCCATCGACCTCGCGGGTGACCTTGGCGGTGTCGCCTTCGATGTCCAGCTCGGACGCGAAGGTGCCCTGGGACCAGCCCAACAGCGCCGACAGCATCTGGCCGGTGGCGTTCATGTCGTTGTCGATCGCCTGCTTGCCTGCCAGAACAATGCCGGGCTGCTCTTCTTCGACCACTTTGGCCAGGATCTTGGCAACGGCCAGAGGCTCGATATCGGTGTGTACATCGTCAGTCGCCACAACCAGGATTGCGCGGTCAGCCCCCATGGCCAGCGCCGTGCGCAGCGTCTCCTGCGCCTGCTTCACGCCGATCGAAACAGCAACGACCTCGTCGGCCTTGCCGGCTTCTTTCAGGCGGATAGCTTCTTCCACCGCAATCTCGTCGAACGGGTTCATCGACATTTTGACATTGGCGAGATCAACACCGCTACCGTCCGCTTTCACGCGGACCTTCACATTGTAGTCAATCACGCGTTTGACAGGCACCAGTACCTTCATTGTAGCGCTTTCTCCTCAAAAAAACGGTAAGCCGCGCAGGCGACTCCACCAATGCTCTCGACCGACTAGATAGCGCCTGCCGCAGTGGCACAACAGAGCAAAATCGTCACGTCATGGCGTCGGGACGTCGCGTTTTGCAATTTTTTTGCCAAGTGGCGAAAGAATATTACCCGCGACTCTGTATTTCGCGATCAGCGGTTCGCGCCCGGAACCCACAACACGTCGTCTTTGCCGTTTGCGTTTGCGCAGCGTGCTGCAACAAAGAACCAGTCGCTGAGACGGTTGAGGTATTTGACCGCCACGTCGTTGACGGGCTCCATATTCGTCAGCTCGACCGCAAGCCGTTCCGCCCGGCGCGAAACGGTCCGGCAGACATGCAGATGTGCTGCCAAGCGCGAGCCACCGGGCAGGATGAAACTGCGCAGAGGTTCCAGCGTCTCGTTCATTGCGTCGATCTCGGCTTCCAGCCGGCCGATCTGGGCAGGCACGATGCGTAGGGGGGGATAATCGGCCTCGGCGTCTTTTTCCATGTCGGGGCGACAGAAGTCGGCACCCAGATCGAACAGGTCATTTTGAATGCGCGACAGCGCGGTTTCGACATCACCTTCGGCCTCGGTCCGTGCCACGCCGACAAAAGCGTTCAGTTCGTCCACGGTGCCATAGGCTGCGACGCGACCCGAATATTTTGCCACGCGCTCTCCGTTGCCTAAGGCGGTTTTCCCGTCATCGCCAGTGCGTGTGTAGATTTTGTTGAGTACGACCATTTATTGAACTCCCTGTCCGCGCAGATACACGAAAAGCACGATCAGCAACACGGCGATGAACTGAAAGAGAATACGCAGGCGCATCATCTTGTTGCTTTTCTTGGCCGCTTCCATGCCGCCTTTGCCGAAATTCGCGATGCCTAAGGCCAGCACTACGACAACTGCCGCCATAGCCAGAAGCAGAATGACCATCACAAGGTTCATTTGAACTCACCGTCCGGTTTTTTTCGATTACCACCCATCTAGCGTCAGGGCGTCGAAAAGCGAACGGGAAATATCGTCTCAGATATCCGAAAGGATTCGATCAGAGGCGTTTGTAGGCAGAATGCGGCGCAGTATCCCGGCGATATATGTCGGAGTGGTCACATAGTAACGTGGTTTGGGGCGTCGGGCCTCGACCGCATGAGCCAGCTTGTCCGTGACGGCAGAGGCGGGCAATTCAAATCGGTCTGGCCCACTGCTTTCATAAAGGCGATTAAGCAGTGAGCCTTCATACTTCTCCCGAATGGCCGAGTTTTCCCAGTCGATGTATTTCTCGAACAATGGGATCGCCTTTTCTCGGAGTTTCGAGGTGATGGGGCCGGGTTCGATCAGGGCGACGTGGATGTCGGTATCCCGAAGTTCCAGCCGCAGCGTGTCGGTCAGCCCTTCGATCGCGTATTTCGTGGCGACATATGCGCCGCGCCACGGGAAGGCGACAAGACCCAGAACCGAGGAACACTGCACGATCCGGCCATGACCCTGTTCCCGCATGACGGGAATGACCTGTCGGGTCAGCTCGTGCCAGCCAAAGACATTGGTCTCAAATATATGGCGCAGGCCATCCGTCGGAACATCCTCTACCGCGCCGGGCAGGCCATGTGCGCCATTGTTGAACAGGGCATCCAGCGAGCCGCCTGTAGCCTCAAGAACATAAGACAAACCCGACGTGATGCTGTCTGTGTCGGTGTAGTCGATTCTGGGGCTTTCGAACCCCTGCGCACGCAGGCGATCACAGTCGCGTTGCTGGCGGCAGGATGCAAAAACACGCCAGCCTCGTGCACGCATACCGTGTGCCGCGTCCAGACCGATGCCTGACGAGCATCCCGTGATAAGAATCGATTTCTGCATATGCCTTCCGAGCCTGATCCCCACCCATAGCTATGGCGGGGTTTGCGGCAGGGCAATGACACTTCGATGTCAGTTCGTTGTTTTCCGGACGAGTGATGCCGAAATCCACCCAACCTGTTGCCCCGGCAACACGCGCAGGCGCAACCAGCCGGTACCTGAATCCCCAAAGACTTCAACCTGCTGACCGATCCTGGCCTTGCCGATGATCGGATAGATCGTTCCCGGCCCATCGCGCAGGTTCACGCGGGTTCCCGATATTTCGCGGATATCCTTGGCGGCCTCGACAGGGGCGGGCAGTTCAACCGTTGGCAGCTCGGCGTCGGTGGTTACCTGTTCGAGAGAGGCCAGACCCTGTTCCAGCGACGCAAGGGTCAGAGTGACGTTTTCGTCAGCGAACAGTGAGGGGTTTGCCTTCAGGCCAGCTGCGACTTGCGACAGCAGCGCTTTGGTTTCTGCTTCGTCCAGCTCGGCCACGGGTTCAGTGACCGGTGCGACTGGCGCCGGAGGCTTTACCGCAGCACGCGCGACCAGAGTTTCGGCGGGCGCGGATTCGATAGCCGGCCTTGAAGGTCTCGGGGCAATGGCAACACGCTCGGGCTCCGCAGTGCGGACTCCGCGCGGCTCAAAGTCAGGACCTCCGCTCATCACGTAAAAAGTCCAGCCGAGTGCGGCGAAAGTAACAAGTACAAGGCGCGTCATGGCGCATCCCCCAATTCAATCGTAACAACAAAATAGGCAGCAATCATTCAATTGTTGGAATGGTAGCATAATAGAAGGGCAGAGTCGAAAATTCGGGGAAAACACCGACTTGCCTCCCCCTGTTGCAAAAAGCCCGACTTGTCCCCAGTAAAATACGCGTTGCTTGCTTTACCAAAGCGTTCTTGCGTCGTATCACATCATATATGAACGATACGATCGACGACCCCAACATGGAGGCCCCCGACCACGGGGGTGAGGTTGCAGAACCGCTGCGCCGCGCGATAGGCGAGCGTTACCTGACCTATGCGCTGTCCACCATCATGCACCGCGCCCTGCCGGACGCGCGGGACGGATTGAAGCCGGTGCACCGGCGAATCCTCTATGCGATGAGAGAGCTGCGACTCAGTGCAACCGGAGGTTTTCGCAAGTCCGCCAAGATTTCCGGCGACGTGATGGGCAATTACCACCCGCATGGCGACGCCGCGATTTACGACGCAATGGCGCGCCTGGCGCAGGACTTCAACGTGCGTTACCCGCTGGTCGACGGGCAGGGGAATTTCGGGAATATCGACGGCGACAACCCGGCGGCCTCGCGATATACCGAGGCGCGGATGACCATCGTGGCCGAGGCGCTGCTGGAAGGTCTGAGCGAAGACGCCGTGGATTTCCGCGACAACTATGATGGCACGCTGACTGAACCGGTGGTGCTGCCTGCGCAGTTTCCGAATCTCTTGGCCAACGGCGCCAGCGGTATCGCCGTCGGCATGGCGACCAACATCCCACCGCACAACATCTCGGAGCTTTGCGACGCCTGCCTGCACCTGATCAAAACACCGGACGCGCGGGACGACACGTTGCTGAACTATGTCCCCGGCCCGGATTTTCCGACCGGTGGCGTGATCGTCGAACCGCCCGAGAACATCGCGCAAGCCTATCGCACCGGGCGCGGCTCGTTCCGACTGCGCTGCAAGTTCGAGGTCGAGGATCTGGGCCGTGGCCAGTGGCAGATCGTGGTCACCGAGATTCCCTATCAGGTTCAGAAATCCAAGCTGATCGAAAAGATCGCGGAACTGATCCAGACCAAGAAAATCCCGATCCTCGCAGATGTGCGCGACGAATCCGCCGACGATATCCGTCTGATCCTCGAGCCACGCTCCAAGAACGTGGACCCCGAGGTGCTGATGGGCATGTTATACCGCAACTCGGACCTCGAGGTGCGGTTCAGCCTGAACATGAACGTGCTGATCGATGGGGTGACGCCCAAGGTCTGTTCGATGAAGGAAGTTTTGCGAGCCTTCCTCGATCACCGGCAAGAGGTGCTGCTGCGCCGCTCGCGTCACCGCATGGCCAAGATCGACCACCGGTTGGAAGTGCTCGAAGGCTTTATCGTCGCCTTCCTGAACCTCGACCGTGTGATCGACATCATCCGTTATGACGACGACCCCAAGGCCGCGCTGATGCGCGAGGATTGGTGCATCGACCACGTTCGCGCCACCGACGAATCTGACTACGTCACGCCTAAGCCGGGCGAGGGCGAGCTGTCGGAAGTTCAGGTCGACGCCATCCTCAATATGCGCCTGCGCTCCTTGCGCCGTCTGGAAGAGATGGAGCTGGTTCGCGAACGCGACGCGCTGATGGAAGAACGCGCCAATCTCGAAGATCTGCTGGCCGATCCCGCCCTGCAATGGGCCAAGATTGCCGAGCAATTGAAAGAGACGAAAAAGACCTTTGGCAAAGATTATGAAGGCGGTGCGCGCCGCACCCGGTTTGCCGAGGCGGGGCAGGTCGAGGAAGTTCCGCTTGAGGCGATGATCGACAAGGAACCGATCACGGTCGTCTGCTCGCAGATGGGCTGGATTCGCGCCATGACCGGCCATATCGACCTGAAGCGAGAGTTGAAGTTCAAGGACGGCGACGGCCCGCGTTTCATCTTCCACGCGGAAACGACCGACCGGTTGCTGGTCTTTGCCTCGAATGGCCGATTCTATACCGTCAGCGCAGCCAACCTGCCCGGCGGGCGCGGCATGGGCGAGCCCTTGCGCCTGATGGTGGATCTGCCCAACGAGGCGCAGATCATCGACATTCTGATCCACAAGCCGGGGCGCAAGCTGCTGGTGGCCTCGGACGCGGGCAACGGCTTTATGGTGCCGGAAGATGACGTGCTGGCGCAGACGCGCAACGGCAAACAAGTGCTGAACGTCAAGGGTGATGAGACGGCCATGATCTGTAAGCCTGTGGAAGGCGATCATGTCGCTGTCGTGTCCCAAAACGGCAAATTCCTGGTCTTCCCCACGGAAGAACTGCCAGAGATGGGTCGCGGCAAGGGCGTGCGTTTGCAGAAATACAATATGGCGCGGGGCCGTCAGGGAACGCTTGAACTGGATGGGGGCTTGTCCGACATCACGACGTTCAACTGGGAAGACGGTCTCAAATGGTCCATGGGCGGCGACAAGACCCGACATGAGGCGGATATGACGCAATGGCTGGCAAAACGCGCCAGTGTCGGGAAAAAACCGCCCTATGGCTTCCCGCGCGACTATAAGTTTTCGTGATCGCGCTGCTGCGCGGGTGAATTTCCGCCGATACGGCTTTGCACAACCCGTATCGGTGCGCTAGATCAACAAAAAACAGGCCTATCGAGACGACACATGTTGCGCATTCTGACGCTGATCACCGGACTGGCCCTGATGGCCGCTTGCACACAGACACAGGTGTATGAGCCGCCTGAATCCCTCGGAGAATTCAAGCTTCGTGTGAATTATGCCTTTGCGGACAAGGCCGTTCAGGGACCTGTATCGCGGGACGCCACACCTGACGAATGGACAAAAGCGATCCAGAACGCGGTTGATATTCGTTTGGGGCGTTACGAAGGCTCACAGGAATATGACCTTGGCATCAGCCTTGAAGGTTACATGCTGGCCCCGCCGGGGATCCCTGTGATCTACAACCCCAAAAGCACTGCGATTGTGTTGGTCAACGTCTATGACGTGAAGAAAAAAGAGTTTCTGGCCAAGGGTAAGCAATTCCAGGTGCTGGAAGACACCACCGGCGGAAGTGCCCTCAAAGGATCGGGGCATGAGCGCACAAAAGAAGAACAGATGAGCGGTCTGGCCCTCAAGATAGCCGACCGGGTCGAGGAATGGCTGGCTGAAGAGCACAAGGAAAATGGCTGGTTCGACAAACGGCCGGACCTTATCCAGCCGTTGGAATCTGTCGAGGTCACGCAAAATCCGGCAGGATAAGCGCTTTTCCCTCAGGATGTGCTTGATTTTCCCCTTTGAACCAAATATCTCGCGCGCGCAGATGTAACCACGGGACCAAGGGTCCCCCAAATCGCAAAAGGGCGCCTGAGGAATGGCAAAGGAAAAGTTTGAGCGTACAAAACCGCACGTCAACATCGGCACGATTG